>JACPXH010000016.1 GCA_016196625.1 Candidatus Parcubacteria bacterium | reverse complement strand
TAGGCATTCGCGGTGGCGGCGTAGAGGTCGTAGGCGGTGTTGGTGAGCGTGCCGGTGTTCGCGCCGGTGATGTAGACGCCGTAGCGGTTCGTCACCGTGCCGGCGTTCGAGAGGGTGGCGTAGACGCCGTATTGGTTGGTGATCGTGCCGCCGGTGCTGCTGTTGACTGCCTGTCCATAAAAACCATAGGAATTCGTGACCGCCGCTGTCTGGTTGCCGTTCGATGAGATACCAGCGCTACCCACAACACCGGAAGTATTTGTTACGGTTCCGGTGCCGATATTCAGCCCCTGCGCAAGCAGACCCGTAATACTTCCGATGTTGCCGGAGCCGTATGTATACGCATCCGTCACATTACCGATGACCCCGCCGGTCGTTCCGTTCGTGGCCCCTAGCGGCACGACAACATAGGTCACCCGCCCGTAGGTGGTTTTGGCAAGCGCCGAAGACGGGGTGAGCGTGACATAGTCGAGATTATTTATCGTCGTGTTGGCGAGCGTCGTCAGGTTTGCCGTGTTGATGGAGCTGGTGACGTAAAAATTCAACGGCGTCGCAAACTGTAGAGGATAGGTTATCGACGTGTTGTCCCCGGTTTCCGCATGGAACCTGGCGGCCGGCCCCGTCGTCCCGATGCCGACGTTGCCGCTGTCTAAAATTGTCATTACATTAGCTCCTACATCGCTCTCGCGCATGGTAAGAGACCCATAAGGACCGTAAGTTGCATCTCCGCCATTGGCAATGATACTCCAGGTGGCGCCCCCTGATGCCGCGCTTCGCCCTGAGAGTGGGGGGGGGGGGGGGGGGGGGGGGGCGGGGGGGCAATTGCTCCGAGCTTCGAGCTCCTAGCTCCTCGCTGCATTTCATCGATCGGAATGTACTCCACATGGCTAGGGGCTGGGGGCTGGGGGCTAGAAGTGCTTGCTCCTAGCTTCCAGCTCCTAGCTCCTAGCTGCGGCGCAGCCGCCTCAATCCAATGTCCCGCCACGAAGTTGTGCGTCCCCTCCACCTCGATGTCGTAGACGGGTTCGGGTGGAAGTCGCTCGATGTCCACAATCCGTTCGAAGAATACCCAGCCGTCTTGCCCGGCGACGGCGATCGCTTCCCCGACGTGAAGCTGGCTGACGTTCGTCCACTGACCGAAGCCAGCGCGAAACGCCACGGCGTCGGGGGCTGTGGTATAATGAGAGGCGAGGATCGTAGACATCGAATGTCGAAGCGCGGAGGAGAGGGGATGAAGCGGATCGTGATCAACGACCACATTGTCGCGGACCCCCAGATCTGCCATGGCAAGCCGACCTTCAAAGGCACCCGGATCATGGTCTGGCAGATCTTGGAGATGCTGGCGGGTGGCGAGACCATGGAAGAGATCATCGAAGACTTTCCCAGCCTGACTCCCGCGCATATCCATGCGGCGCTCGAGTATGCGGCCAGCGTCACGGGAGGTGAACGATTCTTTTTCGCTCCGCATGAAGCTGCTCGCTGACGAGAACGTCAAGGGCCGGCTCATCCGCTGGCTGCGCGCCACGGGCCATGACGTCGCCACCGCCCCCAAGGGGTTCAAAAACTCGCGTCTGGCTTCGCTCGCCCACACCGATGGCCGGGTGTTGCTGACCAACGACACCGATTTTCTGAGCACCGCGCTATATCCCCCTGCGGGCACCCCGGGGCGGATCGTCCTCCGCGTCTTCCCTTCCACGCTGGTCGCACAGCAGGCTGCGCTCGGCGTGCTGTTTGCGAGCTCGGTCGGTGCTGACATCGCGGGCCGGTTGGTGGAGCTGGAACGGGATACGTTCGAGGTCCACACCAAATAAGGATGATTGCCCGTCGTGCGGATCGTCCGGCCGCTCGCCGTCGTTAATCTGAACACCGGCTGCACCCCCATGTCCAGCAGCCCATTGATCCGGTGTGGTTCCAGCGTCCCCGTCGCCTCATTGAGGGAGAGAACGTAATCTCCGGGCTGGACGGCGGTGATCGGGATGAACTCGATAGGGCTAAGAGTGAGGAGCTGGGAACTCGGAGACGCGGCGTCCGGCTGCGCCGAGGCGCTTGACAGGGTGTGAGGCGTGTGCGATACTGAGGCCAGATGAGATCGTGGCCTGAAGGGAAGATTGCGTTCATTGCGAAGACCATTACTGACCTCGGCAAAGCCATCTTTGTAGCTGGACTCGTCAGCCAGTTTTTCGAGAAGTTTCCATGGGGGTGGAGGATGACGATCAGTATCATGAGTCTTGTGCTGCTGGTGGGGGGTATCGTCCTCTACCCAGAAGGGAGTGAAGAGTGATGGAGATGATCCTTGCGGCTGTCGCAATTCTTGTCTTCTCTGTTGCGTATGTCGCGGTGTTACGCCGGCGTCAGCAGAAAGAGAAGCACGCCCATTAGCAGTTGATCCGTCTCGTCGGTTCCCAGCCACCCCAAGCTCCAAGCTCCAAGCTCCAAGCTCCAAGCCTCTAGCCTCTGATGCTCTGATCACCGGCAGCAACGTATCCCCCGTCACGCACTGCCCCTCCACATGGAGTTTCTGTTGCGGACTCGTCGTCCCGATGCCGACGTTGCCGCTTGGTAACATAGACATAACTTCCGTACCCTGCAAATTGAATCCAACTCTTGCTGAAGTCGGCCAACCAATGCGCAAGTTCGATGTTCCACCATTTGTTGCAGAGTTCGCGTTCACCCCATCTGCTTCAAAAAAGCCAGTACTTACCAATATTGAACCATTTGCACCACCAGCCCCATTAACAAACAGCGTTCGTCCCGGACTCGTCGTCCCGATGCCGACGTTGCCGGAGGTGGTGGCCAGGAAGGTGTCGCCGGAGACGGTCAGGGCATCGAAGGCGTTGGCCCCGCCCAGGTGCTGGACGATCTGGCCATCGACCACGAGGTTGCCCTTGACGAGAAGGTCTTCATCCGGGGTGGTGTCATGGACGGTGGGATTGCCGATGAGCACGTCGCCGCCGAGGACTTGGAGCCTAGCGCCCGGCGTGGCGGTGCCGATGCCGACGTTGCCGTCTCGATCGATCAACATCCTGACGTCGGGAGCCCCGCCTGAACGGGGTTGTGTCCAGAACCGAAATTGACTCCCCCCGTTCGTGCCATCCGACGCTCGTAGCCCGACAAAATCCACCGTCGCAAGATAATTGGCGGTGTTGTCCACTCGAGCATTCACGACTAACCCTTCCCCGCCATTGGTATACGTCGTCAACCCCGACGTGTAGGCGCCCTCGTACACGTTCAATTTCCCCAGCGGCCCCGTCGTCCCGATGCCGACGTTGCCCGATGTATCCACACGCATCTTCTCGCTTCCATCGATCGCCAGCACGAACGGAGTAGTCGCACCTTGAGAACCGATCTTGGCCACGCCACCCACCGCGTCCAGCCGAACCTCACTATTCATGAACAGCCACGGTCCTATGCCATTGGTTCGGAATTCTTGCGCCCACCCTGTTGGATTGAGGTGCATAAATCCGGTCCCGTCGGAGAGGCTGAGCTTGAAGCTCGGACTCGTCGTCCCGATGCCGACGTTGCCCGAGCTAATCAGGACATTTCCGGTTCCCTTGGGTGTCAGGGTAATGCTGGCGTTCGCCAACTCTCGTCCTACGGTCATGGTGGCGTTTCCAGCCAAATCAAAGGTGAAGTCTGCAGCGTCGGCGGTCAACAGCTTGGCATTATCGACGTATTTATTTAAGGCTGTTCCTGAGAAATAGTGTCGGCTCGCCGCGACATAGCTAGTGGCGCCGGCAGCGATGACATTGCCGCCTGCGCTCCGGATGCCTCCCTCGACATCGAGTTGCTCGGCCCCGGTCACATTACCGATCATCACCTTCTCATCGTTTCTGGCTCGGATGAGCACACGACCATTCGCGTTCTCGACATAGAGGCTATGGGCCGAGCTGTCAGTCGTTGTGCCTTTGACATGCAGCTTCTGCCCTGGAGCCGTCGTCCCGATGCCGACGTTGCCGTTACTGAGGTAGTGCGGCCCAGGGCCGCTGATCTGCAGGTTGCCCGAGGAGGTGAGGTTGCCCGCGGTGTTGAGAGCGCCATCGAAGGAGGTGGCCTTCACGGTGCCGACGACTTCGAGCTTCTGGGTGGGGGCGGTGGTGCCGATCCCCACGTTGCCCGTCCCGTTGGGCATGAGGGCGAGGTGCTCGTTGGGGCCGGTGGTGAGATCGGTGGGCACGTTGGAGAAGGTCAAGGTGCCTGTCAAGGTCTGGCCCGACGCCCCCCCATGCTGGAGGAGCTGGCCGTGGATCTCCAGGTCGCCGAAGATGTGGGCCGAGTTCGCGGTGAGTCCGCGGGCGGCGGCGACCGGGTCGGTCGTGGTTTTCACATAGACGCCCGGGGGGTTGTGCTGTTCCAATTGGGCGCCCCAGACGTGGAGCGTCTCCCCCACCGCGCCGGTCGTCTTGATCGTGGCGATGACCGCGGTCGGAGTGGCGCCGGCCCCCGCGCTCTTGCTGAGGCTATAGCGCTTCCAGTCCGAGGTCAGGGGAGCGCTCATGGTCTGTGTCGTGGCTCCGGTTCCATCGGTCGTCAGCTCCAAGGTCACGGTCGTGGCCGTGTCGGCTTTGGCCCACACTGAGACGGTGTAGGGCAGGGTCACGGTGGTTGGCACCGTTTGGCTGATCGAGCCCGGCGAGACGCCGGCGACGGTGAGGGTCTCGGCGGTGGTCGTCCCCTCCGGCCCCTCGGTCGCGTTGGCGGTCACGGTGAGGTTGGTCTTGGTCCAGGTTGCGCCGCTGGTCGCGTCATCAAATTCTTCCGAATGTTTCAGGAGGTTCTCGTAGCGGCCCAGGCCGCCGTAGGGCGCCGCCACCATCCCTTCGTGGAGATAGAGGTCCTTCATAATCCCCACGTTGCCCTGGACTTCCAGATTGGGGTTCTTCAGCGTCCCACCGGTGCCGGAGACGGTGAGGTCTTCCTTCACCTCGAACTCGTCGGCCCAGACACTAGACACCAGTGATCCGTGACCAGTGACCAGTGCCAACGCGAGCAGCGCGCTGGTGAGCGCTCGCCACGTCATGTCAGCATGGCCGCCGACTTGTTGACAAAAACCAACACGTTGGCGGCATCCCTGAAATAGCCTCAGGGAGGTGTTGCCAGCGGTCATTGACACCTCGTCGAGGCTCGCGTAGACTGTCCGTGGAGGTGAGCAACGATGGAAAAGAAGGCGAAGGACGCCCTCAAGTACTTGAAGAAGATTCGCGAGTTGGTCGCGAAGCGCCCGTCGCCATTCACAGGAATGAGCAAAGACGAGGTGATCGAGGAGTTGCGCAAAACGCGCGAGCAGTTGTGGGAGCAACGACTTGGAAACCGCGACCTTGACAACCGAGTCGACGTGCGGTATGGTGCCAATAGGAGCAGATTCATGAGCACAACACACCGTCAGACTGAGTCTCCTGCCCAGCTTCGTCGGAAAGCCCGAGAAAGCCTCGCTCGTTTGCGGACGCTGATTTCCAGTCGTCCCTCTCCCTTTGAAGGTCTCTCCGAGGAAGAGGCGATCAAGCGAATCCGAGCCGTGCGAGAGGACCTGTGGCATCAAAAGCTCGCTGTTCGTCCTTGATTCCAACGAGTTCATCTTCGCCTTAGGCTTCCTGCCAAAACTTTCTTGTCGAGATCTCCTCGACTCACTCCTGAAGGAAACGTCTCGCCATCTCATGAGAATCCCACGGACCATCGTCCAGGAGGTGCTGCGCCATCTGACCCCAGAGGGCTCGCGTGAGTTCTTCAACGTCATGCGAGCCATCGGGCAGATTGACGAGGATGAGGTGGTGCCCTTCGCTCTCGGCAGCAAATATGAAGCGCAAGGCCTCAAACCGGCTGACGCCTTCATCGCGGCATACACCGAGTGGGTCGGCGCTGACATCCTGGTGAGCGAAAACCGGCACTTTCTCTCCCGGCAATCCGACTTGCCATTCAAGATCCTTTCCGCAGCACGGTGTCTAACGCTCATCTCATAGCCACGCTCCGGCACGCTGGCTTCTCGAAGGGTCTCCATCACCGAATCTCCATCTGCTTCTTCAAGACCGCCAGTTCCACTCCATCGACCACCCAACTCACCGTCGTCGATGACATGTTCCGCACGATATAGGTATCCGCGGTCGCATCATCGGAATCCAAGAGCAGCTTATCGCCCTTGCGGACGGCCATATTGCCCGCCACATCGAGCTGCTGGGTCGGAGTGGTGGTGCCGATCCCGACGTTGCCCGCGGCCGTCACCCTGACTCGCTCAGTCCACATCCCTGCAGTATTGCTCTTGAAGATGAAGTCCGTGTTGACCGGCGTCTGTGAGTTCGCGTCCGGAAAGACGTAGCCGAGTTTCCATCCAT
>JACPXH010000013.1 GCA_016196625.1 Candidatus Parcubacteria bacterium | reverse complement strand
CCGGAAATCGCGCCTCCCGATCTACCTCGGAGAGTACGTGTGGCGCTACAACCATCGCCGTGAGCCGCAGATCCGCAAGCTAATGCGACTTTTGAGACTTCTCAAAGAACAATCAGGTGTCTAAATTGAAACTTTACCCTAGAATATACATGACTCAGCACGATAAAATCGCGAGGCGCCTGGCGCGCCGCTTTGGAACTATCTATAAGAGCAACAAAGGCATCGACATCGTAACTCCCGACCGAGTCATCGAGGTCGAAGTCAAGAAAGGCGGTGTTGCCCAGGGGATTCAGCAAGTGATTCGTTCCTCCAAGGCTCGGTATCTGGCCGTCCCTCCTCTTCTTCGTAAGTTGGCAGAAGAAGCAACCAAGGGAACCGGGATTGGTCTCTTGGGCCCAGCGGGCGCTATCCTAAAAAGAGCAAGAAGGGGGTAGGTCCGCAGATGATCGCTCGAGCAGCTAACCGCTCTTGCCCCTAGGTGAGAGCGGTTTGTTATTGGAGTAGTTCTACTGATTTGGTATCGGAATCCATGAACGCACTTGACTTCGCTGCTATGACTAGGCGAGAATCTGCTTGAATATGGGACGACCAAAATACAAAAATACCCTCAAGCGTGGAGAAGTGCGCTATATCGTATTTAAGGACGGCGACAGCTGGTATGCCGTCGGTCTTGAGTTCAACATCGTTGAAGCGGGGGGCACACCCGAAGAAGCGCTGTTGCTCCTTTTCGAGGCCATCGCGGGGTACGTTGAGGCAGCGAGAAAAACGAAGGCGCGACCCATCATTTTGAACCAGACGCCGGACCCCGAGTATGAACGTATGTGGGAACACCTGAACGATCTGAAGCCAGTGTTCCCGATACATACTGCCGGCACACACTATATCTCGCCGGACCTTACCCGAGAGCTTGTGCCTGCGTAAGGTGTATGCCGCGGCGCGTGTTTAACTGGACCGCCGAGGATATTGTTCGGTTTCTAAAGGAGTACGGATTTGTGCATGTGCACACGAGGGGGAGCCACTTTATTTACCAAGGGAAGCACGGAGGGCAACCTCGTCAGGTCAGCGTACCGTTCCACGGTAGCCGTGTGTTGAAACCGAGAACACTCGCCGGTATCATCCGGCAGTCGGGTATCCCCAAAAACGAGTGGGTAGGACGATAGAAACTCAAAACCGCCCTTGCCTTTCAGCTCGGGCGGTTTATGATGAAAACGGATAAAGCGACCTTTGGTACATTCAGGGAGACGTCTGCCCAACCCGAATGTTGCACAGCCTCAGCCCGCCGTCGCCGAGGGCCAAGGGCTCTGCCCATGGAGCTTCACTGCAACTATTGCGGCACTCCCCTGTCTATCTTACAAGAGGCAAAAGCGGTAGGTAATCACGAGGACGGCTTCTATGTCCAGTTCAACTGACGCAGAAGTGGTGGCTGCGGTTGTCCAGGGCGACACCAACGCCTTTGCGACTCTTGTCCAGCGCTACCAGCAACGCCTGTATAATTACCTTTTTAGGTTCACTCACCACAAGGAAGATTGCGAAGACTTGGTGGAAGAGACGTTCGCGGCGGCTTTCCAGAAATTGCAGACCTGCCGCACTCCGGAGCGGTTTGCAAGCTGGCTCTTTGCCATTGCCCACAACTTTGGTGTCAACCAATGGCGCAAGCGAAAGCGGGCCAGCAACTTCACCCAAGAACTTGACGAAGTGGTTGCGGCTACGGTCCCGGACAAGGGGCTCAGCCCGCACGAGTTGTCAGTGCGCCAAGAAGATGCGCGCCGGCTCGAACTTGCGCTCCAGCAGCTTAGCCCAAAGTATCGGTCGGTGCTTCTGCTTTACTACTACGAAGATCTCGCGTATCAGGAAATCAGCGCCACTCTCGGCATATCGCTCGATTTGGTGAAAACCCACCTCTTTAGGGCCAAGCGCGCCCTGCTCAAAGAACTGGAAACCGAGGCCAGCGGCAAAAGAGGGTTTGGCGGTGGCAAGCTCAACGCGCCGGTACTGCTGGCTGTGCGCCTCAACCCAGCGTCGCCCTGGAAATAATATGAAAACTATTTTCTCTCGGCTGATACAATTTGAACTCGGCGAGGATCTGACCCCGCGCATCATGCGCCGCGTCAAACGCGAGGCCACGCTCATTGCCTACCAGCGTTCGCTCTATACGGTGCTCGCCATTTCGCTTTTGAGTTCGGGCCTGACCGGCTACCGGCTCTTTAAAGTTCTGATTGACCGGAGCCTAACTGGTTTCTCTCATGAGGTGACGCATTACTTTGCGACCGAGGGGATAGGCATCAAGGCGTTCTGGGAAGTGGGGCTCACGTTCCGGCAGTTCTTCCCGATGGTGGAAGTGGGGCTGTTTCTACTCAACGTTGGCGCGCTCGCTTTTCTGATCAGGCGTTCGCTCAACGTCCGCCGGCAGATGGCCACTCTTCCGGTGCCGGTTACGGCGTGAGCTTTGGCCAAGGATAACAGAGCGGCCGGCGCTTCAGGCACCGGGCGCTCTTGGCGTCTACCCGCCGTCGCCGAGGGCCACGGGCTCTGCCCGTGGAGCTTCACCGGAGCGAAAGTCGTTTCAGCGACCCTGCAGTAATAATCAAAAGACTTTCCCCCCCTGAACCCAGAAAGACAGTCGGAGCATTGACCGATATAAGGTCGGCGCTGTTGCGGCCGCTGCGAGCGTCCAACTCGATCGCCTTCACCGCATCGCCCGTGCTAAAAAGTATGTGGGCGCTTTGCCGATCCGCCCAGAGCGCTTGCGCAAGCGGGCTTGATAAGCGCGTAACCAGCTCGCTCTGCCCTTCGGGGGTAAGCGAGCGCACCCACAGCTCTGTGGCGGTCCGCCAAAGAATTTTTGTGCGATCCGGCGAAAAAACCGAGTCGCGCACGCGGGTGGCCAGCCCTTCGAAGAGCTGACTTTTCGGGTTGAACCAGCGTAACGTGCCGGTGTGATCGAGGAGTAGCACGTGGTCGCGGTCGAGCGCGATGAGCCGATCGGCCGGGGTCGGGATCGGATTTATCGCCGCCGTCGCAATGGCTTCAATGTTCTGGTTGGGTAGGCTGAACGCGTTCAGGATTCCGAGTTCGTCAATCGTGAGCGCTGTGTCTGGGGTAAGCACCAACCCCGGACCGTTAAGTCGGGGCAGCCGTTCGACGCGTCGGATATCCAGGCTCAAGCGCCACCAGTCCGCACCTCGGCGCACCACGAGATACTGCGAGTCCGCAGACCAATCAACAGTCGCGGCACTAGCAAAAGTTGCCGCGCTCCGGCTGTTGAGCCCGAAGAGAGTGGCAAAGTCAAGGATACCGACTTGGCCATCAGGCAGGTCTTTTTTAAGCCACGTTCGCACTCGACCGGAAGTGCTCGCCCAAACTAGCGCGCGACCGTCAGGCGATGGTCTTAGCGTCCCGGGGTCAATCTGGCCGAGGACCGCGACATTTTCCGGCGCGCGCCCGGCCGGCCAGAGACGCGCGCCTCGCACTTCGGTCACGACCGCGGGGCGGATTTCGAGTTCTTTCTCCCATGGCTGGTAGCTTTCTTTTTCAAGCCGCACGCGGTGGCGCCCGGGAGCAAGATCACGCACGAAAGTTGAATTGGTGATTATAGTCCCCGTGCGCTTGGTCGGTTTGCCATCAATGATGATTTCTACCCTCTTCGGCTCCGCCTCCACGAAAAGCGCGCCGGTGCGCACCAAGCCGCCCTCGGAAAAATCAAACCGATAGCCGATAGCGTAGCCGATAACTAGGGGTGCCAACACGACAAAAAAGCCAATTGAGAGCCAAAAGAGAAACCGGCGTGTGGCAAGCTTCATACTAGGTTATTGTAGGCACGTTCTCATGAACTTGCCAACGGTGCATGCCCACCGTACGATTAGGCAACAATGCCCAGCTACCGCATTCAAGGCGCCAAGCCTCTGGTCGGGCGAATCCGGGTGCAGGGTTCCAAAAACGCCGCCTTCCCGGTGCTGGCAGCAACACTGCTCACGAAATCCGCCTGCCGGATTACCAATCTGCCGCGCATCTCCGATGTGCGCCGCATGCTTGAGATTATGGCGGGGGTTGGTGCGAAGGTGCGCTGGCTGACAGAAGATGCCGTGGAGGTTGAGGCCAAATCGGTTGATCCGGCTGGTTTGAGGGCCGAATTGGTCGGCCGGCTTAGAGGCAGCATTGTCATTGCCGGTGCGCTGCTCGCTCGGTGTGGAAATGTTCGGATGCCGTACCCGGGTGGCGATTTGATCGGGCCGCGACCCGTCCACGTGCATCTGGACGCATTTCAGGCACTCGGGGCGCGAGTTTCGGAGGGCAGCGAGATGAAGATTTCGAGTAAGTCGCGGCTCTCCGGCGGTCGCGTGGTGTTGACGGAAACCAGTGTAACTGGCACAGAGAACGCACTGCTTGCGGCGGCCTTGGCCGATGGCAGCAGTGAAATACGTTTGGCGGCCATGGAACCTCACGTCCAGGCGCTCTGCGGAGTTCTCGGGCAGATGGGGGTCAAGCTGGAGGGAGTCGGCACGCCGTTTATTCGCCTCAGACCGGCGCGCTCTTTGCGCGGCTTTCGCTGCCGCCTTGAACCCGATGAACTCGAAGTAAGCGCATTCGCGGTGTTGGCGGCCGCGACCCGCAGCTCCGTAACGGTGGGGCCAATTTTGGATGAACGTCTCGATAGCGTGTTGGCGGCTCTGCGAGCGATGGATGTTCGGTATCGAGTAGAAAGCGGGAAAAAGGAGAGCGTGCTTCGGATATTAACCCACCGGGGCCCCTACCGTGCGGTAAAACTTCAGGTGGGGCTCTATCCGAAACTCGGCTCGGATCATCTGCCGCCGTTTGCGGTTCTGGCGACTCAAGCTGACGGCGCCACACTCCTGCATGAGTGGATGTATGAAGGGCGCCTGCGCTACATTGAAGAGCTTCAGCGTCTGGGCGCGAACGCCACGGTTCTTGACCCGCATCGCGCCATGGTGGTTGGCCCCACGGCGCTGACTGGCCGCGAAATTACCAGTTTTGATATCCGTTCGGGCATGGTACTTGTGATTGCGGCTTTGGTGGCGCAAGGACAGTCAATCATCAAAGACATTGAGCACTTGGATCGGGGCTACGAGCGACTGGAAGAACGTTTACAGGCTGTTGGCGCAGATATCCAGCGGTTAGAAGTGTAATGTCTAATGTCAAAATCCAAATGACAAATTAAATCCAAAGCTCAAAGTGACAACTCGGTTGTCATCCCGAGGGAGCGGAGCGACCGAGGGATCTCGAGATCCTTCGCTGCGCTCAGGATGACGCGCGGCGTCATTTTGAACTTGATTTGAAATTTGAGCTTTGAAATTTGGATTTCAGTCCATGTTTTCCCGCCGCCTCGGCATTGACCTCGGAACAGCCAACACGCTTGTCTACGTGCCGGGTCGCGGCGTGGTCATCAATGAACCCTCAATTGTCGCGATCTCGGTTGACGACAACCGAGTGCTGGCCGTGGGGCTCGAGGCCAAAAACATGCTGGGTCGCACTCCGGCTGGCATTATCGCAGCGAAGCCCCTCCGAGACGGCGTAATTGCCGACTACCGCGTAACCGAAGCAATGCTCCGTTATCTCATCAACAAAGCTGGCGGGCGTTTGCGGCTGTTTAGGCCGGAAGTCATGGTGGCGGTACCGGCCGGGATTACTTCAACCGAGCGGCGCGCAGTGGTTGATGCGGCAACGCAAGCCGGAGCGCGAGCTACCTACATCGTGAAAGAACCTATCGTGGCCGCAATCGGCGCCGGCATACCGGTCAACACTCCGGCCGGACACATGATCGTGGATATCGGCGGAGGCACCACTGAAGTCGCGGTTATTTCGCTCGGCGGCATTGTGGCTTCGGCTTCGGCGCGGGTGGGCGGAGACAAGATAGACCAAGCCATCATGGAAGAGGTAAAGAAAAAGAAAGGACTTGTTATCGGCGAGCGCACGGCTGAAGAGATTAAAATGGCGATCGGCTCGGCCACCCCGGTCAAAGAGCAAGAGTGGCTTGAAGTCCGGGGCCGGGATTTGGCCCAAGGCCTGCCCAAAATCGTTGAAATCTCGACGAACGAGGTTACCGCGGCGATGACGGATCAACTTCGAGAGATCATCCAGACGGTCAAGAAAGTGCTTCAAGAAACTCCGCCGGAACTTGCGGCCGACATTATGGATAGAGGCATGGTGCTTTCAGGCGGAGGCGCATTGCTTCGCAACATTGATACGTTCATTTCCGAAGCGACCAGCGTGCCGGCGACGATCGCCAAAGATCCGCTTTTGTGCGTGGCGCGCGGCACCGGAGTGGCGCTCGAGCACCTCGACATCTATAAACGCAGCATCATGCTGAGGCGCTCATAGCCGCTATCCGGAAGCAGCGTGCCTCAAGAACGCAAACTTTTGCATCGTACTCGGCAGCGACGTGTGCAGCCGGTACGATAAGTTTCAAACTTATGCGCATTGGCATCCACGCCGTCGCGGCGGTAAATCCAGAACGAACCGGGGTGGGCGAGTACACATATCAGCTCTTGCGGGCTTGGGCGACCAATCAGCCGCCAGAGCATACGTTTCTCGTCTATAGCCACACACCTCTAGATTTCAACCTGCCGCCTTCGTTTACGTTCCGCCAACTCCGGGCGCCGTTTCTCTGGACGCAGGGGCGCCTGCCTTTCTCGCTCTGGCGCGACCGGCCGGACATTATGTTCTTCCCGAGCCAATTCCCGCCGCTTGCCTATGCCGGTCCGGTTGCGGTTACGATTCACGGCTGCGAGTTCAAAGAGTACCCAGAGCACTATCCCTTCTGGCAGCGCATCTATCTTGATCGTCTAACTGCGCTCTCGCTCAAAAAGGCCCGCGTCGTGCTTGCGGTTTCCCAAGCGACTGCGGGAGCGCTCGAACGCCACTACGGGTTTCCGGCTGGTCGAGCGATCGTGATCCATCACGGTGTCTCGGTGCCTTCACCGATCGGAAGCGAACTCCCCGCAGGAGTCCAAAAGCCTTTTTTCCTGTTTCTGGGCCGCGTGGGTTTTAAGAAAAACGTGGACGGTCTCATCCGGGCGTTCAACCAAGCTGCCGTGGAGCACCGCACTAGGCACCAGCTTGTCATTGCGGGTCCCTGGGGTCATGATACTGCTCGCCTCATCGCGCTTGCCCGCAAGCTTCCAGCAACCGACTCAATCGTTTTCACCGGCTACGTGCCTGAAGACACAAAGTGGGCGCTGCTCAGAGGGGCCCGGGCATTGGTCTTTCCGTCGCACGCCGAAGGTTTTGGGATTCCCTTGATTGAGGCGCAGGCAGTCGGAACACCCGTCATCGCGGCAGACATCCCCGTGTTTCGAGAGATCGCGGACAGCGGCATTCGATGGGCGCGTGCGGGGGACGATGCGGACCTCGCCGGTGCGCTGGTTGAAGTCACGCGTAACCCGCAGCTCCGCGCCATATTGGTTGAAGGAAGCCGGCGCAGCGCCCAACGCTTCTCGTGGGAGAAGACCGCCACAGAAACCCTCGCCGCCATTACGGCGCACCAGCCCCTAACTACTAACTACTAACTACTCGCCTCCGTGCTTCGCATCGTCCTCGCTCACGACTTTCTCAACCGCTTTGGCGGTGCCGAGCGGGTGCTCCAAGTCCTCCACGAGCGCTTGCCAGAAGCGCCAATTTACACGCTGGCCGCAGACCCACGCATCTTAGTTGAGCACTTCCCGCGGGCGCGGGTTTATACCTCTTGGCTGCAGAACGTACCCGCCATACTCCAAGCGCCGCTCATCCCCACGGCCGTAGAAAGCATCGTGCTTCCGGAAGCAGAACTGGTTGTCTCTTCGGCCGGCTTCATGAAAGGACTCATCACCAAACCCGGAGTCCGGCACGTAAGCTACGTCCATTCTCCGGTGCGGTATTTATGGGATTGGACCCATGAGTATTTGCTTGAGCGGGGCGTTACCGGCGTTCGCGCCAAGGCAGCACGGGTCATCTTTCATTACCTCCGTCTTTGGGACTTCCAGGCTGCTCAACGTCCGGAGCTGCTCATTGCGAACTCCAAGACCACACAAGCGCGCATCGCCAAGTACTACCGCCGCCACGCGCCGATCATCTACCCACCCGTCCGCCAGCTCGGAGCGGCACACGATCCTCGGCCATCGTCATTCGTCATTCCGTCTCATTACGACCTCATCGTCTCCCCACTCAGGCATTTCAAGCGGATTGACATCGCAGTCTCGGCCTACACCAGGATTCGTAGACGCCTTACGGTTGTAGGCGAGGGGCCGGCACTCGCTCATCTAAAAAAACTGGCCGGCCCGACCATCCGCTTTCTCGGCTGGCAGCCGGATCACGTTGTGGCGTATCTGCTCCAACACGCTCGCACCTTTGTCCTGCCTGCGGCCGAGGATTTTGGTATGGCCGCGGTGGAAGCGATGCTGACAGGCTCTCCCGTGCTGGCGTTGCGTGCCGGTGGCGCAACCGAAACCGTCCGCGAGGGCGTAACGGGCGAATTCTTCGACGATCCAAGTCCGGAGGTGCTGCTGGCCGGTTTGCGCCGACTTGAGCACAACCGATCCCGCCTCGCTCGCCCTTAGGAATGCCCGGGGCGTTGCGTTCTCGGTCTCGCGTCCCTCGCTGCAACTCGGGACACGCTCAACCGGCAACGCCCGTGCGGAGCGAAGCAGTTCGCTCCGCACCCCGCTTGGCCTCAGATGCCGCTCCGAGCCCGCCCTGCTTGATACATAAACAACGCTCGCCTTTCTTACAGATAAACTCACTATATTAGGAGAATGATTGTCGGGCACGAAACAGTATTCAAGTGGTTCAGCCATAGCCACCGGCACAATCGTCTGGGACACGGCTACCTTTTTGTTGGCCCGCAGCATATCGGCAAAGCCACTGTGGCGCGCGAGCTTGCCCGCAGGGTGCTCTGCCAAAAAGGTGATCTTGGCAGAGATTCCTGTAAACAGTGCCCGAGCTGTCTTGGGGCGACCGATGACCTGCTTGAAATTTCAGCCGGCTTAGATGCGCACGCGGATACGAGTACAAAAAAACTTCCGGAAATCGGGATTGCCTTAGCGCGCAGCGTCCGCCGCTTCCTGGCTTTAAGTTCACTCTCCGGTAGCCAGCGGGTGGTAATCGTGGACGATGGCGAACGCCTGACGAACGAGGCAGCCAACATGTTGCTTAAAACACTGGAAGAGCCTCCCCGCGGGGCGCTAATTCTAATGGTCTGCCATGAACCCGCAAAGCTTCCAGAGACCGTGCAATCCCGGCTCACTACTATTCCGGTAAACCCGGTGCCGTCAAAACTGATTGAAGCGGCGCTCGTCCAAGAGGGTGCGGGCGTCCGCGAGGCCCGGGAACTCTCGGGTCTTGCTGCGGGCCGGGTCGGGCTGGCGCTCAAGTGGTGGCGCAGCCGGAATTTAGATCCGCTTCGCGCCGCATTTGAGACGCTCAACGCCCCAACCTTTGTTAAACGCCACCGCCGGCTTGCCGCTATCTTCGAAGGCCGCCCCGAAGAAATTCGCGCGTTCATGGATACGCTTGTGATCGCGCTCCGGACTACCCTGTTGGAAAGCATCGAGGGCGCCCCCGCCAACCTCTCGCTCCGCCTAGCGAGCCAGATGGGCGCCGTTGATACGTTACGCGAGCGCCTTCGGGATAGCGCCCTCAACACGAAATTGGCGGCCGATACGCTAGCCCTCGTCCTCTCATGAAACAAGCGCTGGTCATCCTTGCTTTCGTCGTGCTCATCATCCTCGCACTCGGCGTGGGGAGCGCGATCTTTTTCGGCGCCGGGTTGGGCACGGGGAGCGGCCGAGACGGGGGAGTGTTTCAAACCGTAGACCGCGGCGCGACCTGGGTTCAGAAGGTAAAAGTTGCCGGCGGAGGGAGTCTCGCCGGGGTTGAGGCAACACACTTGGCAATTTTTCCGAAATTGCCCCAGACGATCTACCTTGGTACCCTCGGCCATGGCCTCTGGCGCAGCACCTCGAGCGCCGAAGAGTGGACTCCAGTAGTCTCCGGTCAAGCGCTCACCAACCGAACCGAAATTACGGCTCTGGCTCTAGATCCGGTGAACCCCGCGCTTTTTTATGTGGGCGCGCGACTTGAGCGCGGGGGCGAACTTGAGCGCACCACTGACGGCGGCGCAACGTTTGAAACCGTCTTTATACCGGCCCGGACGAACGCCACCATCGTTGGGGTCGTCGTCGACCCGTCAAGACCAGAGAGAATATACATCGGCACAAGCGACGGCGGCACACTCGTCTCTGAAAACCGGGGCACAACCTGGCGAGCGCTCCGGTGGTTTGGCGCTCAAGTCGGGCTGTTACGGCTTGCTCCTGACGGGACAATCTGGATCGCGCTGAAATCGTCGGGGCTTTTGCGCAGCAAGGATAGGGGCAACACCTGGGAGGATATGTCGGCAAAACTGGGGGGCGCGATACGATCGTTTGAGTTCGATCCGAATCGGCCGGGCACGATCTACGCCGGCACAAACCAGGGGCTCAAGCGTTCGACCGATAGTGGCAACACGTGGTCTTACTTCAATCTTATTGTCCCGCCTCAAGCGCTCCCCATAACGGCAGTCGCCCTGCCCATGTCGGATCCTCAAACCATCTACGCCGGGGGAGGCAATTTCGTCTTCAAATCCAATGACGGGGGCCTGACTTGGCAGAGTGTGCGTCTGCCCACCAGCCGCAGGATCGTGGCCTTAATCGCTGATCCTATACACAGCGGAACGATATTCTTGGGGTTGGCCCGAGGCGAAGGACGCCTCCTGTTCGGTTCATAACGTTCATGTCCATGCTGAAAGAAACCCTCCACAGCTTGTCCCAGCCGCTCGAAGCGGCCTTGGCGTATCTTAAAGAGCAGCTGGCGGCACTGCGCACCTCTCGGGCCACGCCCGCCATCGTGGAAAACGTTATGATTGAAACCTACGGCAGCAAATTGCCGCTCAAGGCCGTGGCCTCGATCAGTGTGCCCGAGCCCCGAGTGCTTTTGATCACGCCGTGGGATCCAACGGTCATTCCGGCGATTGAACACGCGCTGGCAACGCAGGCGAGCGGCCTTGCGCCCGTCCTCGACAAAACATCCATCAAGCTCACAGTTCCGGCGCTCACCGAGGAACGGCGCAAAGAACTCTTGAAGGCTCTCCATCAGCGCCTTGAGGAGACACGCGTAAAAATTCGGACCATCCGCGAGGAGACCTGGAAGAAAATCCAGGCGCTCGAAAAAGAAAAACAGATTTCCGAAGATGATAAGTTCCGTGGCAAAACCGAGCTGCAAAAAATCATTGATCACTGCCAAGAGCGCCTGGAGCAGCTGGGCGCGGAGAAAGAGGCAGAGATTACGAGGACATGACAATCATTATCTTCATCGTACTCCTGACCGTTCTCGTCTTTGTCCACGAACTGGGCCACTTTGTTTCTGCCCGGCAGGCTGGAATTCGCATTGAAGAGTTTGGCTTGGGTTTGCCGCCGCGCCTCATCGGCCTGCAGCGTCACCCGGGCACCGGCCGCCTGCAGCTCGTAGCGGGGTTTTGGTCAAAACGGCGCCCCGCGGCCACCACCATCTATTCGTTCAACCTGCTGCCCATTGGCGGGTTCGTAAAAATCTTCGGCGAAGACGGGGTGGCCGAACGCGATCCGCGCAGCTTTGCGAGCCAAACGTGGTGGGTGAGGGTACGCACCATTCTCGCCGGTGTCGTTATGAACACGGCTCTCGCCATCATCCTGCTTACGATCGGTTTCGCAGCCGGAACTCCGATTGCTGCCAGCAAAGCCACCAACCCCCAAGCGCTCACCGATATCAAAATCCAAATTGCGTTCGTCGCTCCGAACTCGCCTGCAGCCATGGCCGGGTTCAAAGCGGGAGACGCGATCGTCGAACTTCGGCACGCCAACGCAGTCCTCGAACCAAAAGAAATCGGTGAGGTCCAAGCATTCATCGGGCGTTTTGCGGGCGAACCCGTCACCTTCACCTTGGTGCGCGGTAAAGCCGTCTCCAGCCTTGCCATCACGCCCCGCGTGAATCCCCCGGCCGGCGAGGGAGCTATTGGCATTGCCATGGAAAAAACCGGTGTTGAGCGCCTGCCTTTGCCCGCCGCACTCTGGCAAGGAGCGACCACCGCCTTTGCGCTCGTCCGTGATTTTGCAGTCGCACTCTTCGATATACTGGCTCGACTCTTTACGCGGGGTCGCGTGCCCACGGAACTCGCCGGGCCCATCGGCATCGCCGCGGTGGTGCGAGACGCAAGCCAGCTTGGCTTTGGGTACCTGCTGCGGCTGGCCGCAATCATTTCGGTCAACCTGGCCGTCATCAACAGTCTGCCCATTCCGGCGCTTGACGGCGGACGGCTACTCTTTCTCTTGATCGAAAAACTGAAGGGCTCGCCAGTACCGCGCCGCGCCGAGCAGCTCGCGCACTCCATTGGCCTCGCTCTACTGCTTTTTGCTATTGTGGCGGTAAGCATCCTCGACGTCCAACGCTGGCGTCTGTAATGCGTATGTCTGACCAAGAACAACAAGAAACTGGAACTTCCCGCGACGACATTGATTTGAGCGGCTATTTGAGAGGTAAAGCTCCGGCCGCGCCCGAACCTCATGGTTGGGGTGCCGTGAAGTACTACCACGAAACCTCCGCCCCCAAGATGGTCCGTTGGGTCATTCAACACTCTGGCGGAATCGTTCACACTGCCACGCAGGCCACGTACGTTCTCCTCATCTTCACGGCGTTGGCGATCGCGGGGTCGGTCTTACTTGTGGCCTATAGCTTGCGGGATCGCCGGCCAAACATCTCCCTGCCGCCTGACGCCAAAATTATCCTGCCGCCAGGGGAGCCGCCGCGGCTTGAAAAGCCGCTGCGTCCCCGCTGACCATGACCCGCATTTCCCCCAGCCGAGGCGAACGCGGATTTACCCAGCTCCTCACGACGATGCCCACCGAAGTGAAGCTCCACGGGCGGAGCCCGTGGCAGCCCGCTATTCGCCTTTCGGGCGAATCCAAGCGGGCTGCAGCGTCATCCGCCACAGCCTCAAGGAATATACCCCCCTCAACCCCACCCGGAATACCAACCGCGCATTCACCCACGGACAGAGCCCATGGCCCTCTGCGACGGCGGGTAGCCAATAAGATGGCGTTATTTACGCGAGCCGGTCGCGGAGCAGCCGCTCAAACGGGGTTTACCATGATTGAACTCTTAGTGGTCGTGGCGATCGCCGGGCTTGTGGCCAGCATCATCCTCGTTGCCTTGAGCACCGTGCGCATCAACGCCCGCGACAGCGCGCGGCGCAGCACGATGCGCCAGCTCCAGACCGCGCTTGAACTCTACTACGACCGTAACAACCGCTACCCCTCGACCAGCAGCAACTGGTATTCTTCCGAGCCGGGAGATCTCTATTCCAACAACAGCGGCAACTGGATCCCGGGACTTACCCCCACCTACGTCTCGGCCCTGCCTCGCGATCCCCGAGGCGGCGAATCACCGTACGTGCCGCTGCGGTGTCTGGTAGGCACCAAGTCCGCCTACCTCTATAAATCGGACGAGACGAATTACAAACTGCTGGCCAACTGCTCGCCGGAAGGCACGTGGTCCGACACCGATCCGTTCTACGATCCTCTGCGTCCCAACTGGTCGTTGATGCTCTGCAGCGGCCCGCCGGCGTGCGATTGGTGATAGACACTGGCACACATATGCGCCAAAGTATTCTCTTCGGAAAAACAACCCGTCAAAACCCAAAAGATGAAGTGTCGGTCAACGCGCAGCTGCTTGTGCGTGGCGGCTTTGTGGCCAAAGTCATGGCCGGCGTGTACGCCTTTCTGCCATTGGGCCTTCGGGTTCTCGAGCGGATTAACACGATCATCCGAGAAGAGATGAACGCGATCGGTGGGCAGGAATTACTCCTTTCGGCTCTCCAATCCAAGGACCTCTGGGTCAAGACCGGTCGATGGGAAACCTTGCGGGACGTGATGTACCAATTCAAAGATTCGTCTGACCGCGAGCTGGGCTTGGGCATAACCCACGAGGAGCCGCTGGCTGAAGTCGCGAAAAACTCAATTCGTTCCTACAAAGATCTGCCGCTCTACCTCTATCAGATTCAACTTAAGTTCCGGAACGAGCCGCGCGCGAAATCAGGACTCATCCGGCTGCGTGAGTTTTTCATGAAAGATCTTTACAGCTTCGATCGAAATCAGGCTGGACTCGACGCGTATTACGAAAAAAGCAAGACTGCCTACGCCAACATCTTTCGGCGCTGCGGTTTGGACGCCAAAATCGTGGAAGCGTCAGGCGGAGCATTTACCAAAGATTTCACGCACGAGTTTCAGGTGCTCACCGAGGCGGGAGAAGATACGACCGTCTACTGCGAATCGTGCGCGTTCGCACAGAATACAGAAATTGCGACCGCAAAAGCAGGGGAGACATGCCCGAATTGTTCCGGCACACTCAAAGAGGGCACGAGCGTCGAGGTGGGACACATATATAAACTCGGCACCAAGTACTCGAAAGATTTGGATCTCATATTCACGGACGAAGACGGCTCGATGAAGCCCGTGGTCATGGGCTCTTACGGCATCGGGCCGGGGCGCGTGATGGCCACGGTCGTAGAAGTGCACCACGACGAGAAAGGCATCGTGTGGCCGAAAGAGGTGGCGCCGTACGACGTACACCTCGTTGGAATCAAGAATCAAGAATCAAGAATCATGGAGGCGGCGGAAAAACTCTACCGTGAACTGCAGGATGTCGGGATTGCGGTTCTCTACGACGACCGTGACGAATCCGCCGGTGTCAAGTTTGCCGACGCCGATCTGATTGGTTTGCCGTGGCGGGTGGTGATAAGCGAGAAAACCCTCGCGCGCGGTTCGGTTGAGCTCAAAGCTCGATCAACCCAAACGACAGAATTGGTTGCCATTGAACAGATAGGAAAACGGTTCAAATAGGAGACGATGCGGGAGATAGATGCACTTGACCGTCCCCGCAACACCCTCTATACTAACGCTATTCTTACTTTCCAACTTTCTAACTCTAACCAATAGTCTCCATGCCTGTCGTCAAAGTCAAAGAGAAGTATCGAGTAACGCTCCCCGTGCCGGTACGCCAGCGCGCCGGCGTGGCCGTGGGTGACCTCCTCGAGGCTGCGGTCGAAGGCAAAAAGATCACGTTGACCCCGAAGGCGCTCGTGGACAAGGACCTCCACGCTTCGCTCCTCGCCTCGCTCGCCGAGGCCGAACGGAAGGGTGTCCTTGGTCCATTCAGGAACGCTAAGGCTGCGATCCGGGCCCTGAAGCGGGCCAGGGTATGACGGTTGAGTTTAGTCCCCATTTCGCCCGACAGTTTCAGAAAGCCCCGGAGCAGATCCAAAAGGCCTTCGGCAAACAGCTCGGCCACCTGTTGCGCGATTTCCGCCACCACTCCCTGCATGCCAAGAAGTACGAAGAGGCCCGTGACATTTGGCAGGCTCGGGTGAACGGAGGGTGGCGGTTTTATTTTCAGATTCTTAAGGATCGCTACCTCCTGATTGAAATTCGATCACACCCGAAATAGCTGACGAGCGCGCTTGACCCGATTCGGCTACCCCAACCTCGGCGGCAATTTTGCTTTTCTGGCCCTTGACGGAGCAACAATAAATATAGTAAAGTTGTTTTGTTCCCCAAAACTCCCTGCGGCGCAAAGGCCGAGTGTCGAAAGGAGGCGACAAATGATCACCGAGCGGGATTTGAGTGAAGCCCTCGGCAACGCGGAAGTCGGCAAGCGGCTTCGCCTCACGTTTTATGATGCGAGAGCGGAGAATGCCGCGCTCAGCCTTCGAAGCGTAGTCGCGCTGAACAGCGCCGACGTTATCCGCTTCGAAGATTGGACCGCTCCAGTCGCCGTTTTGTGTGCCGCACGGGAAGGCGTGTGGGACA
Source organism: Candidatus Parcubacteria bacterium (assembly GCA_016196625.1). GTDB lineage: Bacteria > Patescibacteriota > Minisyncoccia > JACPXH01 > JACPXH01 > JACPXH01. Next base: position 54,920 of record JACPXH010000013.1, on the reverse strand, counting down.
GAGGAAAGCGGACGTTCTTCGTCACGATTGGCCCAGAGCTCCCCAGCTTCGGCCGTACGCAATTTGAGATGATCATGCTCGGTTGTTTGGAGAAAATCGAGGCAGTAGCGTGAGCAGAAACCCACATTGAGGAGGAGGGGTCATGGGTGGATCGGTTCGCACCTTTCTGGTGGAGCGCCTCACTCCCGATGAGGCAAAGTTCGCCAAGGAAGTAAGTCATGCGCTCGCAGGGCTCCGCTTTTTGAAGTTTGGACGCGGATTGTGTCCCTTTGCGGGTGGAGTGTTCGGTTTCCTTGCAAGTGTCGTCGTCGCGATCTTCGCCGATCAGCTTGCCGTGGCGTTCGCCGTCCCGCTCCCTCCCCCGTCCACATCAGGCAGTATCCGCGTTGTGGTGGGTCTGGGGGTTTCGATCCTGTTCGTGATCGTCGGCGGGATCGCCGGCCGACTCATAGGGGTCCCTTTGTTCGTTGAGTCGCGACGCCAACGCGCCGTGAGGAAACTCAAGGAGCTGCTTTCCGACCGGAGACTTCCTCCCATCCTCCAGAAGCTCCAGCTCATCCAGCACGCGCACGAGGAATTGTACAAAATGGTTTTGGAGGAGGGATACGCGCTGCCTCTCTCGGCGGATTCTCTCCCGCAGGAGGTACGCGGCCTTTATCCGCGAACCATCTAGCCCACCGGGAGCCGACGAGTCGGCTCCCGGTTCCTTTTTGCGTTCGGCATATACAACTTCATTTTAAATCAAGCTCAGAATCCAAAATATCCAAAACGTTTACATAACGCTTACATATTATACTACGATCGTAGTATAACGTGGCACTGGATAGCTTGCGGCCGGCGAAACGTTTTTGCTTTCTTCGTCTGGTCGTGTATATACTGGGCTCGCGCTGTTATGATCAACCGTTTCTCTAGCCTCTTTTCCGAAAACCCCGTGGCGCGGGCCGGATATCGGCTTTAATACCAAAAACGTGCTCAACAGATTCTTTGGCCTGTTTTCGAAAGATATAGGTATTGACCTTGGCACGGCCAATACGTTGGTCTACGTGCGCGGCCGCGGCATTGTTATTAACGAGCCGTCGGTTGTCGCCATCAACCAAAAGACTGGCCAGATTCTTGCAATCGGCACTGCGGCCAAACGTATGGTGGGCCGCACCCCCGGCCACATCGTGGCCACGCGGCCCTTGGTTGCCGGCGTGGTCTCTGATTTTGAAATCACCGAGACTATGCTGCGCTATTTTATCTCCCGAGTGCACGAAGGCGGCTTTTCCCTGTTGCCCCGGCCGCGGGTGGTGATCGGAATTCCCTCGGGCGTAACCGAGGTTGAAAGGCGGGCCGTGGAGGATGCCTCGCGAAATGCGGGCGCGCGCGAAGTGTATCTGGTGGAAGAGCCCATGGCCGCCGCTATCGGCGCGCGCCTTCCGGTCCAGGACGCCGCCGGCAACATGATCGTGGATATAGGCGGAGGCACGACTGAAGTCGCGGTTATTTCACTGGGCGGCATCGTAACCAGTCGCAGCCTCCGGATTGCCGGCGACAAAATGTCAGAGGACATCATTAGTTTTGCCCGGGATGAATGCAAGCTGCTTTTGGGCGAACGTACTGCCGAGGAGGTGAAAATCGCCGTCGGTTCAGCCATGGAGCTCGAAAAGCCGGAAGAGGCTCCCATGCGCGGCCGCGACCTCATCACCGGACTTCCCAAGGAGGTAACGGTAACCGATGCTCACATCCGCCGGGCAATTCAGCATTCGGTCGCCGCGGTAGTCAACGCCATCAAAACGACTGTGGAAGAAACCCCGCCGGAGCTTGTGGCCGACATCATGGACCGGGGCATCGTGCTGGCGGGCGGCGGGAGTCTCTTGCGCAAACTGGCGGAACTGGTCCAGCTTGAAACACAGATCCCCACGCGCGTGGCCGAAGATCCGCTGACCACGGTAGTGCGCGGCACCGGGCTCATCCTTGAAGACATAGACTCTCTGAAACCTCTTCTGGTGCCGACTCCCTACGAAATGGGGCTCAAAATTTCTTAGTCATGACCATATCCGCCTGGTTGCGGCTTACTGGAATTCTGGTGCTGGCGGTGGTGGTGGCCGGGCTGCTGCTTCGCTGGCCGATTATGCAAACGGCACTCGGCGCGATCCGCTCAATACTGCTACCCGCAGTCAAACTCACGCACCAAACCACCGCCGCCGTCCAAAGCGCAGTCCGTTTCGTGTCCACCGTACGTGATCTGTACACCGAAAACATAACCCTGCGCGCGGAGACACGCACCCTGCGATCGGAAAACGTAAGGCTGCAAGAACTGCTCAAAGAAACCGAGACCGTACGGCGCGAGTTTGGTCTCGCGGGTGAAGTGCGTTTCCGGCTTCTTGCCGCCCGAGTCATCGGCCGCGACCCTGACCTCACCAGCGACAACATCACGATCAATCGTGGCCGGCGCGACGGCATCACCACGGGTGCCGTGGTGATTGCTCCCGGCGACATCCTCGTGGGTCGGGTGGTCCGGACGGACAACCGCTCGGCCGCGGTCCGCGTGCTGACCGATCCCGCAAGTTCGGTCAGCTCTGTTACGGCGAATAGTCGCGCGACCGGCCTTATCCGTGGCCGGAAGGGCTTGGGGCTGCGCCTTGAACTTGTGGAGCCTGGACGAAAGCTCGATCACAGCGAACTGGTGCTCTCGTCTGGCCAAGATGGACTCTTTCCGCGTGGGTTCACCATCGGTACAATAAGCGCGGTGGACCAGTCTACAACCGGGATGCTGACCACTGCCGCAGTCGCTCCCGTCGAGATCTTCCGCAGCCTCGAGACTGTACTCGTCGTTGTGGGAGAAAACAGATAAAACTTGGATATGCGTCCTTGGATTATGTTACTTTTGGCGGTGGGCGCAGTGATCCTGCAAGCGGGGATCGGCACCTTCCCTTTTGTGCTCGCGCTCGTGGTGGCGGCCGGGTTTTCGGCCGGACCGGGAGTCGCGATGGTGAGCGCTGTGGCCGGCAGCGTTCTACTTGAGACCATCAGCATTTCGCCTCTCGGAACGCTGTCCCTGCCTTTGCTGCTCATCGCTCCGGTCACATTTCTCTTGAGTCAACGTCTTTTCCAACGAAGGGGGGTCGGGAGCCGAACCGCGCTTCTCGCTGTAGCGTGCGTGCTCGCAGCCGGCCTCGCGTACGGCGTGGCCCAACTGCTCGCATCAGAAACGTTGCTGTGGTCAATATGGGAACTGCTGCGCCTTGCGGTCGCGATCACGATCCTGGCCGGACTGTGGCTTTGGATTATCGGACGCCTTAAAACCCCGTTACGTTATGGATTTCCTGCCGTTTGAACCGCACACCGAGCTGCGACTCGGCCAAGCGCAAACCGGCATCACCGTTGAAGATGTCATCGCTGACCTTGAGGCCCAGAAAACCGGGGGCCATGACCGCCTTGAGGGAGTGGTGAGACTCAGAACCGCGCGCGCGTCGTTCATCGCGGGCGCGGGTATGCTCGTGCTGTTTTGGTTGTTTGCGTTTCGGTACGAGGTGCTGGAGGGCAGTCGCTATCGGGCTCTCGCCTTGCGCCATACCGTCCAGACCCTGCCGGTGCCAGCTCCACGCGGCATCATCACCGACCGGGACGGCCACCCCGTGGTTCAAAATGTCCCCGGTTTTACTCTGGAAGTCGTACCTGACGAATTGCCTCGCGGCCAAGCGCTCGACAAAACCCTGGAGCGCCTAAGCGAACTTTTTGCGCTTGACCGGGCCGAGTTGCGCCGGCGCGTGCTCAAGGCTCAAACCAATGAGACGCCCGAGCCGGTCGTGGTCTGGCCCGGGCTCACGCAAGAAGCCGCGGTAGTTTTTGAGACGCGGACAGACGAGTTCCCGGGATTTGGGGTGGGCCAAGAGTTGTCGCGGGTGTACCCAGATCGCACATTATTGAGTCACATTATTGGCTACGTCGGTCGGGTGGGTGCGGAAGAACGCCAGGAACAGCCCGACTACGCGCTCGCGGATCTCATAGGCAAAACGGGAATCGAAAAAGCCTACGATGCAGTGCTGCGGGGTGAACCGGGTTTGCGCCGTAGACGCACCGAGCAGTCCGATGCGGTCATCCGCGAGCCTCGCCCCGGACAGAACGTTGAACTTAGCATCTCGCGTGATCTACAAACCGAGCTGACCGAATCTCTTACGGCCGTCAGCGCAGCGCTCGGAAAGAAAAAGGGCGCTGCAGTGGCCATGGATCCCAACACGGGCGAAATACTGGCCCTCGTGAGCCTGCCCACCTTTGACAGCAATCTCTTTGTGCCCGGCACAGGCACCGCCGAAGAGATTGACGACGTGCTCAACGATCCGGACGAGCCGATCTTCAACCGCGCCCTTTCCGGCCAGTACCCGTCGGGGTCAACCATCAAGCCGTTCATTGCCATTGGGGCATTGGCCGAAAAGATCTTGAGCCCCAGCCGGCAGGTCTTCGTAACCGGCTCCATTTCCGTACCCCATCCGTCTGACCCCGCCATTGTCTACACATTCCACGACTGGAAGCCGCACGGCTGGGTGAATATGGTGCGCGCCATAGCCGTCTCTTCCAATGTCTACTTCTACACCGTTGGCGGCGGCTACGGCGACATCGAAGGTCTGGGCATTGAACGCATCGCCAAGCACCTGGCGCGCTTTGGTCTGGGACAAAAGGCAGGCTTGGAGCTTCCGGAGTCAACGGGCCTCGTACCAACGCCCGACTGGAAAGTTGAAGCGCGCGGCGCGCCGTGGTACATAGGGGATACCTATAACGTCTCCATCGGGCAGGGAGACTTTCGTCTTACCCCTCTGCAGTTGACTCGCGCGACCGCCGCGATTGCCAACGGCGGTAGGCTGGTGCAACCCACGTTGGTGCGCGGGGTTTTTGACGCGTCCGGACAGATCGCTGACGCCGCAAGCTCGAAAAGCGTTGACTTAAACATTCCGGTCTCCGATCTCGACATTGTCCGTCGCGGCCTGCGCGAAGCTGTGCTTTCCGGCTCGAGCATAGGACTTTCAGATTTGCCCGTGGCAGTCGCGGGCAAAACCGGCACCGCGCAAATCGGCAACGGCAAGACGCATGCGTGGTTCACCGGCTTTACCCCCTTTGATCACCCCAAGATTGTGCTTACTGTCCTCATCGAGGAAGGCGGAGAAGGCTCGCAAGCAGCGGTGCCGGTCGCAAAAAAGTTTTTTGAACGGTACTTCCGTGGCACTTAACGAGTAACCATATTACGTGCTAATCTTACTTCTGTTCTTTTCAGGCAAATTAACCCCTCAAGCGCAACACTTACCTTCGGGGGCTATCTCGAAAAGACGTGTCGTCCCGCCCAGCGTGCGGGCCGCACTCTCGCTCGGCCTCGCTCGCCCGCCTAGCTGGTAGTCTCCATGAGCGAAATGGAGGGTGGGTGGGAGCGCCCGAGCAAAGCGAGGGCGATGCTTCGCGAAGGGAGCTATCAGCTAGGCGGGCACCGTGCCCGCTCGGCCTGCGCGACGCTTTTCTCGCCAGCACCCCTCGGCGTGTTGCGCTTCAAGGCACGATTCAACCCGGAAACGCCTCAATAACCGAGAACAAGGAGGAAAACTGGATGAAAGTTCAGGTTTTCGACGGCACTGGCAAGAATTTTCTCGGTTTTGGCACGCTCGTCGGACAGGTTACGGTTTACTTCGTAATACGGCCCGACGGCAGCTTAACCAGTTTGGCCAACGCCGAGGAAATGCCGCCACCCGCTTTTATAGCCGAGTGCGAAGGAGAGCTCGCGGTGGTCGAAGACAACCAGAAGATCGTCCTCGACAACGGGCAAGTGGTCTACGGCTGTCAGGTATGGTGGCAACAGGCGGATGTAAATTGATGTCAACCCTCAGCTAAAGGAGGATGCGATGATCGTGATCGGGGTATTGTATTGGGGATCTCGGACGCTCAAATCCTGAAGGAGGAACGATGGACACGGCAACGCTGGCACAGGCACTCCAGGGCCGCCTGCTCGACGTACGGATTGCCAGATTCTTTCTTGGTCATACTAACGCAGTGGATACTTGGGAGGGGATCGCCGACTGGTGGGTCCAGGAGGACCGACGGCTCACCCGGGAAGCCCTCGACCGACTCACGCAGCTCGGAATCGTCGTCCGTCTGATCCAGAGTGGGCGGGAGTTATTCTCACTCACCCAAGATCCAGGCCTGCAAAGCTGCCTCGATCAAGTTCTCAGGGGTCAACCAAAGCTAACCGTGTGAGCGCGGCGGGAGTTCCATTGAACTCCCGCCGCTCAAGTTTTAACAAACAGTAGTTATCCCTTGACAGCGTATTATCCCAACCTTATTCTTTATCACCAATACCTCCGATAGTTTTCAGCTAATGCGCCGCCTAACCTAAACCGGCAACTCGAAACTGAAACTCTAAAACCAATAACCGAGAATCGTTATGGGCGACGAACCAACCTACTTAAGTCCTGAAGGACTCGCCAAACTCAAAACCGAACTCGAGGAGCTTAAAACCGTAAAGCGCCAAGAAATCTCCACGCGGCTGGCCGAAGCAAAGTCGCTGGGGGATCTCACCGAAAACTCCGAATACATGGAGGCGAAAGAAGCGCAGGAGCAACTGGAAAAGCGCATCGCGGAATTGGAGCTGCTCACCAAAAACGTCGTGCTCATTCAGAAAAACGGCGAAAAAAGCGGCGTGGTTGTCATCGGCTCAACCGTGGAAATTGAAGCCGCTGGCGTCAGGGAAACGTACACCATCGTGGGCTCGGAAGAGGCGCGCCCCTTGGAAGGTCGCATCTCCAACGAATCACCCCTGGGCAAGGCGTTCCTCGGACACAAGGTGGGCGATAAAATCACCGTGCAAGCGCCCGCGGGAGAGCGAACGTACAAGATCGTCAGCATCCCGTAATCAAGACAGGAGGGGGGCACGCGACCACTCGCGGAGGTCTACCAGCTCGTTACATTTCCTGGCCCGAACAACGGCGTACGAGAATTCTGTGCGCGCCTGCTGCGAATTAGGGTACCGTACTATATTCTCCGAGGGGCCGAATGCGTTGCCGTCGTAGGTTCGATCCACGCCGTCTCCCTGAAGGAGACGGCGTGGAGGATTAGAACCCAGTACGGTCTGCGCAAGTAGGCCAAACAGCCCCCGTGTTGTCGCACGGGGGCTGTTTCCGTTACAATAAGGGCATGCCAAGCCTTGAAGAACTGCGAAAAGTCAGGCTGGAAAAACTGCAGCGCCTGCGCCAAGCCGGCGTTGATCCGTATCCTGCGCACACGGACCGCAGTCATACCATTGCGGCGGTGCGCGCCGGATTTGCGGAATTTGAATCGGGGAAAGTCAAGCTCACCATTGCGGGCCGAATCCGGAGTGTCCGCGAACACGGTGAGATCTGCTTTGCCGATCTCGAAGACGGCACGGGCAAACTGCAGCTGCTGCTTAACCCCGAGACCCTCCGGCAGCCGACGGTCAAAGATTTTGTTGATCTTTTCGACATCGGCGATTTCGCCGAGGCCACTGGTACCGCCATCACCACCAAAACCGGTGAGCTGACCCTGGCGACAAGCGAAGTTCGCCTGCTTACCAAATCCCTCCGGCCGCTCCCCGAAAAATGGCACGGACTTACCGACATCGAGGAACGCCTACGCAGGCGCTACCTTGATTTAGTGGTGAACGCCAATGAGCGGGAACTTTTCCGCAAAAAAGCAAAATTCTGGCAGGCGACGCGCGAGTTTTTATTGCAAAAAGGATTTTTGGAAGTGGAGACCCCCGTTTTGGAGCAGGTTCCTGGCGGTGCCGACGCGGAGCCTTTCGTAACTCACTTGAACGCGCTCGATATTGATTTATATTTGAGAATTTCGCCGGAGCTCCATTTGAAGCGGCTCATTGTTGGCGGCTATGAAAAAGTATTTGAGATTGGCCGGATTTTCCGCAACGAGGGAATGGATCGGGAACACCTGCAGGATTACACGCAAATGGAATTTTACTGGGCTTATGCTGATTACGAAGATTTAAGGAAATTTGTGCAGGAGATGTACCAATATGTAATTAAAGAAACTCTCGGCACACTGAAAGCCACCTATCAAAATCAAGAAATTGATTGGTCCGGAAACTGGTCGGAAGTGGAATTTTACGATTTGTTTAATGAAAATTTTGGTTTTCGGCCGGGGGAGCCCCGAAAAGTAGTTCAGGAAGCTCTGATAAAATACGGGCTTGATCCGGATTCTCCAAAGGGGTGGGATTTGCTCTATAAGAAGGTTATACGCCCGAAGTTGATTCAGCCACGATTTCTCGTTAGACCACCCGTAGAAATGGAACCATTAGCAAAACGTGACCCGAATGATTCGAGGAGAGTACTGAGATTACAAGTTGTGGCAGCGGGAACCGAATTGGGCAAGGGATTTTCCGAATTGAATGACCCTGATGATCAGCGGAAACGTTTTCAGGACCAAATGGCATTAAGAGAGGCAGGTGATAAGGAAGCGCAAATGCTGGATGAGGATTTCTTGGAGGCTTTAGAGTACGGCATGCCGCCGACAGCTGGGTTTGGGTTCTCTGAGCGCCTCTTTGCTGTACTCATGGATAAATCGGTGCGCGAGGCCGTACTTTTCCCGCTAATGAAACCAAGGGAATGAGGAACCTTGCCGCTAAAGACCTGTATTTTGTGGCGGTGAAAATGTTTCTCAGGCGGAAGAACACGCTCCTCATCATCAAGGACGTATTCGGAGATTGGGACCTGCCGGGTGGCAGAATCCGCACGAATGAATTTGCGACGCCGCTTAATAAAATCATCGAACGAAAAGCTCGAGAGGAATTGGGTCTCACAATCCGATACACGCTCGGTCAAGCAATTGTATTCATGCGCCATGAACGACGGGAGCGCTCGCTCCATAAACCTGTCCGAATTTTTGCCATCGGCTTTGCCGCGCACTGGACGAAGGGTGAGGTGCGACTCTCGTCAACGCATTCCGAGTTTCTATGGGTACCACTTTCTTCGCTCAGACCGCAGCAGTACTTCACCGGGGGCTGGTTAAAGGGCGTCGAAGAGTACCTCCGGCTTACCAGAAAACCGGCTGATATGGACCGAGCGCAAGCAATTAGCATCATTAACCAACACATCCAAAACCCCAACCTCAAAAAACACCTCCTCGCGGCCGAGGCGGTAATGAGGCGTTTGGCCGAACATTTTGGCGAAAACGCCGACGAATGGGCGCTCACGGGACTCTTGCATGATGTAGATTGGGAGAAAACCAAGGATAATTTTCCCGAGCACACGCTCATGGCCGAACGGATCCTCACCGAAGCCGGGCTTGCGCCTCACATTGTAAAAGCGATCAAGGTTCACAATTGGCACCACGGCATTGCGCCAGAGACGCTGCTTGAAAAAACACTCTTTTGTGTAGAAGAACTCACGGGCCTCATTACCGCCGCCGCGCTAGTGCAGCCCTCCAAGAAGCTGGCCGACGTTTCGGTCGAGTCGGTGCTCAAAAAGTTCAAAGAAAAGTCTTTTGCGAAAGGGGTCAACCGCGATATCATTGCCAAAGCTCCTGACATGATCGGCCTGTCGCTTGAAGCGGTAACGCGCTTGAGTCTTGAAGCGATGCGGAGCATCTCTCCCGAACTCGGTCTGTAGACACGCCATCCTTCCATTCTAATGTATTAATACATTAGAATGGCGAATTACCACGAAGACTAACCATGAAATCGCGGAGTGGAGCCCCGCCGACTGGAGTCGGCGGCACCTCGTACTTCGGTGGCGGGGCGGAACCCCGCACCGAAGGCCTACGCACCAACCATTCATCTACCGGCAGGAGCCGATGGCCTTCTGGTGCGTTGGGTAAGAATTTAAGCCGTTATTCGTGATTCATAATTCGAGATTCTATATTCCTCACGTATGCTCGACATCCACCTTATCCGCAAACAGCCAGATTACGTGAAAGCTGGCCTGAAAAAGAAAGGCTTTGCGTTCGATACCGACAAATTTCTCAAAACTGATGCCGGGCATCGTCAGCTCATCAAGGAAGTTGAAGAGTTGCGACACGGCAAAAACAAAGTTTCCACAGAAATCAGCCGGCTGGGGAAAGACGAGACGCTACTTACCGAAGCGAAACGCTTGAGCGGTCTCTTGGCAGAAAAAGAAAAAGGGCTTGCGGCCGCGGCCAAAGCGGTGGAGGAGATACTGCTTACTTTACCGAACCTGCCCCAAGAAACCGTGCCGGTCGGGAAAGACGAATCGCAAAACCAAGCGCTGCGCGAGGTGGGGAAGAAACCGACGTTCCTCTTCCAGCCGAAAGATCATCTTGAGCTCGGAACCGCGCTCGGTATTCTTGACTTCGAGGCCGGTAGTAAAGTTGCGGGCGCTGATTTCTGCTATCTCAAGAATGAAGGCATCCTACTTGAACTGGCGCTCGTGCGCTATGCCCTCGATTTTCTTGCCAAAAAGGGCTTTGCGCTTTGGCTTACCCCCGATCTTGCTCGCGACCGGTTCTACCTTGGGACCGGCTATCTGCCGCGGGGGCCGGAAGCGCAGACGTACGTTATTGAAAATTCCAATCTTGGCTTGATTGCCACCGCCGAAGTTACGCTGGCCGGCATCCATGCTGATGAAATCTTGCCCGAAGACTCCCTGCCCAAACGTTATGCCGGCTACTCGCACTGTTTCCGGCAAGAGGCCGGCGGCTACGGCCGGTACTCAAAGGGCCTCTATCGCCTGCACCAATTCACAAAGGTGGAAATGTTTGTGTACATCAAACCGGAAGATTCGCCCAAATTGCACGCGGAGTTGCTTGCGCTTGAAGAAGCGCTCTGGCAGGGACTGGGCATCCCATACCGCGTGGTGGAAATGTGTACCGGGGACTTGGGGGCCCAGGCGGCTCGAAAGTTTGATCTTGAAGCCTGGATGCCCGGACGAAACGATTGGGGCGAGGTTACCTCAACCTCGAATACGACCGACTATCAGGCCCGGCGTCTCGGCATCAAATATCGGAAAGCCAGCGGTGAAACAGGCTATGTACACACTTTGAACGGTACCGCCATCGCCACCTCGCGGGCCATCATTGCGATTTTAGAAAACTTTCAGAAAAAAGACGGGTCAGTGGCAATGCCAAAAGCGCTCCAGCCTTACCTTGGTTTCAGTGTAATCCCGCGCAAGCGCACTGCGAAAAAGAAGAGCCCGGCGCGTGGTCTGCGCAGGGCCCATAACTCCGAAGCCTAGCGAGCGGCCGGGGCCGGCACTTCCTGACCGATCCAGAAGATGCCCCAACGCGCATCGTATTTCGGCGAGAAGTTGAGGTCGTCGGGTGCAAGCGAGGGCCACAAGATGAACTTCAAAGTCCATGGCCCCGCCTGCCAGCTGAAGCGGCGAGAATATCCCCCGTCCAAAGAGGATATCTCTTGGAACGGCGTGCCCTCCAGTTTCTGGGCAACCACCGCCGGTCGAAGCGCCCCCACGTCCACGTTCCAAACGTGGACAAACACCATGGTGCGGCCAGGGTCACACAGAACCGCGTGCACGCGCTCTCGACCGTTGCGCAGCGGAGCAATGCCGAGGGCGTTCAAGAGTTCGCCCGCCCCCTCGCGAACAAGCTCGAACGCCTCCGTAGAAACAGCTCCCTGTCTCGGCTGAATGGAACAGAGTACCCTTCGTCCTCTCCGCGTCGGCATATCCTCCTCCTTCCTTTGCGAAAAGCGTGTCTGCCGTCGCTCATGTCGCTCCCATTACACCATCAAAGTATAACTCCTTGTGGTCAATAAGTCAAGAGTAGCGGGAATGGTGCGCGGTGCCACAAAAAAATCCCGTTTTGGGCGGTGGCTGGCCGGGGCGCTCGCCGCCCTGATCGCGCTCGCCGGCGTTAGCGTGTGGCTTCTGCGCGCAAAGACTTTTGAGCTTCAAGAATTTACCGTGGCCGGCACCCGAAACCTCGACCGCACGCTTGTCCAGCACGCTTTTGGAGAGCTGTACTCCCAGCGGAAGTTCGGTTTTTCAAACCGAAACTTCTTCTTATCGCTTTTATGGCCGAGGCCTCGAAACGCCGAGGCGGCCCTAAAAAATCAATTTCCCGAAATTGCCTCTGCCGCCTTCACCACACTCTTCCCCCACACGCGCATCCTCACACTTACGGAACGTACGCAGGCGCTGCTATGGTGCCGGGCACAGCGCCCGCCCATCCCGCCAGCCGAACCAACAGCCACCACCACGGCCGCACTCGCGCTTCCGGCAACGGGCACAGAGGACATTGCCGCGTGCGCTTCGGTTGACCAAGAGGGCATCGCGTTCCGGCCGGCGCTCGCCTCCCAAGGAGCGCTCGTAGTGGTCGCCAAAGATTACCGGGGGCAAACGTGGCAGTTGGGCAAACCGGTCGCAGACCAACAGCTGATCCACGAACTACTCTCGATCAACGCTGCCGCGCCGCAAGAGTTTGGGTTTCCCGTCGCCGCCTTTGCGGTGGTGCCCGAGCTTGCAGACAGTTTCGTTGGTTACGGACCCAGTGGAATCCGCATTATCGTTCCGCGCGGAGAACTCTTCGGCCGGCAACTAGCCAACCTCGGCCGGTTTTTCAAACAAGAGATCAGGGGCGACTTTAGCAAAATTCAAGAATACGTAGACGCGAGAATAGAAAACCGCGTGTACTACAAATGAAAGAAAGTAACCTCGGCCGGCGATAAAGTGAAGCTCCACGGGCTTACGCCCGTGGTATCCTCGGCGGAATCCGCCGCAGCATTCCGAAGGCATGCCCTTTGATATTTACTCATGATATCCGCTCCGCATTCAACTGTGGGTTCACGCCCACGGTTTTCTGAGAAACGGATAAAATCTTACGGCCCCAAAACGCTTACGCATTATACTACGATCGTAGTATAATTTGGCAAACAGAAAATCAGAAACCAGATCGAGAATCTGCTCGGCTTACAGATTAAATAAAATCTACGTTCTCGAAAACAGCACCAAAAAAAGGACACGCAGTTGCAGTTCTCCTCGTCACGCCCCAGGGCATCCCGCTCATTCGGGACCCCAAAAAGCCGGCACCAGTTTTCTGGAAGTTGCCCGGCGGTAGGGGCGAAGCAACGGAAACGGCCCGGGGTTGCGCCATTCGGGAGTTGGAAGAGGAGATTGGTGTGTCCTTGTCGGAGAATGACCTCGCAGTCGTCCACTCCGAGGACAAGGGCAGCCACATCCTCACCATCTTTCGGGCAAACCTCACGGCCCTCCCGCAGATGAAGTCCGAGGGAGACGAGAGCGAGGAAATCGGGGTGTTCAAGCCCCGGGACATCCTCGCCAAGCAGGATTTTTTTCCGAACCATCGCAAGGTGGTGGAAAAGGTCCTCGCGGCTCTCCCGTGAGACTTCGGGCAATCGGACGACCGCCCAAGAGAGTCGTCCTTCAGAGTCATCGCTTCGCGGCGGCTCTTAACTTTTTATAAAGCTCCGCGGGCTTACGCCCGCCAAAGCATCCTCCTTTGTCCTTCGAGCTTCGGAAGGACTCTGCTTACGCATTCATCCACGGCCTCACGGCCGTGGCTTTCTGCGACGGCGGGTAAAAGAATTTGCCGCCAGCCAAGACATTTTTCAATTTGAGATTGACATAATGCTGAGGCGGTGTATCATAGTAGTAAGAGTGTTCCTCGAAAACCACACCGGGTTCGCAATATCCAGCGCTGCACTTGCGTGGTGATGCTGCGCGAGATGCGCGAAAGGAGGAGGGCAATGGACGGGATGGAGTTCGGTAAGACCGTGTTGCTGCTGGGAGTGCTACTCGTCGCCATCTCGGGTATTATCGCGTTTGTGCTCTGGACTCGCTCCCCTCGGTACGCCGAAACCATGGCGGCGTTCAACGACCGGCTCCGGATGCAGTACACCGGCAGGCTCTTCCGAATCGGGGGGTCGACGCTCGCCCTCGGCGGGATCGTGCTGATGCTCGTGGCCATACTCCAACAAGAACCGCAGCTGTACTACGCGCTCGGCCTGGATCCCAGAACTGATGCGGACGTCGTTACTCCGGCGGAGGAAGGAAGTCGCCGGCTTAACGAGCTGGAGGCAAACGTCCAAATCCTCTCAGATGGCCAACGGGAAGTCTCGGCGGCGCTCGCGAAGCACGGGAAGTCTTCCCTCGCGAGCAAGCTCGCCGCGTGTCGGAGAGTGGTACGGCGGCTCACGAGGCAGCATGCAGTTCAGCCGGACTTTAGGACACCGTCGTTTCGACGACCGGCCCGCGTCGCACTTGACTACGGCTTAAGCCGCGGCAATCTGGGAAACTAGCATGGAGGTCGCAACGGCGATCCTCGCGATCTTCCTCATCATTCTCGCACTCCTCTTGCCGGATGATAAAGAAGTACGCAAGGGGAAAGAAGGGGGGAGAACCGATGGACTGGATGACTGAACTCATCCGCTGGCTCGCGCTCGCGTTCGGGCTTGTCGTGTGCGTTATCATCACCGCGTCCAGCTACGAGCGGCAACGACAGCGCCGCGGAGACGCCACAGCCCACCGGAGGGAAGTAGAGCGAGCAAGCATGGGACGCGCGATCGGCCAGCGGATCGGCGACTGGCTAACGGGATGCTTGATTCTAGCCGAGATCAAACTCCGTTCTCGGCTGTGTCCATGGACGGACGACTAAGAGACGGGGCGCCCCGCGCACTTTGTGCGCGGGGCGCAAAACTTTTCCGCCGTAGCGGAGACCCATTAAGACCTATAAATCTTATAGGTCTTATAAATCCTATTGAATCCGATACACGAAAATCGAATACCCGATCTTGGCCACCGGCGGCTCGTAGCGCTCAAGCCAGCGGTAGTAGTCGGTTCGCTTGTCATAACCGGCCGCGGCCATGCCGCGCCCACCCTGTAAAAGCGTAGCCGAAACCGCCACCCAGCCGGACGTTGGGGCCGCACACGCTTTGTCGTCGCAGCGAAGCTTTTCGTATCGATCGCCCAGATAGTACTCGGGCACGCCGCCACCAAAATAATCCAGTTTTATCTTGGGGATGTTATTGACTTCAAGCCAGTCGCCCAAGCGTTTCAGGTCCTGACCCCAGTCCAAGTTTGAGTCCACCGCCCACTTGTAGCCGCTGGCAGGTCCGCCGGCCAACTCGTTGAAATGGGCAAGGTACGACGGAAAAATTGCAAAGGTATTGACCGCCTGCCACAGCATGAACACCCCGAGTAGTACTGATTTACGCAGCACCGTTCCATACCCTTTGGCAAAATTTGCGAGCGTGCGCCAAGGCATCTGGCCGCCCGATTGAATAACCGGCTTAAGCCAAAGGGCAATTTGGCGCGCGGTCAAAATGTAGATAAAAGGCAGCGTTGGCAGGATGTGCCTGAAGCCGATGTTCAGGTTTGAACGGATGCTGGTCAACCAATAAAACGCAACAAAAGCGCTCATGGCAGTCTCGGCTGGGTGCTCGCGCAACCAGCGCAGAGACCGTTTAAAACAATGGGCTTCGCGCGTCATGCTCCGAATGCTCCGGGCGAGCGCATACGCTAAGGCCAAGAAAGCCAGAATCAACGCCGGCAGAGTCTCTTTGAGCACATAGATCGCGGGAAAGTAGGACCGCCACCCGGCCGCGGAAACTTGCCCCCAGAAGTACGTAGTGTTACCGCCGGCTGAACGCTGGAAGACCATCAGCACTCCTTTGAGATAGTGCGCCAAGGCGCGCAAAACGGGCTTGTCTGCCATCCAGATTCCGATTTCAGCCGGACAGCGCGCAAAGCGTTTAAGTCCCACGAGAGCCGGATTGCACACGGCAAAGGCGGGTGAGGACGGACCGCCGGCGTAGTTATATAGTTCTGCGGCCATGTCGTGAGCTTGACGGGCGGGAGGGTAGCCCGCAGTATGAAATACATACACCGCCCAGACGAACGCGTAGCCGATGGCAAAAATGGCAATGAGCGCGCCCAAGTACCGGCGCACCATAGACCAGAAGCCCGCGTCGCTCTCCAGAACGATGTAAAGAACCGTGAGCGCCACAAACAGCGGCCCAAGCAAAAAGGCGGAAAACTTAAGCAGTTGGGCAAACCCATACGCAAAACCCGCCAGCACCAAACGTCGCTTTGAAGTCGGCTCTTCCAGAAAGCGAATGAAGGCGATGATGGCGACTAAAAATCCAAACGAAGCGCCCACGTCAGTGGTAACGTAGCGACCGTGAGCAATGAAGTTGGGCGAAAGCGCAAACAATACCAGCGCCGTGAACGCGGCAACCTGCCCATAGCGGCGTCTCGTCCACCAAAACAAGAGTGCTCCCAGCCCTACGGTGAGAACCATCATCGGAATTCGCGCCAAGTGCCGGATTACATCGGGGTTGTTCCCCGCAAAATAGATAAATCCGTACCCGAACGTCCATTGCCCATTCACGTCATCTTTCCAGCCCGGATTGTCTGCCGGGAACTTGAGGCCGGCGGCAAGAAGCGGGAGTGCGGCCCAGTCTTTAAGGAGTGGCGGGTGTTCGGGATTTAGCCGCATATCGGCTCTCGTGAGGTAGCTGTATCCGGCGGGGATATGGGCGATTTCGTCGAAGGTAAGCGTGTCGTCCCACGCTGACGCAAACATCAGGACGAACATGAGGGCGAGGATGACGAACGCCCAACCCGTAATGGATATATTGTGGCGTACTGATGAAGCGGTCATACCTGAAATCCAAATGACAAAATCCAAATTTCAAATCAAACTTAAAGTTCAAAATCCAAAATCGCTTCGGCATTTGGGCTTTGGATTTGACATTTGAGCTTTGAAATTTGAACTTTGAACTTTGAACTTACGGAATCACCAACGGCACGATCGTCCCCGAGACTGCCTTGGTCTTTCCTTGGGGATAACGCTCACGCTGGAGTTGGGCCAGAAACTGCCGATCCGAATCGAGCAGGATAATCTCGGCCCGATGCAGATCGCGGGGGATCGAACCGATGGTCTCTGGAGTTACGAAAAACAAGTTGGGCCGGCCGTGATTCAGATACACGAGGGGTTGGGCGTTGAGCGAGATGCCGTTGACGTTGAGACTGGGGGCGTTAACCACCACGTAGATCGAAATGTCGGGCTCCGCGGCGTTGATGTAGTTGGCGAGCTCGGTCTGGTGAGCCGCAAAAGCGTCGGCCACGCGCGGGTGGGGCGCCCAACGCACAAAGTACGTAACCCCTTCGCTGCCCGCCACCCACAGAAGAAAAGTCGCGAGCAGCACCCCGAACCACCGCCGAATACGGTTCAATCTGGATCGCAGAAACTCCAGATTCGGATCGCGTTCCAAAAATCCTTCGAGCCCACCGAGAACCTTGCGCCGCAACGCCTTCCACGTGAGCCACGTGCCAACCCCGGCAAACGCGTACGCGGGCGGGATAGTGCCGATGGTGCGCAGCGCATGGGGCAGGCCTTCGCGCGTGAGAATCGCCGGCACCATCAAGGCAAAGAACCATCCGAGCATGAGCCACGCCCCGAAAATGACGAGCCAGCCGTTTCCACTATCATATACTAGTATATTAGAGTGGCATGGCCGAACGGTTTCCTCCGAGGGTGGCGCGGCTGGCTTTGCGCGGAATATTCGGAACGCTGTCCGAAACGTTATCGCAAGCCCTACCAGCATCATAATCCCGGCGGGCCAAAACAGCTCCGGCCGGCCGGGGAAGTTATGCCGCCAGTTGCGATCCCCGAGCACGTTAAACTGCCCTAATGTTGCGGCCGTGGAGATGAGAACGGCCTTGAGAGGACTTTGCGCGCTCCAGACAGAAATGCCGCCGGTCCGACCGCTCCAATCTTCCGGGTGCTGAATCAAATAAAGAAGCATGGGAGTTGCCACCACAAGCCCCACAATCAGCATAAGACTAACCGCACACGGCGCGCAGAATATTGGCTGCCAAACCTTGCGCCGCTTTAACCAAATGAGTACGCCGAACAGCGCAACCAGCAGCAGCGGCACGATCCGGTAAGAAATATAGGTGTGAAAACCCAGCCCGAAGAAAAAACCGGCTCCGACAAAATCTGATCCGCGCCCGCGTTTCAATCCCCGAACCAAAAAGTAGAAAAGATAGGTAAGCACGAACGGCAATAGAATGGCCCGGAAGGCCATGCGGGAAAACACCGTGTGCCAAAAGGAAGTCGCCAGCAGCGCTGCCGAAACCAAAGCCACCTCGTCGCCGACTAGCTCGCGCACTAATAAGAAAAGGCCGAGAACCGTGAGCACGCCTATCACCATGCTGGGCACCCGCAGAGCCCAGGGCGAAGGGCCGAGCGCCTTTGAGACTAATCCCTGCACGTTCATCCACAGCCCCTCGCGGCCGTTGTTGTCCGGGTAGAAAACTTGATAGTTGCCGGTCTCAACCGCTTGGAGACCATTTACGCCATTGACCGCCTCGTCCGGATACAACCCGGGAGGAAATTCGGTAAACTGCCAGAAGCGAAAAAAGATGGCAACTACAAGAATGATGCCAAGGAAAATCCAAGTTCGTTGGCGCTTATCCATAATAGAGTTCAGCGAGAGCCGCTGTCGGCCGTCATTGCGAGCCCGCCATCCGCCAACTGGCGGAGGCGGGCGAAGCAATCCCGTACGATCCAAAAAGGAGTTTTTCCGCTTCCAGTCTAGCACGCTCCTGCATGCCGCCGTGTGGATAAATTAAAGTAAGTCGAGGCCCCGGACTGTGCTAGACTAAGCAATCATGGACCCGCGCCTGAGGCGCTACATCGGGAAACTTGCGGGGACCTTCATGGCGATTGAGGGACCTGCGGTTTTACTATTGGTAGTTGCTTCCATATATCCCGATACTGTGGCGCCGTACGACATCGGCTTGTTTCGAATTAACCTCCCGTACCTTGCGGTTGGAGTGGTGTCATACGTCTTTCCCGTCTTTTACATCCCACTAGCCATCATGCGCATTGTACGAAAATACAAATCTCTGAAAATCGAAGGGTGATATACTGTAGCGCTGTTTGATTTTGCATTTGACATTTGGATTTTGGCATTTGTCATTTCGAGATATGCCCTACGAAACCCCTCATCAGCTTGAATCAGAAATCCGGGAGCTTGAGGAGCGCCTCGCGGAGCGCAAGCAGACGCTCTCTGAACAGCGCGAACCGGAATCGGAGCGAGCAACGATTCGCGAATACGTCGGCGAAAAAATCGCGGGCGCGGTCCCGCCGCCAAACATCACCGTACCTCCAACCACTGGCCAAGCGTCCGGGGGCGCTCCGACCGCCCAAGAAGAAGCACTGAAGGTGCAAGAGCTCGTTGACGTCGCGTTCCTCAAAGGCTTGGGGCAAGCCATTGGCGCGGTCAAGGCCTCGCACAACGCGCGCCTCATTGACGCTTTCCACGATGCTCTCGTGGACCACCTGTACAACGATTTAGTGAGCAGGGGAAAACTGAAACCAATTTAGAAATCCAAAGCCCAAATGCCGAAGCGATTTTGGATTTTGAACTTTAAGTTTGATTTGGCATTTGGATTTTGGCATTTGAACTTTTGACCGTGCCCCTCGATCTCTCTTTCCTCCTCTGGCTCATCCTCATAACCCTCGCCGTCCTTACGGTGGGCGGCACTGCGGCGGCTTGGGGTTTAGTTACGCTCCGACGCCGAGGGGAGACCGCGCGCGCCCTGAACCTCGCCCTCTTCGCGATTGCGCTTCCGAACCGTCCCCTGGAGTCGGATCGATCGGCAGTGGAACGAATGCGCGAGGGGCTCGCCGTCATGAGTCAGTTCTACGCGAGCCTGACGTTTCTAAAAGAGAAGTGGTGGCGGGCGATCCTCCGGGGGATGCCCACGGTTGCCTTTGAACTGGCCGTCCCCCATGTGGGCGAGGAAATTCAGTTTTTCGCGGCCTTCCCGAGGCGGCTGGCTGAAGCGTTCGAAAAACACATCCACGGCTTTTTCCCGGAAGCCGTAATCGAGGCGGTACCGGACTATAACCTGTTCAATCCCCACGGCAGACACGAAGCCTCAATCCTTGAGGTCAAAAACAGCCGCCTGTCGCTGCGCACCTTCCGTGAGCTTGAAGTGGATCCCTTAAGCGCGATTGCCACGGCCTTAAGCAAAATTGCCAAAGAAGGGGAGGGTGCGGCCATCCAAATTCTGCTCCAACCCGCTCCCAAACGCTGGGGCGCCGAAAGCGTGGCCCAAGCCCAAAAGCTCAAAGCAAACTCGACCCGAGGCCCCGGCGAAAGCAAGAACGAACCCGTTGACCCCGAAGCGGTGGAGGCCATCGAGCGCAAGGCCCGCACGCCCGTCTTTGCAGCCAATGTTCGGGTGGTGGCCTCGGCGGCAGAAGAGACTCGGGCGAAAGCGCTGCTCGAACAGATGGAAACCGCCTTTGCCCCCTTGAGCGCTCCCCCGACCAACTCGCTCTCATTTAAGCGGCGCAAGGGCGGCCGGTTGGAGTCGCTTCTCTTTGCGTTTTCATGGCGTCTCTTTCGTTCACGCGATGCGCTTATCTTGAGTGCCGATGAGTTGAGTAGCATGTATCACTTTGCGACCCCCTCGCTCGAAGCACCCAAACTGCACGCGCTCAAAGCCCGTCAGGCCGAGCCGCCGCTCAACCTTCCCCTTGAAGGTCTGATGTTGGGGCGCAACGTCTTTCGGGGCAGAGAAACCGTAATCCGTATCGCGCGCGAAGACCGCCGGAGACACCTCTATATTATAGGCCAAACTGGAACCGGCAAATCGTCGCTCATCAAAGAACTCGCGCGTCAAGACATTGAGGCCGGAGAGGGCCTTGCGCTTATAGACCCGCACGGAGATTTGGCCGACGACCTCCTCGGACTCGTGCCCGCGAGCCGCCGGGAAGAAGTAATCTATTTCAACCCGGGCGACATCGAACGGCCCCTCGGGCTTAACATGCTTGAATATGACCCGGCGCACCCCGAGCAGAAAACCTTCATCGCGAATGAACTCATCGCCATTTTTGACAAGCTCTACGATCTGAAAGTTACCGGCGGGCCCATGTTTGAACAATACATGCGCAACGCCGTGCTGCTGGTCATGGAAGATCCTGCCTCCGGCAATACGCTCCTGGAAATCCCGCGGGTGCTCGCGGATAAAGAGTTTCGCAAGTTGAAACTCTCACGCACGACGAACATGGTAATCAAGAATTTCTGGGAGCTGGAGGCGGAGAAAGCCGGCGGGGAAGCGGCGCTCGCGAACATGGTGCCCTACATCACTTCAAAGATGAACCTGTTCATTGCCAACGACATCATGCGCCCCATCATCGCCCAAGAGCAAAGCTCATTTAATTTTCGCCAAGTGATGGACGAACGCAAGATTCTCCTCGTTAACCTCACCAAAGGGCGTCTGGGCGAACTCAACAGCTCCCTCCTTGGCCTGATTCTCGTGGGCAAACTGCTTTTGGCGGCTTTGAGCCGAACCGACGCAGCCGAGGAGGCGCGGTCCGATTTTTACCTCTACTTGGACGAATTCCAGAGCTTCGCGACCCCGTCCATTGCGACAATCCTGTCCGAAGCACGCAAGTACCGGCTCAATCTCACGCTCGCGCATCAATTCATCAAACAACTCACGGACGAAATCAAAAACGCGGTCTTCGGCAACGTGGGATCCTTGGTTTCGTTTCGGGTGGGAGTGGAAGACGCCGAATCCATCGAACCCCAGTTTGCGCCGGCCTTTGCCGCATCTGATCTCATCAACCTTGATAACTTCAACGCCTACGCGCGGCTCATGTCTCAAGGCAAAACCACTTCGCCCTTTAACTTTGTGATCAACCTGCCGCGCAAAGGGGATCCGGCGGCGGCACACGCAGTTCGGCAGTGGTCGAGCTCAATATACGGCCGGGACCGCGCGGCGGTCGAACAAGAAGTTCGGACCCGACTTTCCCAAATGCCCGCGCTCACCACAGCTCCACCCACAGAGCAGGGGACCGGGCGGTAAGGGGAAAAGTGAAAATTTTCGAAACAAGAATCGGCCCGGTCTGGAGAGACCGGGCCGAGCTCACTGCCGACGCAGACGCTTCAACGCCACCGGACAGTCGGGAATAACAGATGCAGACGCGCGCCTACGTTTCGGGTCGCACGAGGGGCAGAAACGGTTCTCCGGCCCCTG
The DNA here is from genome assembly GCA_016196625.1 of Candidatus Parcubacteria bacterium. GTDB lineage: Bacteria > Patescibacteriota > Minisyncoccia > JACPXH01 > JACPXH01 > JACPXH01. The sequence goes on along the minus strand of JACPXH010000013.1, from coordinate 32,937 downwards.
TGACCAAAATGACTGGCCGCAGGCCCCAAGGCACGTCCGATAGCCCTCGCGACTATCCCCACCGCGATCGCGGTAAGGACTACGAAAAGGGCTTTCCCGAACACGAACGTCGCCATCCGCCATCGCACCTCCCTTCAGGCAGCTTCCTGCTGCTGTGCCCATCCGTTTGCGGCGCCTGGCGCTTGCGGGTCAAGCGCACAGACCGTTTCAACGAGCCACGCGCCATCCTCCGTCGTCACGGGCAAGATCCGCCACAAGTACGGACAAATCTCGCGGGCCGCCTCAAACCCAACCGCATTGCGCAACTCCGCCTCTTGGGTCGTCTCCGGCCGGACTAAGAGCTCCATGGCCTTCCCCTCCCTTGTGGAAAGTTCAGTGCCTGAGCCGTGCTATACTGTACTGGTATCGTATATCCATCCTTGAGAGCCGCGCCAGACCCGATGTCCACAACCAATCCATTCGAATTGCCGCAACCCCGTTCGCCGGACGACCCGAGACTCACGGCGAGGATTGACCGCGAGGTCAAACTCCTTTTAGAGACCGGCGTGGAAAAATCGGTTCAAGCCGCCACGGAGCGCGCTCGGGCGAAAAAAGACCTGCTGACCATTGAATATAAAAAAGAGTTTGGCGACGTTGCCGAAGAGCTTGTCGAGGCCGCGCTCGCGAAAACCTTGGGCCGGGATCACATTGTCGATGCGCCGTTGAGCATTGACCGCCGCAAACCTCACGCCGATGAAAACCCCGTCGGGAAAGCTCAGGCGGATTTTTTCTTCCTCCCCGTTCCGGGGGAACGTGGCGTTGCCGTACAGATGTTCACGCGCAGACGTGACCCGCTGCGCCCAGAACCTATCAGCCCTGCGCATTTCCGCGCTGAAAAAGAAGGGCGCGTTGAGGAGCAAGCGTTCGTGAGGAATGCCGACGGCAGCGTGACGCCGCTCGCGCTCTTCGAACCGGATGCCGCCATTCTCGATCGAGTCATAACCGAATGGGAGGGTCACAGCCGCGAACAGTCGCCGGCCGACTACCTCGGCCAGAGCGAACGCGCCAGGCTAGCCGCACAGTTCATCGCCGAAATCCGACGCTCGCTCCAGAAACAAATCCAGAGTCACCCCCACGTTCACGAAATCCCGATCCAGCACGCGTGCACTGACGCCATCGCCAGCATCGACGCCTTTGTCGAAGAGTTTGCGCGTAAGAAAACGGGCGGCCTTGGGCTTACGCCCCAGCCGCCCGCGGCGGGAACACCTGCACTCCCTCGTGCGCCACGACCCCGTCGGGGCGCATCACCAGCGGGATGAGTGCGTCGCGTCCGTCGGACAGCCGCACCACGACGACATTTTCCCGAAGAGAGACGGATAGGATGCGCCCGGACAGCCGCGGACGTGACGCCACAGAATCCCGAAATGCGCACAGGTATTGTTCGAAAGGATCAAGGTCGCGAGCCCTCCCGACTTCATCACCAGACATTCTTCACCTCCTCATAGTGCAATCAAACCGAATCAAACGGCCTGAAGCGTGTCTAACTCCCGAACAGACAGTACTTCGCTAAATTTTACTTGTCAATGACCCCAAAGCTTGCCGCACACGATGCGTTGAATGCCACAGTGATCGGAGTCGCCGCGGGACTCCTCGCGTGGTACGTGCTCACGAGTGCTAGCGTGGGTAATTCGCTCGTGCGCTCTTTCCTGCCGTGGCTGTGGCTGGTGGTGGGGATCGCCGCACCAGTTGGCCTATGGTTTGCGGCAGTGCTCACCCGACAGCTACCGACACTCTACCAGTTCGCTAAGTATGGCCTGATTGGAGTGGTCAATACGCTCTTGAGTTTTGCCATCCTCAATTTCCTCGCACACCTCACTGGCGTCACGCAAGGGCTCGGCGCAGGGGTGTTCGTTGTTATGGCCTTTGTCATCGCGAACACCCATAGCTTCTTGTGGAACAAAAACTGGACCTTCAATGCAACTGCAGCGCGCGCGGCACCAGTGCAATATCTACAGTTTTCTGCCGTTACGCTCACGAGCTCGCTCTTGGCAGCACTATTAGTTTCTGCCATCACCCATTTTGCGAGCCCGCCTACGGGACTCACGGCGACACAGTGGCTCAACGTCGCAAACCTCGCCGGAACAATACTGGCTCTCGCCGGGAATTTTCTTGGCTTTAAAATTTTCGTATTCAATGCCAAGCGTTGAAAAAGTCCAAACCCTTGCTGGCTTGCTCGGCAGGAAGCTCGGCCTCCTGTTGGCTACGGCCCCCTTGCCGGAAGACGAAAAGCAGGCGTGGCTCGCCATGCTGCCCGAGATGACCCCGGAACAGCTTATGCGTTTCTCTGACTTACTCGAGAAACGAGTGTTGGACGCAGCCACAGCCGCTATTGATGCGCAGTGGTTGGAACGGTTGAGGCAATTCGCCGCGGAGCGCAGTGCTCGCGAGAAACAGATAAACGAGCAAGCAACCTCCGCAGTTTCCGAACTGGAGCGAGCGTTGAAGGAACGGAGAGACAGGTAACCGCAATCAGCACGATCATGTCGAGAGAAATCCCAAACCCGTGGACTGAAAGTCATGAACAGGCGTTGGCCGATTTCATTAAGTTTGCCTACGAAGAAGCCAAGCGCAACAACAACGGGGAAACTTTCCTGCCCGAAGAGCAGGAAGCGTACGAGGAGGCAATGCGGAGAGTCGAGGCGCTCGGCGTTCTTGAAAGGCCCGAGGCGAAAATAAAGCTCATGGCGCTCGACAGACGGCTTAAATTCCTCCAGCGTGCCGAAACCGTTCCGCCCCCGCCAAGAGCAAAGGACTCACCAGAGATAGGGGGTCAGCCTGACGAAGAGCCAGACACCCGGCGCGCGCGGCGGGCGGGGAGCGTGCCCCGCGGACTACCCGTGGAGCCATTACCATCCCCGGCCGTGATTGAGACAACTGAAGGTACCCCGGCTGCTGACGCTGCCGAAATCGAAGAGACAAGCGACGCGGCTGGCCGAGAAGCTCCGCCTGCCGAACCAACCCCTGCCGCCACGGAGACTTCCGGTGAAAAGCCAGTGCCCACTCCCGCGCCGCGACGACCAAAGCGCTGGGAGAAAACTTTTGCTGAACTGACGGCCCCGCCCAAAACTCCGGAGGAAAAAGCTGCGCTCGAGAATGCCTTGAGCGATCTTGCGAATCTGCCGACAGACACACAGGCACTCCTTGAAAAAGAAGCAGAGATCTTTTTGAGTAACCACGAAATACCGGTAACGCCGGAAAACCGCGCCCAAATGATCCGTGAGGCGAGTCTTTTGATTTTGCGCCGCTATCCGGACTGGTCGCGCGAGCGCGTAGTCAGCCCGCCCGCTCCTGCGCCTGCCGAACAACGCCGGGGAAAACGCGAGTATCCGGAAAATCCGCCCGAACTGCAGACCGAAATTGAAACATTCCTCCAAGGGCTCACGCCGGAGCAATCGGCGCAGCTCCAAAATGAAATACGGTCCTTGGCCGGGCGCACCGCAAACGGAGATGAGCGTGCCGCGCGCGAGCACATTATCCATTACTACTCATTGAACGCCGTCAAGCAAATCGCCGGTCCGGAAACGCCCCCCGCGCCAGAGCCAAAACCCGAACCGGCGCCACCTCCGACTCCTGAGCCAGGCGAAGCGCCGCCTGCCCCGTCAAACGTCCGCAACTATGAGCAGACCCGCCACCACTGGGAACTGGTAAACCGTCTAGCTCAACAGCACGGCATCAGTCAATGGGAAGCGTACGACTTAGCAGAAAAAGAGCCGGATGTTCTCACGACGATCGAAGCGGAAACGCCAGCACCGGCCGCAGACGAAACCAGACCACAAAAACAGCGCAATCAAAGAAAGGCAAGGGGTGGACGTGTTTATGATGAAGGCGATCTGGCTTGGGACGAAGACTCGCTTCGCCGCGCGCGGGCGCGACACCGTGCCGGTACCGCCCAACCCCCGGCCGAAGAGCTGACAACCGCGCCAACCAGACCGGCAAAGCCGGACGCAGAAGAAGCTGCGGATAAGGCTGCCAGACGCGCTGCGAGTGAGATGACGACAACGGTCGCAGCCGACGAAGCGGCGATGGCCGACGCCGCAGCGCGGCCAGAGCCGGAAAAGCCGGCGCTTTCGCCTGATGAGGATGAAATCCACCGCATGGTGGAAGAAGCGCGCGCGGCCGGAGTTGATATGAGCCGGGCAGAAGCGATCCAGCGTCTCCTCACCCGACCGGATCTGTACCCGACCAGCGGCCCGACCCGAACCGAACGGCTCCAGCGCGAAGAACAGTCGGCTCAAGCAGATGAAATCCGCCGGGTCATTGCGGCCAATGCCGACCTCTCGGTATTCACTGAAGCGGAGGCGCGCACGCAAGCCTCACGGCTGCTGGAACAGCATCCAGACGAATTTCCAAACGACGGCGGCCCGACCCGAACGCAACGACAACAAACTACGGAAGAGAGTCACTGGGCGCTGCTGCAACAAACGATACCACCAGCTACGCCTGAACGACCGGAACCCACCCAAACCGAACCAGTCGAACGACAAGCCCCCTCGCCGAGTCGCGCCGCTGATGGCGAGACAGCCTACGACTACGCAGCGGCCGTAACCGAGGCGGCCAGCGAGGGAGAAGAGCGCGCACGGGTTTTGGCTGAAACTGCACAGGGCGCAGACAAGGCCGAAGCGCGCCAACCCGGAGATCCCGAGATCGCGGATGCGCTCGCCCGCGTGCATGCCCTTGCCCGCAGCATGCGCGAGTCTGCTCCTCCGTCTGACGCTACTGCCGAAAGACGCCGCGAGCGGCCCAAAGCCGGTCGGGTGGCGGCCGGCGTGCTCAAGCACGTTGGCGCTGCCGCGGCCAAAACCGCAGGCTCCCTCCTGGGCGTGAAATTCTTCTATGACGTTTTTGCGTGGGGGCGCCAACGCGGAAAAGTCCGCCGAGAGCGACGAGAAGTGCAGGCAGCACTTGCTGAAATGGCTCATACGCTCCGCGCCGAGCGCCGGGCAGCCGAAGAGCGAACGGCGCTCTACCGACCTGACAACCTTGCCTACACCGAGGCGGTGGCGCCAACGGTCAAACGTTTCAAAGAGGCGCTTGAGCAGGCGCAGTACCTCCCGGCGCACGAAAAAAAGGAGTTTCGAAAACGCCTTGCCAGCATCATGGCCGAACGCAAACGGACCGACGAAGAGTTACGCCAAGAAGATATGAGCCGCGCCGACAAGCTTTCGCGTCTCTACCTCAACACCAAAATCTCCGGCTATCAGGTGGCTCGCGAAGCGCTGAATACCGCCCTTGTGCTCGGCGGGATGCCGGTGCTGCGCGGCGCTGCGTACGCGGCCACCGCGGCTGCGGAGCGATGGGCAAAGGCGGGCCGCGCGTACGAAAAAGCCGCGTGGGACGGCGAACATTCCGCGTCATTCCGGGGCAAGAGAATCGCACAAGCAAAGGACCTGTTTTTGACGAGCACGGCCGAAACGCTCCACGGTCTGACCGGCGGGATGCTGCGATCCAAAGAAGCGCGGGGGCGCCGAACGGGCCTGGAGCGAACGGGCGAATTCTTCCAAGCCGCAAGCAAACTCGCCATTGCCTACGGCATTGGCGGTGCGGCGGTCAACGCCCTGCTCGAGAGGCCGCCCGTGGAGGTTGTAGAGGAACTGCTGACAGAGTTTGAGGGAAAAGGGATTGGCGCTATAACAGACGAATTGTCCGAGAAAAGCGTGTCGGGCGCCGCCGAGGCTGCGGCGCAAAACTGGTGGAAAAACTTCAACGATACGAGCGAACGGTTCACGGCGATGCGTTTTGACCGAGCAGATTTGACGCGCGGCCCCCACGCCTCTGGCTCGTTGAGCGATGAGGTTCGACACATCGAAGCCACGTCTCCGCCGAGCCATGATGAAGCCGCATACGGAAAGCCGGAGGGGATGGGCGAAGAAGCGATCAAACAATTTCAGGAAACTCCGCCAACTGTTCCGGCCGGCTTAAGCGAAGCAGAAATCGAACAGGCAGTTAAGCTATCAGACCAGCAAAACGAAGCTCTCCGCGAAGCGGCCAGGGCCGTCGGAATGCGCGAATGGCACGGTGCAACGGAACCTAGCGCGTTGACCGAAGCAATCGCTCAGGCGCCGGCCGCAACCATCGAGCAGGGCGGCAACGTCTGGGATGCGGCGAAATCTCTGGTCGGTGCAGGGGAGGGCAAAATTTCGGCCAAAGAGTTTGCCGCGGCGTGGGAACAATCGGTCCAGCACCTGCCTGATTTGGTTCATCCCGGGGACGTGGTCAAGTTTGTGTCAGCTGCGGAAGGCGCGCCGGCGCACTTTGAAGTAATCCCGGAAAGCGGCCTTGCCACGGGCACGGCGAAGGACTTGGCCGACATCTACCGCCGCTTGGGCAAGGAAGTGCCCGAGTGGCTACAAGAGAAAATTGCTCCTTCGGCTGAAATAACCAAACAAGTGGAGCAGATTGCCGTTGCTCCACCCGATGAATTTTCCTCCGCGCTGGACGAGCTGCACCGCGACTTTAGACAGGCGGATTTGATCAAACAGGAAGAGGTGCTCCAGCGCATCCACGACGTCCGCCAACGCCTTGAGTACGAGTGGCACAACGCCGCCGACAACCAAGCGCGCGAGAGCGCCATCTTCGAGGAGATGCAGCGGCTCGATGCGACCCGCCAGCGCCTGACCCTCTCGCCGGATTTTGGAAGCCAGCAGCGAGCTTTCTCCGAACTGCTCAAATCCGTTGAGCTGCCTTCGAGTAAATTAGCCGAACTCAAAACCTTAACCGTGGAAAGACTACTCGCTGAAAAAGACTCTCCGGCTATGCGTGATTTCGGCGGGCTTGCCCGACGTGTTCAAGACTATCTCAAAATCACGCCCAGCCGCGAGCGACCGCTGCAGATGACCGTCGAGACCTTCCTCAAAAAATTCATCGTCGGAGGTAAAGCGATCGAGCCGCCGACGGCTGTTTAGTTGCGCAGTTGCCTCACAGCACCTCCCGCACGGAGCGTCATTGCTAAGCAGACAGAGTTTAAATTCTGTCTCTAGTTCTAATTTTTTGTCTGCCACATTATACTACGATCGTATTATAATGCGTAAATGTGAGGAGTCCCGAGCTCGTCGAGGGATGACGAAGTGACGCAAGGCGTCATCCTGAGCCTCGAGCTTATCAAGAAGCGAAGGACCTCATCGTCCGATACATACAGCCGGTTGAAAACCCGTCTCTTTCCTATTGACAGTAAATGCAGTAAAGAGTATAGTACGCTAAACAAGTTTTCAGAACCAAAGCCATTTCTGCGGCAGCGAAGAGGGGATTTCTAGCCAGTCTGTTCTTCGTTGCCGCAGAGGAATCTCGGCAGCCGTAGCGCCACATACGGCGCGCGCAGACGAACGGAGGACTGACAATGGGTACGCCCAACAGTCCGACAAGTTTCCGCGTTCATGATCTCATGTACGGTGAAGACTCGACCGTCCGGGATCTCGAGTGCGCAGCGAAGGCGAGAGAAATCGTCTCCGAGCTCGTGCAACGTCTGAAACCGATCCTTGGACACATCGCGGTACCGATCGAGTGGATCTACGCCGCGCACGGCGAGCGTTGTCCCCAGCTCCCCCCCAACCATTTTACCAAGGAGAGGTCGGTACGGCTGTTGCGACAGCAGGTCCACGACGCCATCAACGGGACCGACCTGGACGAGGAGCTGTGCTTGGGAGAGAAAGGGACCTTTTTGGTTCTGCGGATCTGCCCTGCACGCAGATTCCATCTCCACTGTACCGAGGATAGTGGTCAACCAACCTGGGAGTTCTTCTTCTTCGATGAGGTCGTCTCGGCGTTCCGTAATGCGCTCGCGAGGGCCGAAAAGCGCCGCGAAACGAGTCTCATCGCAATCCGTAAACGCCGCGAGCTGCTGGACGAGATGCTCACGGTGATCAAGCGCGCCGAGACCGCCTAGCGTTATCGGGAGAACGAGTTGGTCTATCCTGCGGGACAGCCGCTCGTTCTCCCAACCTTTTCCGAGAGCATTACCGAGTAGTGCTTTTAGAGAAGGAGGAATCGGGCGTTCTTTTTACTCAAACCTCGGCTCGAATGACCGAGCCGAAAAACAGAAGAGGGGGTACGCCGTGCTCAACCTGCTAGCCGCAATGCCGATCTGGCTCACGTTCGCGGTTCTCTTCTTCCTGTGTATCGGCATCCTGCCGCTAGGCCGTCGATACTTCGAGGGGTTCCCATATAACATCGCGCTCTCAAACGCGTACGGAGACGTGGCGTTGATCGTCTGTGTGATGATCGGAGTCACAGTGCTCCAACGCGAGGGCGCGCCGGAGTGGCTCCGTCGGAATCAGCTCGCCATCGGTTGGGCGAGCGTCGCCGTAGGGGTTCTCGACGCAACAGTGATAGCCAGCGGTATCTGGAGGAATACACTCACCGATACGTACCACAATCTCGTCGTCGTCTCACTACTCGTATACCTGGTGCCCCTGACCGCGTTGCCCGTGGTATTCGTGAGTGGAGCCTTCTATGAGCGGGCAGCATTCCTGTTCTTCGGACTTGTGTTCGCCGCGACCTTCGCCTACGATTGGCGAACCGGCCGGCTCCAGCAGACCAAGTGGCTCCGAGGAAACAGAAGGGTAACTCAAGTTTAACCTCGTACGCACGGCGCGCTCGAGCGCGCCGTGGGAAAGGAGGGAATATTATGCCCAAGGAGAAGAAAGGCGTCCGCCTCATCAGCGGAGCGGATGCCGGAAGCGGACAAATCATCACCCCCACTTCGAGGGGGTCCGCGAGAGGAGGGGTACTCGGTTCGTTCTCGGCACGTCTGCTGCCGAAAGCCGGACGCGCGCGGTTCAACTTACCCTCTCGCGCCCACTGGTAGATCTGGGAGCGGAGGAGCCGGAACTTACGATTGAGTTCGAGAATCTCCTCCAGGTAGAACTGTTCCCCGCGCGAGGAGAGGCTTGGCTCGATCTCTCGGAACTTCTCGACCCGCGCGACGATCCCGAACGGGTGATAGCTCACTCGCTTGCGAGTCTCTTGGCGGACAAAGCCGCGCTTCGCGTGGCGCGCGACGAGACGCTGGACCCGGATGCGGTAACTTTTACCATTACGATCGGCGAGCTCTACGAGGATTCGTTCCAGCTTACGCTCGCCGAACTCTCGGATTTCCTCGAGCCCGTAGAGTCGCCGGAGGATGACGCCGAGGCCCTGCGCGAGGCCAATCGTGCGCTGGGGCCGCTGCCAAGCTCCCGAGCAAGACTGCTGTATAGTGTGGCGACCGAACGTCTGCCGGGCAGAACCGAGTAGCCCAACGATCCTTCAACGATGGGGCGGGCAACCAGCTGGTTGCCCGCCCCAATCTTTTTTGCGTTTCGATTTTCCGGCCACGGTGCTAAGTTTTCGCCGATTACCGACCGTAGTTTTCATATACCCATTATGTATCCCATATATTATATACTCCAAACGTTTACGCATTATAATACGATCGTAGTATAATTTGGCAAACAGAAAATCAGAAACCAGATCGAGAATCTGCTCGGCTTACAGATTAAATAAACTTCGGAGTCTGCGATCGTCGCTCAGAGTCGTCGCGGTAAACAGAATAACCGAGCGATCGAGATGGAATACTCGAACGGCAAGCTCAATCTCTTTGTCGCATGGAAAGGGATGAGCAAACACACTCCGCTGAATCTTCACAAATCCGATGCGCTCTAAGAGGGCGCGGAATGAATCCCGCGTAAAGCGATCATGCTCCGGGATATCAAAGAGGACGACCCGCCAAAGACCATCCCACCGTGGCGGCCGAACAATCGAGATGTTAGTGAGCGCGATCTGCTGCGCCAGACGTTCTCCCCCCGCAGTCAAACGGAACGTAAGGATGCTTTCTCGTTGCTGCATTTTGACAAGCCCTTGCTTGTGCAGACGCGCACCAAATTGCCTGAAGGACGACGGGTCGAACGTGTGGCGTCTGCGCAGGAAGTTCTTGAGGAGCTGTACCGGAAGCTGCGGCGCAATCAATGAGATCGCCACAACGACTCCGGCAACGGCGAGATACCGCAGGAACTCCCGGGAAGGCCCGCGTAGCTTCGGCCGCCGGCGCACCGGTTTCGCTCCGTTTATCTTCATACGCTCTGATTCCCTCCCGTTCACATATTATAATACGATCGTATTATAATATGTTGACGCACGAGAAACGAGCACACGCCTCCACTGGACAGAGCCTAGCCGAGTAGCGAGCCGCTGTGATATCCTGCGCAATGATGCGCCAAGTTATCTACCGCAAATACCGACCGCAGACCTTTGCCGAAGTAGTCGGGCAAGAGCACGTGGTGAGCACGCTCACGAACGCCATCGCATTGGGGCGCGTGGGGCACGCGTACCTCTTTGCAGGCTCACGCGGCACCGGCAAAACCACCCTCGCCCGCATCCTCGCCAAGACCGTCAACTGTGCCAATGTGTCCGGAATTTCCGCAGGAAAATCCGCGGACACATTGAGCATCCGCCGAAGCCTTGGCGAAGGCGGGCCCCACAAATCCGTTGAACCCTGCAACAAATGCCTCTCCTGCCAAGAATTCTCAAAAGGGGTCGCCCTCGACCTCGTGGAAATTGACGCGGCTTCCAACCGCGGCATTGACGAAATCCGTGAGCTGCGTGAAGGCATACGCTTCGCGCCGGCCAAAGCAAAATACAAAGCCTACATCATTGACGAAGCACATCAGCTCACCAAGGAAGCGTTCAACGCGCTCTTAAAAACTCTGGAAGAGCCGCCGGCGCACGCCATCTTTGTCTTAGCCACCACTGAGGTGGAACGCATGCCGGCCACGATTCTCTCGCGTGTTCAGCGGTTCGACTTTAAAAAATTTACGGTCCCACAAATTGAAACGCGCTTGTCTACGCTCACCAAAGCCGAGGGAGTGAAGATTGAGGCCGCGGCCTTGCGCACAGTTGCCGCCGCGGGCGAGGGATCGCTCCGCGATGCCGAACGCACGCTGGAACAGGTAATTGCGTTCAGCGAAAGCCCGATCACGCTCGCCCACGTAGAGAGCATCCTCGGCCGAGTGAACATTGAAAAAATCACAGGCTTCGTTGATTTACTCTCTGCGCATAACCTTGCCGGCGCCGTGCACAACCTGCACGAGCTTTCGGATGCCGGAATCAACCTGCACGAATTTACCAAGGGCCTTATCCAGCACCTGCGCCGAGCCATGGTGCTCGCCGCAAGCCCCCAACTCAAAGCTGCACTCTCTACATCTCTAACCGATGAGGAGTTCGCCGCGGTACACGCCCACGCAAACGCGTTCCCGATTAACCAGCTTACCAGAGTCATTGATCGGTTTATCCGGGCAGAAAACGAGCTGCGCCGCTCGCCGCTGCCGTTGCTGCCCCTTGAGCTTGCGGTGGTACAACTACTGCTGCCTGGCGATCAACCTCGACACCAAGCGTAAACTGGACGTACTGTACTCACATTGCGGGGTCGTCTAACGGTAGGACACGGGACTTTGAATCCCGGTATGAAGGTTCGACTCCTTCCCCCGCAGCCCTTCTTCGCTTCGCTCATCAGGCCATTCGGCCCTGAGATCTTCAGGCTCGATGAGGCCTTCGGCCCACTAAAATAAAAAAGAAGGAGGCGCTGACGAATCCTTTAAGGATGAGGAAGTGCACAAAATATGAATCGGAAAGGTCGCCTCGGTGAGGATCTGGCACGCGGAAGGTTTTAAAATCGGATGAAGCGATTGATCTTGTGCCGCCCTTTGAACTTAGTATTGAAGGCGGACTTGAAGTCATGGCCGAGGATGAGTATTTGGGAATTACTCCGAAGAGCCTTCAGTTGCGTAGGCAACATTTGAACGAATCGGGGCGCACGAAAGCGAGGCGCCGGTAAGGGGGCCTAGACTTCACTTGAGATTGAATGTAAGATATACTTAGTAATAAGAGATATGGTCGGATCTCTTTAATCTTGGGAATATTAAGAAGTTATGCAAGGAACCATTAAAACGCTAAAGAACGGATTCGGATTCATCGCTCGCGAAGGCGAGGCCAAGGATCTTTTCTTCCACTCCACGGATTTGGAAGGCGTCACTTACGACGAACTCAAGGTTGGCGATGCCGTCAGCTTTGAAGTTGTTGAAGGTGAAAAAGGCCCAGCCGCAAAACATGTGAAGCGCGTCTAGGGCGCCGATTCAATCAAAAACCACTCCGGCGTACGCCGGAGTGGTTTTTCCATATCAAATATGCTACACTAAAATCCTATGATACGACGAGACTTAAAACAAGAAGCAAACAAAGCATTGACCTCGCTTGCGAGCTTTGCTGAAGTCTATAACAAAACCCTGCCCGTCGGATTCCCTCGCGCTTCAGGAAAAGCTTTGCGAGAATTCCAGATGGCTTACCGGCCGCTTTTTAAAAGCGGGGATGGCTGGTCCATCGATAAACACCGCAAGAGATTTATGGACTGGCATACTACACATCACGAAAAATAGACATCAGACGAGGTTCTAGGCTTAACCCGAAGCAAAGTCGAGGGACGCTCTTACCTTGGCAGGTTCCAGCCCGGGCTTTCCGCCGAGCGCAACGAGGAGGTCAGTCGTCAGGATTCTTTTGATAAAAAGTCCCTCCTTCACTAAAGTTTCGGAGGGCAGGTCGGATTTTGTTCAGGAGGGACAGCCATGTTTCAAGTCAAAACGATCGAAGATATCCCGATAGCGTATGTACAAAAAAGGGGCCATCCTGCAGTCGTTGCAGGACAGGCCTTCTGGGAGCTTGAGCAAAGAGTGCCGCTCAAGGGAAACAAATTTTACGGAGTTTTTGACGAAAGTAAGAATGAATACCGCGCCTGTGTGGCGCTAAGCGAAACGAACCAAGATTCAACTCAAAGCATGGATCGCGGAGTCATCCAGGGCGGAGCGTATGCGTATACCACGATTGTGGGGGACTATCGGGATATCGTTCGTCAGGTTGGCCCCGCGTTCGACGAGCTTGCCCGAAGTTGTAAGCGAGATCCCGCGAGGCCGTGCGTGGAATTTTACAAACGCCACACAGAGGTTCTCGTGATGCTCCCGATAATCGCAGACCAATCGGCCCCGATGATTCCATGAGGCAACCAGTCCAACCACCCGCTTCTGGTTTCTACGGTCTTGGCATCGCGCCGGGAATTCTTGAGATTCTCGCACAGCTCCGCTATGCGACCCCGACCCCGATTCAGCGTCAAGCGATTCCGATTGCCATGCAGGGCAAAGACGTTGTGGGCGTGGCGCAAACTGGAACCGGCAAGACTCTCGCCTTCGGTATCCCCATGATTCAAATCCTCGCCCGAACCAAAGGGCGAGGCCTTGTTCTGGTGCCCACGCGAGAACTGGCGCTCCAAGTTGATGAGATGCTTCACGCGGTCGGCCGCTCACTCGGGCTGCGCACAGCGGTTTTAATCGGCGGCGCTTCCATGAAGCCGCAGATCCAAGCGATTGGGAAGAACCCCCACATTATCGTTGCCACCCCCGGCCGGTTGATTGACCACCTGAATCAGAAAACGGTAACGCTCGGAAACGTCCATATGCTCGTCCTCGACGAAGCCGACCGCATGCTCGACATGGGGTTTCTGCCGCAAGTCCAAAAAATCCTCCAGGCCGTTCCCAAAGATCGCCAGACCATGTTGTTTTCGGCCACGCTCTCGCCGGCAATCATGAGGGTCGCAACGGCCAACATGAAACTCCCCGTTCGCATTGAAATCGCACCTTCCGGCACCACGGTTGAACGCGTGACTCAAGAGCTCTTCATCGTAAAGCGCGAAGCGAAAAACCGCCTGCTCGAGATTATCCTCACGGAACACACCGGGTCGGCGCTGGTATTCACCCGTACGAAATACGGCGCCAAACGCGTGACCAAGGCTGTACGCGCCATGAGCCACAGCGCGGCCGAAATTCACTCCAACCGCTCGCTCGGGCAGCGGCGCGATGCGCTGGACGGGTTTAAGTCGGGTAAATACCGGGTGCTTGTGGCTACCGACATTGCGGCGCGCGGCATTGACGTACAGGGGATTGAACTCGTGCTCAACTACGACTTGCCGGCGCATTCAGAAGACTACGTTCACCGGATCGGCCGCACGGCCCGGGCCGGGGCCGAGGGGCACGCCATATCGTTCGTGCTGCCTGAAGAACAGCGCGAAGTTCGCAGCATTGAACGGCTCATCCGAAAGTCTCTGCCCGTATCAAAGCTCCCCGAGCTCCCGCCGGCCCGCACCCATCACCCGCTGCAACGCCCCATCCACCGCGTCAGCCGCACCCGCTTTGGCGGCCATCCGCATCACCGTGGAGCCCCGCCGACGGGAGTCGGCGGCACCTCGTATTTCGGTGGCGGGGCGGAACCCCGCACCGAAGGCCTACGCACCAACCATTCATCCACCGGCCCGCTTCGCCCGCGAAGCGAGGCGAGCAGGAGACGATGGCCTTGTGGTGCGTTGGGTAAATCTTAAATCTATGGTCAAAACGCTCACCGATCAGAATCGCACGCTCTTTGCCTGCGAGGCCTGCGGCTTCCGGTATCCGACCGAAGACCTCGCGCAGCGCTGCGAGGCGTGGTGCCGAGAACACCGCAGCTGCAACCTCGAAATAATCAAGTACGGGCTCCCGCCAACGGATAGCTCGGCCGCGTCCTAAGGCATGGGGGAGCTCCTCGCCCCGGCCTTCATGGCCGGCCTCCTTACCTTTCTGGCGCCCTGCACGCTCCCATTAGTGCCGGGATATCTTGGCTTTATCAGCGGAGTCTCTCTAGACGATTTGCAAACCTCCGAGAAAGCAGCGCGGCTGCGGCTAAAGATTTTTCTCAATGGCCTCCTTTTCGTCCTCGGGTTCAGTTTAGTGTTTATCTTCTTCGGCACGGCCGCAGGTCTTGCCGGACGGGGACTCTTACCATACCGCATCTGGCTTACCCGCATCGCCGGCGTATTCGTGATCATCTTTGGACTCTTTATGCTGGGCGTGTTGCGCATTCCTTTTTTGGCCCGGGCAAGACGCTTGCGGGTGCCTGCGCTCTTTAAGCGAGGCAAACCGATGAGCTCCCTCGTGTTGGGGGCGGCATTCGGTTTTGGCTGGACGCCTTGCGTGGGGCCGATTTTAGGTTCGATCCTGTTCCTGGCTTCAACCGCGGCGACCGCCGGGCAGGGCGCACTCCTGTTGGCGATATTCTCTTTGGGGCTTGCCGTACCGTTCCTCACGATCGCTCTGGGTATCGGCAGCGCAAGCGCCTACCTCGCACAAGTATCGCGCTACCTCCACGTGGTCTCGGTGGTTGGCGGCATCTTTCTCGTTTTACTGGGCATACTTCTCGTGACCGGAAAAACCTATGTCCTCATAGCCTACGGCTACCGCCTCTTCAACTTCATTCAGTACGACCGGTTACTGAATTACCTTTAGCGTGCTGTCATAGACAGAAAGTCCCGGGCCTTCACCCGGGGCGTTTAAAGTTATCCCCATTGACACATAAGCTTATCCGAATATACTGATTTATAATGCAGAGCTTCTGCGACGAAATACGCAAGCTTGGCCGGGGCATTGAGAACGCTGCCCGCTACCGGATGCTGGAAGCCCTCATGCGGGGACCGCGGTCGGTCAGCCAACTCATACGGGTGGCCAAACTGTCTCAACCGGCTGTTTCCCAACACCTCAAAACTCTCAAAGCCTGCAGTTTGGTGGCGGACGAAAAACGCGGAATTGAAGTGTTCTATTCGCTCAACACCGAATACTTGCTTCAAATGCTGGCCAGGTTTGCCGAGAACATTAAGAAATGCCGCCGCCGGAGGTAACTAAATTAAATCTGTAAGAAATCCCAGCGCTGTTTACACCAAGCGCGAGCTCTCCGCGGGATCTGGGGCCGAGGGCCAGCGAAAATCCTCGCCCCGTATACAACAACTAGTTGTTGTATGGGGCTCGCTGGGGATTTTCGCGAAGCGGGAGTTCGCGCGCTTGGGGTAAGACCGGCAGTACTTTTAGGTAAACAACGTTCGAAAATCTTACATCAACACTATGGATTACACTCAACCTGCTTCCCAGGACATAACCGCCCGAACCGCCGCCGCACTCACCGCCAACGGCATTGAAGCTCACACCGTTGAGAACGCGGCTCAAGCCAAGGCCAAACTTTTCGAAATGATTCCCGCCGGGGCCGAAGTCATGACCATGACCTCGGTTACGCTGGATGCCGTCGGCGCGGACAAAGAATTTTTCGAATCGGGGAGGTACGACTCAATCCGTAAACGCTTTGCGGCCCTGGACCCCCAAACGCAGGGCGCCGAGATGCGAAAACTCGCAGCCGCTCCCCAGTGGACGGTGGGCAGCGTCCATGCCGTCACCGAAGACGGCCATGTTATGATTGCGTCGGCCTCGGGCAGCCAGCTGCCCGCGTACGCCTACGGTGCGGCGAACGTAGTTTGGATTGCCGGCACGAACAAAATCGTCAAAGACACCGCGGCAGGCCTCAAGCGCATATACGAATATGCCCTGCCACTTGAGAGCGAACGGGCCCGCAGGGCCTATGGCGTCGCGGGCAGTTCAGTCAACAAACTACTTATCATCAACCGGGAAGGGCAAGCCGGCAGAGCGCGAATCATTCTCGTCAACGAAGCACTGGGGTTCTAGTATCAAAGGATTCCTTGACGGCATACCGCCCCCGTCCTGTATCATAGACTGCAACGCCGGACTCCACGCTATGGATATCATTTCGCATGGGCTGTGGGGAGGGATCGCCTTTGGCAGAACAGATAAAAAGCGTTTCTGGCTTGCGGTCCTGTTCGGGATGGCTCCCGATCTTTTTGCGTTCGGACTCTTGTCCGCGCGGGTCATTCTCGGATTTGCACCCTGGCCCCAATTTACTTTTGGGCACCCTGACCCGAGCTTTATCCCGCCGTATGTTCTCGAACTCTATAACTTGAGCCACAGCCTGGTAATCTTCGCAGCAGTATTTCTCCTCGTCTGGTTCATCCGTAAAAGGCCGCTCTGGGAGATGTCGGCGTGGGGGCTGCATGTTCTCTTTGACATCTTCACGCATTCCGAACAATTCTTTCCGACGCCGTTCCTCTGGCCAGTTTCCGATATGCGTTTTGCCGGCATCTCGTGGTCGCACCCCCTCATTTTCATCCCCAACGTTCTTGCGTTGGCGGTTCTCTACGGCTATTGGTTGATGCCGGGCAAACGCCGCGCGGCGGAGGTTGAACCAGAACCGGCAATCGAATCCGACACCGAACCAGAGCCTGTCTACGAATACGAACAGTACCGGTAGCTCTTGCCCTGCAGACGGAGCCCCTGTGGATGATTTTTGTGTCGGGGTTTCGCGATCTGCGGTATAATATACCTTTCTATATTTAGCTCATTTTACATCCGATCTTTGCATATGGCTGCACGCCGAAAAGCCGCCACCCCAAAGAAGCGCGTCCGGCGGGGACCGCGCTTTAGACACGGCGATGACCTAACCAAGCGCTGGCTCGACCGATTCTTTAAGGCGGCCAACGAACCTTGGGAATTCGGACGCAAGGCAAAGAAAAAGGCCAAGAAGCGAAAGCGCTGAAACCCTAAAGGGCGAGCCTCCCAGACCGTCCGGTCGGACTAGGTCGGGCTTTAGCCCGAGCGGTGATGGATTGACCGCGGCGGCTGTTTTTGGTTTCCTCAAGGTTGATGCCCGGTCAACCTCCAAACGGAAAATGGCCTCAATCCGCCAAGAAATACGCCCTGTGGCTGGGCATTGTTTTGATTGTGGTCGCAATCTCTTGGGCCATCTGGCGATTTTCCCTCTCCCGTATCGAGCCTAACGCAGGGCAGACCGCCGCCGCACTCTTGGCGCTTGCGCCAACCGAGCGTGACTGGACCCGCGGTCCGACCGAGGCGCACGTTACGGTCGTCGAGTATAGCGACTTCCAGTGCCCGGCCTGCCGCAATTTTTGGCAAGCGACCAATCAGCTTGAAAAAGATTTTGGCGGGCGCTTCCGCTTTATCTACCGGCACTTCCCATTGGATCGCATTCACCCCAATGCCCGCTCGGCTGCGGTTGCGGCCGAAGCGGCTGGCCAACAGGAAAGGTTCTGGGATTACTATCAAATACTCTATGAGCGCCAATCGGACTGGAAGAGCGCGACGCGTGTCGAAGTCCAATTTGAACGGTACGCCCGTGAACTCGGCCTTGATATCCAGCGCTTTCGCAAAGACTTCAACGACCCGAGCGTGCGCAAAAAAATCATGGACGATCTCCGGAGCGGACGGAAGTCAGGCGTCGAGAGCGTGCCGGCGTTTTTCGTGAATGGCCGGCGCATTGACCTGCCGAAAACCTATGCCGATCTGAAGCGCCTCGTGGGGCCAGAAAGCAAATGAAGCTCCGCGGGCTTACGCCCGCGGTTTTCTGCCCGCCGTCGCAGAGGACCACGGGCTCTGCCCGTGGAGTTTCACGAAGGCGGATAAGGCGCGGTCTGCGCGCCCCCTCGAAGAGAACACAAGACCATTTAAACTGTCAATCGTTGTTCCGCCCCACAGAATCTGCTACTCTGGAATCAATGCGAACATTCGCTATTTTTGTGGTTACCCTTGCATTCGCGTTAGGCGGGGCTATGGCCGCGCTCGCAGCCACGGCTCCAAAAGCGCCATTCTCGGCTCCTCGCACCAAGGCTTTGCAACCTTATAACGTCCAACCAAAAGCCTCGGCGAAGCCCGTGGTTAAAAAACCAGCACCCAAAAAACCAGCCACGAAAGTCGTGGGAACATTGTACCGCGGTACAGTGAAAGAGGTGTATAGCGGAGAATTCATGCTTGCCCTTCGGATTGGCCCGGGCAAACTCCCCTATGGCGTGAAGATTCTCCCGTCCACCCAGATCGTTTCCGTGGCGGGAGGCGCACTCGCGTTTGAAAGGCTGTCCGCCGGCCAGCGCGTGAGCGTACGAGGCAGGCTTATCGGTCGTTCGATCATCCAGGCCAACCGCATTACCGTCGAGGGCTAAGTTGTCGTCCCCATGCGTCGCTGGCGAACTCTCAGCATATTTCTCGCGCTGGTAGTCGGAGCAACACTGCTCGCGGGGACCCTCTCGCGCATTCCCCTGAACAAGATTTGGGCCGCGCTCCGTTCTGTCGCCCTCTGGCAGTTCGGGGTTTTAGTGCTGCTTTCGCTCCTTAACCTCACCTTGCAGGTAACGCGCTGGCGCATGCTGCTAAGAGCACAGAACGTACGGTTGCGGTTCCGGCGCTTGCTTCAAATACGGCTGGCTGCATTCGCCATGACGTATCTGACCCCGCTGGCCGATCTTCTGGGCGAGGGAGTGCGGGCATACCTATTGAGCCGCGAGAACGTCCGTGCACCGCTCGCCCTCGCCGCGGCCGCGAGCGATCGACTCATCGAATGGACAGTGCACATCACGCTTACGCTCATCGTGCTTACTAGTGCAGCGGCCAGCGGAGCGCTACCCTTCCAGAGCCCAACCCTGCTTATTGCTCTCGTGGCGGTGATTGTCCTCATACTCCTGGTGGGAGCACATCTGGCCGCGGGCCGGAGAGTACTTGGACCGTTTTTCCGGATGCTGCGCATCTCGAACCTCAAAGCGCTCAAGAATACTGCTCGCAGCATTGACCGCTTCGAAGATATCCTCGCGGACTACCTCCTGGAAAAACGGTCGGTGCTCGGCCGGGCGGTGCTTTTGAGTTCGCTCATCTCAGCGATCACATTTGTAGAGGTGTGGCTCGTGGTGAGCTTCCTCGGCTACCAGCCAAACCTCACCGAAGTCGTCATCATTCAAACCATACTCATTGCGGTCTACGCCGTCCCGGGTGTGGCCAACGTGGGCGTTGGGGATCTGAGCGGCGCGGCAATATTTGGAGCCCTCGGCCTGGGCGCGGTCCGCGGCGTGGCGTTTGCGTTCGTCGTGCGCGCCAAAGATCTCCTCATTGCAGGCATCGGCATTGCGAGTTTACTCTGGTTGCTCAAGGGAAACAGCCCGCTGCTTAGAAATTTCTTTACCTCATGGCTGTCGCAGAAAAACCACGGCTCGACTTCCTGACGCTCGCCGACGGGACCAAAATTTTCTATCGTCTCTGCCGGCCGGCCCAAAGAAGCAACCCCGAAGTAGCCGAGCCCCTTCGCCCCATGGTGGTCGCGATCCACGGCTATACGGGCAACCACACCTCGTGGCTGCCGGTGCTTGAATCTCTGGAAGAGCATGGCTGGGGGACCCTTGTTTTTGACCTGCGCGGCCACGGCCTTTCAGCCAAACCCCTGGCCTGGCGCAAATACAGCTTCGCGCTATTCACGGCCGACTTCCTGGAAATTCTCGAGCGCCTCAACGTTTCAGGGGCCGCTGTGCTTGGCTATTCGGCCGGGGGAGCAATCGCGCTGCAAACCGCGCTCAGGGCACCGACACGGCTTAAAAAACTCATCCTCATCTCGGCCAACCACAAAAATCCGTTTTTCTACTGGCGCATCGGTTTTCTCTCGCGGCCGGCAAAAGCGGGCGTCCATTTTCTGTCGTGGCTTGTTGGTTGGTATAAACGGCGCACGTACAACTTTGCTGACCTACGAACGGTAGGCGGCTACTGGCCGTCGGTCTATCAAGGGCTTACCAGCATGCCTTTGGCGGTTAATTTGCGGTGTCTGGCCACCATGGGAGAGCTCGATTTGGGCGAGAGCCTCTCGGCCATTGCGCAACCCACGCTCATAATCCGATCGCTCCATGATCCACTGGTAACCGAGCGCGAAGCCGAGGAAATGGTCCACCGCATGCCCAAGGCCAAACTGCTGAGTCTGGACGTGGGCGGGCACTGGCTTTTAACGCGCCACGCCGGAAGGCTCTATGCCATTATCAAAGAGTTCTTGGAGGAACCGCCAGAATTTCTACCGGCAAATAGAGACGAGCCCAGGCCGGTGGGGAAACCCGAGAAAATTGCCTTTGAGAGTAAAGGAATTGAAGGGGAGTAATCGCGAATATACGAATACGACATAAATATACGAATCGAATCGTGAACGCAATCTCGTAATTATTTGTATATTCGAGATTACTCCGATTACTCCATCATGAAAATCGCTTTCTACTCCGACACGTTCTGGCCGCAAGTGAATGGTGTCGTGCGGTCGCTGGTAACGCTCGCGGAAACTCTCCGCGAGCGCGGCCACGAAATCGAAGTCCATGCCCCGAGCGCTCCGGGGGGAGAGTCACCTGACCTTCGCGGGATACGCGTCCTAAGGTACGCCTCTTTCACACTCCCCAACTATAGGCAATATCGGTTGGTCATCCCAACCTTTGGGCGCTGGCGATCTCTTTCAGGCCGGCCCGACATCATCCACACGCACACACCTTTTGGCGTCGGTTGGGAAGCGGTGGCCGCGGCCAAGCACCTTGGCCGACCGCTCGTGGGCACGCACCACACGCTCGCAGAAAAATTCCGCGTGTACCTACCGCTCCTGCCCGTGCCTATCGCCAGAAGCCTGGTGCTGCGTTATACCGCTCGCTACTACCGCCACTGCCAGTTGGTGCTGGCTTCCTCCAAAGCAGTCGCAGACGAACTCAAGGCCGGGGGCTTGACCCAACTAGTACAATGGATCTCAAACCCGCTCGACACCGACCGTTTCATCGGCAGCGCTCCGAAAGAAGCCCTTAAGCA
Organism: Candidatus Parcubacteria bacterium; assembly: GCA_016196625.1. Taxonomy (GTDB): domain Bacteria; phylum Patescibacteriota; class Minisyncoccia; order JACPXH01; family JACPXH01; genus JACPXH01. The sequence goes on along the minus strand of JACPXH010000013.1, from coordinate 11,362 downwards.
ACGCTTCGGCCTCTCCAGCCCAGCGCTTCTATATCACGGCCGGATTGCGGCAGAAAACCGCGTTGAGGTGCTGCTTGACGCCATGGCCGGCATCTACCGCGCCGCGCCCCAGATCACCTTGACCATTGCCGGAGACGGCCCGAATCTCCAGCACCTAAAACAGCACGCAGCACGGCTCGGCCTTCAAAATGCAGTTAAATTTCCCGGCATGCTCCACGGCCAAGAACTCACTCAACTCATTGTGGCCTCGGATATATTCGTAAGTCCCAGCGACTCGGAAAACCAATCCATGGCGCTTTTGGAAGCCATGGCCGCGGGGCTTGCGATCGTGGCCACCCGGGGCGGGGGAACGCCCGAGCAGGTCGTCGAAGGCGAAAACGCCTACCTTGCCGAACCCGGGGACCGCGAGGGGCTCGCGGCTGGGGTACGCGAATTGCTGAACGAACCAGATCGCTGCCGGCGTTTCGGAGAACGGTCAAGAGAGCTCGCCCAACGCTTCGACCGGCACCACGTAGCCGAAGCGCTCGAAAAAGTTTATGCTGCTCTAATATGACCCCTGCCAGCGTCTGCATCTACCTTGAGTACTACCATCTGGCTAAAGGGCGGCTGTATCAAAATGTCGGCACCGGACTCCTTTCAAGCTACAAAAATCAAAAGACCGCGCTCGCGCGGGCGGGAATCTCGGTAACGGAATGGCACGAAGGGTTGCCGGCGGATTGCAACATCGTACAGTTCAATACGCCGTGGCTGCGCTCGGCGTGGCTCATGCGCAAGATGAAGCGCCAAGGCAAAAAAGTGATCGTCTACGCCCACACCACGGCTGAAGACGCGCAAGGCGTGTTTTGGATAAATAAACCCCTCTATCCGCTGATCCGGCGATACCTGCGCTGGGCGTACAGCCAAGCGGACTTGGTCCTCTGTCCATCCGAATACACAAAAGGACTCTTGCAGAAATATCCGGTCCGAGCGCGCCTTGAAGTCATCACGAACGGCGTTGACACGGAACGCTTCAAAGACTCCGAAGAAAACCGCCGAAATATCCGCGAGCGGTTTGGGCTTAAGGACCTGGTCGTATTTAACGTCGGTCTCGTCATCCCCCGCAAGGGCATCAACACTTTCGTCAACCTCGCGCGTGCATTTCCGAAAAACCAATTCATCTGGTTCGGCAAAGTATACTCATCGAGCATTGCCGCGCAGAACCTGCCCCAAGACCTGCCCCAGAACATTCAGTTTCCCGGAAACGTCGAAGGCGCCGAGCGCCTCTATGCGGCCGGCGACATTTTTGTATTCCCGTCGCTCGAAGAAAACCAGGGCATGGTGATTTTGGAGGCTGCGGCGGTGGGCCGACCCATTCTCGTGCGCGACATTCCGGTCTATAAAGACTGGCTCACACATGAAGAGAATTGTCTCAAAGCCAAAGACGAAGCGGATTTTGCCATACATCTAAAACGCCTCGTAGAAGATGCAACACTCCGCGCACGGCTCGCGGCCAACGCCAAACAGATGGTCCAGCATCATAGTCTCGAAGCTGTGGCGGCACGACTCAAGGAAATGTACGGATCGCTACTGAATCAGGAATTATGAATCGCGAATCGGGACCCTACGCCTCCTGGTATTCATGATTAGTTATTCATAATTCGCCGCCCATGCGCCAAACCATCAACCGCTGGAAAGAACTTCTTAAAATCCGCTGGCTCATGCTGTTTGCGGGAGCCAGCGTGTTGGCGGTGGCAAGCAGCCTCAAGCTGCAGGCGGTTACCGGCCGCTACGCCGACCGCACCGCCGCTTTTCCCGTACCGGATCTCCTGCTCGATCGCCTGCCGCTCGTCAACCTCGAGTGGCTTGCCGTGTGGGGATACTTGTTTCTGGTGCTCGCGGCGATCGTCGCGATTGCGTTCTTGGAGCCGGAAAACCTGCCCTTCGCCCTCATGAGTTTTGCGCTCTTTGTATTCGTGCGGGCGCTCTTTGTAACGCTCACGCACCTCGCACCTCCAGCCGATGCAAGCCCGCCCGACTACTACTTTCGAATACTCCGAACCTTGGCGGCACAAAATGATCTTTTTTTCTCCGGCCACACCGGCTTTCCGTTCCTGGTATTTCTCGTCATGCGCCAACGCTGGGTGCGGTACTTCTTTCTTGCTTCGTCTTTTGTCATGGGGGCTACGGTGCTGCTTATGCATCTCCACTATTCAATTGACGTGTTTGCCGCCTTTTTCATAACCTATACGATTTACAAAATCTCGCAACGCCTGTTCGGCCGATGGCGGCTCCCGCCAACATCGAGCTTACCGACCAGTCAGGCGATGAGTTGACGAATTGCCGGCATGGACATTGTCATCACCAACCCAACCGAAAACACCCTGAGCCTCATGCGCCAGTGTGGCTATGCACCGCATCCGGCTGACGGCCAAAGCTTCATTCGCCGGGCCGGTCCGAACCCATATCCGCGGTTTCATATCTATGCGGTGCCGGAAGGCCCCTCGACAAGCTCGAGTCAAGGCCGCGGGATCCGGTTGCGTCTCCATCTAGACCAAAAAAAGCCCTCGTACGAGGGGTCGGCTGCGCATAGCGGGGAGTATGATTCGGAAGTTGTGGCGCGAGAAATGGAACGAATAAGGAAAGCACTCAATTTGCCTCAATAGAGCCGAAAAGTTCACCGAGCTTCTCCAAGCCGATTGGCCGGGGGCATCTTTTTATTTCAAAATGCTTCCGACGAAATCCCCATGCCCGCGAAGAAACTCCGCCCAATCCATCGGGCGTTTACCAGCGAGCTGAACCGTAACCGGCTCTAGTAATCCGTCGCCAGTGATGACCCCCGCAGCCGTAACCGTGCCGGGCACCGCTACCACCCCGTCATTCTGAGGCCGCGCAGCGGCCGAAGAATCTCGGCGCGCTTCGAGATTCTTCCCCCTCGGCTCAGAATGAGGAACTGCGCTTGCTGCCAAAAGCTTGATAACCGACGCTTCACCATCTCTGGCCCACACCGCCCACGCCCCGGGCCACGGGTCAAACGCGCGCACTTGCCGCTCGATTTGAGCTGCTGACTTTGACCAATCAATCCGGCCGTCTTCTTTAGTAAGTATTTTCGTATAGGTCGCCGCGGCATGATCTTGTTCAACCGGCGTAACTTTGCCCGCGAGCCAACGCGGGATAACCTCGGTCAGCATCCGGCCGCCGATACGCGCGAGACGAGAAGTAAGCGCCACGGTTATCTCATCGCCCTTCAGCACAACTTCTTCCTGCGCCAAAATCGCCCCGTGATCCATTTCAGCATCCATTAGCATAATCGTAACGCCGGTTTTCTGATCGCCGTTCAAAATCGCATAGGGGATGGGGGAAGCACCCCGCCACTTGGGTAGCAAAGATGGATGCACATTTATCGCGCCGTGTTTGGGAACGTCCAAAATTGCCTGCGGGATAATTTTCCCGTAGGCCGCCACCACCATGAGATCGGGTTGATACGATTTCAGTTTTTCAACGAACTCCAGCGGCTTAATCTTCTCCGGCTTCAAAACTTCAACACCGTTCTGCTTCGCAAACGCCGCCACTGGCGATTCGGTCAAAACTTGTTTTCTGCCAACCGGTTTATCCGGCGCGGTAACAACCGCAACCGGCGCAAAGCCGCTTTCCAAGAGTTCTTCGAGCACAATCCGACTGAATTCCGGGGTGCCGAAATAGAGAAATTTAGCTATTGACATAGTTACATAGACATGCTACATGGAATCTGTGCCCTGAGAAACCGCAGAAAGAACGGACAAGCCACGGGCTGAAACTGTTCGGCTAGAAACCGAAGCAAACAGAGGAGGACATCGAATGGGGAGAAGGGTGAGTGTTATTGTTGGGATGCTTCTGTGGCTCTACCTCCTGGTGTTCTTCTGGATATTCCTCGGGGAGTTGCGTAGTCAAATTTTCCCATTCCTCGCGGGGATGGTAGTATCGGCCGTCTGGGCTCTTATAGCAGCACCGATTGGCTCCTGCGGTAAGCTAGGTCCGGATGCGAATACTACACTCGTGGGGTGCTTCGTAGGCAGCATGTATACCGTCCTCGCTGGCGCATTGGTGGGCACAGCGCTGGTTGAGGGACCGAGGGGCTGGATTAGGTTCATCGCCGTTGCTGCCGTGGTCTCACTCGCGGTGCTCCTTTGGCCCACCGCCAAACAAATCAAACGCGAGTATGCCGAGGCCGTGCAAGGTTAGGAGAGTTCCCCCCGCGCCCGCCCAAGACGAGACTTCGTCTCATTGGGCGGGCGCGAATCCATTTCGAAGAACTGAAAGGTCCAAAACAAGTTCCTGCGACCATCGACCGCTGCACGCCACTATTCTAATGTATTAATACATTAGAATGGTATGTACTAAGAATCACCTCATCATCTGGTCATCGCCTTGCGCCAACGAATCATGTCGCGCTTGGATCCTTTCACTGGTAATCGAAGCATATCAAGAAAGTGCGCGATTCGATTTGTGGCCTCCTCACTCCGGCGTTCTTGTTCTTGCTTACGTTTCAGTGTGGCACGACCGCCTTTGAGCAATTCGGCCAGCGCCCGAAACCCCGCACCCGATCGAACCAGTATGGCCCGAATGCTATTAATCGTGGTGGGAGTAACCTTCAGCGACTTCTCGATGGCACGGTAGTCGTATCCTTCTTCGAGGAGCACGGCGATAAGAAGACGCTTGGCCAGCATGATTTTCTCGGTGGGGGTAAACAGATCTGCCGCCACCTGCCTCGCTAACCTTTTATCCTGAACGATGACGATGCCCTCGAGAAACGTCTCAACGAGCTCCTCCTCAACCTGTCTACTGAGACGGGCACGAGAAATCTGTGGCATAAGCAACTTTCTAATGTATTAATACATTAGAAAGTTTAATCTATTTCCGAAACTTCCACAAGATACGGGGCTACTTGCGGGTAGTATACTTCTTCACCTTTTCGGTAAACAGTTGCCCCGCGAGATGATCCATCTCGTGCTGGAGCACGTGGGCAAGAAGGCCGCTCGCACGCACGCGAAACCGCCTGCCGTTTTGATCTTGCGCTTTGAGCGTAACCTTCTCCCAGCGCGGCACCAAGCCGAACACGCCAGGCACTGAAAGACACCCCTCCTCGAGCAGTACGACATCGCCGCTTCGCCGGACTAGTTCCGGGTTGATGTACACGGCCGGAACTTGCTTCGGGAACCACCGCGCCCAACGCGATTGCCGCTTGCGGTCGGCGTCCACGAACTCACGATCGATAACGAAAATATTGAGTGGTTGCCCCACCTGTGGGGCCGCCAGCCCCACCCCCTCTTTGACCCGCATGGTAAGCTGCATGTCGCGGATGAGTTGATGGATTTCTGGCGCGCGCGGATCCGGCACCTCACGCGAGAGCTGGTGGAGAGTAGGGTCATCTCTTGGGATGAGCGGGAGAGATTTCATAAAATGACCAAGGTCGCAACCAGAATTCCGAAAAAATCACAACAGTCAAAACCCAATTATTTCTTCTTTCTCACGATTGCTGGAAAATTGAGGTTAAGTTCCTGCGCTTCTTTACAGAGTCCCCGTGCCTCAGCCTTCGAGATCGAACGTTTCTTGATGCTGGGGGCTTGAACGTTTTTTGGTATCCGGGTTTCGTTCACAAAATAGAATCCGGATGCACATCCACGTTCCAGTTGCTCGGCACGAAACGCAAGAGGGTATTGCGCGCCTTAAGCGAAGTGAGCCGAGACTGAACCAACACACTCCAGACATACTGCCCTTTCTCCTTGGCTATGAAAGCGGGCACCGGACCAAGGATCTGAACCCGATCCTCAACTTTGGCCTTGGCGATAACCGCACTTAACTGCTGTGCTCCATTCGCCGCTTCTGCCGCGGCCTTGGCGCTGTCGCGGTGCCGAAACGTAAGCTTGATGAGTTCAGAAAAGGGCGGCAGGCCTAAGGTTCGTCTCTCGGCGAGCTCGGCCGCGTAGAAGGCTTCAGGAGAACTTTTCAGAGCCTCAAGGAGGGGCTGCTCAGGCGCATAGGTTTGGACAACCACCTCGCACGCGGCAAGCCCCAACGCCCGAATCAGCTGCCACAGCCGTTCGCCAACCCGATAGTCGGGAAAAGCCATCAGCGGATCCAAGGCTACAATACCAAGGAGCGGCGGCCGCGAGAAGATGTGGTAACGCAGCGCCAAGGCAAGTTGCGTCGCCACCAGAATGTCAACGTCGCCAGCGCGCCAGCTCTGTATCACCGCGCCCACCTCGCGGCTCGTGGGCGAAGCGTCGGTGTCAAGCCGAGTAGCGCGCGCGGCCGGCCATAGCTTTTTTACCTCGGCTTCAATCCGCTCTGTCCCCGCGCCAAAAGCGTGCAATTCATGACCATGACACCGTGGACACACATCGGGGACAGCTAAACGGGTATTGCAATGATGGCAGACCAACACGTTCACCGCCGCCTTTGTGGCACGCACCGCACCACGGTGCTGCACCATTGCAACACTGCAGCGTGGACATTCAATCACCGCCCCGCAATCGCGACAAAGCACCACGGGCGCGGTGCCGCGCCGGTTGATAAACAGGAGTACCGGACGTTTCTCCGCCAGCGCTTGAGAGACCCTCTCTTGTAGACTACGACTCAAGGGCGACTCGTTTCCCGCGCGCCGTTCAAGCTTTAGGTCAACCACCGTGGGGTTAAGCAACCGCCCGGCGACGGCATCCGGTCCGGTAAGGGTAACCCGCCCGCGCTTTGCTCGCAGCATCGCTGTGCTAGTGGGAGACAAAGCACCAAACACCAGTTGCGACTTGGAAAGCTCGGCTAACTTTTCCGCGACTTCCCGCGTATCGTAGCGCGGGCTCTGTTCCCAAGACTTGTAGGCGCTCGAATCTTCTTCATCAACCACGACTAATCCAAGGTTGGCAAACGGGAGAAACTCCGCCGAGCGCGTTCCCAACACCACCACTGCCTCACCCGCGGCCAACCGCTGCCAGAGCGCCCGAGAGGCCTTGGTGCGTATGCTCGACGAGTACGTCGCATGCGCAATGTGTTCCCGCTCCAGCCACGCTCGCCAATGGATCTCGGCCGCCTGATCCGGCACTATGAAAAGCACTTGCCGGCCGCCACGCAACGCACTCTTGATGAGACGCCGGTAATCGGCCCGGCGATCAGCTTTCCAGATGAGCCGAGGCGTCGCTCCTTGCGCGTTTACTGCCCGGCGTTCTCGCCCAATGGCCAGAGGACTTTTGAGGATCGCCTGCGGCAGGACTGTTTTGAGGGCGTGCCCAAGCGGCGCCCAGTAGTACTTGGCCACCCACCGGGCAAGTTCAAGCTGCGTGCCCGCGAGCACGGGCGCGGGAGAAACAACGCGGCTGACCGCGCGCAGCGTATAGCGCACCGACTTTCTGACCGCGCCTTTGACCGCGGCGAGCGGCGCGCTCGCAAAAACAACGCCCAACACCCTGCGACGGTTGAGCACCATCTCAACCAATGCCCCCGCTGGCAGTGATTCGCGGAAAAAGTAATCCAGCACCTGCTCATGGGGCAGAGGAATGGTGGTCAATGGAGCGACGCGGAGGATATACATGGGAAGGCACAAAGCACAAAATCCAAAACAAAACTTGAAACTGACGGGAAGAAAAATTCACGGTAGAATGAGTCAGTATAACAGTATGCTACACCGGCTTTTCTTTGCGATAAACATACCGGACGACATCCGGCTAGAGCTCGTCAAGTACCAAAAGCAGTGGCGCCGGTACCCGGCGCGCTGGACCAAACCAGAAAACCTGCATTTCACGGCACTGTTTCTCGGCAACGTTGACGACGAGCAACTCATTATACTGCGCCAAAAGGCAGGAGGTATGCTGAACAGTTTCCGATCCTTCACTGTCAAATTAACCGAGATCGCGCTCGGCCCGCCGCAAGGGCTGGCGAACATGGTCTGGGCGATGGCGGTGGCCGATCCGGAGCCCGCGGCAGCCGACCTGTCAGCCGCACTGTCCCAGATTGCACGCGCGGCCAAGATTGATTTTCCCAACGACACACGACCCTTACAGCTGCACCTCACCCTCGGCCGCGCCAAAGGACCACATCTAAAAGGAGTACCGATCGCGGCAACGCTCAAAGCGGCTTTTGCCGCCGGCCGCGTTGACCTGATGGAAAGCACACTCCATGAGGATGGCCCGCGCTACCGCGTAGTCGCCTCGTACAAACTTTTCTAATGTATTAATACATTAGAAAAGTTGCATGCAACAAACCACTTGTATGAAAACATTCGTACTCGGCGTTGCAGTCGATGCGACCACGCGTAGCCAAGCGCTGGATCGTATTGAGACATTTCTCACTGACAACCTGCAGCACGTCATGGTAACGCCCAACCCGGAAATGATCCTTGCAGCACAGAAAGATGCGCGGCTAAAAGAAATTATCAAACAAGCCGATCTGGCCGCGCCAGACGGCAGGGGAGTGGTCTGGGCACTGCGCCGAAAAGGAATTGCGGCCGAACGCATCACGGGAGTGGATCTCGTCTTGGATATTTGCGCGCTCGCGGCTAAGATGGGACGGTCGGTATTTTTTATCGGTGGCCGCGGCGGTGCCGCCGCGACCACCGCAGCAAAAATCAAAATGCGCTTCCCCGCGCTCATCGTCGCCGGAGCATCGGAGGACGAACAGAACTGGGAACTGGTTAAAAACGCCCGGCCAGACATCGTGTTTGTAGCACTCGGAGTTCCGAAGCAGGAATACTGGATCGCCGACAACCTCGCTCAACTTCCAACGGTGAAACTGGCAATGGGCGTTGGCGGATCATTCGACATCCTCTCCGGCCGGCTCCCGCGCGCACCCGTCTGGCTGCGCCGAGCTGGCCTCGAGTGGCTCTGGCGGCTCACCGTAGAGCCACGCCGCTTACCGCGGATCGTCAATGCGGTTATTCGTTTTCCCTTTGCGGTCCTAAGAAACTGGACGCGTCTTAGTAAAAGTGATACCTTTATTTCGACCTGAACGCCTACGCGGATGAGGTTTAACCCTGCGATTTGAAAGGAGGAGGAATGGCACGAGTGATTCAGGATTCGCCTGATCCAGCGTGGTTGACAAACCTGGATGAGGAATGCAAGCCCTACCTGAAAGCGCTACACCAACTGCCGGTGGTGAGAGCGGCAATCGCCTACCAGCTGGAACTCGCCGCGATGCACCGCTTCATGCTTCAGATAGGCCGCGGCATCATCGAACCGTTCCCGGGCTGGCTCAACAGCATGCTCTTGCGGACAACGACCGGTACACTGCAGGCTCGGTTCCTTTACGGTAACCAAGAAGAAGAAGAACGAGAGCATTGGCAGTGGTGGCAGGAGATGGCGGAAGCATTCGGTGTAAACCCGGGGGAGTACCAGACGATCGTACTTTCCAATGAGGTTGGCGGATTCTCTGAGCTCCTCACGTTCCTCAGTGCCCATGCCCCGCTCGCTGCGGCCATGACGGCCGTCAACTACGTTGTCGAAACTGCCGCGGCCCATATAACCGCGGCCGTCGCACCGAAGCTCTACCAGCAACTAGGAGGGTACGCGGCCCCAGCGGCGCGCTGGCTCAGAGCCCACGCGGAAGGCGACCCCGATCACAGCGCCGACGCGCGCGAACTCGTCAAGGGTCTCGTTGGCTATGAGTGGAACCTGCAGTGCGCATGTGCACGAGCGGCACGAATGACGTACCAGCTCTTCACTGCGGCACTTGACGATGCGTACCGCTAGCAACCGAACCGCTGAGACCCGGATGATACATTATCGTCATCCGGGCTTCATCTTTTACGCATCAACCTCAAAAACATACTAAACACGTATAGCTACCGGACGGCAACAAAACACTGGATCATGAACCCCAAAATCACTATCCTCGTCCTCAACTGGAACGGCGGACCAGACACCATTGCCTGCCTTAACTCGTTCAAGGACTTACGCTACCCCAATTTCCGGGTAATCGTGCTCGACAATGCTTCAAGCGACGATTCGTGGAAGCGATTCGCACAGTACCCGACACCACCATATCGGATCGCATTCGTTCAGACTGGCGCCAACCTTGGATTCGGCGGGGGCAACAACGTCGGCATCAAACGCGCGCTTACCGAAGGGACTGACTACATCTTCTTCCTCAATAACGACACCGTGCTCGCTCCAGACGCGCTCGCGAAGATGGTGGCTGCGGCTGCAGCAGACCCGCAGATTGGTCTCGTGGGCGCGCTCATGCTAACAACAGATGAACCCGCGCGGATATGGTTTTGCGGCGGCCGATTCAACTGGCTGCGTACCCGTGGGTTCCACCCGCACTACGGCGAACCATACCGCGAGGGGATGTTCCCGGAACACCCCCTGGACGTTGACTACATTACGGGCGGCGCGCTCCTTGCCAAACGCCGAGTGTTCGAAGAAGTGGGTTTGCTCCCGGAAGATTACTTCCTCTACTACGAAGACGCGGACTTCAACGCCCGAGCTGCTGCAGCCGGTTGGCGCCGTGTGGTTGTACCGAGCGCAAAAGTCTGGCACAAAGGTTCGGCCTCAGCCAAAGCCGGCTCGCCTAGCTATCAATACTACCATTTGCGCAACGGCCTCACGTTCTCATGGCGCCACGGCCCGTCGCGGGTGCTAACGCTTGCCGCAAGCCTCTGGCTCGCCGCCAAAGAATTCGTCAAAATTGTCATCGGCTATCACCGCGTGCGTAGTATCGGAGGCCTGCACGGTGTGATTGATTTTTGGCGGGGGAGGAATGGCGCACGAAAAAGTCGTCCGCAGAAGCTATGAAGCCGATGTTTTTCGAAAATCGGGACGACAATATGCACTGCCTGCAGGCGGCGGTGATGATGATGCTCAATACGTTGGATGGCCCCGTAAGCTGGGAGGAAGTGAACGCGATGACGAAATATGAAGAAGGGAAGTATTCGTGGACGCCCGTCGCCGCGGTCGCGCTGGCCGAGCGAATCCCCGGCGTAAAAATGATGAGTAACCTTGACTATCATCAGTTGGCCGATCGTGGCGAGGAGTACCTGCGCGAATACTGGAATCCAGCGTGGTACCAAGATCAGAAACAATACGCTTCTGCCGGTTTCGCGAGAGAACAACAATTCGCCAAAGCTCTCGTCGCCAAAAGTTTGTTTGAGCACCGACGGATAACGACTGATGAAATCGAGCGGCTTGTCGTAAACAATCTCCTTATCGCCGTCGTAAACGCTAACAAACTGGCGGGGGAACCGGGCGCGGCCGGACACTTCGTCGTGATATACGAAGACCTCGGAGATGCACTCGAACTACACGATCCCGGACTACCCCCTCGGCCAGAATGGCAAGTGGACAAAAACGCCTTTATGGCAGCGTTTCAAAATGAAGCGATTATTGTAGGGTAAAGTTTCAATTTAGACACCTGATTGTTCTTT
>JACPXH010000012.1 GCA_016196625.1 Candidatus Parcubacteria bacterium | reverse complement strand
ACCAGCGGACCGCCTGCGGCACCCGCTTCGCTCACCCCCACACCCGAGGGTGGGCCTGCTGCAGCACCCCGTCCGGGTGGGGGAGAAGCAGACCGTTTTGGGCGCTGGCGGGCACGGATCCCCGCTTCTTCTGATGTTCTTGTATGCACAGGCGGGGAGAGCCAGCGCACAAAGTCGAGCGCAGTCCCGCACGCTGGGCGGGACAAGCGTGTCTGCGCTCCCACACCCAGACGGGGGGCGAGCATGGTTCTTACTCCTCGGTGGTTACCCCAGAGCGGGGGTGGCTGGCGGGGCGGCTGCTTTGGTAGCGTCCCATTCTCTGTTGCTAATTTAAGCACAACCTCATATCCTCAAGGTGGTTATCGAAAATAAGAAAAAGTGCAGGCCTTGAGGAGGGAAAATCGTGTGAAAAAAAAGGCGGCGACGATGTCCTTATTGCGGGAGTTTGAAGACAAAGAAGCACGGCACAACGCCCCGATGGGAAGTGGGGTTGCGCGGTGCAGATCGGCTCCGAAGCCAACGCTACCGATGTCGGTTTTGCCATCGGACCTTTATGGGACAATCGTCGCAGGGGCAACGTTATGGGCCTGGTTTGCTGAGCGAGAGCGTCAAGCGCCATATCGAGGACCGCTCCAGCTTCCGGGTGATCGCCAAGCGCCTGGGCGAGCTGACGCACCGACACTTTGGCCGGATGACTGCTCATCGGGCGTTGGTCGAGGCCTCTCAATCTTGCAAGACGCCTGTGGAAGTGGCGCAGGAACTCAATCCTCGCTGGGAGGGCTACCTGCACCTGGATGGTACAGGAATGAAGGTCAAAGGGCAGACGGAGAAGGAATGGACGGCTTTTGTGGCTCAAGACAGCACGGGAGACATCGTTCACATCGATCTGTTGGAGGGGGGCGAACAGAAGGAGACGTTGCGGCGTTTTCTGGAGGTGATCCGGGATCAGCTTCATTATCCCGTTCGAGGGATCATCAGCGATCTCCGGGAGGAGATTCTCTGGGCGGTGAGCGCTGTCTTTCCGTCGGTGCCGCACCAAGGATGCCTGACGCACACGCTTCGATTGGTGGACGAACACACCGGTTACAAAGCGATTCGCAGGCAACTGCGGAAGGAATTGAAGCGTTGGCGGCAATACCGGGAAGGGACGCCGATTCTTCATCGAGAAGGCTCTGCTTACCGGTTCAAGATCCGCCGCATCCGGCAGGCCATCGCAGCGATCAAACAGACGCATGGAGCGGATCTTCGCCTTCGGCGTCGGTCCCGGATCTGGCTGTTGAGTTCGGACACCGAAGCAGAAGAGGTTCGATGGGACCGTTTTCAGCGGAGCGGCGCCAGCGCCCGCCATTTGAAGGGGTGTGCGCTGGCGCCCTCGCTCAAGAGGTACCGTCCTTGGTTGACCACCCATTTGCGCCATCCGGGGATGCCCCAGACGAACAACCGGATCGAGAATCTCAACAAACAGCTCAAGCGCCGGATGAAGACGATCGAGGGCTTTGGTACCTCTCAGGCGGCCAGGAATTATCTGCACTTGTGGAGTATCTATCTTCGCTTCAAGCCCTATACCGATTGCCGGCCTCCGCATCGTCACCGTAATGGCAAAGCCCCGCTGGAGTGCACTGGTGTTGATCTCGCCGGCTTGGACTGGCTCAAATTCTCACAGAAACAGCAACAGTAAATGGGACGCTTCTCTCTTCGTCACGTTGACGGGCCTCTCCTCGAGCCCCGGCCGTGT
>JACPXH010000014.1 GCA_016196625.1 Candidatus Parcubacteria bacterium | reverse complement strand
GTGACCGAGCTCGAGGGGACGACGGTCGTAGGGCTTGCGGTTGGTGACACGCTCGGCCAAATACGGATACAGCGGGTGTTCGATCCGTCGGGTGGGCGAAAACGAAATCGTGGCGGTGCACGGTGAATGCTGCCCCTCTGGGAATACTGATGCCCGCGCCTGCCAGCCAAAAACCGGAGCGGCAATCGTAATGTTCTCAATAACCGCGCCGTGCGCGACCAGCGATCCCCGTTCACGGAAGTTATAGAGGGTTGCGTCTCCGCCCAGAACGTTCAGCGCCCGAACCTGCGATCCGTCAATCCGAAACTGCCACGGCTGGGAGTTATCTCCCGATGGTGCCTGAACTGCAGCCTGGAGAATGCGGCGGACAACTTCGGGGCGCGGGACCTCCATATACGCTCATTATACCAGAACCTGCCCGTCCTCGTACCGGAGGGCAGGATGCTGCGCGAATATATCAACCCCCGCGGCTTCAAGCACCGAGAGAATTCCACGATTCCAATCGGGTGTGGGCGTAACGTTGAGCTCCGGAACATCGCGAACCCGCGCATCAATGATCGCTCGGAGGTCAGAGCCGGTCATGCGGGAGCCAAAAATCTGTCCGTCTACGAGAAGCAAATCCCCGAGCCGCTGCCAACTGATCGCGGTTCCCCATTCGGCCCCAACATAGTGCTCAAGGCTTTGCCGAGAAAGATCGCCCTTGGCCAGCAACTCCTCCAAACACGTAGTGAGTTGGGGCACATCAAGCCAGTACGAAGGAAAGCGGTAGGTGTATACGCTCCGATCGAGTGAGATTTCCGCTGCGGACGATAACCCAAAAAACTTACGGGCCGGACAGAATGTCGGGCGAAATTCCCGGCCATCCTTCCTGACGGTAAGGCTTTTCGCGATGAGTTCGGGGCGGATGATGGCTGTGATGCACCGGTAGGGATGCAATGCGAGCGGGTAATCGAGCAAGAACTGGGCGTGAATTAAACTGAATGAAATCGCGGTATACCGGTTGCGGCTCCCCAGCTCTTGGCCGGTGGCCTCGAGGTATGGCCGGACGGCGCACATTCGAGAACTCGAAACTACATACTTCCAGAATGATTCGCCCGCAACCACCAAGCGCTCCTGCAGCCATTGATCGAACGATCTGCCTCCGGAAAAATAAATCTCCGGCTCGCCCACCCCGAGCGGCTGGCCGCTGCCAGGCACCAATCTAATGCACAGCCATTCTTGCGCTGTCTCACGGGGCTCGGCTGACCACGGATAAGTGGCCCGCACCAGATAGATCGCGGCTTTCTCGTCGTAGGAGTCTAGGGTCGGCCGCTTGCCGTACAGCCGGTAAGCGTCACGCGCCAAAAGCACGATCTGCTCGAGCACTGGATCGTGCCACCGTGAATACCAGCTGCGGGCACGGTAGATTTCAAATTCCGCCTCGCCGGTTCGGTACCGCGCAACCGGTTGCGGAAGTTCCCCGCACAGGAACGAAGCGCGGTCAATCATGGCCAAAGCAAAATGCACTGGTGATCGTGATCGTCCGAAAACATGAATCCGCGCAAGCCAATACAAAAATCCGCTTCGGACTCCCCAAAATGAAACCCCGAATCGGGGGTTGACTGACAGACTACCATGATTAGGCCCCCCAGCGGGAATGCACGGGGACGATAGCGGGTCGCAAACCGCGTCAACGAAACAAGCGCCGCTCAAAAATACGCGTGCGTTTCGCCCGGAGCTTTCGCGCTTTCACGCTGTTGTAGCCCGGGATGAACATCTCTTCCAGCCCCACAAGGTACCGGCCAGAAGGCATGGCCTCCCCGCTCGCGATCCGTCGAACCACGAACGCCACTGCCGCTCCGGCTAACGCTGCAGTGGTGCCCAACTGCGGGACACCCGCCAGACTTTTCCCAACTTCCAACAAAGACTCCTGGTGCCGAGGAGTCATAAAACGCGGCCCGATAATCTTGGTAGCTAGACGCAGCCATTGCCGGCGGCTCAACCCACGCAACGCCTGCGGTCGCATGCCCCTGACCAAACCGTGAAAGATCGGCCGTGCAGGCTCGCGGTCGAACCGCTCCACGTCAACGATGACGCCGTCGCCGTTGTCAGTAGCCATGAGCACGGGCACCCGATGTCTTTTGCAGACACCCCGGGCCGCAATCTTCAGCGCAAGATTGTCCATTTCGTCAATAAAGATGCCCAGCTTCGGTTGACCGAGGATGAAGGTTGTAAGGGTGCGCGCATCCAGGCCCTTTGCCCAGACGTACACCCGGGCAAAAGGATCCAGCTCCCAGACGGCCCGCGCTACCACCACGGTTTTGTTCGCGCCGACGTCTAAGAGTGTGGCCCGAATACGGTTCAAGTTCGAGGGTGCGACAGTATCGGGATCAGCAATTTTAAGCACCCTTGGTCCGCCGCTCAAGGTGAGGGCTGAAACAATGGCTGAGCCGACCGAAAGTCCCGCCACCCCCACTATCGTCTGCCGGTAGCGCGCCTGTTCTGCCGCGGTAATGAGGTTGCGGTTGCGCGCGGTGCGCAACCGATCGTAGTGCTCCTGCGGGAGAGAGCGTACGGCGGCATGCCGCCATGGATAATAAATCCAAACAGGCGAAATCTTCTGCCGAGCCGCAAAATCGCGCCGCGCCGCGCGGGCCGCTGAACCGTTCTCTTTAAGCTGCGGGTGCTCGAACAACAGTAGCTCGGCGAGAGCCGGCTCAAATGCGTCAACGATCGACACGCCGGCCGGGAGATCCCCTCTGCGCCGGCAAATACGAGGTGCCCCAAGCATGCCAAGTCAGGGGCCACCCAGCACCGTCCGAACACGCTCCACCACCTCTGACGGCGTCAGGTGAGCCTTAATAATATAGTCCTGCGCGCCCAACGCCAGACCCTTCTCGATCTCTTCTTTCTGACCAAGATTGGTAAGCAACACCAGCTTGGGCATCTTTATGAGCTTTCTTTTCGCCACCTCGCGCATAACTTCAAACCCGTCCATCTGGGGCATCACCAAATCCAACAGCACCACGTCGGGAGGATCTTCTTCTATCTTCTGGATTGCCGTGGGCCCGTCAGCGACCACGGTTACCACAAAACCACTCTCCCGAAACTTTCGGAGATAGATGTCCCGAATCATGGAGTCGTCATCGACGATGAGAATTTTCGCGCTCATGGCAGAACTGTTCGCTCACTATTATACGTCATTATACATCGTTAATACATCCTCGGCGCCGACGGCTCAAAATGGATCTGGTACGACCAGCTGTCGGGCTTCGCCCCGCATCTGGGTTCGCCGGCTCAACAGATCAAGCACCGAACGGTACTGATCCCGATCCAAGGGCGGCCTGGGCGGAGCGACAATATCACGATGCAAGGGGCTCCACGCGTAGACGAAAAACACCATAATCCCCGCTACCAAAATCAAAAGGAAATATCCCCAAAGCGCAACTCCCAGAACCAGTTGGAGCTTACCCCACACTTGCGGCGAGGGTGCGCCAGGGCGACGCTGGAAGAACCTACGCCAGATGCCTGAAAAAGGAAACTTCATGGTTGTACGAACACCCGCAGGGTAGCTGCGGCGTGGACCCCTGGGCCTTCTCCCGCTAGCCGAAGCCCACGATCAAGCTTAATTTCGTCAATCGCAATGAGCCACGTGTCGTTTTCGAGTGCGCTCAAGAAGCGAATAACGGCCGGGAAGGACCCGTCCAACTCCAACAGGAACGAAAGCGTCGGATCGGTCTGCCCGGCGGCGGGAGCGGCAGCGCTTTCGCGCACGTTGAGCTCGTGGCGCAAATTATTCTCACGCGCCAAAGTCTCGATATTCACTATCAAATCCAAGGTGTTCTCGCGAGGCAATAGCGTGGCCTGCATCCGACGACTATCTTCCTCCAGGGAACTCCCCACTCGCAGAAAGGAAGAATCCACCCGCAACTGCTCAACGATGGAAGCCTGCTCAACCCGGAGTGCTAAGAAGTGATCGCTCTGCGCCTTAACGCGTCCTAACCATTTCCAAATGCCACCCCACACCACGGCCATGAGCACGACACCACTCACCGCCACCGTAACTAAAAATCGCTGCCGATAGGACATGGGAGTGCGTTTACGGCTCTTGGACAGTGAAAGCAAAACTGAAGTCGATGTCAGCCGGCTTGATGAGGTTAGTGGAAGGAGCCGTGACATCGACATACCGGGAGTTTTTTCGGATGGCATCCGAAAGCGCCAACACTAACTCGCGCGTCGGCGCCCGACCCCGAATGGTAATGCGTCGCACCGGGGCGAAATACTCAATGGACTTTACGTCCACGCCCGACGGGATGAGGACGATCACCTCAATAAGTTGGGGGGTTACGGGGTGGCTAGCGCCGGTCAGACGTTCGATGGTCTTTGCGGTTGAGACGTTGTTTTGGAAACGAGACTCCAACTGTTGCACCACGCTCGTGGAAAGCGAGTCCCGATCAGCAGCAAGAATGGCCTCCAGACGACGACTCTCGACATCCAAAAAGAACTCCACCGCAACGAGCATGCCCCACAGCACAACGATGCCCACCACGAGGCGTCGCACGATAAAAATGACGAGTCTCCGCCACCGCTCCCACGTGAGCGTCAGCTTCTCTTGTTGCGGCAGCAGGTTGAGGGCCATGCCTAGATACTGGACTGCACTCCCCGAATCGCGAGCCCGATCGCCGTGGCGTACGCGAGCGACTCTTGATAGGAAATAGCCGGCACTTCCTTGAGCGGCTGGGGCAGCACGTTCACCCACGGGTTGGCCGGCTCAACCGAAAGGTTTAGTCTCCGGCTCAAATACTGCGCCAGCCCCCCCATATTCGCCCCGCCGCCGGTCATGAGCACTTGGTTGATCTGCGTGTGATGAACATGGCCCGGGGGGGCGTGCTCGCGGTAAAACTGCAAGTACGCCTTTATCTGGGCGACGAGCCCGTCAATAAGGGGCTTAAGCACGCTGGCCACCCGACCCTTATCGACCCCGGGGTCAAGCCCGGCCGATGCCTTTAGCTTCTCGGCCTCGCCTTCGGTGATGTTGAGTTCGCCCGAAATCGCGCGGGTGAACTCAGCCCCCGAAATGGAAACGGAAGAAGTAAATTGCACCACGGCGTCAGCAAAGATAACAAAACTCGTGTCCGTCTCGCCCAAATCCATGATGAGGACTGGCTCCACGCTCTCAAACCCCGGCACTACGCTGCGCGAGAGCGCCATGGACTCAACCTCCAACACCTTCGGCATGAGGCCGGCGCCCCTCAAAACCGCAAGGTAGGAAGCGACGATCTTCTTGGGAGTGGCGGCTACCAAGACTTCGGCGTGGGCCTCGCGGCCGGACGGCGAAACAATTTCCTCCCAACCCAACTCCATTTCACTAATTGGCAACGGAATATTCGACTCGGCCTCCCAGCGAACCGCCTCAGAAAGCTGGGCCGAGCCGAGGGCTGGCAGCTCCAAGACCCGAACGAAAGAATGCTGTTCAGGAAGCGAGAGGACAACATACCGGCTGGGAAGCCGCTCCCCCCGCACGCCGTCATGCAATAACGCCTGCAGAACCGCTGTGACCCCGGCTTCATCTCGGATTTCACCCTTCTCGATCAAGCCCCCCGGAACCGAGGCCCGCCCCCAGCTGGCCAAACGCAACCTCTTACCGTGCTCTTCGAGCGCGATGAGCTTAATCGAATGATCCGAGAAATCAAGCCCGAAAGCCGGCGGCTCGACCCCCCGGAACCACTCTTTAGACCATGAAATAGTCATAGGCTATTCACGAGCGAATACATGGGCTGAATCATGGAAATGGCAAACAGCCCGACCGCCGCACCGATCACCACCATGAGCGCTGGTTCAATCACCGTCGAGAGATTCTTGGCGGTACGCGTTACCTCGGCTTCATAGAACAGCGCTAACCGGTGGAGAATTTCAGTCGTGGCGCCCGTCTCTTCGCCCACGCTCAACATCTGGGTTACGAGTGGAGGATAAAGACTCTGCTCGTGGCCCAAGGCCTCCGAGACCGGACGACCCTTCACCACTGCTTCAGCCGCTGCGGCGAGCGACTGCCGGTAGTAATGGTTGGTGAGGGTGTTACTCACGATGTTAAGGGCTTGGACGACGGAAACGCCGCTTTCAACGAGCGAACCGAATGTCCGAGCAAAACGCGCCACGTTTACCTTGCGTACCATCCCACCTATAACCGGCAGCGTCATCCAGAGCCGATCAAGAAACCGCTTGCCCGCTATGCTCCTGCGATACCAGCGCAGCGCCACGATGGACGCCACCAAGCCAGTCAACACGATATACCAGTAGCGTTGAAGGAAGGAGCTGAGACCGATGATAATGCGGGTGGTAATGGGCAAATCCACTTTGAGATCCTGAAAAACTTCGACGAGCTTCGGCACCACCACCACCATCATGACGCCGCCCACGATGAACATGACCGCAAGGATTACCGCAGGGTAGACCATGGCGCCCCGCACCCGACTGGAAAGATCGTAGTCTTTCTGGAGCTGACGCGCGATGAGTTTCAATACTTCCTCCAAACTCCCTGCGGTTTCACCCACCCGGACCATATTGACGAAGAGATCATTGAATAACTTTGGGTGCTTGCCGAGCGCATCGGCCAACGTCTCGCCGCGGTTCACGGCCTCGGCCACGTCTCCGAGTGCCCACCGGAGGACGGGGTTGGTCGTTTGCAGGGCCAGAATGTTGAGCGCTCGGTTGAGGCTTAAGCCCGCCCCCACCATCACCCCGAGGTGGCGCGCGAGCATAACCTTGTCAATGAGCTTGACCCTCTGGAGACGGTAGAGCCAACTCACCGCGGGTTTCGTTGACCGCTTCGGGGCGTCCAGCGTCGGATCGACACCGGCCACAACCTTAACGGACACAAGCAAGTATCCCTCGGCTCGGAGCGCCCGCGCGAGTTCACTCGCGGAAGCAGCTTCGTAGGTGCCGGTTTTCACCTGACCCTCCAGGGTGCGAGCTTCGTACGTAAAAGTGGGCATGATGCGAGAAATACAAACTTCAAATGCGAACCGAAACGCCTGTCATTTGAGTTTTGCTGGTTCGACTCCGCTCACCATCCCCTCGGCCTGAGGCTCGGGACTCGAAGGCAATCCTGAGCGAAGTCGAAGGCTGGACATTCGGGCTTCAGGGCAAATTACTCACTCCCTGATGACTCGAAGTACCTCTTCAACCGTGGTGAATCCCTGCACGGCTTTCACGAACCCGTCTTCAACCATGGTATCCATGGCTTCGCGGCGGGCCTGAGCTTCGAGTTCGTCTGAGGTTGCCGATTTCGTAATGAGTTCCCGGATGGTGGGGGTTACATTGAGGGTTTCATAGATGCCGACGCGACCCTTGTAGCCGTCGGGGCAGTCGGCTGAGGGTTTGGGACGATAGAGATCAATGTCGGTCCAGGCAGCGTTTTTGGCGATAACCCGGTCTCGCTTCAAAATTTCCAGTACCCCATCCATGTCAACGTCACGTTTCAGTATCGCCACTTGCTCTTGAGTTAAGCGATACTTATCTTTATCGTCGCAGAGCTTGCGCACGAGGCGCTGGGCCACGATCAGGTTGACGGTTGAGGCGATGAGAAAAGGCTCAACCTGCATATCAATTAGCCTGGGGAGGGCACCCGCCGCACTGTTGGTGTGCAGGGTGGAAAGCACCAGATGCCCGGTGAGCGCCGCGTTGATGGCGAGACTCGCGGTCTCGGCGTCGCGGATTTCGCCGACCATAACGACATCCGGATCCTGCCGGACTAGCGAACGCAAACCGTTCGCGAAGGTCAACCCAATCTGGGGTTTGACCTGCGTCTGATTGATGCGGGGCATACGGTACTCAATGGGATCTTCGATGGTGGAAATGTTAACCTGCGGCGTATTCAAAATATCCATGACCGTATAGAGGGTGGTTGTTTTGCCTGATCCGGTCGGCCCGGTGACCAAAATCATGCCCACGGGCCGCTTGATGTTCCGATGCATCAATTCAAGGGCGTGACTCCGGAAGCCCAGCCCTTCGAGCGTGAGCCCCTGTGAGTTTTCGCGCAGCAGACGCATCACTATCTTTTCGCCATCGAAAACTGGCAGAGTCGAAACCCGAAACGATACTTGATACTCATCGGATTCAATTTTGAACCGTCCGTCCTGCGGCAGACGGTGCTCGTCCAATTTGAGATTCGCCAGCACCTTGAGCCGGGCCGTGATGCCGGCCTGAACGGCCTTGGGGAGCGTCATCGCGTCATGCAAGATACCATCAATGCGATACCGCACGAGCACTTCCTTTTCCAGAGGCTCAATATGAATATCTGAGGCGTCCTGAAGGATGGCGTGCTTCAAAAGCGTATCTACAATGCGAATAATGGGCAGGTCCTCGGCCATCTTGACTAGATCCTCCCCGGCCACGCCAACCTCGACCTCGCCTTCCGGCAACGCAGTGAGGCCGGAGGTTTCCTGCTTGATGATGTCGCCAAACTCCGCTTCGAGCGATTTCTGATATTGCTGCAGGATGTGCTTGACCGCTGCCGGCGTGGTGAGTCGCGGCAGAATCTTGAGGCGCGTTTTTTTCTTAAGGAAATCAATCGTCTGAAGATCATCCGGATCGAGCATGGCTACCTCAAGGGTATTGCCCTTCTTGCGGAAGGCCACGATATTGTGGGCGCGCGCCAAGGGTTCTGGAATCGTCTGCAGCACTGACGGGTCCACCCGCTCCTCGCTCAAATCAACGAACGGCACTCCAAGAATGTAGGCCTGTAGCTTAATCAACTCCTCGGCCGTGATCACCTTCGAATTAACGAGAATGTCGGCCAGCTTCTGGCCGGTTTTGGCGGCCTCGTCTTCGGCCTGCTTGATTTTGGCAGCCGTCGCGAGTCCTGAATCGAGCAGGAACGTCTTCATTTGTTCGATCTCAATATGCACGGCAAAGACTCCAAGCGATCAGGCGCCGACAACCGAATGTCCGCATTATCGAAAGACCCGTCATTTTGCTAGGTTGCCCGGCAGGACCGATTTGATCTTCGTGAGAATATCCTCTAACTCGTAGTTGGCCTTGACGAGGTACGTCGTTGCCCCCAGCTCCAGAGCCCGTTCGACATCGCCCGTCCCCTCCAAATTGGTGAGCACGATAACAGGAATGTCTCTCGTTTTCTCGTCAGCTTTGATGGCTTGGAGCACTTCAAATCCGTCCATCTTCGGCAAGATGAGATCGAGCAGAATTAAATTCGGCTGCTCGGTTTGCGCTGCCTTGAGCCCCGCGAGACCGTCAAGAGCGCTCACCATGGCGTACCCTTCGGATTTAAGAAAATCCGTAAAGGTCTGCTGCAGCACCGGGTCGTCTTCAACGAACAGAATCTTGACCATATGGTTTTCTGAATACGTTAAGAAATAAATGCGCGCCGACAAAAAACATTAGGCTGGCCCAGTGGCGATGGTGAACCAAAAGCTGCTGCCTTCCCCTTCCCGGGAGCTGAAACCGATCTTGCCCCCCATCCCTTCGATGATAGCCCGGGCGATAAACAACCCCAGCCCCGTGCCCACTGACCGGACCCGAACGGCGGAAGTGGACCGAAAGAACTTCTGGAATACCAGCTTTTGCTCTTTGGCCGAGATACCAATGCCGGTATCCCGCACGGACAAGCGCAGTTGACTGCCGAGTGTGCGCACCTCCACGCGCACAGATCCGGCCTTGGTGTACTTTATCGCGTTCTCAACCAGATTCTGAATGACAACTAGCATCCGGTCCTTGTCGCCCAGGGCGGGCGGCAAGGGTTCCCGCATATCGAGGACGAGCGCGATGCCCGAGGCTCGGGCGAGCGACTCCATGTCCGCCATAACGGTCTTGACCACCTCCGCAATCGAGAACGGTTCGGATTTGAGCTTGAGCGCGCCTGAATCGATGCGGTTGGCGTCGAGGAGGTCGTTGACGAGCCGAATCATGCGTTCGTTTGAACCCTTGATGGTGTTAAGGTACTCGGCCTGCTTCTCGTCAAACCTGCCCAAGCGCCCGGAAAGCAGGAGCCCCAGCGACCACTTAAGCGCCGAGAGCGGCGTGCGCAGCTGGTGGGAGACCACGCTTACAAACTCTGTTTTCATGCGGTTGGCTTCGGCCACTTTGTTGAAGCCCGCGATGATTGAATGTCCGATAATGAGGAGGACGACGGCAATGACCATCACCAAGAGCGCTACGACCTGCGGCTCATCCACGAAACGGGTGGCCATGAGGTACGTACCGAGCATTGCACCAACCGTAATCAACCCCATCAGGACAAAGAGAAAGCTCGGGCACTCGAAAAGTCCAAGCCGACTCTCGCGACATTCACGCACAAAATTGAGCTCTTGAATGAACGCTGCCAAATACATATGCGATGACCTGAATTATACCATACCGCGGCACCTGCCCCAACGATGTGTGGATAGCCTTGAACAGATGCCGCAAATCTTGTATGGTTTGAAGGTGTCGGGCCGTAGCGCAGCTGGCTAGCGCGCCTGCTTTGCCTGCCCGCCGCCACTCGGGGATTAGCGCAGCGGTAGCGCGCCTGGTTTGGGACCAGGAGGTCGCGAGTTCGAATCTCGCATCCCCGACTGGCTCTGGCAGACGGGGGAGCAGCAGGTCGTGGGTTCGAATCCCACCGGCCCGACCAAGAGGCTGACCGAAAGAAGAGACTGGCGGCCCGCCCCGCACCAATTCTCACAAGGGAAACACTGCAAAAATGGGGCAAGCCGGGGACGTTCCCGAAAGCAGGAGCGTGGCCCCCTGCGACGGCGGGTTGAACTACGCATGAATTTCTACGAACGCGTCTATCAGATCGCGCGCCAAATCCCCCGAGGCAAGGTGATGACGTACGGACAGATTGCCGCGCTCATCTCAACGCCGCGGGCCGCGCGGGTGGTGGGTTTTGCCATGCGGGCGCTGCCGGAAAAGAGTGATGTGCCGTGGCCGCGGGTGATTAACTCGCAAGGTCGCATTTCGATTGTGAATTGGCACTGGACACCAAAAGATCAAGCGCGTTTCTTACGCGCTGAAGGCATTAAAGTACAAAAGCGCAACGACGGCTTTTGGATAGATCTCGACAAATATCTCTGGGTACCAAAAAATAGGGCTGATCGCGCGGGTATCGTATAGTGGCAATACTACAGGTTTCCAACCTGTTGACGGGGGTTCGATTCCCCCTACCCGCTCCACAATCAAACTTTTTTCAAATTTGCCGACCATTTCGGTGGTGGCGCAAAGCGCCACCCAAGCATTTTGCCCCGACAAATACTCTCCGCTCGGCGCGGTGAGCCGCGCCTCGCGGTTGGCCAAAACGAGGTTCGACCCAAAGATTCCTTTGGCAGCAACCTTTTTCTCAAAAAGGTTGCTCTCCCGTGCGATTTTAGGCAAGCTTCTTGCCTCTTTTATCCATTCCGACATAGGTTCGATCCAGCCAGTCCACTTTTGTTCAAGATTAGCGGTTTGTTCTTCCAGCGACTTTTTGTCGCTCAATAACTTTGCTTTCTCTGTTCGGTAAATTTCTCGGTCTATGTCTTGCTCTAAATAGCCATCCAAAAGTCGCTGGAGTTTTGTTTGAATATCCACAATTCTGTTTCTGTTTTCTTGAACAAAAGCGGCAGAAGATTGGGCGGTTTCGGTTTTATCCCTTTCCAACATTTTAAGTAAATCTTCCGCCCAATCTTCTCTCAAAGAAAATTTTTGAAGCAGAGAGGAAATTTGCTGGTCTAAATTTTCTTGGCGAATACAAGGTTCTTTGCATTTCACCAGTTTGTTTTTTCGCGTGCAGTGGTAGTAAGTGTAGTAATGCTCATTTCCATTTTTCTGTTTCTTAATCTTGTATTCGCCGGTTATTCCCATTCCACAGGTGCCACATTTTAACAAACCACAAAACGCTTGTGGCTCATTTTTAGTTTTGTGGTGCGGCCGTCCTCTCTGCTTCAAAATTTCCTGAACCTTGTCAAAAATTTTCTTTGAAATAACTGGCTGGTGCTTGCCCTCGTGGATTTCGCCAGCATAGCGAAAATGTCCGTAGTAAAAGGGATTGGAAAGGATAAAAGAAATTCTGTCTCGTTTCAAATTTTTATTGCCGCGAGAAGTAATGCCTTGTTGCGCCAAAAAGTTTGAAATATCCTCTAACCTTGAGTTGTCTTGTGCGTATAGTTCAAACGCTTTACGAATAATTGGAGCACGCCCTTTGTCCACAACGACACTTTTTATGCGGCGGTCATTGAGATAACCGATGGGCGCAAGAGATGGATATTCTCCTCGCTTTACTTTTTGGCGCAACCCTCTTTTTGTATTTTCGGCAAGCGAATCAACATAGTATTTGCTTTGCCCAAAAACGATATTGAGCACGAACTTTCCTTGTGGCGTATTCTCGAACCATAGCGTTGGGAACTTCAACGATTGGATACGCCCGCAATCCAACAGATAAATTATTTTTCCACCATCAACAGAATTGCGCGCCAATCTATCCGCGTGCCAAGCCAAAATTCCGTCTGCCTCACTGTCCTCAATCCTTTTCAACATTTCGCCAAATATCGGACGGCCCGGAACTTTGGCACTCTGTTTTTCAATAAAGACATCAACGATATTTAAATTTTCCTGTTTGGCAAAGGCGCGCAATTCTGCAATCTGGTCCTCAATAGAGCGCACTTGTTTGTCTTCCACGTCAGTGGACTTGCGAGCGTAAAGAAAAAATTTACTATTGTTAATGCTCATATACTTTTAGTTAATAATTGGGCAAAGCAAATGAGACGAAACCGAATTTTAAATCGCACGGGAGTCGAACCTCGTTTTGGCCAACCGCGAGGCGCGGCTCACCGCGCCGAGCGGAGAGTATTTGTCGGGGCAAAATGCTTGGGTGGCGCTTTGCGCCACCACCGAAATGGTCGGCAAATTTGAAAAAAGTTTGATTGTGGAG
>JACPXH010000006.1 GCA_016196625.1 Candidatus Parcubacteria bacterium | reverse complement strand
GCGCGGCCTGAACGTATACCGACAGCCCGCGCACCGGACACGCCCTGAGGCCAGCTGCCATAACCGTCTTGTTCTGCACCGAGGACAGACCATTGATCCCATTGTGCCATAATCGGTGTCATTTTTGAGACTTTACCCTATATTACTGAAAATCGACAACATAATGTATCACGTTTCTGACTTGGAGAAAGCCAGGCTGTTTTATCAAAATGTGCTTGGGTTAAAGAAAGTATGGGAAGATAAAGATGCACAAATGATTGGATTCGTGTTTGAACAAAGCGACTCAGAAATAGTGATACATAACAATTCCGACATTCCGAAATTCGATTACAGTTACCTAGTTGAAGATGTCGTGAAATTCTGTGATGAGTATCAAGAAAGAGGATATAAACCCATTCTTGAGCCAATCGATGTGCGCCCCGGTAAGTATGCGATTCTGGCTGATCCTGATGGAAACGAAATTCCTATCATCGATTTAACTAAATTTGGCGGTAAAGCTGAATACGATTAAATCCGTGTGCGATAGTCAATAAACACCAGAAGTGTCATGGGGATTGAAAGAATACGATCATGAAATTAGGCCGCAAAACGACTTTCACCATCCGTCCGAAACCGCCGTTTCACTTCGGCGGCACGTTCCACAAGCCGTCTCACTTCCCGAACACGCTCAAGCTGAATGAATGGGAACCGGGGAAATACTGGCAAATGCTGCGCATGGGCAAGCAATTGTTCGGCCTGAAAATTGAAAACCGGGACACGACGAGTAAACCGCAGCTTAAGATCACGGTGTACGGATCGAAGCCGCTGACCACTGAAGCACGGAAGGAAATACGAAAAGAGATCATCTGGCGGTTTGCGCTAAACAAAGACCTCCGGGAGTTCACGCGGCTCGCACAGAAGGACAAACGATTTTATCCTGTCTTCAAAAAGTGGTTGGGGATGAGAAGCCAGAGTCCAAACACATTGTATGAGTTGCTGAACATTGCGATTATGCTGCAAAACGCCACGGTTCGCCGAAGCCAGCAGATGCTCGACGCGCTGCTCGGAGCGTTCGGAACGCGTGCTACGTTTGACAGCCATGAGCTGTGGGCGATCTGGCTCCCGCAGGAGATCGCAAATGTCCCCGAGCAAACGCTGCGAGATTTGAAAATTGGCTATCGGGCAAAATTCGTCAAGCGCTTGTCCCAAGACTTCGCCAATGGGACAATTGACGAAATGAAGCTGCGAACATTCGACAAAGATAGCGCGAAACGCGAACTCATCAAGCTCTATGGCGTTGGTCCTGAAACCGCGCGCATTCTCCTCTTTGAGGCGTACCATCACGACGACGTGTTCGATCACATTGCGCCGTGGCAGCAAAAGATATACTCCCGATTGTTTTACGGCAAGAGCATGGTGCCAGTGGAGAAAATCCGCAACGACATCATAAAAAGATATGGAAAGTACTCCATGCTCGCGGTTCACTATATCTGGGAAGATATCTTCTGGAGACGAAAACATGAGAAAATCGAATGGCTGGAAAAAGAAATCCGGCTTTAGCCCCTGACCCATGCTCATCGGCATTGGTTGCCATCAGCTGGAAGGCTGGATGCTTGGAAATTTGCTGCGCGAGTGGGCATGGCCAGCTGATCATGCTCTTGTGGCAGAATTAAGGGTGTAGTACGGTATACCCATGCTTAGTCAATACATTGAGAAAAAGCTAAAAAACGCCCGCTATAAATTACTGAAAGACGGGGGTTATTTCGGCGAAATTCCCGAACTGAGAGGTGTTTGGGCGAACGCGAAGAATCTCGAGGATTGCCGAGGTGAACTTCGGGAGGTTTTGGAAGATTGGCTCCTGTTGAAGGTGAGGGATCGAGAGGAGATTCCGGGCTTTGGGATCAAGATCGGCCGGCGCGAGTTCGCGAAGCATGCCTGAAAGCATTTCTTGGAGGAAATTGGTTCAGAAATTCCGGCGCTTGGGATTTGACGGCCCCTATTCTGGCGGCCGCCATTTGTTCATGGCGAGAGGAACGTTAAAGCTGCGTATTCCCAATCCGCACCGCGGCGACATTTCCAAACACCTTATTGCCGAAATAGTACGCCAAGCAGATGTCTCAACAGCAGAGTGAGAGAATGCATAGCCGCAAGAAGTATCCTGCAAGTCAAATCATGCTCATCGGCATTGATTGCCATCAACTGGAAGGAGAACGCACCGGCGTGGGCCGGGTGCTTAAGAACTTGCTTCACGAGTGGGCGAAGACCAAACCGTTCGCTGCAAACTTGTATTTCCGGAAGGCTGTTTCTGACGACATTCAGGCGCTCACGTGGGGGACGCCACGAATCCTCGGCGGTTCAACCAACGTGTTTCGGTATTTCGGCCTGGCCCGGGCGGCGCGCCGAGATCATGTGGACGTGCTGTTTAGCCCCATGTATCTGGTGAGCCCGCTGTTTCGCGGCAAGGCCGTACCCATGATCCAAGACATTTCCTACGAAGCGCACCCCGAGTGGCTGACCCTCAAGACGCGGTGGGTGTTCCGCACCATGGCCAGCTGGTCGGCCGAACGGGCCGCAGCGATCGTCGTACCGTCTGCGTTCACCAAAAGCGAGATCATGCGCTTCTATCGGCTGCCGGAAAAACGCATCACGGTGGCCCCCCTCGCTGCCGATCCGGTTTTCTCCAAGCCTCTGCCAGCCGGGGAAGCCGAGCGGGTGAAAAAGGACTATAATCTGGGCGGACGTTTTCTGTTGACTCCGGGCACAATTTTCACCCGCCGGCACATCCCCCAAGTGCTATATGCGGTTGAGGCGCTCGCGAACGAATTTGGCGACCTGCAGTACGTGCTCATCGGCCGCAATGAGACCCGACCACCCTTTGACGTGGCACGACGCATCGCGCACCTAAATGCGAACGCAGGACGTCCCGTGGTAATCTGGAAGCATCACGTGCCGGAGGCAGACCTTGCGGCGCTCTACCGCACGGCCGCCCTCACGGTATACCTGTCTGACTACGAAGGGTTCGGGCTGCCGGTCATTGAATCGCTCGCCTGTGGCACGCCGGTGCTCACGAACCGCGCACACGCGCTCACAGAAGCAGGCGGGGAAGCCGCTTGGTATGTCGGCAACCCCGCTGACGCGGAACAAATTGCGGTCGCCATCCACAACGTGCTGACCAACGAGCGGCTTCGGACGCTCCGGGTGGAACTGGGACGCGCGCACAGCGCAAATTTCCGCTGGGAGAAAACCGCCCGCATCATCACCGACGTCTTCCATCAACTTACCACTGCGGCATGAGCTCACGCACGGTCCTCTTGACGCTGCTCGTCATCACCAGTGCGATCGTGGCACTCGGCGTGCTCCCGCGCGAAGCACTCCTTATCTGGACCGGGCTTGCTCTGTTTTTCGTAGCGTGTTCGCCCCTCGAAGAGGGCTTGGCACTCTTTCTGGCCTCAATGCCGATTCTGCCCGCACTCACGCTCGGCCCAAGCGACAACTTGAACGCCTGGATATTCCTTATTCCCGTCTTGGGGCTACGCGCGTGGCTCGAGCGGCCGGCACGCCCCTCGAACCGAATGTCCCCGGACACTCCGGCAACCAAGCATCTTGTGATCGGCGCCCACCTGCTGCTAGGAGTCGCTGCGCTCTCGGTGCTAATTGCCACCGATCGAACCTTTGCGCTGGAAAGACTCCTGTTTCTCGTACTCACGTTGCTGCTGGCGGCCATCGTGGGGACTCACATCGGCCGAGGGGGAAAGCGCGAGGTGTTGACCCGGGCGCTCTGCACTGGTATCGTCATCGTCGTTCTAATAGGTTTCTTGCAGCTCGTCTTGGTCAAGGCATTGGGCCTGAATACGTTTTGGAGTTTCTGGGCGCTGTCCGTTATCCCCATGCTCTTTGGCGAAGCATTAAGTCAGGTGCTGCTGGTTTCCAACTCGTGGTTCAACTTCCTGCCCGCGACCCCCCCAACACTACGCATATTCTCAGTGTTCCCGGATTCGCACTCCTTTGCCATGTGGCTCATTTTGAGCATCCCGCTTGTCCTTTTGGGAGCCACGAGCACCGCCGCACGGGCCCGCCAACGCTGGCGGTGGTGGGCCCTGGTTATCGCGGTTCTGCTTGGCATCATCCTGTCTGGCTCGCGCGGCACGTGGATTTCGGCCCTGCCGGTGCTGGCAGCAGCGCTCGTCTTCCTGCCTCAAACGTTGCGCCGTTGGTGGCCGACCTTAAGCCAATACATTTCCCGCCTTCATGCGGGCATCGTAGCGGCAACCATCGTTCTTTTTTTTGCCCTCTTCCCGGCAGCTTCGCTGCTGCTCAAACTTGCCTCCAACCAACGCACCAGTTCGGAAATCATCTACGAACGCGCGCTTACGATTACGGACATCTCTGAAATTTCTAATCAGGGGCGGTTACGCATCTGGAAAACGACCTTGGCTGCAATTGTCCACCGGCCGCTGCTCGGCGTAGGCCTGGGGAACTACCCACTAATTTTGGAGCAAAGCCCGCGGGAGAGCAAAAAAGGATCTTCGGCTCACAACCTCTATCTGCAGCTGACCGCAGAACTGGGCATTGCGGGGCTGGGTGTCTTCCTGTGGCTCGGCTGGACGACACTACGCGAGAGTCTGCGCCTGGGTGCGACCATGCTGCAGCCGCCGCTCGCAAGTTTTGTGGGCGCGTTCCTATTTTGGGCGGCAGGGTATAGCATGTTTGATGTGGTACTACTGCAAAGCCGTGTGTGGCTTTTGGCGCTCACGGTAATTATGCTCGCCCTTTGGCCTTCCGGAAAACACGAGCTCCAGCCTGCAACGGAACATCAGTAAAACAAGACTAAGTAAAGTAAAACCAGTTCGTGCCGCCGCGTTTCAGCATTATTCTCATTACGTTCAACTCAGCCCGCTTCCTCGGGCCGGTACTCGCTTCCATTAAAGAACAGACCGGCAAGAACTGGGAGACGATCATCATTGATCAAGCCTCTAATGACGGCGGCCTTGAGATCGTCCGGCAATGGGGGCACGAGGACGAACGAATACGCATCATCGAAAATCCGACGAACATCGGATTTTGCGCCGCGGTCAACCAAGGTATTGTGGCGAGCCGTGGCGAGACGGTGTTGCTCCTCAACCACGACGCCGTGCTCGACGCACGGTACCTAGAACTTGCCCTCGCCGTCTTCGCCCGCGATTCTCAAATCGCTGCGGTGCAAGGCAAGGTGCACCGCTACGACTTTTCGGCCGACGAAGACGAACGCGCGCTTAATATTATCGATACCACTGGTCTCATCATGCTGAAGTCTCGGCGCATCATCGACCGCGGCCAAGGCGAGACGGATCACGGCCAATACAATGCGCCGGGCGAGGTGTTCGGCGTGAACGGCGCCGTTTCCTTCTGGCGCCGGGAGGCGCTCGAAGACATTAGGCTCTGCCTGCAAGATCGCTGCGAATACCTCGACGAAGACTTTTTCATGTACAAAGACGATGTAGATCTCTCGTGGCGGGCGAGGCTTGCCGGCTGGAAGATCGTCTACGACCCCGCTTGTCTCGCCTGGCACCAGCGCGGCTCGGGCCGGAGTGCCGCACGCAACCCTCTTGAGATCGTGAGAGAACGCAGCGCCATCAATGCACTCGCCAAGTACCACTCGTGGAAAAACGCCCGCCTCCTCGTCGTTAAAAACGACCTAGCCCTCAACGCCCTCGCTGACCTGCCGTGGTGGTTGGCCAAGGAAGTCGCCTCGTGGCTGTACGTCCTCTTCGCTGAACCGACGACCTTACGCGCGCTTGGGGAAACACTCAGACTGCTCCCGAGAGCACTCTTGAAACGGCGCCTCATTATGGCCAAGCGCCGGGTGTCCAGCCGCGATATGCATCAGTGGTTCCAGTAGCCATGCCCGACTCGATCCCGCCCAAAACCGGCCCCGCCATCGAACCGCGCCCCCGACACAGACGGAGGCGCTGGTGGCTGTGGGGGATGATGCTGGTGATCGTGGTGGCGCTTTCGGCTCTGTTCGGCAAAACCGGCTACACCATAAATCACATCAGTGTGGCGGGCGCAATCGACGAGGCGAAAATCCTTCCTCAGGCCGATTTCGTGGCGAAGGAAGACCCCGACCGCATCAACATTTTGCTCCTGGGCTTGCGGGGTCGCGGAGATCCCGATGGGGGACTGCTCACGGACACGCTGCTCATGGCCGTCATCAACACCAAACGCAATCAGGTCGCGCTCGTCTCCATCCCCCGGGATCTTTTTGTCCGCATCCCCAACCACGGGGCGCGCGAGCGGATCAACGCGGCTTACGCGCGCGGTGAGGAGCGCCACCCCCGCGGCGGCGGACTCGCGTATGCTAAGCGCGTGGTGAGCGAAATTACCGGCTACAAGATTGATCACGCGCTGAGCGTTGATTTTGAAGCCTTCCGGGAAATCGTGGATGCGGTCGGAGGAGTTGACGTAACGCTCAAAGAACCCTTCGTAGAGCCAACCCAGTGGACTGGCTATCCGGCCTTCGCCGCCCACAACGGCGCTTTCGTGGTTGAAGCCGGCCCAAACCGCCTGAATGGCGAACAAGCCCTCTTTTACGTCCGTTCACGGTTCGCCACGAGCGATTTCGACCGCGCCCGCCGACAACAACAAGTGCTGCTGGCGCTCAAAGACAAGGTGCTCACGCTCGGAATCTTGGCAAACCCTGTCACGCTCAACAAAATCCTCGACAGCATTGCGAGCCATGTATTGACCGATGCAAGCACCGAGGAAGTCCAAGCGCTCTTGGGGGTTGCTGCGCGGCTCGGAGCCATGCCCGCCAAGCGCAAGGTTTTCGACACTGCGCCCGAAGGATTGCTGGAAGAAACCTCCGTTGAGGGCGCCTTCGTGCTTGTGCCGAAAGGCGGCACCTACGACAACATCCGCTCCGCCATGGAACAACTCTTCGACTGAAACGTATGAATCCCTCTGCCAAAAGTTTGTTACAGAAGCTCGTCCCAGTCCTGCTCATCGGGTTGGTAACTGCTTTTGGCTTGGGAGTTTTTGTAGGCACAAACTACCGCATCGCCAACCTCCCCTCCCTGCCGCCAGTGGGAGTGCGCAACGCCGAACTAAAGCCGGCCGAGGTGGACGCGAGCATACTCTGGGATGCGTGGCGGCTCGTGGAGGCGCGGTATGCCGATCGCGAGGACATTGACCGCCAGAAACTCCTCTACGGGGCCGTACGAGGCCTCGTGAAAAGCCTCGGTGACCCCTATACGGTATTCTTCGATCCGCCCGAGGCCAAGCAGTTCTCGGACGAGGTGAAAGGAAGCTTTGAAGGAATTGGAGCAGAAATCGGCATCCGCGATGGCGTCCTCAAAGTCATCTCCCCGCTGGAAGGCTCGCCGGCAAAACGGGCCGGGCTCTTGCCGGGCGATGCCATTTTGAAAATCGACGGGGCCGCCACGGTGGACATAAGCCTGGATGAGGCAGTCCGAAAAATTCGCGGCCCCAAGGACACAGCGGTTAAACTCACCATCGGCCGTGAAGGCGAACCAGAACCCCGGGAGATTGCCGTGGTGCGCGAACAGATTGTGGTGCCTAATCTTGCGTGGCGCACGGTTGAACCGGAGATCGCCTACGTGCAGCTGTTTCACTTTACCGAACAAGCAGGCACAGACTTCAGGAAGATCGCAAACGAACTGCTGAAGGCAGACGCCAAGCGCATAATTCTGGACCTGCGCTCCAACCCCGGTGGGTTTCTCGAGGTGGCGCAGTCCATTGCCGGCTGGTTCCTGGAGCGAGGGGCACTGGTCGTGACGGAAGATTTCGGAGACGGCAAGCAGAACTCCTACCGCGCCCAAGGCCCGGACAAACTCAAGGGGCTACCCGTCGTGATCTTGGTCAACGAAGGCTCGGCCTCGGCTTCAGAAATTCTGGCCGGAGCGCTGCGCGATAACCGCGGCGCCAAGCTCATTGGCGCCAAAACCTTCGGCAAGGGATCGGTTCAACAGCTCGAGCAGCTCCGGGACGGCTCGAGCATCAAAATCACCGTGGCCAAATGGCTTACGCCGAAGGGTCAAAACCTCAACAAATCCGGTCTTGAACCGGACATCGTAATTGAGCGCACCCCCAAGGATATCGAGGCGAACCGGGATCCGCAACTGGATAAGGCGGTGGAGGTGGTGAAGGGGTTGTAGCTTCAGAAGCTTCGCTAGCTTCTTTGGCTTCGTTAGCTTTCCAAAAACGTGTGGCGCAAAGCTCGTGAAGCTAGTGAAGCTCTCGAAGCTAATGAAGCTACGGTGAAGCGTCTCCACATTACCGTCCACGGGTTAGTCCAGGGCGTATTCTTCCGAACCTCGGCGCAGGAGCGGGCGGCTGAACTGAGTCTTACTGGTTGGGCCTGCAACGATTCGGGCGGTAACGTCTCGATCGTAGCGGAGGGCGCCGAGGAAAACTTGAAAGCATTTTTGGAATGGTGCTATACTGGGCCGCGCTGGGCACGAGTGGAGAAAGTGGAATTCGAATGGAGTGAAGCGACAGGAAAATTCAGCGAATTCGAAATTAAGTAAAGACCAGAATCTAAGGATTAGTAGTTCGTAGCTAGGACGACGATTGACGACCGCCCTAACCCCTAGCTACTAATCCCGAACTACCGCCGTGAAAGTCATCCTCCTCCAAGACATCGAAAACCTCGGCAGCAAGTACGACGTTAAAGACGTGGCCGACGGCCACGCCCGCAATTTTCTATTGCCGCAAAAGCTGGCAAAAGTTGCCACGCCCTCAGCACTCAAAGAGCTCGAACAGCTCAAAAAAAGACTGGAGGCTGAGGCCGAAGCGGCGCTCAAGCGCGCCGAAGAACTCACTGGAAAACTCGACGGCTATGAGCTGCGCATTACCGAGAAAGTAAATGAAGCCGCAATATTCTTCGGTGCGATTACCGCAGCCATGCTCGCAACAGAGCTAAAGGCAAACGGCTTTGACTTAACCAAAGAGCAAATCACGCTGGAAGAGCCCATTAAAGAGCCGGGTGAGTATGATGTGGTGCTCAACCTTGAGCACGGACTGGAAGCGCGGATAAAGGTGATTGCGGAAGCAGCGGCAGTGGATTGATCTAAGGCCGCGCGCCCATGGGCGCGCGGCCTTATTTAACAAGAATACTTGCGCTCGCTCTGTCGAAAGCACGCTTTGTCAACCAAAGTTTAACCCGGCAGCACGTTTACCACTTTCACCTTCCGGCGGCGACCGTCAAAGCGGACCTTAGTTTTGCCGACAAATTTCACCTTGCCGGCTGTGGCGGCGTAGAGCGTGTCGTCGCTCCCGCGCCGGACGTTGATGCCGGGGAAAATCTTGGTGCCGCGCTGGCGCACGAGCACGTTGCCAGGTCGGACAAGCTGCCCGTCGTAGAGCTTGACCCCGAGGCGCTTGGACTGAGAGTCGCGGCCGAGCCGTGTAGAACCAGTTGCTTTTTGTTTGGCCATTTCTTAGCTTTTAGCTGTTAGCTTATAGCTTTTAGCTTCCGAATGTGATGCGACCAATCGTCTCGTCCTAAAAGCTAAAAGCTAGAAGCTAAAAGCTTAATAATGTTAGCTGACTTCCTCGAGAAAATCAAGGTCCTCTGGGCCGACTGGCAGCGCGACATTCTCGTGGGTCTTGCAGTTGGTCTTGTGGCGCTCGGAAGTTTCGGCCTCGGGCGGCTCACTACGCCGCATCCGAAACCGCCGGTTACGCTCCACGAAGTGGACCTGCAAAAACTATTTGTCCGGGAAGAGGGGAGCACTGCTAGCAGCCAAACCGCAAGTCAACAGTTAAAAACCCAAGCGCAAGGGAATTTCCTTGCGAGCCGCAACGGCAAACGCTACTACCCGAAGGATTGCGCGTCTGCCAACCGCATCAAACCAGAAAACCGCATTTGGTTTGCGACGATCGCGGAGGCAGAGCAAGCCGGATACACGAAAGCGGCGAACTGTCCATAAAATAAAAGGTGGGGGGTTCGGCCTTGGCCGAGCCCTCTTCATTCTGGTCACCCCGCCGCAGTTACGTCGGACTGACAACGAAGGTTATCCGGCTTCTTCATCTTCCAGCAGATTGTGACGACCCCAACGCCGCCAAGCACACACAATCACCAAGCTGTTTTTCTGTCAATATGCACGCGCAGGCGCCTTGACCTTCGCCCGGGTGGCCTGAATCGAGGTGCCTTCGGATTTGACCACCTTCGCTGATTCAATCTTTTTGCGAATCGGGGAGGGGAGTTCGGATAAAAGCTGCTTCAATTTCGCCGAGTCCACGGCGAGCACGGCTTCCCATTTGCCGAGCGGCTCGAGAATCTCTTTGAGCTTGCTCAAGTCGTAGGTCGAGCGCGCCACCTTGAGTCGCGTGATGTGACCCTCGTCACCGAAGACCCGATCCAACCCTTTCGCGTCGAGATACGATCCGATTTCTTTTCGTAATCCCACGAGGCGCGCATCTGAATCAGCCGCGGTTTTTTTAAGCTCGAAAAACTCTCGGAGCTTTGCGCGCACCATTTCCGGATCCATCTCAACTTTGTCTTTCTCGTACAAGTGCCGCCACATGGGACAGATGGGCCGGTATCCGCACCAGTCGCAGAGTGGCCCGGGCATGGGACGAAAATCGCTTGTCTTAATTTCGTTGATGAGCCGCACCACTTCGGCCTTGGTCTCCTGAATGTTTACTGCGGTGCGGCTCGTTGAAACCGCGAGCCCATGCCGGAGAAAATAGAGTGTCAACTTCACTTTCGGAATTTTCAAATTGGGCCACCGCTCGGCCAGCCCCAATTGATACAACGACAGCTGCAAGTCGTCATCAACCGAGGACTGTGCGGGCATGCGGCGCGCAGTTTTGTAATCCACGATCTCAAAGGTGCCGTCAGGGTGCTTGTCAATGCGGTCAATCTTGCCTTTGAGCAGATGCATTTCGCCTGACGCCGGATCCTCGATCGGCGCCTCAAAAGACGTCTCAACCGCCACGGTGCGGCTAGAGTGGGGGAATGCTTCTCGGTAGTACTCAGCCACCATCCGTTCTCCTTCGGCTTTGTACGCCGCTTCCTCCGCTTCGCTTGCCCAGAGCGTCTGGGCGGCACTGCCGTCAAGGGGCCTGCCCCGAGCCGCGTCGATGGGCCAGTGGTCACGAAAGTATTGAAGCGCCTCTTCGAGCGTGGGCACTGCCGGCTCTTGCGAATAGAGGAACTTGAGCGTCTGATGCACCAGCGTCCCAAACACCGCCTCTTTTGACTTGGGGACGCGAATGCGATCAATCTCCTGA
This sequence comes from Candidatus Parcubacteria bacterium, assembly GCA_016196625.1. Lineage (GTDB taxonomy): Bacteria > Patescibacteriota > Minisyncoccia > JACPXH01 > JACPXH01 > JACPXH01. Next base: position 86,178 of record JACPXH010000006.1, on the reverse strand, counting down.
AATTTGTATTTTTGCGGGCAGCTCTGGAAGGTGTCGAGAGCCGAGTAAGAGATCTTCATATTATCCACATCTTGCAGGTTGGACGAGACGCTGTAAAGTGAGACTGAAGCGCGGCACTTCATCAACACACCATCGCCCGAAAGGAGGGGGTGCGATGCCGAAGCGAATTCGCGGCGCGCGAGCGCCCGGACCTTTCCGGTTTACGGTCGGGGGGCAACCGGTCCAGGGTACGTTCTGGAACGGCGACGGCGGGGGAACAAAGTTCAAGACGGGTACGGAAGTTATCATCGTCGGTCTTCAGATGGTTGACTTGAACGGCGCGCCTGAACTCTGCTGCGTGGTCCGCGTCAGACCAAAACGCGGCACGCGCAAGAATGGCGAGACCGCTAAGGGCGTCCGCATTACGCCCATCGCCAAACTCACGTCTACGATCGTGCTGCCGATACGTCCGCCCACCGGCCGGAACGCGTAGGAGGTCGCATCATGACGGCCGCCGCGAACACGCGCCCACCTGGGAGTATGCCAGGTGGGCGAACCTTTTGTGGCTCGACAGCTACTTTTTCAAAGGGTGAAACTTCCGATGCGTCTCTTCGGCGTACCGATCCGAGGCGTGGACATACCGGGTCGTCGTATCGAGCGACTCGTGCCCGAGTAGAATTTGAATCGCGGCCGGGCTTGCTCCAGCTTCGGCCAGATACGTCGCAAAGCCGTGCCGGAGCGAATGGGCCGAGGTGGGCACGTTGATGCCCAGACGCTCGCGGTACTGTTTGATTTTCATCTGGAGGTAATTGGACGAGATGCGGGTGCGCGTACTTGCGACGTTCTGGCCGCGGTAGGGGATAAAAAGAGCCGGGTGGCTGTCAGCACGTATTGACAAGTACTTATCTATGTGTCTTTTTGCACGCGAGGTCAAGTATACGAACCGTTCCTTCTTGCCCTTGCCACGGATGAAAATGCGGCCGGAAGCATCGACCTGGTTGCGATTGAGCGAAATAAGCTCGGAGATCCGCATGCCGGTTGCAAACAGTACTTCAAGCATCGCACGGTTGCGCAACGCCACGGCGTTAACATGTTCAAACTGCGCCGGCGATTCAATCAGTTTTACCAACAATTCAAGCTCCGCAACGCGCGGATGACGACGGGGCGTCTTAACTAATTTGACGCTCGCCGGCGTAAGGGGCACCGGGAGGTCACGATCGATAAGGTACGTAAGATAGCGACGCAGACTGGAAAGCATCCGGTTCATCGAATTCGCCGAAAGGCGTTCATGCGCCTGCTGCCCCTGCGACGTTTTGCGATCTAACGAACTCAAGTAGGCCTTGAACCGATCAACGGTAATTTTCGTGACCTGAGAAAAATCGAGGCGAACGTCGTGCTGCAAGAAGTAGGCGAACGCATTCAAGTCGCGCTCGTAGTTATAGACGGTCTCTGGCGAAAAACCATTCGTCTCCAAAGAGAGGAGAAAATCGTCGAGCTCTGGTAGGGAAGTTCCGATCTCATGAGACTGGGGAGAAGCAGCAGAATGAATCATGCTTAACTACATGTAAGGGTTATTATACCCAATTATATTACTAGACCACAAAGCAGCCGAATCAGTTATCCACACCCACCTAAACCAAAAAGCTGGGAAATTCTAACCGCCCACCGATGTTCACAAACGTCGGCTATGAACACAGCGGCAGCATACCGTGCGCAATGAAAAATATCTCACAAAAGTTTCCGCGCGTGCCGTAAGGCGTGCACGCACGGCCGCGAGCCACCGCTCCTCACTCCCCTGCTGCCAAGAAGTATCAGACCCCGCGCCAAGTGGCGCGGGGTCAGTGCAACTCAAGCCGCGTATGGTTGCGGCTCAGACAAGATGCGCCGCATTCGCAGCAGATCCTCGATCACATCCACGGTCCTGAAAAAACGAACAAACCAACTAAAGCTCCACAGAACGCTCGCGATCTCGTGGTAGAGCAACGAAACCACCTCTTGAACATCGGGGTTGAGCGGGCGGATCACTGCCGCGCGCCGTTCGACATCCTGTGCAAGTTCCATCAACGCGCTTGCCTGCAGGAACGACACGATCGCCTTGAGCGACGGTGTCAGGCCGAAGATAAGCTTGTTGAGCTCCTGCCGGAAGAACTTGAATGTCGCGTCGTCCCAGCTGATCTTGCCCTCGTGGGCACAACCCATGAGCGCACTATGCACCTTGAGGAGACGGTGCTGGTGGCGTTGCAGCTTCTCGTGCTGACGTCGACTGCGCACGCCCAGACACCATCCTACCAACCAAACAAAAACCATCAGCGCCGCCAGAACGAATCCACTAATCATAACCCTCCCTCCTTTGATGATGCATTGAGTACCGCTGCGATTCGCTCGGCATAGCCGGTGCGCACCGCTATCCCCTCGGCGCGGTCGAACATCCCGGCCTGCTCGGCTCCGTTGACCAACGTCGCGATGGCGAGCGAAAGCGCGGCCCCAATCCACTCGGGGACGGTTTGCCCATGCGCTCCGGCTACTGCCGCCGCCTCCTTCACCAACTGTACTTGCCCTTCCAGCACATGCCGGAACAACGGATAAGCGTCCACTCCCCACGCCTCCTCCTCTTCAAGCTCGGCCAGTTTGCCCAGATACTCCGCTTGCAGCTCGCAAAACCTCTCGTATAACAGCGAACCGTCGGCACGCACGAGCAGCAAGCGGACTGCCCACTCAGCTGCGCGCAAACTCTGCTGGGCCGCCTTCCACCGCTGAAAAGCCGGCAAACGTTGCGCTGCCAGCTCTTTAAGCCAACTACGTAGCCGCTCGATTTCTCCGTCGAGCTCGCTTTTCAAGTCCACGCTTCCTCCCTCCCCCCACGCGCCGATATCTCCGGCGCGGGGCATACCGACACATAAAACCGCGACTGCTACCTCCCAAAAACAGACTTACAATGATTTCTTCCTCCGTACCATAGTTATATAGGCCACAGTAGAACTACGTCAACCCTCCGGAAAAATTCTCACGGCAAATAGTCGAGCGGATTGATTGACCCGCCCACCGGCAGCGTGCCGTATGGCCGCTCCTCGAAACGAAAAGTGCTTGAAGCGTAAACCGTAAAGTGCAAATGCGGGCCGGTGGAAAAGCCGGTTGAGCCTTCATAACCAACAATCTCACCGCGTCGAACCGTCTGACCGGGACGAGCCGCAGCCAACGAGAGATGCGCGTAGAGCGTGTTCAGTCCGTTGCCGTGTTCGACCGCCACCCACCGGCCGTAGGCCCACCGGCCCAAGTCCCCTACTCCCACGACCTTGCCGTCGCGCGCGGCGCGCACGGGGCTACCGAAGGCAGCTGCAATGTCCACGCCGTTGTGAAATTTATAGCCGTCATTGGTAAACCCAGTAGCACTAGTGGGGCCATACCCCTGACTCAACACTCCCTCCAGAGGCCAAGTGAGCACGCCCGGACGCGCGCCGGGCACGCCGGAAGGATCAATGGCGCGGCGCAGCTTTTCTTCCAGATCAACGATTTCCTGTTGGATTTCGAGCTGGCGGCTGCGGATATCTTTCAGCAACGACTGGTAGCGCGCTTCTTGGTTGCGTGTCTGCTTGAGCAAACTTTCTCGTTCGCTCCGCTGGTCGCGGGCGAGCTGCCGCTGGGCGTCGAGCTGTCCTCGTAGATCGTCCAGCTCGTCGCGTTTTGTTTCCAGATCGCTTTTTTCCTCCTCGAGACTTGCCTTGAGCAACTTGACGCTCTCGAGCTTGCGCTGAATTTCTCCCTGCAGGTTGGATACGTACTGCACCTGATCGAGGAACTTGGAGAAGGTCGGATTCTTGAGCACGACCGCAAGCATCGCTTCCCCGTCGTAGGCTGAGAGCACCCGAATCGCCTGCGCCAACGTTCGCTTCTCGCCTTCAATCTCTTCGTTGCGCCGGTCGATCTCAAGGGCAATCTGCTCAATTTGAAACTCGGTCTTGGCAATCTTCGCTTCGGTGAGCCGAATGTCGAGCGAGAGTTTTGCGATGCGGCTTGCAATTTGGATGATTTGATTCGCGAGGGTGTTCTGTTCTTTCTGTTTCGCCTTGATTTCCGCTTGATACTTGCGCGCTTCCTCCTCGAGACTCTGGATCTCTTTGGATTTCGCCTCGATTTGCTGTCGGAGGTCGTCAATCGGAGCCCCCTGCACCAATGCCGGCCACAACAGCGCCGTGAATGCGAGGATGATTGCCAAAATAGCTGCCCGGAGAGAAATAAATGACAAATGCCAAAGCTCAAATGTCAAATCAAATCCAAAATCCCAATGACAAAACTGTTTTGAGCTTTTGGCCTTGAGCTTGATTTGGTATTTGGATTTTGACCCCGTTAGAAAACTCGTTGGCCTTACTTTCTTCGACCCATCACCTAAAAGAGAAAGCTTCCACTTTCGATAGGGCAAAACCTTATTTTCTGACGGGGTTGACATTGGGATTTCTTCAGTCCCGAAGTTTAGTAATCGCTGCTTGCAGGCGTTTCGCCGTCTTATCTTTCCCCAATATCGCCGCAATCTCGATCGGATCCGGCGACGCTTCTCTGCCGGTGAGCGCCACCCTTAACGGCCATAGGACGATGCCCCGATCTCCCCGCTCGGCCGCAACGGCCAGCAGACCCTCGGAGAGCCGACCCACGGTGAAGTCCTCGGCGGGGACAGCCTCGATAACCGCGCCTACGGCCTCCAGCGCCTCGCGGGTATCTTCTTTACCGCGTCCTTTCCACGGCAGAAGGTTTGCGTCGTAGTCAGGCACGTCCACAAAGAAAAACTCGGTGAGTGCCGCAATCTCGGAAAGCTTCTTCATGCGGCCTTGTTCAAGCCTCAGCACTGCCTGCAGGTACGAGTCTGACATCTGTTCACCGGTTTTTACTATTCGGTATCCCCCGTCGGCTGGTTGAAGTAATCCGGCGGAAACCAAAAATGGCACCGCGCACTCAAGCAGCGCTTCGGGCGCGAGGGCTCGAAGGTACTGCGCGTTGAGCCACTCGAGGCGGTTTGCGTTAAATACTGCGCCGGCCTTGTGCACCCTCGCGAGAGAAAACTCCTTGATGAGTTCCTCGAGCGATAACATCTCGCGCGTGCCGCCCGGGTTCCAGCCAAGGAACGCAAGAATGTTCAACATTGCTCCTGCTAAAAAGCCATCTTCTCGATACGCTTTGAGCGACGTTGCGCCGTGCCGTGAGGAAAGCTTCGACCGATCTGGCCCCAAAATCAAAGGCAAATGCGCATACTCCGGGCACGAGAAGCCGAGCGCTTCTTGCAAGAGCAGCTGCTTGGGAGTGTTGGAGATATGGTCTTCCCCGCGGATCACGTGTGAAATTCGCATCTCGAAATCGTCAACGACCACGGAAAAGTTGTAGAGGGGGCTAAACTCGAGCGACTCCGTCGCTCGAGTCGCCTGACCGCCCGACTGCAGAGCAGTCGGGCGGTTTAGGGCCACTTTCGCAATCGAGAAGTCGCCCACCAGCGCCATATCAAACGATATCTTGCCGCGGATGAGATCCTTGAAACTCACCTCGCGCTCGGGTACCTGAAAACGCAGCACCGCCGACCTGCCTTCTCTCTGGAACTTGGCTCGCTCTGCCTCCGTCAAATTGCGGCATCGCCCCGAGTACCTTGGCGACTCACCCCGGCTCGCGAGGTCTTGCTTCTGCGCTTCCAACTCCTCTTCGGTGCAGTAGCAAAAATATGCTTGCCCCTTTGCCAAAAGCCGCCTCGCATATTCCTCGTACGACGTTCGCCGCTCGCTTTGCCGGTACGGAGCGTAGGGACCGCCACTATCCGGCCCTTCGTCCCAGTGAAGGCCAAGCCACGTGAGCCCCGCCAGAATCTCCGCTTCGAATTCCCCGCTCGAACGCTCCGCGTCCGTATCTTCAATCCGCAGCACAAACGTTCCGTCCTCATGGCGGGCAAACAAATAATTAAACAGCGCCGTGCGCGCATTCCCGATGTGGAACGAGCCAGTGGGGCTCGGCGCAAACCGAACCCGAACCTGCTTTTGTTCAGGCATTAACTCTATTTTAGCACGAAATGAAGCCAAAATGCCAACTGCCTGAAACTTCTAAAACTTAATGGTGCAGAGCGTTTCGTTGCTCAATACTTGACACAGAGTATAGGCACGTGCTACCGTATCTTTTGTGCTCATTCCCAATCCACCTTAACCCCTAACCAGCCGCCTATGGCGGCAAGGAGGTAGCCCATGCCAAAACGCATGCGGGTTGCGAAACCGGTGATATACGAAGTCCCCGAAGAGGACCGCCGGACCGCAGAGGACAGCTGGGGGTGGATGGAGTTAGGCGACATCGCCCGAATAGCGGGCCTGCCGCCGTTCTTCGTCTTGCTTCGCTTCCTCGAGTTTGGAAGCGCACCAATGAAAATTCGGGGAAAGGAGGCCCGGGTCTTCCACTATCAGAGAACCCCATGCAAGGACCCGGAGGATTTTGAGCTTCGGGTCCTCGACACGCGGTATTTCGACACCGCGTACGAGGACTGCTGGTGCAGTGGGGAACTTCGCGAGGTTGGTCTCAACCGCTTCTTCGAGCACCACCCCGTACGGGTGCCAGCGCGGTGGGGAGCGCAAATCCTTACCGAGCTCAAGAAAAACCCGATCACGATGCCGGTCTGACAACCGCTCGCACGATGTCCCCCTAAACAGCCGCCAACGGCGGCAAGGAGGAACGGATGATCACCATCGTCTTGGTCGTCGGTGTTGGACTCAGTGCCTTTCTTTTCGGGTACGGTATTGGGCTGAACCCATCGGAAGGTGAAATCAATTTTGCGCCAATGACGGCGAAAGAGCATTGAGGAGGAAATAGAGAGAAGGCGTGAGGCAGCCAGGGTCGCTTGTGTGGCCGCATGGGCGTGCCTCCTCCTTACGCTCCTCATCGTCATCTGGCTCTTCTAACCAGCGGCCGACGGCACTCGCCGTCGGGCCGCTTCTCTTTTACCTACTTGACCCGAAAAGACAGCGGGCGATGGCAGTAGCCATCGCCCGCGTAACATTTCACTGCGATCACCGAAACATGTTTGACGCAGTTAACCGACCGCCAACCTCCACACCTCCTCCGCCACCTTTTCATCCGCGTCAATCTTCGCAAAAGCCTTCGCGCGCTCGTCCATCTGCGCCGTGGTCTCGGGATGCTCAAGCAGTGAAGAAATGCGCTCGGCAAAAAGATGCGGCGTCAGGTTCCCCTGTTCCAAAATGAGCGCCGCGCCGGTGTGCGCATACGCATAAGCGTTCTCGCGCTGGTGGTCCTGAGCGGCTGACGGCAACGGAATTAAAATCGCCGGCTTGCCCAAAGCGGCAATCTCGAACAAACCGGAGCCCGCCCGGGAAATGATGAGGCTGGCCGCCGCATAGGCGTCGGCGAGCTCTGCTTCGCTCAGAAATGGCCGCGCGTGGTAACCAGTCTCCAAACCTGTGCCAATTTCAACCTTCGCCTCCTCGCTCACCCGCTCAAAGGTAGCCTCGCCAACCTGGTGGATAACCTCGTAGCGGATGAGCAAATCCCGAAGCGATGCGACGACCAAATCATTGATGGCCTCCGCACCTTGCGACCCGCCCAAAATAAGCAATATGGGTTTGTCCGTTCTAATCGCAAATATCTCTCGCGCGCGCGCGGCTGAACCTTCAAGGAGAGGACGACGGAGCGGATTGCCAGTCACAGTCACCTTCGATTCGCGAAAGAAGCGCGCCGCATCAGGAAAGGCCACGGCAATGCGCCTCGCCACATGAGCTATGATCCTGTTGGCCAAACCGGGGATCGTGTCAGATTCGTGCACAAACACCGGAATTCGGTACAGCCACGCCACCAGCGCGACCGGCACGCTGCCGTACCCACCCTTGGCGAACACCGCATCAGGCATGAGCTTCAAAAGCACCACTAACGTCTGTACGAAACTTATCGGCAGTTTGACGAGCTCCCACGGCAGCCGCCACGCGTAGTAGCGTGGCAGTTTGCCGGCAAAAATAAAGTGAGTGACAACTCCTTCGTTCGTCAACGTGGAGGCAGCCTGTGGTTTTGGCCCCACATAGTGAAGTTCAAGCGGTCGGCCTTGAGCCGCCGCTTTCATCGCAAGCTGGCGCGCGACCGCAACTAAGGGAAATAAATGTCCGCCGGTGCCACCGCCGGAAAGCACGATGCGCGCCGTTACATCGGGTTTAAGACTAAAGGTGGGCATGCTTCGAAATATTAACCAAAATACCGACGGCCGCCAAGGCAACAACCAGGGCGCTCCCGCCGTAGCTCACGAAGGGGAGCGGAATTCCGGTAAAGGGCACGAGTCCGCTCACCGCCCCAATGTTGACAAATGCTTGTAGCCCCAGCCACGAAACGATTCCCACCGCGACAAACCGGCCGAACCGATCAGGCGCGCGTCGGGCAACCACCAAACCCCGAAGGATAAATGCCAAAAAAAGCGCAATAAGAACGGCCAACCCCACAAACCCAAGCTCCTCGCCTAAAATGGCAGCGATGGAATCTCCGATGGGTTCCGGCAGGTAGTTGAACTTTTGAATGGAGTGTCCGAGTCCCCTGCCCCACACGCCGCCCGAACCGATGGCAATGAGCGACTGATTGATGTGATAGCCGATGCCCTGCGGATCGGCGCCCGGGTTGAAAAACGCCAGGAGTCGTTCAGTCCGGTAGGGCGCAAGGCGCACCGCGAGCAAAAAAGCAAGGAGTCCAAGCAAGGCGAGCACGCCCAGGTGCCGCAAGCGCGCGCCGGAGGTTGCGTACATGAACACTCCCGCGCCCGCAACGACCATAAGCGTGCCCAAGTCCGGCTCAAGCAAAATGAGCGTGGCGATCACGCCGAGCACCAGCACAAACGGCACCACCCCCTGCCAGACTTCCCGTATCTCTTCGCGCTTCGCTTCGAGCCACGCGGCCAGATATAAAATGAACGTAAGCTTTACGATCTCGGCCGGCTGGATGGAGAATGTTCCTATTCGAAACCATCGGCGCGCCCCGAGGTGGGTGAAACCGAAGTTTGGCACAAAAACCAACACGAGCAAAAGCACCGAAAGAATGAGAAAGAACGGCGCAAACCGCTTCCAAACGGTATAGGGAATGCGCTGGGCCATAAAGAAAATCACAAGGCCGATCCCCAGACTCACGAGCTGCCGGCGCAGGAAAAAGTACGGGCTGCCGAAACGGCCTTCAGCCAGCACCACCGAAGCGCTCGACAGCACCAAAAGACCGTAGCCAACAAGCGCGACCACGATCCCGATGAGCACGTAATCTGCGCGCCGAGTTCGCCCAAGCATATGGCAGTTACCGCTTAAGCTTGCTTACTGCCTCGACAAATTTCTGGCCCCGATCGAATTCGTGCAAAAACAACCCAAAGCTGGCTGCACCCGGCGAGAGCAAAACAGTATCCCCGGGCCGAGCCTGCTTTCGGGCAAGGCGTACCGCCTGGGCCATAGAACCGACTTCCGGCGGCCTGCCGCCTAGCTCCGGCTTGAGCTTATCCGTTGCCGATCCCCTGATCAGCACGACGGCTTTAGCGCGTCGCTCAATCGCTCTAGCCAAACCCGAATAATCTAGATTTTTATCGGCGCCACCCGCAATCACAATGGGCGGACGCGGCATTGCTTCGATCGCCGCAATGGCTGCTTCGGGCATGGTGGCAGTGGTATCGTTGATGTAGGTGATGCCGCCGAGTCGTCGCACCACCTCACAGCGACCCTCGAGTCCACGGAACGACTTGAACACTCGACCAACATCTGCCTTCGAGACACCGATGAATCGGGCCACTGCCTGTGCGGCTCGCATGTTCTCGTAATTGTGTTCGCCCCGGACACGGAGATCATCCGGCAGCGCATCGCGCCGGCTCCACACATGCACGCGCGCTTTGGTGCCGGCAGTAACCTTCCGGATGAGTGGGTTCCCGTGAGGGATAAACAGATGATCCTGCCGGGTCTGGTGCTTAGCGATGAGCCCCTTGGCCCGCGCATAGGCGTCGAAGCTGCGGTAGCGGTTGAGATGCTCGGGGAAAATATTGGTAATCACTGCCATGTGGGGCGAGAAACGAATCTTGGCCAGCCCCTCCAACTGCCATGAGGAAAGCTCTAAAACCACTTTGGTTGCGGGACTGATGGCCCCCAGCACCGAGAGCACGGACGTTCTGATGTTGCCCGCGAGTACCACGCTCTTGAAATGCCGCTTGAGGCACTGCGCGATGAGGGTGGCGGTGGTGGATTTACCTTTGGTGCCGGTGATACCGATCGTGGGCGCCGGGCAGAGACGCGCGAATACCCCGACGTCCGTATCAATGGCGATCCCGGCCCGACGCGCCACCCGCAAGTAGGGCGAGTTTGCCGGCACGCCTGGATTTTGAATCACCAGATCGGTGTGCAGAACATCTTCTTCGCGGTGCCGGCCGAGAACGTACCGGACGGGTAACCCTTCCAGAGCCTTGAGCGAGGGCGCAAGTTCTGACGCCGAACGCAAATCAGTGGCGGTAACCTGCGCGCCGGCTTGAGCAAAAAAACGCGCTGCCCCCACCCCGCCGCCATGGAGCCCCAAGCCCATGATAAGCACCCGTTTGTTTTTGAACTCCGCAAATCTGCCCATCGTATGAGAATCGTCTGAACTCTCCGCTACTCATTCCGTCGCAACACTCTTCCGGCCCGCGCGCCGGTGTGTTCCCCTTGCGCAATCACTGAAACCCCGTTTATCAAAAGGTGCTCAACCCCTTGGGCATACTGGTACGGGTTGGTGAAGGTCGCGCGCTCGGCGATAGTCTGGGGATCAAACACAACCACATCTGCCCACGCGCCCCGCTCAAGCGTGCCGCGCCCCGCGAGATGATACTTTTCGGCCGGGCCCCCGGTAATTTTCCAGATCGCTTCCTCCCAGTCCAGGAGATGCTGGCGCCTGACGTATTCGGCCATGAGCCGCGGGAACGCGCCGAAACAGCGCGGGTGCACGAGCTCCCCGGACTGGCGATGCATGAGCGTGTACCCTTGGCCGTCCGACACAACGAAGGACGCCGGATGCGTGACGCCGAGCTTCACGTTGTCTTCCGAGAGCACGTCTGAAAGCGTAATCACGTGGCCCTCGGTTGCGATAAGGAGCCTAATAATGGCTTCGGTTACGCTTACGCCTTGGCGCGTCGCGATCTCGACCATGGTCTTACCCACGAAGGTTCGGTCCGCGTGGGTGGAGCCGATCATGATGTGATCGTAATCAAAGCCGAGCGCGTCAAGGTCTTCTTTCGCCTTGGCTGCGGTTTCGGGATTTTTCAAACGCTCGAGCATGCGCCGTCTCCCGCCTTCCACCACCCAGTCGGGCAAAAGAATATACAACACCGAACCCGTAACGGTATACGGATGCACGTCGAAATTAAGATCAATCCCCGCATCGCGCGCGTCTTCCAAGAGCGCGATCGCACCCTCAAAGTTGCCCCAGTACTTGCGACCCATGGCCTTCAAATGCGAAACCTCCAAGGACACGCCCGAGTCGTGCGCGATCTTCACAGTCTCGGTGATGGCGTCCAGAAGCTCATCCGACTCGGCCCGTACGTGCGTGGCGTATACGCCCCCGTGTCGCGCCACGATCGCGGCCAGATCGGTGATTTCTTCGGTCGGCGCGATTTTCGCATGGCTGTACGAAAGACCAGTGGAAAGTCCAAACGCCCCTTCATCCATCGCGGCTTCGAGTAAGAATGACATATCGTCAAATTCGCTTTGCCGGAGCGGCCGGAACTCCTCTTTAAGCAGCCCCCGGCGCAAAGTGGCATGCCCCACGAGCGATCCGAAATTCACTCCCAGACGGCTTTTCTCCAGCGTTTCAAGGTACTCGGAGAAAGTCTGCCAGTTGACATTGACGGCCTGCACCGAAGTCCACTTCTGGATCGTTTTGATGACGGCCCCACTCACCAAGGGCGCCAGAGATGAACCGCAGTTGCCGCCGATGGCTGTGGTAATTCCTTGATAGAGCAGCGATTCCTGTACCGGCATGGTAAGCAGCGTCAAATACGTGTCCGAGTGATTCAGGATGTCAATGAAGCCGGGAGAGACGAACTTTCCGGAAGCGTCAATCACCGTCCGGGCCGCCGTATCGGGGATTACGGCCACTTTCGCAATTTTGTCCTCGTAAATGGCAACGTCAGCCTGAAAACGCTTGCGGCCCGTGCCGTCAATCACCGTGCCGTTTTTGATGAGAAGGTCGTAAGCGGGCATGTTCTGAAACTCAAAACTCAAAGCTCAAATGTCAAAACGAAAACGACTGCACCAGCTTGATTATACCACACAAAGAGAAGCAGCCCCAGCGAAGCATCTTCGCTGGGGCTGCCGTGCTAGAACGGAGCTTTCGGAGATCCGGTCAGGACATCCTTGCCGGCTTGATGCCGAAGCTTGAACAGTGCGAGCGTTGCCCGGATATTCGCCTCTTCATCGACTTCGTCAACATCAAGGCGGAGGTCAACCCACGGCCGACCGCAACCAGAGATGTGCTGCATCGCGGAAGAGAGGTCGTACGATCTGTACCTAAGCCAAACCGAGATCATGTCGGCGGCATCTGGCCGGGCATGATCTTCCGCCAACCTGTAGCCGAGTCCCCAGACGCACAGGGCTGGGACAACGAAGTCCGTAAGGTTCTGAATGGGCAACCTGATATCCCTACGCGCAGGATCGCCGAACTGCCACACATGGCAAATCTCAGAGAGGTACTCGGCGACGAAGCGGGGATACGGCGGCGCCAGGAGCGACGGCCACCGCGTGTGGAGAAAGGCGAGCAGGAGTTGGTGGCTGCCACAGAAACAATCATCCGCGGCGCGCATCAACACCTTGAGCCAGTGCTTGACGATGAGCTGCTGGCTAGTTACGGCAACGGCAGTGTTCGGTTCCGCCGCCCACTCCTCTTGGAGGGCCCACTTCAGATAAAAGTCCAGACGCCGGGCAATTTCCCTTGCCCGTTCTTCGAGGGTGGTGGCCGAGATAGGCACTTCGGTTCCGCCGTAGAGAAGCCCGACCGCTCCCAGCTGGGTTCGGTTCCGACCCCAATCGAGCAAAAACTCCCCCCACGTTCCGATGTTTTCAAAGACCCGACCCCGATCAACCTCCCATGCCGAATTGAACATCGCCTCCCTCCTCCCTTTTCTGGCCGCCCTGTTCCGGGCAGCGGTTTGCGGACGCATCCACAGTAACCCGAGCGCGCTGCGTTCTGCAAGCTTTCTACAAGCTTCTTGTAACTGCCCCCCACTCAAATTCTATTAGAATTGTTGGCGCGGCAGCGGACTCGACGCCCGCCCTAGACCACATGAACAACGCAATCAGCTTTTCGCAAGCAAACACCATCATTCTAATGTATTAATACATTAGAATGGACTCGCAGCTTTTGAGGTCGCGGCATTGCGCGTTAGTCACCCCTCGCATGGCGAATCGTCACCCATTGATGTGTACTCTACACTAGCTTGACACCCCCAAAGATACGACGATACCGTAGAGTCAATCCGCATGAGGGCGGATGGGTTCTTTTCACTACCACATCCGCGATCTGGAGCCTACGGGCTTTCAGTCGCGGCTTCCGGCCTACGGGCAGGAAGGCAGCCGCCAAGAGGCGGAGCGGCTACGGCCGCAGGGAGGAAACATGAAGAATCTGATCGAAGTAGATCCAGAGAAAGCGAATCTCCATCAGTTCCTGGCCGCCCACCTACTCAACGCGAGCGAAGAAATAACGCCAGCACAGCACAGTCGGGTGCTCACCAGAGCACTATTGGCCGCAGCCAAAGCGCATAACGACGGAGTCGCCGAAGAGCTGGTTATGCTGCTCGGCCGCTCCTACGAACTAACCGAGCTTGGCCTGTGCCATGACGAGCCGCGAGGCCAAGCTCGGGCCGCGTTCGCGAAGGCGGACAAACAGTTCCGCCAACACCTGCGGGAACTCTATTGGCAGCTGCCGGACGCACGGCTTGTGAAGGACGGCCACTGGCCGGACACTAAAGGATCCGGAACGACACGACACGGCACGCTCCTTGAGACGAAACTGGCCATGCTCGGCAGCATAATTCAGGACTGGACATCGAGGCCGACTGAGGAGAGCGTCGTGGCGTTCCGGTTCATGATCGCTGCCTACCGGCCCGGACCGGCTGGCAACGACCTGCGCAAAGGAGAGTCCTTCGCCGAGTGGAAAGCGCATGGGCGGTTCGTCTCTGAGACCGAACAGGATCGCATCCTCCGTCTCATCCGAGATCACGTCGGCGTTCCTCCTATCACCACCGATACCACCATCGAACTCTGGCTCGAGCAGCCCCTTATGCCTGACGAGATCCAGCGGGTGCTCGTCATGGCTCGGGCGCGCCGCGGCGGCCCGGAGCTTGCCAAGCGCGACATCCGAAACGCCGAGGCGCTCGCCGCGCTTGACCGGCTCGAGCAAACGAACAAACGGTCGTGCCGGCCGGAGACGCTTCAGTGGATCAAAGAGCAGGCGGACAGCATCGCTCTGCTCGATGTCTGGCTCACCTCGTTGCTCAAAGCAATGCAGCCCGAAGACGGCAACCTCGCTTCCAACGTGGAGCGCATCGGCGAATCGGATTACGTGCTGGGAGAAATTCGACTCGAATTCAGGGTGAGCAAGGCAAAGCAGATTGCGACGGTTGAGTTCGGGTCGAGCCGCTGGGTTGAGCTCACGGTTGAGCTGCCCGCAGACTGCGCCGAAGAACTTGGCCGAGACATTTTCGGCCGGGCCCGCCACCACATCGAAAAGTGGCGCGAGACGCACTACGACGTCTCGGTGGAGTTGTTTGTGAACGGGGGTGCGGCGAACCTCAAACTCCACAATTCTTTCCTGTTAGAATCGCGCGCGTAACACGGATAGCCCCGCGCGAACGTCTGCGACAGGCCCGAGATCGGGCCTGTCGCTTCTCTTTTCTCCGCCAACATCTATAGCGTTCAACTCCAAACCCCGCTCCAGTTTTCCGGAAAACATTCTCACGCGATCGCTTAGAGATGTTTTCGGATAAACGCTACACCACTCACCGCCCCACCAACACCGCAATCACCCCACCCACTGCCATCACGCCTGCCACAATCCAAAACCGCATGGTTACCTTGGACTCCGGCCAACCTAAGGCTTCAAAGTGGTGGTGGATGGGTGTGGAGAGGAAAATCTTCCGGCCGAAAAACTTTTTGGAAATCACCTGTGCAATCACCGAAGCCGACTCCAAAAACGGAATGAAAAAGATAAGCGGCAAGAGGAGCGCCGTATTCGTCAACAGGGCCATAACGCCCAGCGTAACCCCAAGAGACATGGCACCCGTATCGCCCAGGAAAAACCGGGCCGGATGGATATTGAACCACAGGAACGCGAGTAGGCCACCGATGAGCACTCCGGAAAACGCAGCCAGATCGTAGAGCCCGGCGCGAAAGGCAATTGCGCCCAGCGCCGCGTAGGCAATGAGCATGACCCCTCCGGCAAGACCGTCAAGCCCGTCAGCCTCGTTGGTTGAAAATGCCGTGGCGACGATAATAAAAGCGGCAAAAGCGATAAACCAACCGTCCAAGTCAAAATTGCCCGCAAAAGGCACATGCAGCACATGCCGGCCAAGCTTGGCGTAAAACCACCAGGCCACGATTGCGGCAACGATGGTGTATAACACGAGCCGGTGCTTCATGTTGAGCCCTCCTCCTTTGGGGCCGATTCGGAAAATACCTAAGAGATCGTCACCCAAGCCGATTAAGGCACTCAACACCAACGCACCCAATGGCAGCAATGTCTGCGAACGAGACAAGAAATTGAGTTTCGCGAAAACGCTCCCGGGCCACGCGAGATCCGCAAGACCGAAAACCACAACCAAAAGAAATGCGACCCCCCAAACTAAAATGCCGCCCATGGTGGGTGTACCCTCTTTGGCCTTGTGCAGGCTTGAATAAATCGGCGTGGCGGGATCCTGTCGGATTTGCTTGCCCAAACGGTAGCGGTAGAGGAAGTGCGTGAGGATCGGGGTCCCCAGCATGGCCACGACGAACGAGATCGTCGTGAGTGCGAGAATGCGGACAACTTCGCTGGCTGCCATCATGACTGGAATTATAGCGCCAAAGCCGAGAAATGACAATCGCTGCCAACAAAAGGCCCCGGGAACACCGGGACTAAACTCACCACAGGTACGCCTGTCCCAGCCACTCGATGAGCCGCCTCGTCTCACCAAAGCGGTCAGCACTGCCCAGCACCACCGTAACCACTTCCTCTCCGTGGGGACCAATCCGCGTTACCGCCACCATGCTTCCCCCGGCCTCCGAGGTAAAGCCAGTCTTGCCGCCCTCGAACCCTGGCAACACACCCAGCAGATCGTCTGTGCTCTGCACGTGGTGCTTGCGTCCCTCGAGCGACGCTATGTCAAGAGAGGATTTCGCCAACTCCGCCCAAATAGCCGGATACTGCCGCGATATCTTCACCAACTCCACCAGATCGGCCGCGGTCGAATAGTTATTGGGATCGTCCAGCCCCGCCGGGTTGGCAAAGCTGGTGTCGGTAAGACCGAGCATGCGGCTATGATCATTCATCAACCGCACGAATGCTGCCACCGAATCTTCTCCGGGTCGCGCAACCACCTGCCCGACATGCTCCGCCAACGCCACGGCCGCATCGTTGGCCGAGGCGACCAGCATCAACCCCAACAAGTCTTGAGCCGCCAGACGCTCGCCCATCATAAGCCCGGCGCTTTGCCCTTCAGTGGTCGCGGCTTGCCGCGAGATCACTGCCGGCTCGGCAAACGGTAGAGCCTCATCGTAATCCAGCGCCACTATCGCCGTCATGAGCTTGGTGATACTGGCAATGGGCACCCGCTCGAGCAAGTTTTTCTGGAGCAGAATCCGATCGTTCTTGCGCTCGCCCCGTGCCAGCAGCACGGCGACCGCTGCACGGCTTAAAGTTTCAAAGTTTGCCGTCTGCCAGTTCCGCCGCGGCGCAAGATCAAGAGCGGTGGCAGCTTCCAAAAAGATGTCCCCTCCACCTTCAGCTACCGGCAATTGCCCGACCGACGCCAATTGCCCGCCCGGAGAAGCGCGGCGTCTGGGCGCTCTCACGTCCACAAACAGACTAGCCGCAAAAACGAGGAAGATGGCGCCCGCGAGGGCTAGACGAGACCACATAACGGGAATGTCAAATGCCGAAACCCAAATGCCAAAAGACGGTTTTGGGCTTTGGATTTTGGATTCGATTTGTCATTTGAGCTTTGTTATTTGGATTTTTTGAGCTCACCGGATTTCCTGCCCTCACCCAGAACTTCTAAGTGGAGTTCGTGCAACTGCTCGGCTGAAATTTCAGCCGGTGCGTTCATCATGAGGTCTCTTCCGTCGCCGGTTTTGGGGAATGCAATCACCTCGCGGATATTCTCCTCGCCCGCCAGCACCATCACCAGTCGGTCAATGCCGGGCGCGATGCCGCCGTGGGGCGGAACGCCGTAAGAAAAAGCCTCGAGCAGATGTCCAAACTTCGCATGGATTTCCTCCCGAGTATGCCCGAGGACCTCGAACACCGCCTCCAGAATCTTCGGGCTGTGCTCGCGGATAGACCCGCCACCGATCTCAAAACCGTTCAACACGAAATCGTACTGCTGGGCGATCAACTCACCAGGACTCTGCTTTATATATTCGATAAATTCTTCTTGCGAACTTTGAACTTTGAACTTTGAACTTTGAACTTTCGTGAACGGGTGGTGCACCGCATCCCAGCGCTCTTCCGTCTCTTTCCACTCGAACATCGGAAAATCCACGATAAACGCAAAAGCCAGCTCATTCTTATCGGTTTTGTCCGTGCGCAAATCCGGCTTTTCGCTTTGATATTTAGCCATTGCCTCTTCGTACGAAAGCCGCGGAAACGGTATCTGCGCGATATGATGCTGCGGGGTCACGACCTTGACCAATTCAACGTACAGCTCTTCAACCAGCTGTAAAATCTCCTCCTGCGTTACAAAGCTCATTTCAATATCGAGCTGGGTGAATTCCGGCTGCCGGTCGCCTCTTGTGTCTTCGTCGCGAAAGCACCGCGCAATTTGAAAATACCGCTCAAGCCCCGCCACCATGAGGAGTTGCTTATATTGTTGGGGCGACTGCGGCAAGGCATAAAACTTGCCCGCCTGCAGACGAGACGGCACCACGTAATCCCGAGCACCTTCGGGCGTGGATTTGGTAAGAATCGGCGTTTCCACCTCAACAAACCCGCGCTTCGCGAGCCAGTTACGCATAAAGAGCGTAACCTCGTGGCGCAAAAGCAGGTTGCGTTTCATCCGCTCGCGGCGCAAATCAAGATACCGATACTTCATCCGGTTATCCTCGCCAATGTCATAGCCGACGGTATCAAGCGGAAACGGCGGGGTTGAGGATTCGGAGAGCACGCGAATCGCAGTCGCAGCGACCTCAATCGAACCGGTCGAGATGGCGGGGTTCACCATTTTTTCAGGGCGCGCGCGCACTTCACCCTCAAGCGCAATCACCCACTCTGACCGAAGCTTGTCTGCCGCGGCATGCACCTCGGCGTTTTCGGGCGAGACGACCGCCTGTACCACGCCGCTGCGATCACGAAAATCCAAAAAAATCAGTTTGCCGTGATCGCGACGGTTGGCCACCCAACCGACAAGCTCCACAGTCTTGCCGACGTGTTTAGGCGTTTCACTTGTCCACAACCTCGCCATAAGAACGTCATTATACCACAGCACCCCGCGCGCTGCCTTGCGATGTCTCGCCCCCTGCTGCATTATCCTACGATCGTATTATAATGCGGCAACCGAGGCGCCAGCGGACCGATAAGCGTAAAGCGCCGCTCGCATTCGCGAGCGACGCTTAGAGACACCACCGCCGATACAGCTCTTGCAAGAACGACCACCGGGCGGACTCGTCATCCGTTTAACTACAGGCGGCTGGCCGATGCGAACCTCTCCACTCCCTTCGCGCGCATCGTGCGCGACCCGAGCGGGAAGAAGAACTCGTCGTCCGACCGGGGACGAGACACGTACAGCCACCACGCGCCCTCCACACACCGCTGTAGTTTTCCCCTGTCTTTCGACTTCACCGCACCACAGGATTGACCAGTGCGGGGGTCGAACGAAACCTCGTTGGCCTCGGCGTAGATCGCGAGGATCGTCTTGGGCATGAGGCCAAGGGTCTCCTCGCCGGTAGTCTCGTTGCGCTGGTAGGCCACCCAGCGGCCCAGATCGGCCTCCCACCAGGTGGTGAACGCATACACGTTCCCATCTTGGTAGACGATCCTAGTCGGCGCCAGTTCTCGTCCAAGCCTCGCGCCGGTGAGGTTCACAGTCGCGAAGATGGCAAGGACAACGACGCCTAGGGCAAAGGCAAGGCCTTGCGACTCTTCCGAGTTCTCGTCGGGGAAAAGCCACTCGAAGAAACCCGTGACGCCAGTCCCGGCGATGATACCGACGATAAGCACCATGAGGTAGTAACCGAACACCTCACGGTACTGCTTCGGGACCACGTCGGCCGCCCCGGCAACCAACCCAGCCAAAACCAGCAGGCATACGATGACCGGAGAACTTCGAACCAACCAGTGAAGCATTGCCTTCATCTCCATCCTCCCTTCCTGCTCCTCTTTCCGAGGAGATTTGGGTGGCTTTTAGCCACCGCCCTGAAAAGAACAGCGCCTTGTGGCAATCCCCGCCACAAACCTCCGGAAAAACGTGCTCGAGAGAGCAAGCCCCGTAGAATCGCGCAGCGATTTGTACGGGGCAAGCGCGTTTTCACGGAGATCTGAAGCGGCAATCCCCGATACCTTGCGGCAACCGACTATAATTCATATAATGCAACCAACAAAACTCTTCGGCTAAACACATGACACGAACAACGCGGACAAAAATCCTCCACTACTACGCAGTCTTCGAACCTGCTCAAGAGGGTGGCTATAACGTCTCATTCCCCTCATTCCCCGGCTGTGTCACATTTGGCCGGAACTTCGAACAAGCGCAACGAATGGCGCAGGAAGTCTTGGAACTGTGGCTGGAGGAATTTCGAGAATCCAACGAAACAATCCCTACATATTCACGCCATCTCATTGTTGACGAAATCCCCGTAAAGGTGCCAGCGAAACGATAACGGCATGCGCTCACTGCCCGCAAAACGCGTCATCCAAATCCTCAAAGAGAACGGATTCGTCTTGGCACGACAGAAAGGAAGCCACGTGATTTTCAAGAATTCTCGAACCGGCACCATGGTGCCGGTTCCCCTTCATGGAAGGTCCCGACCAATCCACATTGGCACCTTTCTCGCCATCGTGAAGCAGTCCAAACTGCCCAAGGAGAAATTCCGATAACTTTTCAAGGCCACACCTCCCCTGAACCAACCTCACACGAGATTAGCTCGGTGGAAGGGGCAGGCTGGATTACTCGGCCTGCCCGTCCGCATCACCTCCTTGTGGTGCGGTCTGTCTACTTGGCCCGGGCTTCGCGCACTTCGGCCCATGACCAGCAGACGATTCCGTTCACAATCCAATAAAAACGCCACGCGCGCCAGATCACTCTGCTCACCTCCTCTCCGACCACGCCAGGGCGCTGCAAACGAACGCAGCCGCCCCGGTGAGAGCCATGCCGCCGATGGCCCGGGCGACGTGCGGTGGAAGCACCACCGGTACGCCGTAGAAGTCCCACGCCATCGAACCGGCCCCTGCGAGCAAAACAACGCCCCAGATAGGAAATAGATACCTCGCCATGAACATCATTGCATCCCTCCTCCTTTCCTTAGGGCGGGAAGAATTTGACTACGATGAGCGCGATCCCGCCGGCCACAACGGGAATCGCGAAGAGCGTTCCCATCAGACCGGGAGCAAACATCCCCGCCGTGGTCTCGGCGAAAATGCGATCAATCCCGGCCTCGTACTTCGCGATCTCCTGCGCCGTTCGCTCCATCGCTCCCTCCTTGCTTCAGACCCGCCGGTTGGCGAGCTGAAACTCCAACGGTTCCCGGCAAGGAACTCCCGCTCCACTGAACCCACCAACAACGCTGATGGATTCGGTGGAAGGGAGGACGTCGCCTCAAGACGTCCTCCCGCATTTGACTACTTCACGCCAAGGAGCATCGCGGCAACGACACAAGAAGTGCCGCACCGCGGGCAGATGGCGTAGGCACCCACTGTCTCCTGCTTCGCCGCACAAACGATGCAGCGGTTCGACGAAGACGAAAAGGAAACCGCCTCCCACGCCCCCAGAAATTTAGGCTGCGAGCTTTCGGCGGGCGGTAACCCGCCGAAAGCATCCCTGCGGATCCTCGCTCTCGCCGCAGGCGAGAGGTGTTCGAGCTGCCAGCCGAACACGCTGACCAGATCGAGCAGCGTGTTTCGGAAATCCGCCATAATCGCCAACCTGCTCAACTTCTCTGCGACGGCATCCTCCGCCGCATCCCCGCTCGCCCACGCCACTTGGGCCCAATGCCAATTGCCCGACCCCTGGTCCCCCAGAGACCTGGGAATTCCCGGTGGGGCGATCCAACCTTTTCGCCCTCATCCTTGGCCTCTTCCAAATTTGGAAAGCGGCCAAAAACGTGCTCAGTACCAACTTTCACCCCAAACACAACGAACATAGCTCTCTCCTCGCCCCTCATTCGGTCCGCACGAAGCGAACTCGACTGGGGCGTGCGTGCGGGTTCAACCCGCTGTTTCTGCCAAGGTACCTCACTGCCCCATCGCTCAACGCGACTCGGCACAAAGCCCGATCCCCGTCGGGCGCGGTGCGGAATGGATCCGCGGTTTTGCCAACGAACTTTCCAATTCCCTCGTCTGAACCCCAAACTATTTCGGAATTCAGAAGAGAGAAGGAGTAGAGTCGCCTGAGCATTTCCGCTCTCTGGCTTGCCCATCGGGCCCACAGCGCTCAACCACCGTCATTCGCAGTTCGCCGCGCGCTTGATCTGCGGCATGCCGCGGAACGTTCGGTCAGGTTGTCTGTGGTTATCTCTCCTCCCCATCGCAATCCGCCAGCAAACTGCTGATGGACTCGGATGATGGGACAAGACGCTTTCTTGCCCGCTAAAGAACTGCACGAAATTTCGACCTTCCCTCCGGGGATGGATGCGAGGGTTGATCAGGCATCTCGCCTGCCCCGACAACGCCACCACGACTGGTCCCGCGCGCTGTCTTCCGGATTTATCTTCCTTACGCCGTGCGTTAGCCTCCGGTTTGACTCAACACGTCGCGCCGACCTTGCTGAACTGACGAAAACCCCAATTCCGCCAGCTCGCCCCGCACTCGGTCGGTTATTTTCCCCGGCGTGCGCTCCCGTCTGCTCTCACGGTTGCCCGTTTGAGCGGTTGAGCGTAGTGGCCGGTTCGACAGCTTAGTGCGGCTGCTTTTCGCCGCCTAGTACACTTTCACGACCTTCTTCACGGTTTTCGCCGCGAAGACGATCACCACTCGGCCGCGACGGCGGCTGACCGAGTATTTCTGCCCCCACCGGTCGGGGGCGGTCCTCGTTCCGCACGGGCACCGCGTCGCGGCGCCCTGCGAGACCCGCCACACCCAGCTGCACGCCGGGCAGACGGCGGTCACGCGCTTACCGGCCATCTCACTCACCTCCTTTTTCAATGGCGGCCAGCTCTTCCTCCGCCTTGAGGAGCCATTCCAAAACCTGCTCCTCGCGACCAGTCCCCTCGAACTCTTTGAGCTTGCGCTCGAGGAGCTCTTTCTTTTTTAGGAGCGCCTGCCGCTGGGCCTCCTTGGCCGCGGCTGCCTCCCGAGACGCAACCAGCGGGGCCTCGGCTGCGCGGCGCGCCTCGGCCTCTGACACCCGCTGGCGAGCCTCTTCGAGAGCTCGCGTGCGGGCCGCCGAGGCCTCACGCGCTGCCCGACGCCCCTCTCCGTCTCCCGTCGGCGGATCCGGTATCCAACCGTCCCGCTCACGGAGATCCTTGAGGAGGAAGCCGGGAATCCGTCGGGCCCGACCAACCTCCCACCCCCCCCAACGATCTTCCACATCCAAAACCGACCGTTGGATTCGGATTCGAGCCCGGCGCGGTACCGCTCGCCCGTCTCGGGCGATTGATACTGCGCCATCTTTACGCCCGACAACGGCTTGGCCGCTGCCAATGCCTCATCGCACTTCATCTCACTCACCTCCCTCTCGCCCGTTTCCGCCATCTGGCAGAGGCCGGCGACGCCATTCTGGTTTTTGTCTCAAGGAACTCCATCTGAAACTTCTATCATCAGCAATTGCGAAGAAGAAACATCGACCCATCTTTGAACCGAGAGAGAACGAGAACTTAAATTCCCAACCTCTCTCGACCTGCAACATTCCTTGACTATTGCAATTGGATTCGTAATACTGAACGCGTATGATCACGAAAACACGGGAGAAAACAACGATTGGCGCTATGGCCCTACTGCGCCGGGATCCAACGGAGATTAAAAAGGTCATCCGTGAGACCGCTGGTTTGTGGCGCAACCGCAAGCTTGACCCCATCAAGTACCAGCGCGCCATGCGCAAACTCTACGCCACAGTCCGCCGCTGATTCCATGCACCTGTGCCCTTGACAATTGACACGAACATCCTCATCTATCACCTCGAGCGTGACCAACAAGTCAGCAAAACGCTCGAGCAATGGCTACTCGATGGCGAGCGGCTTTTCGTTTCCGCAATTACTCGTCTTGAACTTTTCGCCGCGCCGATTCTCCGCGAGAATGAAGAGAAAAAAATCTATCGTCTGCTTGAACAATTCGTACTTGTTCCGGTTGATGCCCAGATGGCCGATATTGCCGCGCTCGTTCGCCGACGCTACGGGCTTCAGCTCGGAGATAGCATCATCGCCGCAACTGCTCTCCTGACAAACTCATCTCTGGTCACGCGCAACGTTCGGGATTTCAAAAAGATAGCCGAACTCAACATTCTTACCTTGTGATATTTTTTGAAGAACTCCTTCTTCCTCTCTTCCTTCTCGCCCGTTCCCGCCATCTGGCGGAGGCCGGCGGCGCCATTCTGGTTTTGTCTCAAGGAACTCCATCTGAAACTTCTATTTTACTCTTACATTATAGCACCTTGAAAGTTAGTTGTCAATGCGTTCAAACAAATAAAACGCGGAAACGGCTCTATAGAGCCATTGTTAAAAATCCACGCAAGCCCATGAAGCCAAAATCCGGCCCCTGGGGCCGGATTTTGGCTTGAAGCGTAATAAAAACCGCTTCCTACCTCTTCCTCTCGAGAAGCGCCACTCGCCGCTCTAAAGCAGCGAACTCATCTCGATCAACCTTCTGCTTAAAAGCGCTTTTGATGAGCGCAATATCCTGTTTCACAATCGCCATATCTACCGATAAACTAGCAATCATCTCGGTATGCGACTTCAATGTCTCCGAGTGCGCTTCGAGAAGTTCGGAATGATGCTCAAGAAGTCTCGAATGGTAGTCGAGAATACGCGTATGGGTGGCGAGGGCCTGTGTGTGGCTATCGAGCGTCCTCTGAATACTCCCGTATTGCTCCCGAACCGCTCGAAATTGATCGTTTCCATGCTCGACCAAAATACCAAGCTTTCTGAATTCAGCTCGAATATTCACCGGGCCATTCGCTGCGGTTTTGTGCGCTTTCGCCATGGTATGGATGCTTCAAGTATAGCGGCAACGGATGCGCCGTCAACCCCGTACCACAACGGCGGAGCGAAATTGCCGGGTCGGTGCGTCCATAACTAGTTGGACGGCGAATTAAGAGTAAGTATCTGCGGCGCGTTGTGGTACGGGGTCAACTCCATATGGCCCCAGACCGCGAAAAACGAATCGCGCCCCGTCCCGATACATCGGGACGGGGCGCCTCTTGTTGTTTCCTCCTACGAGCTGTTTTGTGCCACCGATTCTCGCAACCAGAACTGTTCCGCGATCTCCGCCTCGCTCATGCTTGATGCGTAGACTGCGAGCGCAGCGCGACTCACCGCCCAATCAAGCCGCCGGAACACTTGCTCGACGACCTGACCTCCCAAGCACCGCTGAATCGTGCACCAGAGAAGCAACTTCACCTTCTCCTCGCGGCACGAATCGCGGATATGCAGCTTGAGGATGGCGCCCCGGGTCCACTCGCGGCCGACGCGCAGCCCCTCCTCACCGACAGCATCCGCAAGAGAAGCTCGTACTGTCCGAGAATCTCTTGGCAGCGCTCGCTGGCGCCGGGATCGCCCGAAGCGTCTGCGAAGCGGTGGGCGTCTTCGAGGCCGATCCACGCATCGGTAAAATTGCGCAACTCAATCGGCTCTCCGTCGTACACACCCTCGATGCCTTCCTCGATCGCATGGCACTTCCCCAAACCGAAGACAGCCCGCAGTGCTTCATTGAACGCGCGAATCAGGAGGTGAGCGCCCGGAATGTCAGCCTTGAGGGGCTGCGTGACAATGACGAGGTGCGGATCGCGCTCGATAGAAACTGGAACGAGCCGCCGTCCGTTACGGATCGCCTCGGCCACCGCGCCGGGCACCGAAGACCACATCTGCCCGCAGGAACGACATCCGACGCCGACGATGCCGCCCCGCGGCGGCTCCACCCGAAAACACTGATCGTCCTTGCCGCAAGCCGGACACTGTCCGATGAGTCGCATAACGTTGCCTCCTATTCACACTGCCCACGATCACTGCTTGAGAGCCCGGCGAAGCTGGACAATCATCGCTTCCTGGCCCTCGAGCCGCTGACGCCTACTCTGAAGTATCCGGATGAACCATGGGATGATCCGCGGCATGAGCGAAAGCACCGCACGCACGCACGCACGCACGCACGATCTCCTCGAAGCAGCAATCGCAAACCTGCAGCTTCCCGAACCCGAGAGAGGAGGTTCGCCATGGCGCGGTTTGAGGAGACGTAGGGGCTGTTTGGGGAGAGCGGAGGCGGAACAGGCGGGAATATCAGGTGCGAGTGGTGCGGCAAAAACTACAAGGGCCGTGATAACAAGGAGGGCGAGGCAAAGTCCTCCAGCGAGATCATCTACTTCGATTCGTTGCAAAAGGACACCCTCCCTATAGATAGCTGAAAACCGCGACAGACGCAAGACCTCTAAAATATCAACAGGCGGCCGTTCCGGCCGCCTGTTGATATTGACTGACCGCCCTCGCTTCCGAAATCTCTCAACAAAAAAAAGCTGCAGCTAGCATCAAAAGAAGTCGGACGCCCTCGACAAAGCAAGGCGATTCATACTCTCATCGTTGTAGTTACCAATATGAGACGAGACGCACAAAAACGCAATAATCGCGCCCCTCACTACAAACCACATTCGTGGCCACTGGTTCGGACGCAAGCCGGAATTCGGTACAACAAGCTCAACTTTCCAGAGCGTCCAAATATCGTTTTGCGTGACACGATGCAATTTTGCGGGCGCAATCACCTGTCGCGGACTTGCTGGATTGAATTGTACTTCACACAATTTCTCAAACGCAGAAAGACCATCGCGTATAGTATGAAAGCGCCGCTCTAGGGCGGCGATTTCTTTCTGAAAGCTGTCGTGGTACAGAAACTGAATCATGAACCACTAAAATCTGTACCACGGTAGAAGGCAAGTTCGTAGGGAATTCGTTTTCGCAATTCCGTACCGATATATGGTGCTTCGGCGTGGGATAACTCTTCTAGCTGCTTGCCTGTTAGATGACCATATTTTACGATAATACGGTCAAGCATTTTCTTTTCTTCATCGTCAAATACAGAAAGGTCTGGTTCAGTAAGACACTTATATACTTCCGTCAGGTTGTACCCTTCTCGTTCTTCCACGTGCTCAACACCGAGCATTTTCTTTTTTGCCATTTCCGCAGTAATTGCTTCCAACGCAGATGGCACTGGCCCCATTGGAAACGCATAATAAACATCACCAGTTATTAATTTCTGACTTTTCTCGTACAAATCAAAATCTGCGAAATAGAGTAGTTTCGCTAGCTTTTTCTTGCCGCGTACTTCGCCTTTTAGCTTCCGGCACAAGTACAGAACCGCATTTTGGTACTTTTTCCGGTGTAGGGACATACCACTTATATACTACCGGATACGACGGTGAAGAACAAGTTCCTCCCAAGTTAAAACAAGTTTCCCTCTTTCGCCAAGGCTTCGGCTGACAAGTTTTGCAGTTTTTATCGGTGCAGACTGGAGATGTGAGGGCCAGCTTTATCGCTAAGGTATCTTCTTAGTTTCTCCGCGTACTGTGCTCGTTCTTTCGGCTCACTTCTTTGTCTTTTGTATATATTCAGATAGAGTTCATCATTTTTATACCGAGGAAAAACTGCCAAATGATAGTGCCACACATCTTGCCCGCCGTCCGGCTCGTTATGCTGGCGAGAGCTTACGCCGTCTGAACGGTACTCCTGCTTGATACCAAGCGCTATCAGTTTTTCTAACGAATGAATTTTCGGAATAAGCGTGTCCGGGAGGTCATAAATATTTTCGTAATGACCAACGGGAGCTATCAGAACGTGTCCGGGATTATTGGGCCATTTGTCCCTCGCGATAAATGCCATTATTAACTCGTCCTTATAGACCAGATCACTTTGGAGCGAGTGGTCCTGGTCGAGGTCAACTCCCGATGCCAGTTGGCAGAGCGGGCAATGATAATTCTCGGGACGATGGTTATACATTTGGTGCGCCCATAGTAACGTCGTCTACGCTTATCGGCCTCGACGGACAGCGGGTGGCCACAACGTCGCGGCGGTAGGAAGCAAGAGCTACTCGGAGTATCTCGCGTTTTTCGAGCGGCCGCCTCCAAATGCTGTTTTTTCGATCCGGGTTAACCGCCACGGACGGCGAAAAGTTGATCTCGGCCGAGAAACGCTCCAGATGCTCTCGACCACTAATAACGATCTCGTGGTATTTCTTGTCAGTCTTACTTTTGATGCTAAAGTCTTTCAATAGCTGCTGAACGAGTTTAAGAATGCTGTCATTGTGCTGATAGCCCCGAACCAGTCGTTTCCTGCGGATGAAATAAACCGATCCTTCATCGTCGAAAAATGAACGGAGAAATGTTAGCTTCAATTCCTGTGGAGCGATTGAAATCCGCTGCAAAAGTTCGTCCGCTTTCCCCTGCAAGTATGCGGCCAGCTCCACGTTATAATAAGAAATCCGATACACCCCCGGCGTTGACTCAAGTTCTCGAGGTTGATGATCGTATACTCGTCGCATCAACCGCGCCACGCGCTGAATCAGCATCCGGTTCCGGTTGGTGTACACGCACGCGTTGCGACTTATTTCTCCGTCGAACAACAAATGACTGACTAGCTCAACGAATGGTACGGTCCAAACAGTGAACGGAACCGGATGACGCCCAGCTGCACTCTTTCCCCTCCGACTCTCGTTAAACTCGATAATCCGTTTGGTGGCTCGCTCGTATTGGGCCTCTCGGAACTCTTCCGAGAGTTTAATGTCTTGGATGTGAAAGTAGACCGAACTTTTCGGTCGTCTCGTTGCAGCCACGATTTCGCCGAGCGTGGCGCCGTCCGTCCTCAAACGTCGGCAGGCCTCTCGGAAACCATTCGCTTTCACAGTGCGCCCGGGAGGATTCGAACCTCCGACCATCTGGTTAAAAGCCAGCTGCTCTACCGGACTGAGCTACGGGCGCGAGCGGGCCTTGAGAGCAACCAAATTTATTTGGTTGCGTGCCCGCGAGCGCGCTATCGGCATGCCGCGAAGCGGCGGACGATAGCGAGGGTGTTCCTTTATCAAACCGCATCCAACTGCCCCACACTTTTTCAGTCGCTATGCTTACGTCGCAAAAAGGCAATGGCGGCAATCGGCAATACTGTCCACGCGAGATGGACAGGCTCTGCCAAAAACCACTGGCGCACCTGCGGCGTGAGCGCCACAAGCGCATCGGGCGTTGCAAGCCGCACGACCGTATTAACGAGTAGCCCCGCGAGAAGCAGGCTAAAAATAACGGTGTGCACGGTTGAGCCGTCACGCCGGAAAAAGCGGAGTGGCGTGCCGGTCATGGAACGGCCCATCAGCAGGAATAGCGCCGCTGCGACGAGACCGAACATAACGATACTGAACACCGTCTCATTTTTCAAGCCCGAAATCCGCTGCAAACCCAACATGCTTGGACTCGCTTCCAGGATTACGCGCGCGAGATACACCGAGAGGATCGCGACGATGAGGCGCTTACGCCCGACGGCAAACCCGAAGAAAATCGCGGCTAGAAACGCAAAGAGCGCGAGCACCACGTCCAGACTCGCTGGGATACCTGCGGTAGCAAGAAGTTTCTGAAAATCCACAAGCGAAAAACTTAACGCCAAAATCCAAATGCTAAAGTGACGCTTGACGTCATCCTATAGTTGTTGAGCCACGCGACTTTGCCATTAAACTCCTCTCTTAATTGTTGAATGTTTTGGGTCATTTTGTGGGGTGTGGATAAATGTTGACTTTATCTATGGTTTTGCTATTATGTATTTGTAAGCATTGGCTTGCACGGATTTTGATCGAAGCCCTGCCGCAAGGCGGGGCTTCTGATTTTTCATCTCTTTTTGCGAAATCTATCCATATTTAACCGATACTCAAAATCATCCGCATAAAGAATCTCCTCAATTATTCTGTCCCGCTTTGCATCAATAATTTCCCTGCCGATATGACCCCGGGCGCTCATAATCGTCGCCTTCTTATTATATTCTTCATTGAGATATTTGAGCGCTGTAACCAAATCACCATCTCCGGAAAACAGCATAATATTGTCGTAGTTATCCCGTTCTCGTATAAGATCAATTGCCATCTCAATGTCCAAATCGCACTTTTTCTCAAAACCATGCGCATTGTCGGGGCTGTGTATGTATTTCACGCGCTTCTCTATAACCTTAAAACCGTTCAGATCGGCGGTGCGGAGCATATATTTTGACCAGTCAGTCAGCTCGGTTGATTTTTCGCTTTGGCCGTAGTCCGCGCCATAGTAAAACCGGCGAAGAAAACGCTTGCCATAGGTAAAATGTTTTACTAGTGACGCAAGTTCTCGTATACCTATCTGCCAACCAAGCCCATGTTTCCATTTTTCTACGTTACCAAAATCAACAACGACAATAGTTCGCTCGCGCTTGGTAATAAAAGTTTCAAGAAACTTTTTGATCTTGTCTTGATTCATGAATTATTCACAAATACTGTTTGAGCTTTGGCACTTGTCATTTCGCTTATACTCCTTCTTCCCGCAATTCCTCCAGCAATTTCTTTGCCTTGCGGCTCAATCGCTCCGGGGTCTTCACCTCAATATGGACATACAAATCTCCCCGGCCACGGCCGCCGATCTGCGGCATGCCTTTGGCACGAATACGGATGACCGCACCGCTCTGGACTCCGGCCGGCACATCCAGACGGATCGTTCCGTCGGGCAGGAGCACCGGCATGCTTGCGCCCAGTGCCGCTTGCGTCAAAGACACGGCGGTGGTGGTGTGCAGATCGTTGCCGTCGCGGCGAAACAGAGGGCTTGACCGGACATGCACGGCAACGTAAAGATCCCCGGAGGGCTGGCCGTACTCACCCGCCTCGCCTTCATGCGCAAGTTTGATCGTGCCGCCGTCGTCAATGCCAGCCGGAATGTGAACGCGCAGACGCTTCGAGGCAAGCTCCCGGCCTGCCCCGCGGCACTGCCGGCACGGCGTTTCAGCCACCTTGCCCCGACCATGACAGATGGAGCACATGGCGACCTGCGTGAACGTACCGAAGAAGCTGCGCGAGGTCTGCCGCACCTCGCCTTCGCCGCGGCAAGTCGTACAGGTAGTCTCGCCTGTCCCCGGCTCGCGGCCCGTGCCCTCACAGCGGCTGCAGACTGCGTGCTTGCGCAGCGCTACTTCCTTATCGGTGCCAAAGAAGGCCTCCTCAAAATCAATGGTCAGTTCAACCGTCAAATCGTGGCCGCGTCTGGGCCGCGCGCGCGTTTGCCGCGGTCGCGCGCCGAAAAACTCGCCGAAAATATCTCCCAGATCCAATCCCTCGAAATCAAACCCCGGCGTGGAGTCAAAACCGAAACCGGTTCCAGCGCCGGCTTGAGAGCCGGCGCTGCCCTCGAAGGTCGTACCGAATCGATCGTACTGGCTGCGCTTCAAGTCGTCCGATAACACCTGGTAGGCCGCGTTAATCTCTTTGAAACGCTCGGCATTACCGCCGCGATCAGGGTGGTATTCGTGGGCCAGCCGACGGAAAGCCTTCTTGATCTCGTCTTTGGAGGCGTTCTGCCCGACGCCGAGAATGTGATAATAGTCTTTCGCCATGATACTACTTGAGCCGCAGTACTTCTTTTTTCACATCAATAAACTCCTGGCGCACGACCTTGAGGCTGATGAGTGCGCCCATCGCCGCCGGCGCGGCCAAACGAACTGCCCACCCCATCGCGCCACCGATGAGCTTCACGAAGAAAAAGAATGAGAGCGCGACGAGATACGGCATGTAGTTTCGCCACGGCGCCACCACCGTAAGCAAACGCGCGCTCAATACTTGATAGAGCACATCGCCAAGCCGCTCTGACCCCTTGAGCTCCACACCATACTGACGCGAGAGGTCCTCTCGCCCGCGCTTGACGAACGCCTTCCGTTCGGCGACAGAAAGCTTCGTTAATACTTTTGCGCCCTCGCGACCTAAACTCGCGGCCACAAAATCATCCACCGTCATGGTGGGCGCGAACCCCGGGAAGATTTCCTGCACGGGCAACGCCGCCACAACGCGGTCGAAGATGGGCCGGGGAATCACCGATTCGCTGAAACCAGATAAGGCTGGACTCGTCACGGAAGCAGCGCCGACCAGAATCGCGAAACCCGTAACCAACACTGGTACAGACGGTGCTGCGAGCTGGCGCGGGCGCGCAATCACAAGTTCATCAGCCAGCCGCAGAGTTTTTGCTCCCGCATACCAGACACAAAGGAAAAAGGCTGCTGCGCCCACAGCGACTAGGCTCAATGCCTGCCGGTGCACCCAAAAGGTAATCCCCACGGCCACGAACGCCGTGAGTAGCGCAGCTCCTGCTTGCAGCCCCACGGGCCTCACCAACACGCACAGCAACACCGCTCCGAGCAGATAAGCTGCTGCAAACCCCAAAAGCCAGCCCCACTCTGCCAGCTGCCAGCGTGCGCTCGCAAGCATGCGCTCGGTCAGGTACCACGTAACTCCGAAGAGCGCAGTGGTAAGAAAAATGAGGGCTCCGGCTTTAAAGTATCCCGTCATTCTCCATCCATTGTACCGCACACTTCAAAAAAATACCATGCTCTAACAGACACGCATGCTGCAGTCAAGTGAGGCAATAACAGACCCTTCAAGTCTTTTGTGGCTCGCCGGCGGATGAATCGTCCTCTTTCTTTATTTCTTCGTATTGTCCCTCAATGGGTTCCTCGCCCTCTTTGGCTGCCGGGGCGCCCGGGTTCGCCTGAGCGTTACCAGCGGCCTGCTGATAGAGGAGCTGGCCGATCTTGGAGATTGCTTGCGAGAGTTCTTCAGTGGCGCGGCGGATCGCGTCATTATCTTCGCCGTCTTTAACCTTCTTGAGCGCCGCAACTTTCTCTTCGACCGCCGACTTATCCGCAGCCGGCACTTTCTCGCCGGCGTCGGTGAGGACTTTCTCAGAGGTATACACGAGAGTATCGGCGGCGTTGCGCGCCTCGACCAGTTCCCGGCGCTTACGATCTTCATCGGCATGAAGCTCGGCATCTTTTTTCATGCGCGCCACCTCTTCTTTGGAAAGGCCGGTTGAGCCTTCGATGCGGATGGACTGCTCTTTTTGAGTAGCCTTGTCTTTGGCTTTGACGGTCAGAATGCCGTTCGCATCCACGTCGAAGGTTACTTCCACCTGCGGCACGCCGCGGGGCGCCGGCGGAATGCCGTCCAAGATGAATCGCCCCAAGGTCTTATTGTCCGAAGCCATTTCGCGCTCGCCCTGGAGCACGTGCACTTCAACTGAGGTTTGATTGTCGGACGCAGTCGAAAACGGCTGGGTCTTCGCGGTGGGAATGGTGGTATTCTTATCAATGAGTTTTGTCAGGACGCTGCCCAACGTCTCAATAC
Source organism: Candidatus Parcubacteria bacterium (assembly GCA_016196625.1). GTDB lineage: Bacteria > Patescibacteriota > Minisyncoccia > JACPXH01 > JACPXH01 > JACPXH01. The sequence goes on along the minus strand of JACPXH010000006.1, from coordinate 53,283 downwards.
CCAAAGACAGCGGCGTAACATCAAGCAGCAAAACGTCGCGCACATCGCCCTGTAAAATCCCCGCCTGTACCGCCGCACCAATCGCCACCACTTCATCCGGGTTGATGCCCTTGTGCGGCTCTTTGCCAAAGAGTTTCTTGACGGCCTCCTGAATCGCCGGCATCCGAGTCTGCCCGCCCACCAACACGACTTCATTGATGTCTTTTACGTCGAGCTTTGCATCCGCGAGTACGCCCCGCACCAGCTCAAGAGATCGGTCAATCAAATCCTGCACCAAACTCTCTAGTTTTGCGCGCGTGAATTTATACACGAAATGCTTGGGGCCGTTCGCATCAGACGTAATGAAGGGAACGTTAATCTCGGATTCAAGGGTGGTTGAAAGCTCGTGCTTTGCTTTCTCGGCCGCTTCCTTCAAGCGCTGGAGTGCCAACACGTCCTTGGAAAGATCAATGCCCTGGTCTTTCCGGAACTCCTCAACCAGGTGCTGGATAATGCGCTGATCAATATCGTCTCCGCCCAAATGCGTATCTCCGCCGATGGCTTTCGCTTCCACGGTGTCGGCGCTCACCTCTAAGACCGAAATATCAAAGGTGCCTCCGCCGAAATCGTAGACGAGAATTTTTTCTTCTTTCTTTTTGTCGAGGCCGTAGGCAAGCGCGGCAGCGGTGGGTTCGGGCAAGACGCGGCGCACGTTAAACCCGGCAATCTCACCTGCTTCTTTGGTGGCCCGGCGCTGTGATTCGTCGAAGTAAGCGGGCACGGTGATGACCGCTTCGGTGATTTTTTCTCCGAGTTTATCTTCGGCGTCATGCTTTAACTTCTGAAGAATCATGGCCGAGATTTCTTGAGGCGTGGCCCACTTGTCCGCCATTTTAACCTCCACCCCGCTGTTCTGTGCGGCGCGGATTTCGTACGCCAGCCACTTTTTGTCGCGTTCAACTTCTGAATCAGTAAACCGCCGGCCGATGAGCCGCTTCACCGAAAAAATCGTATTGGTCGGATTGGTTACGGCTTGGCGCTTGGCCAAGAGCCCCGTGAGCCGCTCGCCGGATTTGCCGATTGCCACCATTGAAGGCGTCGTGCGATTGCCTTCTTTATTTTCGATAATCTTCGGCTCGCCGCCTTCGACGATAGCCATCGCCGAATTGGTGGTTCCAAGATCGATTCCGAGAATTTTTGGCATATGCGATATCTCCTCTTGTTTATGCTTCGAGCGGCGTCGAGAAGTTTTCTGTTCTCGACTTCCAGACTGTCCGAGAATACCCCTTTGTCATTGCGAGCGAAACGAAGCAATCTCTTTGTGGCCTACATACAAGGTTGCTTCGTCACTTCGCTCCTCGCAATGACATTTTTCGGACAGTCGTTCGCTTGAACCATAAACTTTGAAGTCTTGACTTATTGGTTACTTATATTTTATATTACTGTATGGAAATTAGCCATGGCACAACGAGAAAGGAGGTGAGATGCCATGACAACCTTGGTGCTTGGGGAGATACGCCAGAATCTCGTCCAGCTGGTCCTCAACCAACTGAGGACCAAAACCAACGGCTGGATTGGCAAGAGAGTCCCTGTTGAGCTTGATTCAGACGCAATGCGGGCGATCGCCAATGAAGACGAGATTCTCGACGCTGTTACCGATACGATCAGAAAGGAGCGGGACGGCCTCGAACCACCGATAAGGTGCAAATTCGAGCTTGAGGTCGTGGGAACCGGGGAGATGTCCCTTTACTACACCGGGTGGTGAACCGACCCGACCCCGAGGCGACGGGAGGCCGCCTCGGGGTTTTGCTTATTTCACTTCAATCTGCACTTTCTTCGGCTTTGCCCGCTCTGACTTCGGCAAAACCACTTTCAAAATGCCCTTGTCCACCGTGGCCTTCGCCTCTTCGCCTTTCACCTCTGCCGGAAGCGCCACCGAACGCTCGAAGGCACCCCGCCGAATTTCTTTCCGATAGAACTGCTTACCGTGCTCTTCTTTCTCCTCTTCGTGCTTGGCTGAGACCGTGAGCACGTTGTTCTCAACCGTAATATCCATTTTCTCGCGTTCCGTCCCGGGCACCGCCATCTCCACCGCTACCTCGGTTTCGGTTTCCGACACGTCCACGGCCGGGCCGTGCATGCGACCGAACGGAATCATCGGCACAAAGTCCTCATCAAAGAAGCGATCGAAGTCGCGGAACGGCTGCCAACGCATGATTGCCATATGTTTCGCCGGAATAATTACTTGCTAATATGACGACCTTTTGCTGAGAATCAGGAATTGGGATAAGGAATCACGGCGGTGCCCGATCTCCTGATTCATGACTCCTGATCCATGATTCGTTTCACCGATATCTTCACCTTTGCCGGCCGCAGCACCCGACCGTTCAACACATAGCCGCGCTGCACCTCATCAACCACCACGTTCTCCGGCCCGTCGGTCTCAAGCGCGCCCAGCGACTCGTGGAACTCGGGATCGAAGGGTTTGCCCATCGCTGCCATAACCTCAACTCCTTCGCGCTTCAAAATCTCCTCCAGTTCGACTTTAATCTGGAAAATCCCCTTCACCCAGTCATCGTTCTTCCGCTCTTGAGGCAGGTGCGCTTCGGCCAGCTCGAAGTGGTCAAGCACCGGCAGCAGCTGGTAGACGAACTCCTCGCGCGCGAACTTCTGCACCTCACCGGCAAGCTTTTCCGCATCGCGCTTAAAGTTGATGAAGTCGGCCTTGGCCCGCTGCCAGCCGGCCAGGTATTCGTCGCGCTCGCGGCGCACCTGTTCCAACTCATCTCCGGTGGCCGGAGTAACGTCGGATGTTTTTGCTTCGTCTGCAGCCGCCGTGGAATCTTCTTGAACCATGCATCAGGAATTATGAATAAGGGATGGGACGCAATAAACTGTCATTCATCGTTCCTAATTCTTAATTCCTGATTCGCCGTCAAAAACTGCCGCATCGCTTCCACGAGCGCAATGTTCCGGTCGTAGTCCATCCGAGTAGGTCCCGCGATCGCCACCATCCCCGGCCCGCCCGCCCGCTCAAACTGCCCCACCACCATGCTCCACTGCCGAGCTTCACGCAGCGGGTTCTCGCGACCAATGAAAACACTGGTTGCGTCAGTCGGCACACGGTCTACCAGATCGGCAATCCGCTCTTCTATGCTCTCAAAAAGCGAGAACGCTTGGGCAAGGTATTGCACATCGCCTAATTCAGGCTGCCGGAGTAGTTGCTTGAAACCAAATGCATAGAGCATTTGTCCTGAGCCGCGTCGAAGGACCCCATCCTCGCCACCAGATAAGCCCACCATGCCAAGATTCCGCGAGTGCTCGCCGAGCCACTGGGCGGCAGCCCGCATGATGTCTTGGCGCTCTCGCTCGAACGCTTCTGCTTGTCGGAGCATCGCTTGGAGCAAACGCTCGTGGCCGCGGCGCTCTTCGACCAACAGAAGGTTGACAAAGAACCGATAGCCCTTGTCGGTTGGGACCCGGCCAGCCGAGGTGTGCGGCTGCATGAGGTAGCCGGACTCGTCCAGACGCGCCAACTCTTGACGCATGGTGGCCGCCGCGATGCCAAAATTAAAACTCTCGGCCAGCCACTCCGAACCAATGGGCTCGGCCCGGCGGATGTATTCGCGCACGACGGTTGAAAGAATGCCTTGGGTTCGCCCGTCCATGCCCCCATCTTAAACAAGGGGCAATGTCGTGTCAATAGCACTCTCCATACGAGAGTGCTATTACGCCGCTAAGCCAAGAAAACAGGACGCCCCGGGCCAAACTGGCACGGGGCGCGGCGAAAGGTACAGCAAGAACGTTACTGCGGAGTAACTATCGGCTCGGGCCAACGGGCACGGGGCGCAACGGAAGGCGAAGAAAACTCCATATCGTCCGGATAAACCTGCATCCCCTGCACAACGGTCCGGCCAACAGGTGCTCGCGGCTGAAGGTGTTGGCCGCGAGGCTCCCATCGGGCGAGTCCCGTAGGAGCTCTCCACCGTCGGCGCCAAACACCCGCTCGACGTGCCGGACGGTCATCGCCTTACCGAGCTGTCTGCAGCCGCGGCACGGAACGAGTTCACCCCGATACCGCAGAGGCGCCCTCAGCACCACCCGAAACCGCCGCCCATCCACCTCAATCCATCGTTCGTTCATCACCTCACCTCCTCCTTCCTCAAACCAGCGGACTCAAACAACTCGCGCACAGCGTCCCAGCCAGCACATTGCCGCTGCGTCGGAAAGCATTGGCGGCAATGTCCCAAAGTTGAGACGTCATCGGCACGTAAAACCCTTTTGGGTCTATCACGCCGGTGACGAGAAGGCTGGCGGTCCGGTCGTCGTTTCTACCGCACTTTGCGCACGGCGAGCTTCCGGCCGGATGCCACGTCTTGTCTCCCAGCTCAACTTGAAACGCCTTACTGCCGACTCGAATCCAACACCGTTTGGCCATTATCCCCTCCTTGCCCTGCATCGCTTTGCACGAAGCAGGGCTTGCCCGAAAACGGCGGTTTGTGTTTGCCCAACCTACCACCAAGCGAAAACCCCGCGCAAGGCGGGGTTTTCGCATAAGATGAATAGAACACGGAGTCCTAAACCATCGCCCTGCGATGGTCGGGCGATCACAAAATTCTTGCGAATGTTGCGATGTAGCCCGGAGCTCCATCAGAAGCCTGAACGGTCGTCATTGCGAGCCACGTACAAATCCTAGCGGGATTCTACGGGGCGAAGCAATCCCGTTCTGAACTCGGATCGAGCATCATGACTCCATCACAACCCGCCTCACATCATTTTCTAATGTATTAATACATTAGAAAATGAGACGAGCTCGGATGGAGGGAGAAGTTTTAATGATTGAAACTCACAGGCGACTTCCCCCGAAAACGCCTGCGAGAACGAGGAACCGAAGGTCACTCATGAACGCCCCGCGGTGCCAACCGCGAAGCGGCTAAAGAAAGATCAAAAAATCAGTTGAGACTTGGTTTCGCTGGCAGCGGCCAGCGGACGAGCCGTACCCGAGAGGGCATCGGCTCGAGCGCGTGTTCTTGCCACGGCTCGCCGCCCGTGAAAAGCAGGCAGGCGAAGCCAACGGCGCACGCCTGCGCGAGAACGAGCACGGCCAAGGCGATCATGCCGTCCTCCTTTCTCTCAACCGGCATCAACTCCGGTCGAGAGTCCTAACGATGAACCAAGCCGCAACGGCAGCCACCACGGTGAGCAGCACAAATTCCTAAGAACTCATCGCACCCTCCCCAGTCGCAACCACGTCAAACGCGGCAGCAGCTGAATCGGCCCGAATGCGGGCCGTTGATGCAACCATTCTCCCAACACCTCTTGCAGCAGGGAAGTCCCATGCCGCCAGACAGCGCCGAGGATCAATACGGTAAGCACGATACCCGCAAACCCAATCGCGACCTGGCAGATGATCCCCCAACTAAAGCGCATCATGGATCACCTCCCCGACCGCGATCATCGCGCCCAGCATCCCCTTGAGTACGCCGAGGGACGATCCGCTGCCCGTTACGCCGCAGCTCGATCGCACCTCGTAGCCCAGAGTGCTGGCTACGCCGCGGAAACGATCCGCAAACTCGGCCTTCTGATAGTCGGCATCTTTCATCAAGTCGCCAACCATCAACAGAAGGTTGAGCGCGGCTTGCCGGCGCGGGTCGCATTTGTCCCGACAGAGCGCGAGCACTTCACGCTCCACCAGCCCAAGCGTATCCGCGATGGCTTGGGTACTTGTTGTGTTTTTCGAGAACATGGCCCCTCCTTATCCTGACCCTGCGTCGCTTCACGCGAAGCAGGGTTTGTCCATTCCGCCGGATGGCGGAAGAACGTTGAATGCTCAGCACATCGGGGCCCGGCAAATGTTTTTGAGCTCACAGTTTGCCGGGGGGCCGGAGGGCTTTAACCGCCTGCGAGAACGCATACTGGAACATCGCGCGGCGATATTCGTACGATCGCAAAGTTCGAGGAACTTTGCGATTTAGTACAATGTCGAATCGAAAAGACAAACTGAACAATAATCAATGCCTGGAGTTTCTTTTCCCACAATCCGACGGTATACGCTCTCGCAGGTTGTTAATCTCACCTTATGTCATTCTGAGGGAGCGAAGCGACTGAAGAATCTCGTTCGGACTAGATTCTTCGTTTCGCTCAGAATGACGACGATGGGTACGCCACGCGCACGGCAATTCCTCTGAAGCTTTTATGGATGAGTCCTTTGCGGCGATCTTGCCGAACCATTCATTCCATACAAATCTCGGAGGAACGGGGCAGGCGCTCGTGTAAGCACTCGCGCCTGCCCCGCAGTAGCAGAAGAACATCGTTGCGACCGCAATCGCGGGCCGCACCGCGAAGCATTCCCCGGTTCGCAGAGATTTCGGGCTCTCTGCCACCCCGCAATGCATAAGCTCTGGTGTTGGCCGCCCTTATCTTCTTATCGCACTAGGTACTAATGGCTATCCTCCTTTCTTGGTTCCGCAGCCGAACCCCTCGGCCGCGGCGCTGTTGTCCGCTGCCCGCGCGGCCCGGTTCACCTCGCGCCGCGCCCGCTCGGCCGTGTTCGACCGGCCGCACCGGATTCCGGCGTTGATACCGCGGCCGGTGAGGCGCTCGATCGCCGGCGCGGGCCGGTACGCCGTCTTGAACACGGCGGCCTGCCTGACCCGCTCGGCCGCGGCTGCGGCCTCGGCCTCAACCCGCCGCATCGCTGAGAGCGCCTGCTCGGCGCTCAAAACCCGCGACCGCCAGTCCCGCTGGCGATCCAGGCCGTACGCCCGGAGCGCCGCGACGTCCGCGGCCAGCCCGGTCGCCTGCGGATAATCCACGCGGCCGGCGAGGAACGCCGTTACCCGGGTCCCCGCCTCGGCCCATGCCGCCTGTCCATTACCGTTCATGACCATCCTCCCTCGCTAAGGGTTTAAGTCAACGGAACTCTGGGGCGGAGCGGCTGCCTAGCAGCCGCTCCGCCCCCATTTCGCGCTATTCGATTCCTCCACAAATCCGAGGGTTTAAAAGTCCAGAAGGACCCCCCGTCCCTTGATTGCTCTCAGGACGGACCGCGAGTAGGAGGGTAATCACGGAAACCCACGGATTTGTGGAGGAATGCGGTGTTTTCAAGAACTAACAACAATTCAAGCTGGATCTCAAATCAACAAATAGCATTATACTACGATAAGTAACTAGATGTCAAGTGCCAAAAAAGAAGGGGCCGGTAGAGGTTCGGCTTGCCAGAGTGACGACTCACTCTTGGCTTACCGATTACCCTACCGGCCCCACCCCGGCGGCACCGCGATCAGGCTGTGGCTTAAACGTCCACCTCCCCAGATCTGTCGCTTGCTGTGCCGAGGCAACGCCGTCATGGCTTGCGCAATCGCAAACGAGCAGATCGCGCCCCCACCATAGACGGCAAGACCGACCAAAGCGCCGAAACCGAGGCCACCAGGACCACACCGCCCGCAAACGCATTCCCGCTACTACCATGCGGAGGCAGATTGCGCGGCGGTACTGGGAACGGCCTCGTCGCACGAAGGCGACGCTCTGGACGGCTCTAGACGACAAAAGGAGCTACGAATTATGTATCCATTATACTACCAATATACTACCAAGTATAAACCGTGTCAAGGGCTATCGAAACCCCGTAAGAAATCGCCGCCAGCAAGCCATTTTTCGCCCTTCGGGCTTTTCTTGTGGTATGATGTTAGAAAATTCTCCCTGAACCGTCAACTCCAAAACCGCCACCCCCAAAGTGCACGACCCCCATACAACGAAACTGCGCCAGTGACGCTCAACCTAAAATCCGTTTCAAAACCGTCATTGCGAGGAGCGAAGCGACGAAGCAATCTCTCATCAGTGGCTTATTCATGAGATTGCCACGCCCCTTCGGGGCTCGCAATGACGAAGCGACGGAGGCTTTAAAATGAGTTCCAGAACCAACGCAACTGTGCAACGAACATGAAACGTATCGTCCACCAACTTACCGCCTCCAAAACATCTGGACTTGCGTCAGAGGTAACTTGGATTGACATTCAGCCGCCGCTACAGACTTCAATCAACTCTCTGGCGCACGCGTACCGGTTCGATCCGTTCATTTTGAACGAACTGCTTACGCCGTCGCTGCGCGCCAAGGTGGAGCGCTACGACCACTATCTCTATCTTGTCTTGCACTTTCCGGTCTACGACAAGAAAACCCGCGAAACGCACGCGCACGAACTCGACATCCTGGCTACGGCAGACACCGTCATCACGGTTCATGCCAAAACCATCCTGCCACTCAAAGCCATGTTTGATAAGGCCACGCTCTATGAGTCCGCGCGAAACGCGCTCATGGGCCGGGGCGCGGGCATTCTCCTCTACCACCTCATCGAAACACTCATTGCAGCACTCCCCCCCAAGGTGGATCACATTGCCGAAAAAATTGACGTGATTGAAGCGGAAATCTTCCGGGGTCGCGAGCGCGAAATGATCAGCGAAATTTCAATCGTCAAGCGAGACATACTTTCATTCAGGCGCGCAATCAAACCGCAGCGCTCGCTCCTCGAGTCATTGGTCGACCTTGGCCCGGCGCTCTACGGTGCAGGCACCCGGCCCTACTTTCGCGATCTCCTCGGGGATTATCTCCGCGTCTGGGATCACCTTGAAAACAACCACGACATGATAAATGCACTGGAAACCACCAACGCCTCGCTCTTTTCGGTCAAGCTCAACGAAGTCATGAAGGTGCTCACGATCTTTGCGGCGATACTGCTGCCCATGTCGCTCGTCGTCGGCATCTTCGGGGTTTCGCTCACCCATATCCCCTTGAAGGACGAACCCGAAGCTTTCTGGATCATGCTGGGCTCAATCGGCACGCTGGGACTTATTATGCTGGCAGTGTTTCGGTGGAAGCGATGGCTGTAGCGAGCTTCACTAGCTTCGCTAGCTTCATCAGCTTCATTAGCTTCACGAACTTCTGCAGCTTTATGAGCTTTCGAGTCCTGCGACTTTGACGATACACTCATACCGAAACCTCATTGTGTGGCAGCGCGCCATCCAACTGGTGGTTGCTATTTATGAACTGACTGAACAATTCCCGCGAGAAGAGATCTACGGACTCATCGCCCAGATGCGTCGGTCAGCGGTAACGATTGCTTCAAACATTGCAGAGGGTCGCCATCGCGGCACGAAACAAGACTTCCTCCAGTTTCTCCGAATCGCGTACAGCTCTGGCGCCGAGCTGGAAACGCAACTCGAAATCGCGCAGCGCCTCCCGAAAACAAAACGTCTGGATTACGCAAGGACAACGGCACTTCTTACTGAAGTGATGAAGATGCTTCACGCTATGATCAAAACCCTCAACCCTCGCGCCACAAAAAGCTAGCGAAGCTAGTGGAGCTCCAGAAGCTCATGAAGCTATTCAATACTCTCACCCGCTCCAAAGAACTATTTACCCCGCTCGTAGATAAACGCGTGGGCCTGTACGCCTGCGGCCCCACGGTCTATGACTTTGCGCACATCGGGAATCTGCGCGCGTACATCTTCGTGGACATTCTCCGGCGCGTCTTGGAGCTCAACGGCTACGAGGTAAAACACGTAATGAACATTACGGACGTAGGGCACCTGCTTTCAAATGCGGACGAAGGCGAAGACCGGATGGAAGTGAGCGCGAAACGCGAGGGCAAAACCGCGTGGGAAATCGCTGCATTCTACACGGAACAGTTCATCAAGGATTTGAAAATGCTCAACGTCAAACTGCCTGACGTTATGCCTAAGGCCACTGATCACATTGCCGAACAGATCGCGCTTGTTGAAACACTTGAAACAAAAGGTTTTACGTACCGCACTTCGGACGGCATATATTTCGATACCTCCAAACTCTCTGATTATGGCAAGCTCGCCCGCCTTAACGTCGAAGGCCAAGAAGCCGGCGCGCGCGTTCAAATGGGCGAGAAAAAGCATCCGACTGATTTTGCGCTCTGGAAGTTCTCTCCGCCCGAATCACATCGCCAGATGGAGTGGGAATCGCCGTGGGGCAAAGGTTTCCCGGGCTGGCACATTGAGTGCTCGGCCATGTCGGTTAAATATTTGGGCCAGCCTTTTGACATCCACACGGGCGGGATTGACCACATTCCGGTGCATCACACCAACGAAATCGCCCAGTCTGAAGCGGCGTACGGCAAACCGCTCGCGCGTTTTTGGCTGCATAACGAATTTCTCACGGTGGACGGCGAGAAAATGTCAAAATCTCTCGGCAACCTTTACACGGTTGCTGACCTCGTCCAAAAAGGTTTTGATCCGCTCGACTATCGCTTCCTCGTGCTCATGGCCCATTATCGCTCCAAGCTCAACTTTACGTTGGAGGCGCTCGCCGCAGCCCAAGCGAGTCGGCGGACACTCACCCAGCAGATTCGCGGACTGGAGCTCTGGCAGCAATTGCCGGCTACGAAGAGTCTCGCCGCCGACAGCGGCGGGCCGAAGGCAGAGAAAGATTTGATCGGGTCTCAGGCCGCGGCGGTAAAACGAACCGTTACGGATGCGCTCAACGACGACCTCGACACACCCAAAGCTATCGCCACGCTGCAGACCACAACCGAGCGGTTTTTAAACCTGCAAGAACGCGGCGAGCTTACCCGTGCAGGCACCCGCACGCTCACCGACTTCTACCGCTTTGTTGACGAAGCCCTCGGGCTCAATTTCCTCTGGTCAAAACCAGTACCGAAAGAAGTACTGGAATCCCTGGCCGAACGGGAGCAAGCCCGTTCGGATAAAAATTGGCAAACTGCCGATGCCAAACGCGCGGAGATCGAAACTGCTGGGTTTATGGTGGAAGATACGCCGGTCGGTCCGCGGCTAACGGTAAAACTTTAGCGAAACCTTAACCCCTGTTTTACGCATTATCCTACGATCGTAGGATAATGCGGCACGCGGCATTAATACCGATGCGCCTAACACGTAATCTATAATCTGTCGGGCTTTTTACATATTATAATACGATCGTAGTATAATGTGGCAGGCGAACGGTACGAAAAAACCGAATGCAGAAACTAGAAGCGCCCCGAGGGTAAGCCCCCGGGGCGCGTTGGCGAACCCCTCCCACGATTGCCTAACGCACGGGCAACTCGAACACGGCGTAACCATCGTGCCTGCCCGCCACGCCGTCCTTATCGTCCCCGAGGTAACCGTACTGCTTGACCTGCGCGACGAAGTCGTCGACTTGGGGCCTTAATCTCTCCTCCTTGCCGAGAAACATGCCCCCAAGCCTTTGATTGGCGTCGGTGAGGAAACTCGAGAGCTCGTTCCGAAGACGCCCCCCTTCAAACAATCTGAGTCAAGGGGGGTGTCCACTACGAACCCCTTGAAGCTCCAGCCGTTCCCGCCGTTCCCGACTACTCGCACGCCCAGATGGACCGCGAAGACACGGACCTCGCCCACGTTGTCATACGATTCGACATTCCATACTGCGGTAGCATCAACCTCCATCCCCGCGAGGGCGAACGCATTCACAAGAGCAGTCGCCGCAGGCAGGAAGGCCCGACCGACCTCTTGGTGAAAGGCGGCGGGGCTGATGCCGCCGTCTTGCCAGTGAGTGAACACCAAATCAGAGTACCCCATCCTTCGCAGGTCTTCCTTGCTGGAAAAGAACAGCTTCGCCATCTTCTCCCTCCTTATACTGCGCCCATCAACGCGCCGCCCTGCGGCTTCCTGCCACGGACAAAGCAGTCTGCAATGCCTCCGGCATCGTCCGCCTGCGGGAAAACGCGCACCCGAGCTCCCGAATGGCCAGCCGGAGCGCGGGATCGGTCTTTGTGAACCCCTGCGCGAGGTCTGCCAGCCAGCGCTCGACTCGCTCGCGAGTCGCTGACGTTGACTCCTCCGAAGAGAGCATCACATCGCGCCGAGAGATCTGGTAACAGCCCTGCGCGTCTCCACTCCCCCTTTTCACGCATAAGTCGAGCGTGAGGTACGGCTGCCCGCTCTGGCGCACCACGCACCAGAGCACCACGACCTCAACAGACATGTGCGCCTTCGCGAACTCGCTTGCAATCATCTCGGCAATCGGCTCGAGCCGCTCGACCAAGTATGCGGAAAATGGCTTGAATTTGCTCTGGCCGTGGGTCCGGTCCAGCCACGCAGCGAGCAACTCCTTGAGGCCCTTTTCCGGTTCGAGAAATGCGTTCTCGGAATCCCGCCATTGCAGCACCATCACGTTCGCCATCTTTTCCCTCCTGCCTCGGCGCGCGAGGCCTCGCTACCGTATCGCCTCCGCGATGATCTCCCGGAGTGCCCCCGGCTTCGAATACCACGTGGGGCCCACGGTCCACGTGAGTTTACGGAACGTCCACCGTCCGCCGCCGATCTTCCGGAAGATTGCGGTGTTCGCTCCCTCGCGGTGAAACCACGAACCTCCCCGGGCAAGAAGCGCCTGGCACGCATGCGCACCGCTTCTTCAAGCAACCCAACCTCCTCCCCGGTCGGCATTTCGGTATCATGGTAAAGAGCAACGAACGGGTAACTGAACAAAGCTCCTGTGGCCGGATCTACGCCCATCCCCCTCACCACATACACCCCGAAACTACGCAACCGCTTTTTCATCTCTAGCGTCATCGCCCACATCGTCCTTTCCAGCGTTTCCTGGATTACTTTTTGCTACGGTATCACAAACACAAAATTTAGTCAACGCCGTCCCAGCTTCCTCACAACTTATCCCCTTCCCCGGCCCTTCGGGCTGTGCCATAACCGATATATAATTTCCGACATGGCTGAAACACCCAAACCGATCGGCGCGGTCATCACCTCGCAGGCGCCGGACCGCCTGCCGCCGCAGGCCATCGAAGCCGAGCAGTCGGTGCTGGGCGCTTTGATGATAGATCGAGACGCTATTCACAAGATTTCAGACGTCTTGCTCGACCCCAGAATGTTCTACCGCGGCAGCCATCAGACCATCTACGCGGCCATGCTGGAGTTATTCGCCAAAAATGAACCCACTGACGTGCTCGCGACCACCAACCGGCTGCGCGAAAAAGGAAAGCTCGAAGACATCGGCGGCGCAAGCTACCTCGCGACCCTGGTCAACTCCGTCGGGACCGCGGCCAACATCGTTCACTACGCCAAGATCGTCCGCAAAAAGCATACGCTGCGCGAACTAATATCCACCTCCTACGACATCGCCGAAAAGGCTTTTCAGGAAACCGAAGACATAGACGAGATGCTCGACAGCGTTGAGCAGCGGGTGTTCAAGATTTCCCAGCAGTCGCTCGCCCAAGAATTCACCCCGATCCGCAGCCAGCTTGCTGACGCCTTCGAGCGCATTGATCGCCTGCACAAAGGCGACGGCGCGCTGCGGGGCACACCCACTGGCTTTACCGATCTCGACAACCTCTTGGCCGGCCTTCAGAAATCAGACCTGGTTGTGCTGGCTGCCCGCCCGAGCCTCGGCAAAACGTCGCTCGCCCTAGACATAGCCCGACATGCGGCCATTCACGAAAAAGTGACAGTCGGAATCTTCTCGCTTGAGATGAGCCGGGAATCCCTAGTGGATCGCCTCATTGCGGCCGAAGCGCACGTGGACACCTGGAAGCTCCGCACCGGCCGCCTGTCCTATGACGGACCGGATTCTGATTTTGACCGAATTCGTATCGCCTTCGACGTGCTGGCGGAAGCGTCTATTTTTGTTGACGATAACGCCTCGATCAACGTGCTCCAAATGAAGACCATGGGTCGGCGCCTCCAAGCTGAACATAGTTTGGGGCTTCTCATAGTGGACTATCTGCAGCTCATCCAACCATTAAAGCCCGCCGACAGCATGGTGCAGCAGGTTACAGAAATTTCGCGAGCTCTCAAGGGTCTGGCCCGCGAGCTCAATGTGCCAATCCTTGCGATCTCGCAGCTTTCGCGCGCGGTTGAGCAACGCCACCCGCCGGTGCCGAAACTTTCGGATTTAAGAGAAAGCGGCAGTATTGAACAGGATGCGGACGTCGTCATGTTCATATACCGAGAGGACCGCTACAAAGAATCCTCGCAAAAAAAGAACATCGCTGAAATCATCATAGCCAAACACCGCAACGGCCCCATTGGCCGAATTGAACTTTACTTCAACGAGCAGCAGACGAGCTTTAAAAACTTAGCCAAAGAAGAAGAGATTGGAGAGTTCGCGGGAGAGCCGCTGACGGAATAGCCCGTCGCGTCATTGCGAGGAGCCGAAGCGACGAAGCAATCTCATGCCGAAAGAGTATTTCGTATACATCGCTACGAATAAACGGAACACTGTTTTCTATACTGGCGTGACGAATGACATCATGAGACGGATGCACGAACATCGAAATGGCTCCCCTGACGGGTTCACGATAAAATATCGGATCGGAAAACTTGTCTATTCCGAAACATTTCCTACTGCGGAAGATGCTATATCTGCCGAAAAGAAAATAAAAGCTGGATCACGTCAGAAAAAGATTGCACTGATCGAAAGTAGAAATCCGTCATACCAAGATCTCCTCGAGATTGCTTCGCTTCGCTCGCAATGACGAAATTGTTGCCTCGAAGAATCCGTCCATGCTTCCCAAACCAGTCAGAATCCTCATCAGCGAACTGATGAAGCTCCCCACCATCGGCCCGCGCACTGCGGCCCGGCTCTCGTACTGGCTTTTGCGCCAGCCAACAGAGCTGCGCGCGAGCCTGGCCGAAGCAATCGCCAAACTCGATGCAGAAGTCTACCGCTGCCCAAAATGTTTCCTGCCATCGGACGAGACCGGCAAGGGCTGTTCGGTCTGCGATGATCCGAGGCGCGATCAGGGCCTCATCGCCGCAGTCGAAAAAGAAACTGATGCAATCGCCATTGAAAAAACCAAAAAGTTTAGAGGTGTCTACCACGTGCTCGGCGGGCTGCTCGCAGCCGGAGATCGCGAGGCCAACCGCCGCGTGAGAATCAACGAGCTTCTTGATCGTATCCGTAAGGGTAAGGACGTTCGCGAGGTCGTCCTTGCGTTCAACCCCACCACCGAGGGAGACCTGACTGCGCTCTATCTCGAGCGTCAGCTTGGGTCATTGCACATTCCCGTAACGCGCCTGGGCCGAGGACTCCCCAAGGGCGGGGACCTAGAGTACGCCGACGAAGAAACGTTGTCGGCGGCCTTGGCCGGCCGTCGCTAGACGGCTTAGGCAGGCCGGGCGTAAATAGCTGGCTGCACACCACCAGCAACCAGCAAAAATGGAAGGCGCCCCGTACCGAGACGGAGCGCCTTTTCTTTGCTGTCGGAAAAGTTCAGGGCTGGAGAGCATGCTCTCCAGCCCTGATAGATCTCCGGCACCACTTACGCCACCGCGCAGGCACGATAGCAAGACCCGAACGGATCGCGTTCGGCGTTCCGCTCCTGCCGCTCTCGCTCCTGCCTTGCCATCGCCACCTGCCGGAGAGCCTTGAAGAAAACAGTCAGCGCCTCGCTGTCCTCACGCGAGAACACGGGCTTCTCCAGGATAAGCAACAGATCGAGCAGCGCCAGGTAGCGGCTGACTTCGGCCTCCATGAACTCCACGACATGCTCCTCTTTTCGGAGCACCTTGATCACGTCGTGCGCCCACTCCCAGGCCTCGAGAACCCCTCGCCGCCACCCCAGAAACTGCATCGTCTCCAGCATGCGCCTGCCCTGAAGCACAGCAATGCAGAACTCCCTCGCCTCCTCAATTGGAGCTCGCCACTCCGGCGCGAGCTCGCCCGATCGCGCATACTCCGCGAGCGCGTCTAGGCAATGATCGGCGAGGTCCCGGAACCCAACCCACTCGAAGAAATTCTCCTGCCTCATCGTGTCCACCTCCTCTGTTCCGTGTTCAGTCCACCCCAAACCCGCGATGACCCATAGTGCAAAGAACCCCCCGCCCACCATTCTAATGTATTAATACATTAGAATGGTGGGCGTACGTCTATGTACCGGAATTGATTTTCGTAATCTCCACCTCGGTGAACGGCTGCCGATGGCCGGCTTTTTTGTGGTAGCGGGTTTTGGCGCGGTAATGGAACACAATCACTTTCTTCGCGCGGCCCTGCTGCACAACCTTGGCTGTAACCTCGGCGCCTTTGACGTGCGGGGTCCCCACCGACACCTTCTTTTCGTCAGCCACGAGCAGCACTTCATCAAACACAACCTCCTTGTCCGCTTCGGCGGGGAGCTTTTCGATTTTCAATTTCTGGCCCGGCTCAACCAGATATTGCTTACCGCCGGTTTGAATAATGGCCAACATAGCTCACCCAGCGTAGCCAAAAAGAAGAGGCGAGTCAACAAAAAAATAGGGGCCCCTCGACCGCATGGTCGAGGGGCGTGGGATTGCGCTCGGTAGCTCTACCCACCGTCGCAGAGGGCCACGGGCTCTGCCCGTGGAGCTTCACTTTTTTCGATACGCCACCAACGCACTGAGGCCGCCTACGGCGAAAGGAATCACAGATACCCCCATCACAAGCACTCTGTCATCAACCGGAAGAACGGTTACTACCGTTCTTCCATCCCAGCTGATCTTCCGAGACATCGCCATCTCGGCCCCCACCTTGTAGCCTTTCCACGCATGGGGGACAAACTGGTAGGCAGAGACAAAACCCTTATCTCCTCCTGCCGTGGCGTACTCCACGTAGACGCCAGTCCCCGCGTGGTGGGGATAGGCGTAAAGAAAAACCACCTTGCCGGCACAGTTAGCCGCGGCGGAGGTGAACTCCCCCAAGCTAACATGCTTTATCAGGTCGCTAGGGAGAAAGTCCCCACCCCCAAGCCACCTATACTGCGTCTCACCCCTGCCGCTGAAATCCGGCAGGGTGAAGCGCAGCGGTTCGGGATAAGGAGTCCAGTAAGCGAGGTACAGGGCTCCTCCTGCCCCAATTGCCACTACCAGGAAACACCCTACCGCCACCCACCTCAGTAACCTTCGCATCGCGCCCTCCTCCGGCTAGAGTTTTAGGGAGACATGCCAACAATACGGTGTACAAAGGTTATATCATTATAGAGTTAAAAGTCAAGTCAAGCGGGAGCATGCCGCGTCATTTCTCTTCCAATTCGTGGAACCTGGTTCTCGGCTCTGGACTGATGGCGCAGGAATCTACCAGCGCATTGATCGCATCTGGCCGGTCGAGCACAGCCGTGATATTCACCGCAGGTTCGAGTTCCGGCACACCTCTGAGGTGGAAGGAATCTTCGGCAACTACCGCACCTTTGTCCGAAGGATGTATCATCACCATTGGTCAATCAACCTTGAAAAATACGTGAGGGGATTCTGCTTCAGATTTTCCTCACCGGAATTGTTCGAAAATCCGCTCTACTACGTATCAAAAACCCTAACCCTTGTGACAACTTGTTGAGATTGCCCGCCAGTTACACAATCAATTTAGCCGCGGCTAAATCAAGCATTCGCCAGTATCAAAAACACGCTACCCGCGGCCAATCCTATCTGCACAAACGGCGTAAGGCCCAACACAAACGCAGCGAGCGCCCGCTCGCGATTCCAGAGCCACGCGGCAAGGAGGATGTTGAGCCCCAGAAGCAAGAATCCAATCCCCGGGACAATGAATAGCTGGCTGCGGGTGCCAAAAAAATCAGCACCGAGAGCCGCGGTGTAGTGGAGCGTAAACGGAAACGGACTCCGGGGCAGGGCCACAGCGAGCGCAACCCATGTGCCAAGGTTGAGGAACAGCGCCGCGCCAACCGCGAAGAGCACTGCCGGGCGGCGCCAAAAGCTTGAAGCGAACCAGCCGTGTAAAGTCGCCAGAAAACCTTGACGGGCGGTCGCAGCCATAAGACACCGACACTATTAGGATTCATCCTCCTGTTCGGTCGGCCGCGGTAACGAAATCGGCTCTGTGCCGACGGCTTCCCCCGTGATGCGCAGCACGTCCTTATCCACTTTACCGAGTTCCTTGTAGGCCGCGTTGTAGGCATTCACGGTCGTGCCAAGATGCGCGCCCAATTTCTTCATGTACGTCTCGTAGCTTGCGAGATGCCGACCCAAATCTTCAACGCGTTGCCGAATCTCTTTGGCCGATTCCTCAATTTGGAGCGCCCGGAGTCCTTGCAGAACCGTTTGCAGATACGCAAGGAACGAGGTCGGCGAAACAATGATCACGTGTCTTTCCCGAAACGCATACTCAATGAGGTCTTGCCCCTCCACCACGCCAACCTTGTTGACCAAGAGATCGTAGAACACCGCCTCGGCCGGAATGAACATGAAGGCAAAATCCATGGTGCCTTCCGAGGGCTTGACGTACTTGGAGGTTTCATCAATCCGGTTTTTCAAATCCTGCCGGAATGCCTTCTCATACCGCTCGCGTTCTGCTGGCTCCCGCGCCTCCAGAATGCGGTTATAGTTCTCGAGCGAAAACTTGGAATCAACCGGAATAATCTTGTCTTTCACAAAAATGGCCGCATCCACAATCGTGCCGTCGCGAAACGCATACTGCATCTGAAATGAATCCGGCGGGAGCACGTTCTTGAGCACGGTCTCGAGATAATATTCGCCCAAGACCCCACGCTGCTTTGGGTTTTTCAAAATGTCTTGGAGGTTTTTAAGCTGATCGGCGAAATTCACCACCTGACGGTTAGTCTCGTCGAGCTTGACCAGTTTTTCCGTAACGTCCCGCACGATCTTGGCACTCTCGCCCAACTGCGTCTGCATGAGGCGAGCCGACTGATCGAATCGTTCGTTCAACGTGCCCTGCATTTCCCGGCGCGTCGCCTCAATGCGGTCAAGCGCGTCTTTCATAAATTGCAGCATCGGGTCGGCTGCCCTGCCCTGCTCGAATCGGGAAAGCCGCCGGAACAACATGAAGAAGCCGACCGCAAGGATCACAAGGACTAAGATGAAACCAATGGGGAAAAAGTCCATTGCTTACAGTATACCAAATATCTTGGACACAGAATTACCCCCACTGGCCCAGCATTGACAACTAATAGTTCCTATGATAAAAACCAGTGGCAAACCAAAACGACACCCAAACTCCTCAATCCGGACACCCCTCATCGGGGCGTTTTTTGTTTGCGGGTACGATGTCGTGCGAGCATCTCCGTCGGAGTCCGGTAGCGGAGGCACGCCATCGGCCTCCGGTTGAGCTTGGCTTCAAGCGCGCGGATGCGGCGGGGAACAACGCGGGAGAGGTCGCTCCCCTTCGGAATGTCTTGCCGCACCCGTTTGTTCGTATTCTCCACTGTTCCTTTCTCCCACGCATGGTACGGACGGCAGAAGAAGATGCGTGTCTGGAGGAGGGCGGCAAGCCGTTCGTGGTGCCGGAAGAGAATGTCATTGTCCGTGGTGAGCGTGCGGAGTTCGGGGAACCGCCTCTTGATGTGAAGGAATGCCCCTTCCATGCGGGGAATGGAGACGGGAAGGATGCGCTCCAGAAACGTCATTCTTGTTTTCCGGTCCGTCACCACAAGAAGCATACCCCTCCCTGACTTCCCTGACACAATGAAGTCCGCCTCCCCATCGCCCACCCTTCGACGTTGATTGATATACGCAGGCCTCCGGTCTATGAAGGTGCGGGGCGGAAGAGGCGTTTTCTTCCCGTACCGATGCCTCCTTCGTGCCCGCCGGAGCCATCGGTGCGCCGCAATCCTCCTTCCATAGACGCTCGCGAGAAAGCGGCGGATGGTGCGCGCGGAGACGCGGGGAAGCGGGGGGCAATGGCGAAGCCGCCCTGCCACGGCTTCCGGGGAAAGGTCGTCCATGAGCATCCGCTCCACGAAGTCCCGGAGAGACGGGTGGTGCACGATGCGCATCCCCTGATATTTGCCGTATTTTCTCCTGACATACGCTTTGTGGTGGGCCTTGCGGGAGTCATAGCGCCCGCGCACGCGGTTCCGTACCAGCTCATCCGCAATGGATGACTTCCCGCGACCCAGAGCGCGTGCGACGGCCCGTCCCGAGTATCCCCGCCCGTGGAGATACGCAATCTCTACCCGTTCCGCAGCCGAGAGGTGGCTGCGGTTCTTTTTTTCTCATGTTCTCACGATACCAAAGTGTCCGGATTCAAATGGCAATCTACGAAGAGGTGACGGGACATGAGCGAGAAAGCTGACTTTAAAAAGTTCCTTGAGAAAATTGGCGCCGTTCAGACAGAACGCGACACCAAACACGAGTGCTGGCGGATCGGCCAAGAAATACTCCGGGTGCCGAACAACCTGTCGGGCACGCGGGCTTTCCGAAACTATCAAGCCCAAGCACTGCGAACGGCCCGGCGCCAGGGTTTGGCCGTTCCCGAAATCAGGAGGGCGCTGATTTCGCCACGGCGCAGGCCCAAACCGAAGTACCGCTCTTCTCTGCCACCAGTCGAAGAAGCGACGCCGGAACAGGTGGCGGCATGGTGTAAACTCGAGCAGTTGCGCTGGCAATGCCAGCAGGAGGGAATGGGGATGGATGAACTTAAAAAAACGATCATCCGGGACGAAGACCGGATCCCACCCATGAAGCGGGTTCTGCGAGAGGCGAGGAAGCCGCTGACCAACATGGAGGTCTGCGGGCTTCTTAGCTGGGAAGGAGAGCATCATCGCCGCGCGGTCTCGCGGATATTCAAGGCCTACCCCGACTGGTTCAAGCCGACTAGAGGGCAAAAGAGGAATGAGCGCTATGAGCTCATCGAACCCGCAGATCTGACGCCGAAGCCAGATGTGGCCACGGTCAAGCCACCTAGGTCAACCACGACTGAACCATCGGAGACGTCCGCCGAACGCCTCGCTGAGCTGATCCGGAAAATCAAAAAGGCGGTGGATGGCTTCGGCACGAAATCGAGTCCGCAGGACGCGGTACTCATTATTGGCGAAATCCGAGGGCTCATAAAAGCCCTGGCACCGGAAGAGCCGGGCACGGCTCCGGCGGCTCAATCTTGAGCCGCCGGCTCTTCTTTTAATCGGATTGGTTATGCTTACTTGCGATCGCAGATAAGTATTACTTCCTCCCTTATCGA
Source organism: Candidatus Parcubacteria bacterium (assembly GCA_016196625.1). Taxonomy (GTDB): domain Bacteria; phylum Patescibacteriota; class Minisyncoccia; order JACPXH01; family JACPXH01; genus JACPXH01. Next base: position 32,411 of record JACPXH010000006.1, on the reverse strand, counting down.
ACTACCGAAAGCCGAAACCGCCACGGCCAATCTTTGGCTTTGCCGGCATATGCCACGCCGACGCGCGGACCGGTTTTGATGGCGTCTGGAGAAATTTTAAACCCGTCATCTTCAACCCACAGCTTTTTGCCGACCACCGTGCCATGGAATGTGCTGTCAATGCCAAAGGCCTTGGTGAACCGGGCCGGGCCGTCGGTGCGCACGCCTTCTAAAATGCCATCCATCGGCTCAACCGCCCGAATCAAAACCGCTGCGGGAAAATCCGGCCGTTCAGTTACGATATTCAAAAGCCAGTGCATGCCGTACGTGAAATACACGTAGAGCGTACCCGGACGCCAATACAAAACTTCCGAGCGCTTCGTGCGGCCAAAGCGCGCGTGGCACGCCGGATCGTCTTCACCGATATAGGCTTCGGTTTCCGTGATGCGTCCGACACAGCGCCGGCCGCGCCGGAGCACGACAAGATTTTTGCCTAACAGTTCCCGCGCTACGGTGAGCGTGGGGCGTGCAAAAAATTTTGGCGAAAGTTTCATTGAGAGGAAGACGCCCCGCATACGCAGGACGTCAACTCGCCAAAGCGAGTACGGCTATACTGGAAATTGGCGCTGGTAGCGCCCGATGACGGCCTTGGCTCGGCTTAATGCCCCTGGAACTCCACCCTCTGCATACCCTCCTTCCCAGGCGGCATCAACTTCTGCCCAGATAATCTTGAACCGATAGAAAAATTCGTTGATGCCTGTGCCGTTGAGAGGCAGTACAAGCCTGGACGTTTGGCGCAGCGGCTTGTGGCGTTCATCGCCCGCATCTACCAACGCGAGGTCCACCCAACCGTCCGCCTCCACGCCCTTTTCGCTCAAGGCAATAACGCCTCCCATCTTACGCTCTGGCACCGAAGAGACCATCAATCCCTCCATTACGGAAAGAACGTTCACTGCACAAAAACTGTGGCGCCCTCACGGGGAATCGAACCCCGGTTCCTAGGCTGAGAACCTAGTGTCCTGGGCCACTAGACGATAAGGGCACTCTGGCAGGCGGAGAACCACCTGTCCTGAACCACTAGATTTACCCAACGCACCAGAAGGCCATCGTCTCCTGCTCGCCTCGCTTCGCGGGCGAAGCGGGCCGGTGGATGGATGGTTGGTGCGTAGGCCTTCGGTGCGGGGTTCCGCCCCGCCACCGAAATGAGAGGTGCCGCCGACTCCCGTCGGCGGGGCTCCACCCCGTACTCAATTGCGAAGCAATTGCAGTGCGGGGCGATAGGGGCACGCGACTAGGATAGCAAACCGGCAGCACCGACACAACTCAAAAAGATGTGAGGTGTCCACGAAGGACACCTCACGCGGCGGCCGGCACTAAACCGGGGCAGACTGGCTCCACCGGCCACTCCCGATACTCTTCGTATCCTCGGGCCGGCAAACAGGGATGCCCAGCCGCGCACACCCAGTACTTTACGGGCAGCTTGAACCGAATTCGCTGCCCATTCACCGGCACTTCAAACACGGTTTCGACCGCCGAAAAGACCAATTCGTTTCCCGTACCGCAGATCGGACACTTCATACAAATGCTGTACGGAAGCCACCCCCATCTGCGTTCCATCGCGCCCCACCTCCTCTCTCACCTGTATTATACACCGATTGTCCAGACAGTATTAACAGAATTATCCACACCAATCGCACAGCTTAGGCCTTAGTTTCCCAACTTTCATCCTGCCGGCACAAAAGCTCCCCGGCCCGCGCCGGCTCGGCCATCACCTCTTCGACAATCTTCTCCATGCGCATAACCTGCGAGCCTTTAACCAAGACCAAATCTTCGGGCCGGAGAATCTCCTGGAGGACACGACCAGCCTCGCCGACCGTATCGAATTCCCGCACGCGCTCGGAGGCCATGCCAGACCGACGCGCAGCTTCGGCCATGAACCGCGCTCGCACCCCCACCGCAAAAATGATATCCGCCGCTTTGGCCGCTTCATCGCCCACAAACGTATGCGCTTCCGGCGTGTATTTCCCAAGTTCAGTCATATCTCCCAAAACGGCGATCCGTCTTCCAGCGGGGAGTTCCATCAACACTTCAAGCGCGGCCAAAACCGCCAAGGGCGAAGAGTTGTACGAATCATCCAAAATCCACGCGCCCTTAATACCCTTGAGCCGTCGCAGCCGACCGGGTGAAGTTTGGTAGCCCCCAAGAGCTTGAGCAATCTGGGCCAAGTTGAGTCCAAAGGCAATCCCGGCGGCCGCACCCGCGAGTGCTGCATAAACCTGTTGACGACCGTAAGCGTCCCCGAGCGCAACCGGCACGGTCGCACCCTTGTGGTTTAACTTGAAGATGGTGCCGGCACCATCTGGCTTGAGGCTGTAGTTGCTTGCACGCACATCGGCTTGAGGCCCGAACCCGTAGGTGAGCACCGCTCCGGCAGACGCCTTTCTGAACGTTGCGGCAGAAGCTTCATCGTCTACGTTCAAAATCGTATACCCCGACGCAGGCACCGCCGCGGCAAGCTTTGCCTTCTCCCGCAAAAGCTCTTCTGGCCCGGAGAAAAACTCCACATGGACCGGCATCTCTCCCACCGCAGTCATGACCGCCACCTTCACCGGCACGAATGCGAGCAGATACTCAAGATCGCCCGGCCGGTCCACCCCCATCTCTAGCACGAACACTTTGGGGTAGTCCTGCTTTTTGACTATGAGCCACGCCGCCTTCCCCAATACTTGAAGCCAGCCGGCAACGCTCCGCCCGGCAGAACTCAAGCCAATCACAGTAAACGGCACCCCGAGTTGGTTGTTGTATGATTTGATGCTCGCGCGCACCCGGCCGGGAAAGGCCGCCCCCAACACGCATGCCACCGCATCTTTCGTGCTCGTCTTGCCAACGCTGCCGGTGATACCGACGACGGTAGGACGATACTGCTCTAAGATGCGTTGCGTGAACCAACGGAGGATGTGCTGGATGAATCTACGCATGCGCGCTTTTTAGCTTCTTAGCTTCTTAGCTTTGCGACGGCGTATCGATCCCAGCAAGCTAATAAGCTAAAAAGCTAACCAGCTAGGAAGCTACGGACGGTCCGGGGGAATTTCGTAGTAGTTAAGTAGAAACTGCGTGAGCTCCCTGAACGAGGGCGTAAGCGAGTTTGAAGCAAATTCAATCCCCCGGGGACGCTCTATTTTTAGCAAAATGAGGAAGCGTGGGTCAAACGCAGGTGCAAAGCCGACGAACGAATGGATGAAGTCCTCTTCGTAGCCTGCGCCGGGCTTGGGAATTTGCGCGGTGCCGGTTTTGCCGGCAATGCTGTAGCCGGGAATGCGCGCGCGGTCGTAGCCGTTCTCAACGGCCGACACCATCATGGCAGCGGTGAGCGCGGCGGTCTCGCGGCTGATTGGCTCGGCCATGACCGCGGGATTCGTGGCCGTACTGCGCCCGTCGGCGTACTCAATGCGATCAACTAGGTACGGCCGCATAAGCTTGCCGCCATTAGCAATGGCACCTATAGCCGAAGCCATCTCCAAGGGTGTAACCGCAATACCTTGACCGAAAGCGGCAGTCGCAAAGTTGACGTCGCGGATCGTAAACAGATTGGCCAGGTCTCCCGCAATCTCTCCGGTAAGATCCACGCCGGTCTTTTTCCCGAACCCGAACCGTTCGAGGTACTCGCGGAAATGTTCCCGCCCCAGCAATTCCTCAACGAACACCGCGCCGGTGTTGAGCGAACGCTCTATCACCTGCGTCATGGTTTGAACCCCACGGGCTTTAAGGTCGAAATTCCGAATGGTGTACTGCCCAAAAGTGCGCTCGCCAGTATCGCGGTAGACGGTCGAGGGCGTGATGACCCCCGCGTCAATGCCCGCGGCCATGGTGATGGGCTTGAATATGGAGCCGGGCTCAAACCGGGCCTGCAGGGCATAGTTGAGGAACACGTCACTGTCGGAAACCGCGCCGTAGCGGTTCGGATTGAATGCGGGCGCGTTGGCCAAGGCCAAAACTTTCCCGGTCTTGGGTTCAAGCACTAAGGCTGTGCCCCGCGTGGCCTGCCAGCGCTTCATAACCGCTCCCAGAATCTCTTCGGTTTTAAACTGAACATTCTGGTCAACCGTCAGCAACAAATCCGCGCCGGCTTGGGCGGCAGTAAACTGTTGGGCGCCGGTGAAAAGCCGGCCAAGGCGCGCGTCCTTTGTGCCAACGAACGCTCCGGATTGTCCCCGCAGCCAGCTCTCGTAAAAGCCCTCCAGGCCATACTGGCCGATGCGCTCGTCGCCGCGATACCCCACGAACCCAAGCACCTGTGCGGCGGTGGCGCTCGCGGGATAGTAACGACCCAACTCGCGGCTCGTGCCGATACCAGTAAGGTTAAGATCGAGGACCTTAGCCTCGATGGTTTCATCCAGCCCCCGGCCCAAAAGCTCGTACGGATCGTCAATTTTCTTGAGACGCCCGGCCAGATCTTCGACCGAACGGTTAAGCACCGGAGCAAGGGCCGTGGCGACGCCATCGGGATCGCGAATCAGCTTGGGCACGGCATAAACCGCAATGAAGGGTTTGTTGACCGCCAAAGGATAGCGCGCGCCGGTTTTGTCATGCGCAAAAATTCGACCGCGTTCGGGGGTGAGCACCTCGCGCGTCTGCTGCTGACCGCGGGCCAAGGCCACGTACTCGTCGTGGCGTGCGATCTGCAAATGAAAAAAACGCCCCGCCAGAACAAGGGAGACGATAATGAATGAACTTGCCAAAACGGCAAGACGCCTTTGACTTAAGGCACTAGCCGACACCTTGGGCATGTGGTCGCGCGGACTAACGCTGGGTCAGTTGCGACTGGGGAACGACAATGTAAGAGACGCGGTCTGCAGTCACCAAGCCCCTCGCCCGGGCTGCGGCTTCCAGCTGATCCAATGATCTCGCCTTGGCCACTTCAGCTTCGAACACTTTTAGCTCTTCGCGCAGCTCTTGCATCTTCGTCTCATCGCGCCGGATGGCGTAGTTCGCAATTACAATGCGGTTCGTAACCACCACGTACGCCGCCGCCAACCCCACCACCGCAAGCACTCCCAACACTAAACAGCCGACAGCGGAAATCCGCCACGGCCCGGAGGCTGTTACGCGAGCTACTCGATGGTGTTGCAAAACTAGCGTGGCGTGTGTCATTGCTTCATCAGCTCATATCTGGGGATGAGGGGAAGTTTTGTGGTGGTTGAGCCCCCATCACCCAAGTATGAACCGACCAAGGTACAGCAATTTTTAATTTTCAATTCGCTCAATGACGCGAAGTTTGGCGGAACGTGAACGCGGGTTGCGAAGTACTTCTTGGACAGTCGGCACAATCGGCTTTTTCGTGAGCACCGCATAGTGAGGCGGCGCCGAGCGGAATGTGTTTTTGACGATGCGGTCTTCGAGCGAGTGGAAGCCGATGACCGCCAGGCGCCCGCCGGAACGGAGCAAGCCGAGCGCTTGGACCAACCCGGCCCGCAAACTATCCAGCTCATCGTTGACCGCGATCCGCAGCGCTTGAAAGACCCGGGTCGCCGGATGAATCCGCTCCGTGCGACGCGAGATTCGGCTTATAAGCTCAACGAGCTGGGTCGTGCGGAAGATTCGGTGCTTGCGCCGGCTCATCACGATCGCCTCGGCAATGCGCCTGGCGTGGCGCTCCTCGCCGTATATTCGAAACAGCCGCTCGAGCTCGTCGCGCCGCCAAGAATTCACAATCTCGGCTGCGGTGGTCGTCTCGCCCGAGCTGTCGTAACGCATGTCGAGTGCCTCGTCGCGCAGCAAAGAAAACCCGCGACCGCTTCCCTCCAGCTGTTCAGAGGACATGCCCAAATCCATGAGGATGCCCTTCACCCGACCGAACCCTGCCCCTTGCGCGAGCGTAGCAAGTTCACGGAAGTTTCCTTGCACCAGGGTAAGCTGGGGGCGGAAAGTTTCAGTGCTTGCGCGCTCCTCAAGCGCCCGCAGCAGCGTCTCGTCGCGGTCAACGCCGCAGAGACGCCCCGTGGGCGTAATGCGCTCGAGAATCTTCAACGCATGACCGCCGCCGTCGACCGTGGCGTCAATAAAGTCGTCTCCCGGCTGCGGATCAAGAAATCGTATGACCTCGTCCAGCAGAACCGGAACGTGCCTACCCATGTTTCCACTTCCTGCCGTCATAATTGGAGAGGTGCGACTTCCGAGCAGCGCTGCCGAACAGGGCGTCGCGGAGGCTGCGCGGGGTGAGGAGCGAACTGCTTCGCTCCGAACGGGCGTTGCCGGCCGAGCTTGTCCCGAGTCGCATCGAGGGACGCGAGGCCGAGCGCAACGCCCCGGGAATTCCTTGAGGAGAGCGCAGCCGAGCGAGAGTGCGCGAGCCACGCTGGGGCGAGCGACACGTCCCGGTGAGGCAGTGCTCGAGGAATGTCGCACTATAAAAATCAAAGAACTCCTAATTCTCCCAACTTTTCTGCAATGTCTCCCGTCTGCTTTTCGGTGTCGCTCTTGTATTCGTTCCAACGAGCCTCTTCCCAAATTTCCAGCCGGTTCACAAGTCCAACGATGACCACGTTCTTTTTGAGGTTCGCGTACTGCTTCAAGTAATCCGGCACGAGCACCCGACCCAGTTTGTCTATCTCAATTTCTCCTGCGCCAGCGAGCATAAGACGCACAAACCCCCGCGTACCCCCCTGCCCCATGGGCAGACTGTTGAGTTTTGCCGCAAGCGCCTCCCAGTCCTTCATCGGAAACAGGAAAAGGCAACTGTCGAGCCCGCGGGTCAGCACCACCTTCTCGCCCAGTTCCTTGCGCAGCTTCGCCGGAACCGCCAAGCGCTTTTTCGGATCAATCGAGTGTCGGTATTCGCCGATGAGCATTTTCGTTCTGCTTGTTTGCCCTTACAGAAATTGTGGAGATGAGGCGCGCCACAGCCCCGAGACGACATCCGCAGCCGAGTGGCATGGCCCGCGCGCTCATCGCGCTGAGCGCGCGGCACTCGGTGAGGACAGAGTGAGCGAGTCGCTGGACGAGCGAATGTTCGTAGAGGGGCTGAGGCGTGCCGAACTTCAGACAGAGTACGCGCTAGCTACTTATCCACAGTTTCTCTTACTTTTCCCCACTTTCATCCACAATCTCCCACTTCTCACCCATTCTATGTTCTCTTGCACCCACGGTCAACCACTCTGACTCTAGACTTCCAGAGAAAAACGAAAACGCCTCGGTTGAGCCGTTTTCGCCAACATAGCGAGTATCCAACACTCAAAAAATCCACACGTTATACACATTCCTCGACAAAAGATCGACACGAAAACTAATCCAGAGCACAAACCGCCGCTGGATCCCGCGGCGGTTTGTCTTGGTGGGCAGGGAGGGATTCCTCTTCCTCCAAAATCTCGCACGTCCCTCGACGCCGCTCGGGACAGGCTCGATTTCTCCCCCAGAGCCGGGGTTCCCCAAAACGCAAAGCAGTTTGCGTTTTGGGGATACCTTTCGAATCCCTCCTCAACCGTACAAAATCAGAAAACTACCGAGACACGTCTCGGTAGTTTTCTGATTGGTGGGCAGGGAGGGATTCGAACCCCCGAAGGCGAAAGCCAGCAGATTTCACTGATCCCGAGGTTTCCCAAGGGCGTGGACTATATCTTCACCCGACTCCGACATTGAGTCGAAGGAGGGGGTGCTCCGGTATCTAGTCTCTACGGGTCCCCAATATACTCGGGGTTCCCACGGTATTACCCCGAAGGGCTCCACCGTTATCCCGGAATGTTCATCGCCGAGTTTCCCCGACGAGCTGCGCTTACCACAGTCTGCCCCGTTTGACCACTTCGGTACCTGCCCAATGAAGAAATGATAATAGAAAGAACTGAACAGAGCCAGTAGAGGGAATCGAACCCCCGTACACGGTTTACAAAACCGCTGCTCTGCCACTGAGCTATACTGGCGCTTCGGGAGGTTGGGTCACGCTTACGGCGATCTGCTCAAGCTTCTGGCGCGCGATCGAGTGCGCCGGGTCAATCGCGAGCAACTTTTCGAGCGCCACCTTGGCTTCCTGCAGCTGACCCCGTTTAAGATAAAAATCGCTCAATGCCAAGTACGCCGGTGCGTCCTCCGGATTGCGCCGCACGGCTGCCAAAAGCTGCCCCAGCTCGCCGTCCGGCGTCGCGGGCGCGGGCACGTCCACCTTAAGAGGAATCCCCTCGCCCCGCAGAAACTTGGACCTTTGGGCTACCTGTCGGGATCGGTCTTTAACGCCCGCGAGCCACGCCGCTGATTTGTTCTCAGCTTTGAGCACAAAGATTCTCATCCGCCGCAAAATCTTCTCCCAGACGCGCAGCGCAAACCCCCAGTATCGCTGGTAGGGCAGTCTCCCCGCGAGCCGCCGGAGACGCAGGAGCGTGGTGCGCCAAACGCTCTGGGCAGGCGGCGTGTTGGTAAGCTCCGCCAGCACCGGGATTTTCCGCCCGATGACGACGATCATGCCAACGAGTGCGAGCAGAATTACTGCGATCGGCACAAAATCGTACATGGCCCAAGAGACCTAGAGAGAAAAGCGCGCAAACCTTCCGAGCCGTATATTCTCGCCCAGTTTCAGAGTAGCCGCCTGAATGCGATCCTCGACTGTCTGACTCGGGTCTTTGATGAACTGACTTTCCAATAGCTCTGCTGCGGACTTAGGATCCGCGGCGGCAATCTGCATGACAATATCATGCGCAAGCGCCTGAAAGTCCGCGTTCAACGCCACGAAATCAGTCTCGCACAGCACTTCCGCCATCGCGCCAATCCTGCCACCAGCATGTACATACGTCTCCACAATACCGGCGTGCACCTCGCGGCCGGCTTTCTTTTCGGCAATTGCGGCACCGCGTCTACGCAAAATTTCAAGGGCCGCGGCAACGTCCCCCCGCGCCTCGTCAAGCGCAGCCTTAATTTCACCCACCGAAACTCCGGTTTGCGCCCGCAGCGTCCGAATCTGCTCGGCGTTACTCATGATTGACTGCTGGTGCCTCGACGGGGACGGGCGCAGGCTCCTCGCGGGCAGCGACCTCGAACTCACGCTGTCCCTCGGCAATGGCTTCGGCCAGGCATCCGGCAATGTAGCGAACTGAAGAGACCGCGTCATCGTTGGCCGGAACTGGATACGCCACGAGCCCCGGATCCACGTCGGTGTCAGCCACGGCCACCACCGGGACGCCGACACGCTTGGCCTCGCGAGCAGCGGTAGGATTTTCACTCAAATCGAAAATCAACACTGCCTGCGGCAACTTCGTGAGCCGGCGGATGCCGCCGAACTTGAGCTCGAGCTTGGCCAGCTGCCGTTCCAAAAGGAGCGCTTCCTTTTTCGTGTATTTAACAAACTCACCCGCGTTTTTCTGCCGCTCCAAATCAGCCAGTTCTGCCAGACGCTTAGAAATCGTCTTAAAGTTCGTGAGCGTACCCCCGAGCCATCTGGTCCAGACCGCGGGCATATTGAGCCGTTCGGCAACCTCCCGCACTATCTGCCGGACAGCAGGCTTCGTCCCCACAAACAACACCTGCCCGCCTTTGGCCGCGACCCCGCGGAGAAACGCTTGGGCGACTAAAAGAGTCCGTTCTGTCTCGGCCAGATCGATGAACTGGAACTCGTTGCGAGTGGTAAAGATGAACGGCTTCATCTTGGGGTTGCCCCGAGCCCGGCGGTGGCCAACGTGAACCCCGGCCCGCAGCATTGCTTCCAGCTCGCTCGGTTTCCCGGCGATTTCGGGGACAACAGTTTCTGCCGGCCCGTCCCCTGCGATTACGGCATCGGCAGCACCAACGATATCAGGATTGGTTTGAGGTGCTTGTTCTTCCATTGCGAAACATAATCTAGCAAAAGAAAAGCTCCCTTGCAAGGGTAGGGGAGGCATGCTACACTCCCAGCTGCGCGAATCAATCTTGGCAGGCTCCCAAATGAAAAAAGACATCCACCCCACTTACTACCCAGAGGCAACGGTGCGCTGCGCCTGCGGGCAAACCTGGAAGACCGGCTCGACAAAGCCGGAGTTTGAAATTGAAATTTGCTCACACTGCCACCCTTTTTACACCGGCAAGGCAAAACTGATTGACACCGCCGGCCGCGTGGATCGGTACCAGCGCATGGTAGAAAAGGCCAAAACTTTCAAGAACGCCAAGCGCAAGAAGACCGCTGCAGACAATGACTGAAGTCATTTTGGAAATTCGCCCGGGCACGGGCGGAGAAGAAGCAGCGCTATTTGCAGCCGAGCTCTTTCGAATGTACCGACGCTACAGCGAACGCAAGGGTTGGAAATTTGAGGTTGGCTCGATGACACCCACGGAACTTGGGGGGTTGCGGGAAGGAATCGCTATAGTGAAGGGGCCCGGTACAACTGAAGCCCTGCGGTATGAAAGCGGCGTCCACCGCATCCAACGCATCCCCACCACTGAAAAATCAGGCCGCACCCATACCTCAACCGCCACCGTCGCCGTCCTGCCCAAGCCGAAACCGCAGGAGCTGGAGATCCGGCCACAGGATGTACGCATTGATGTGTACCGGGCTTCCGGGCCCGGCGGGCAATACGTCAACCGACGCGAGTCCGCCGTCCGGATAACCCATCTCGCCACGGGGCTCACCGTAACAAGCCAGGAGTCCCGTACCCAAATTCAGAATAAAGAAATCGCCATGGAAGTTCTTCGCGCTCGGCTCTTTGAAAACCAGCAGCGAGAGGCCGTGGCCCGAGTGGGCGATGAACGCCGGCGCCAAATCGGCACCGCCGAACGCGCCGAGAAGATCCGCACCTACAACCTGGCGCAGGATCGCCTCACCGACCATCGGGCGAAAAAAACGTGGCACCATCTCGAACGGATCCTAGCCGGAGACCTTGATCGTTTGATCAACGATCTCCAAAAGGCTCTGCACCCGAAACCGGAGTTACGCTGACGAAACTCCGCCCACCTTATAGCAGTTAACGCTGCTCGCCCCGTGCAAATCGCTCCGCGATTCTACGGGGCTCGCTTGGGCGAGCGGCACTCTTGGGCACTCTCTGCCCAGGAGGGCGGAGGGTGTCCCCTACTTCAAGAAAGGAGACACCTCGTATGGCGGACGACCGCACACACTTAAACCGCAATCAAGACCCGGAACCTCGCTTTACCTTTGGTCCAGACTTCGAGACGGAAACGGGAAGCGGATCGGGGCGGCTCACCAGCTGGCTCAAGGCCAACGCGCGCACTATCACGGTCATCGGCATCGTCGCCGTGCTGGTCATCGGAGGACTGGCGACGCTCAATCGTAACCGCTTCGGCAAACTGGGAGATCTCTTCCGGGCCCGCGGACCGGCCACCGTGGAAGAAAGCTTTGAGAATGTTGACCTCAACGTGCCAGCTTCGACCGAAGCCCAAGGCCAGACGGAAACCAAAGGGCTCTCTCTGGCCGAACCGGGCAAAATCACCAAGACCGATACATCTATTACCGTGGCCGCAAGCCGCGGCGAAGGGGTAACGCATCTGGCGCGCCGCGCGCTCAAATCGTACCTTGAATCAAACAGTGCTGATTTTGACCTCAAAGCCGAGCACAAAATCTACATTGAGGACTACGTTATGAAAAAGATTGGCGCCAAGTCGCTCTCCGTTGGCGAAGAACGCCAGTTCTCAAACGATCTGGTGAAAGACGCAATGGCCAAAGCAAAGAACTTAACACCCAAACAACTCGAAAACCTCTCGCAGTACGTACCGCTTGTGCCGTCGCTCCGATAACGATAACGAAGAGCGCGGACTACCAACACCCGCCGCCCCTTCAGGGGGCGGCGGGTGTATTTTCCGTACGTCGTTGCGAAGGACGATGCTCCGCATGGGATTGCTTCGCTTCGCCCCGCTAAGCGGGGTTTCGCTCGCAATGACGATGGCTGCTACTGATGCGCCCCGTACCCGATCTCTTTGACCTTTTCGATAAGCGCGTCCACCGTAATCTTGGACGGATCGAACTCCACTTCGGCTTCCTTCTTGTCGTAGTCAACCGTGGCCCCGCTTACCCCGTCGGACGTCGAAAGATACATCTGAATCGCGGTGGCGCACGCCCCGCAGTGCATTCCCTCCAGTTTGAGTGTGGTTTTATCCATAGACATCTGATGTGATTAAGGAATTATGCGCCCTGGGGTTTAAGTTTGGCAGTTTGGCCAATGCCGGTGTTCTGCCGGGACGGAGACTTGACCCGCTCCATCGGAGGCACGTACCGCCGGAGCAAAAGCGAATTGGCCACGACCGACACCGAACTGAAGGCCATGGCGAACCCAGCAATCTCGGGACGCAGGGTGGACTGGGAGAGGCTAAAAAGCACGCTGCCAAACCCGCCCGCATCCTTGAGGCCCAAAATCCACGCAGCCGGCAGGCCGCCAGATTGGGTAAATACCAGATGCAGCCCGGCCGCAATGGGAATGGCAACGACATTATAAATAAACGCCCAGAACAGGTTCTGCCAGACCTTCCGAATGGTGCGGCCAGAAAGCTGGATCGCCGTTACCACGTCGCGCAGATCGTCTTTGATGAGCACGATATCGCCCGTTTCAATGGCCACATCCGTGCCGGAACCAATCGCAATACCCATGTCTGCTTGTGCTAAGGCCGGCGAATCGTTGATGCCGTCCCCCACCATCCCCACCACCTTGCCCTCGCCTTGGAGGTTTTTAACCACAGTCGCTTTGTCTTGGGGCAGCACTTGGGCGAGCACCTGGTCAATGCCCACGGTACGCGCAATGGCATGCGCAGTCTTTTCGTTGTCGCCGGTAATCATGGTGATGGCAATACCCATCTTTTGGAGTGCCAAGATGGCTTCTTTCGCCTGGGGCTTTAACGCATCGGCCATGGCAATGAGGGCGGCGGGCTTACCATCCACCACTAAAAATACCACCGTCTTCGCTTCGTTCTGAAGCCGCTCGAGATCGCGCTGGTAGGGCCCGGCGTCAATGCCCCGATCAGAAAGCAACATGGTATTGCCCACCAACACTTCACGGCCCTCAACAGTACCCTTAATCCCCTTGCCGGAAATTGCCTGAAAGTCGGTGGGCGCAGAAAGGCCCGGGAACTTTTGCTTGGCTGCTTCCACCATGGCCCACGCCAAAGGGTGCTCGGAGCCGATCTCAAGTGTGCCAGCCAAACGCAGCGACTCATCAGCCGTGCCGGAGATCGTAACGATGTCGGTTACCGCGGGCTTGCCGACCGTAAGGGTTCCGGTTTTGTCAAAAGCAATGTGCGTAAGCCGATAGGCCTTCTCCAAGGCTTCGCCGCCTTTAATCAAAATTCCGAATTTGGCCGCTCGTCCCACCCCCACGATGAGCGCGGTGGGCGTGGCCAAACCCATCGCACACGGACACGAAATAACTAAGACCGCAATCGAAATGAGGAGCCCCGCCCGGAAGGGAGCCCCGGCCACAAAGTACCAACCGATAAAAGCGAGCACTGAAATCACCACTACGGCCGGCACGAAATACTCGCTAATTTTGTCCACCAAGTTTTGAATCGGAGCCTTAGAGGCTTGGGCTTCTTCAACCATCTTGATGATTTGATTGAGCAACGTTTCTTTGCCGACTTTGGTGGCTTTGAAAGTAATCAAACCCTCTTGGTTGACCGTGGCCCCGATCACTTCATCCCCCACCCCTTTCCCGACTGGCATGGATTCTCCGGTAATCACTTTTTCATCAAGGTGCGTTTTGCCTTCCACAATCACGCCATCGACAGGAATTTTCTCGCCCGGCCGCACCCGGATGAGATCACCAACTTTAAGTTTATCAATGGGCACGGTTACTTCCTCGCCACTGATAATCACATGCGCCTCTTTGGCTTCCAATTTCAACAGTTCTTTGATGGCGGCCGAAGCTCGGCCGCGCGAAAGCAGCTCAAAGTAGCGCCCCAGCACGATAAACGAGAGCAGCGCGGCCGAACTCTCCCAGAAGGGGTGGCTGATATTAAAGAAGAGAAACCCCAAGAGGCTGTAGAAGTACGCGGCCGAGGTGCCCAAGGCCACCAACACGTCCATGTTGGCGCTGCCCACCCGCAGGGCGGTGTAGGAATTTCGATAGAACTGCCAGCCGACAACGAATTGAATGGGTGTGGAGAGAACCCAGTACACATAGTTGAGATCAATACGGAACGGCGGATCGGTGACGTTCACAAAAAACCCCATCAGGAACTTAAGGGGTTGGGCCACCAGCCAAAAGAGGTAATTCGTAACGTAAGATCCGTAGCCGTTGAATCCCGCCCCCTCGAGCATGGGCCGGCTCAAATTGAGAACATCAAACAGTTCGTGCACATGCTTGAGGTTAAACATGTGCACGCCCATGTAATAAAGAATGATGGGCGCGGCCAAGATAAAGCTCGCGATCACGCGCCGGCGAGCTTTATCCAGTTCACGCGCTTCCTGCGCTTCTCTGGCTTCAACCGAAGTGGCCTCCTCTTCAGGCAGCACCAAATCATACCCCACTTTAGCGAGGACCGCTTCAAGCTCGCGCAGAGTCGTTTGCATGGAGTCGTACGTGATGCTTACTTTCTCGGAGCCGAAGTTGGCGTTGACCGCCGTGACCCCTCGCTGCCGCCCCAACACTTTATTGATGAGGGTGGAACAGGCAGCGCAATGCATGCCCTTGACGTGAAGGACGATGTTTGTTGCGTTCTGCGGAATTGTTGCGGTTTCGGTCATACGGAGATCAAACGACACCTCAATTCCAAATGCCAAAACTCAAAGATCAAATCAAGTTCAAAATCTAAAGCCAAAATCGTTTTGAACTTTGAGCTTTGGATTTGATTTGTCATTTGGATTTTGACATTTGCCATTTTCATGGTACCACCTTAATATGCCCGGTCATGTCAAAGTGCGTTCGTTTCTTGCCTTTATATATACCATCGCCGCAGGGCACCGAACAGTAAAAGGGAAAGTCCCCCAGTTGCGTGGCGGTAAACTCAACCGTGATCGTACTTTTAGGGGGCATGCGCTGGCTTACCCCAAAAAAGTCAATGCCGATACCGTGATCGTACGCATCTTCGTTGACCACATCGAGGATGACGCGATCTCCCTGGTAAACTTCAACCACTTCCGGGTCAAAGAGCCACGCGTTCTCTCTCGCCACCACGGTCTGCCGGACGGTTTTACCGCTTGAAACCGGAGCGCGACTTGGGGGGCGCAAAAAAGCTCGGTAGGCAACGCCGGCGCCGATCAATAGCGCAATCCCTGCTGCCAACCAGAAATACTTGTTGCTCATGGCTTTGGACGCATTTCTTTGGTGATGTACCCATGGGTAAGCCATGCGAGCAACGCGGCGAGTGTGAGAGAAACGATCAGTTTCCCGGCCCACGAATTGAAGATGGATGAAGTCGTGTTCCGGGCCGGCCGAACCTCCACACCAAACTGAGCGGTCAGGGCCTCGGAAGGTGGCCGTCCGAAACCCTTCGGTCGAAACTGGGCGAAGAACACGTACGTGCCCGACCGCGCAAATCGATGCTGGAACTGTACGGCATGCTCGCCCCCAACCATGGAACCTTCCTCTTCGCCCTCATGAGCCGAGGCAACCGGAATAAGCCGGAGAGCATGCTCTCCATCTGTGCGCATCACGATCGGATGCGCATGACCAAAATCAGACAAATCCTCGGAGAGAACTACCAAATGCATCTTTTCGCCGAGATACTCTTCCAGTACCGCCTCTGAACCGTCTGGGTTATGGACCTCAACGTTAAAGACGGTATCTTCGCTCGCGTAAAAGGCTTCAGCGCTCGCGAGCCGGACGGTCAGTCCCCCCACCACGACTTCGCTCGCTAGAGCTGGTTTGGACAGGGTTCGCTCGCCCGCACCGCCTATCTCGATCGGGTACGAAAAAATATGGTCAACCCCCAGGTGATTCACCTCGGCCCAAAGGGTATAGTTGCCGGGTTGAACAAAAGTCACGTTGAGCTCCCACAAGCCCGGCGCGGTTGACTGCGGATGGAGGTGGAAGAACTCGTGCAAATCTTCACGAATACCAAATAGATGCACCTGCGCTTCGTGCACGAGCGGAAGCTCGGTAATGGGCGTGTTGCCGGGCTTGGCCAGCGGCCGGAGGCTCAAGAGTGTTTGGCTGCCAGCAGTCGGGTTTGAGCTGTGCCCAAACTGCAGATCAAGATCCTCGCTCGTGCCGCCTGGATGCACCGGCGCGCCATGCTCCGCGCCGGCCATCGCTTCGTGCATCACTTCACGCTGCGATTGATTTTCATGGTAGAGGAACCGATCCGGCAAAACCCAGATAAATATAAGCGCCAAGAGCGCGGTCAACGTGGTAATGAGCCAGAACCGGAACGGCATCAGCCGCGCTTCCACCTGTTTATCCGAATCCGGCAAAGTCGCGAGAGCGCGTTTTTTTCTCCGGTAGTACCAAAACATCGGGAACACCCAGAGCGCGACTAACGCCCAATTCCCAAGCCACAGCGGCAAGCCAAAGAGGCCGGTGCCGGCGGGGATGCCGTGGCGGTGTTGAACGGCGCTACCGATTTGCTGCGCGATCACATCAAGAAACCGCTCTTCCTGCGTGAAGGATTCAAGGAGCGTGTGCTGTCCCGAATACACCCACCAGTCATGGGTGAAAAGCCCGAGGACAAGGATAAAGCCGGCCACGAACACCATGCCCCAACCAGTCGCCCGCTCAATTTTGTCTTTGCGTTTAACAAGCCAAGAAAGCGCATTGACCCCTAAAATGCCCAAGAGCGCAAGCAGGAGGAGCGGCAGAATGCGCCCAACCGCATGGACGAAAAAGAGAAGCCAGCCGTACCAAATGTCGCCCGAGGCGGCAATGCGGGTCAGGATCACAGGGGTGGCCGGATGCGGGCAGCCAACTCCGACGTTACCAAGAAATAGCCCCAATAGGAACGCCTTTAAGTAATCGCGCTTCTTTTGGATGAAGGCTGGGGCCGCACCGGTGTACGAAGGCATGCGGAATTTCACCAAACCCAATTCTCCCAATGCAAAAATGTATGCGAAAAGCCCGGCCACCAGATACAGCCAGTTCTTGACGACCTCCAGCGGCGCCCCGAGCGTGCCGATCGCGACTTGCCCCACGACTGCGGCCGCCACCCCATACAGGCTCAACATGAACGCCACCCCCAACCCAAACGAAAGCGCAATCCCCAGCCCCTTGGCCACCCCTTTACCCATGGACAGCGGCACAATGACAAAAGCAAGCGGCAACGTACAGGGCAGCACGATCATAGTCAGCCCCGCAGCAAAACTAAACAGGTACCAGCCCGTGCCCACGGGCGAGTTTCCGGCAGAGAGGAAAAACCAGAGCAACCCGAGGGCGATAGCCGCACAGAGGATTGCGGCCGAAACCGCAGCGATGGTTTTGACCTTGCCGGATTCAGGCATAGGAACGTGCCAAGGATAAAGCGAGTGCCGCAGATGCGCCCACCACGCCAATGTCGCGGAAGGTAATCAGGTCAACGCCGGAGAATACCAAAATAAGCAAAAGTTCCAGGCCCGAGATAACCGCAACCCATAAGACCGCCAACCGCGGCATGAACCACGCGAGTAGCACAAAAGCAAACAGCAGTTCGACCGCGCCTTGCAGCCGCAGGTACGTATTGATATCCAGGCCGATCGTCCGCAGACTCTGGGAAAACCACGGCGGCACGAAGGCGTACCAGTGGGCCGGGGTCGTGATGAGATCATAGCCCGAGTACGCGTACATTGCGCCCAGGCCCAATCGGAGAGACCAGATGGGAAGTTTGTTAGCCATTTGAAACTATAATAAGACATGTGCCGACCGCCGCACTCCCTCAGCGATCGTTCGCTCGTCCAGCGACTCGCTCACTCTGTCCTCGCCGAGCGCCGCATACTCAACGTGTTGAGCATGCGGACCGTGCCGCTCGGCTGCGGATGTCGCTTCGGGAGCAACGGCGGTCGGCTACCACGTTCATGACTTCGTCAACGCGTGCATCTTTGTCAAAAATTCCTCTTTGTTGACCCCGCCGGAGGCAAACATCTCGCCGTCCAAAAAAATCCCCGGGGCCGAGAAAATCTGGTGGTCCATTGCCAGCTGCTGCCCTTCTGGCTCAAGAATGCTCACCTCTCGCAAGGCAACACTCGGAAAATCGGATTTCACCTCTTTCCAAAACTTCAAAAAGGCATGGCAGTGTGTGCAGCCAGGGCTGGTCAGAACTACGAGAGAAACCGGATTCATCGCTTCCCGTATTCTACCACTACGCCAGGCAACCACCCAAAGGAGTTATTCACACTATTGACACAGAAACTCATAGAGAGTATATTATATATCACGATTTGCGTATGAAAGCCGAAACCGCCAACCCTTCGCGAAAGGAGGCATCGCATGAAGGGACTGCGGATGTGGACCGGGCTGTTCTTTGCCATCGTGCTGGGGCTCTCGCTCGACCTAGCGGCCTGCGACGGCAACTCCAAGCAGGAGGCCGCCGACCAGAAGGCAGAGGAGGCCGTGGCGAAGGCCAGGGCCGAGGAACAGAAACAACGAGAGGATGAAAAGAAGAAAGCCGAGGCCGAAAGGGAGCAACAGGCGCGCGAGCGTCGTGCCGAACGACGGGCGGAAAGCATCAAGAGTATCCGCGCTGCGTTCGACCCGAAGGCGGCAGCGTCGGTTGGCGATCAGCCTACTTGGGTAACCGAGCTCCGGCGCGGCAGCCCGCAGCCCGCTGGCGAGACCTGCGATAACCTCGACATGCTCCACCAGATGGACTGGGCCCTCGACCAGATGAACCCGGAGACGGAAGAAAAGGAAAACCGGATCAGCTGGCTCGAGATCGGCCTCGAGGAGAGTCAGGCCCGGAAGCTCCACCGGGATACCGGCCTTGCTGTGGCCAAATCTCTCCTTGCGTTTTTCAGTCTTCCGCGCGAAACGCGCCAGGAGATGGAATGCGGCAGAGGGGAGGGGGTATTCAAGCTAGGTGATGGTTTGCGCATCATGTGGGAAATCACCCGGGTCCTCCAACCGATTAAGGCCGAACCGAAGGCCATCGGATCTTCACCGGCAATGCTCCGGCAGGTGCTTCTCAAAGACCTGCGCGAGCAAATCGCTTACCTCCGGAGCGAGATCAAAGCTGGCAGGACGAAGGCCTTGGATGGCGGCGCAGAAGCGATCCTCTACGTCGCCCAAGAGGCAACGAGAAGTTGGAACTTCACGTCAAAGGAGCTGGGGCTGACCACGGAGGAGGTCGCCATGCTCGAGAAAAAGGGCTGAGCGACTCCAGCCCCGACAACGACAGAGCCCGACCACGAGTGGTCGGGCTCAAACTTTTCGATGGTTACGAGCTCCAACAATCGAAATCGCAAACTCGACATTTTTATGCGATCGCCAGAAAATGTTGAGAAGCTATCTCAAAAATAAATTTTCGGTCATTGCGAGGAGCGACAGCGACGAAACAATCTCCCCACTGAACCACATGACGAGATCGCCACGTCGGCCTTCGGCCTCCTCGCGATGACAAAACGGTTTGATATAGCTTCTCATCACAACCTCGCCGCGTTCCCGCCCGAATCCGCCAGCGCAAAGGCTTCGGCAAACTGGCTGGCCAAGTCCATCACGCGCTCACCGTAGAACGCATAGGCGGGTTTTTTCCAATTTGAACCGGCAAAATAAATCTGCGCGGCTTTCCGCTCGGCTTCAGGCGTTTGTGCCGTGGCCCCATCCCGCGAGAGTTTGATGGCCGCTGCGGTAAACGCATCCTCGGCATTCCAAGGCGAAGGCGGCACATGGCCGGTGACCGCGGAAATGGCCTGCTCATACGCTACCCAGGTCGAAGGGATAAACTGCGCGAGCCCCATGGCTCCGCCCCACCCGTACCACGGTTTCTTGGAAACAGCCACCTGATCGGGGTCAAGCCCGAGACGCGCCATGAGCGTTTGAAAAATGGGCCGCTCTTTGGGACTCATATCTTTGGTCCATGTACCCCGACCAACATTGCGCCCCAAGTCCGATTCAACCTTGAGTACCCCAAGCAAAAACACCGGCCGGATACTCACGGCATTGGCAATCCGCGTGGCCATGGAGCGCGCCTGCTCGATCGTAAGCACCGAGCCTTGGGTGTCCAGAAGGTAGAGCTGCTGCTGGAGCACGGCCAGCTTCTCCCGGCCTTCTTTGGCCAGTTTCTGAAAACTCGACTCTTTACCCTTGGTGTCCGAAAGAATTCGTTTTTTGTCCGTTTCCCGTCGGAGCGCGTCTTGCCTCTGGAGCTCTTGGGCCTGTTGCAGCGCCACCTGTTCGTTCTGCTCGTCTTCCAGATCGCGCCGCTGCGTCTCGAGATCGATCTTCAGAGCTTTAATCTCGCGGATATCGGCTTCGATCGATTGATACAACTGCTCCAGCGAAGCCAACTCATCAAAGTAGCCTGCCAGGTGGCTGTGGCGG
Organism: Candidatus Parcubacteria bacterium; assembly: GCA_016196625.1. Classification (GTDB taxonomy): domain Bacteria; phylum Patescibacteriota; class Minisyncoccia; order JACPXH01; family JACPXH01; genus JACPXH01. Next base: position 12,099 of record JACPXH010000006.1, on the reverse strand, counting down.
AGCAGCGCGGTCAGGGGCGAATCAGAGGCTCGGGCGTTGAGCACCCGGATGCTACGCTCCAAATCTGCCTTGCGTTTGGCAATGCGCGCTTCCGCTGCCGCGATCGCCGCCTGCTTATCTCCAATCTGCTCGGTCAACTCCTGAATCGCGACTTTGCGCGCCTGAATTTCCAGCTCGGCTTTCTTGATCTGCGCGTCAATAATGGAAATGTCGCGCTTGAGGGTCTTGGCTTCTTTTTGGAGGTTGCTGATTTCGCTGCCGTACTTATTGATCTCTTCCGTCAGCTGCCTGACCTGCTCGCGGAGCGTAGCCTCAAAATCAGAGAGCGAGGCGGCGTTTCCAATCGTTCCCCCCCCACCCCACAAGAACGCGAGGAAAAATAGACTCAGAACGAGCGTAGCCCCCGCGGCGACGCTCTTGACCCAAGTGTGGAACATTTTCATGGCCGCAGCTGCCGTGGGATGGATTTGAGGCCGCCGCATGTCGGCTAAGCAAAATTTCGCGCAGCCGCGATACATTGAACGCGGAATATAATGGCCTCGAGCGCGGCGAGCGAAAGCGGCGAAGAGAATGGAGCTCGAATGACTCGGAAGATGGCGACCGCGGTTTTGCGTGCCGACTGCGGCGGCCTCGGCAAAAGCGCTGGGCGGGTCGACGCGTCTTTTCGAGACAGCACCCGAGGGGTAAACATCGCTTCTGAATCTCGACCTCAAGACTCCCCCTTCTCTTCTCCCTCGCGCTTGGCCTCTCGCTCCTTGCGTTTCTCCTCACCCTCCACCTTCACCTGCTCAACCTGCTCTCCCAACCCTTCGGCGGGCGGAGCTGGCTCCGCAGCTTCGGCCCGCGGCGGCATAACCACGGCCACAATCTCGTCCGGATCCGCCTCAACCGTCACCCCAGACGGCAACGGAATGTCGGCCACCGTAATGTGATCTTCAAAGGTCTTCAGTTTGCCCAAATCAACCGTGAGATCATGCGGCAGATCCTTGGGCAGCGCTTCGACTTCCAGCTCGTGGATATTTTTTACCAGCGTTCCTTCCAAGGCTTTGATCGCAGGCGCCTCGCCCACAAAGTTAAGTTGCACATGGGTCTTAATTTTCTCGTCCATCTTCACCTCATAGAAATCCACGTGCAGGAAACTCCCGGTGAGCGCATCGCGGCTTATGTCGTGGATGAGCACGTTGCGTGTTTTAGTCCCGTCAACGGTCAAGGCCACGAGAGAACTCTCGCCGGCCTCGCGGTAGGCGCGCCGCAGATCTTCCCCGGACACCGCCAGCGCCAAAGACGAAATTCCGTGGCCATAGACCACAGCCGGAACTTGACCGGTTTGCCTCAGCTTGCGAGTTTGCTTGCCGAAGATCCGGCGCTCGGTGACAGAAAGCTGAACCATGGCGAGTACGCTAACGTTCTGACGAGGCGCTGTTCCGTCCGCCGGCCGCTTTCGCCTTGAGGCCCTGGAGAGCATTTGACTGCTCGAACTGCACATGCCAGTCGAGCACATCCTCGAGCGTGATAGGACGGGCGCTGCCAAAACGTTTGAGGTCCTCCTTGGTCAAATCCGTGAGCATCCCCATAGTAACCACATACCCAACTTCGCCCGTCATCACGGCAAAAAGCGTAGAGGTGTTGCACTGGCTGCAGTCAGCGTGAATAAGAGCTGCCTCGCCCTTCTTATCAATGACTTTGACCTGCTGCAGACGGTATTCTGTCGAGCAGACCGCGCATTTGCCTAAAAACTGCAGGTGTTCGGAATCTATTTGGAGCTGCCGGTTGGACATACTGATAGTCTACGGTGAACAAAACCGCCGGTCAAGGCTGCTGACCGACGTCCATCAGTGATTCATTGCTTGACCGTATTTGGTGGCGTGCGGCCTTCGAGGAATTCGATGAGGTTGGTTGCTGCCAGCTCGGCCATTTTGCTTCGGGTCTCCTCGGTCGCCGAGGCAGTATGGGGAGTCAGCACCACATTTTCAAGCTCGGCCAGCCCGGTTGCGAGCTTGGGCTCGTTTTCATACACATCAAGCGCGGCTCCTCTGATGGTGCCAGCTTTGAGCGCCTCGACGAGCGCCGCTTCGTCCACAATCGGCCCGCGCGAAGTGTTGATGAGGTAGGCGGTTGGTTTCATCTGCTTGAGGCGTTCGGCATTGATGAGATGCCGGGTCGAATCCATAAGCGGCACGTGGATCGAAACGAAATCTGCTTCAGCCAATAAGTCTTCCAATTTTTCTTTATACACAGCACCATACTCTTTCTCAAAATCAAGGTTGGGTTTGGGATCGTGGTACAGCACCTTCATACCAAAACCATTTGCGCCGTGGTGTGCGACACGGCTTCCGATGCGACCAAGACCCACAACACCCAACGCCTTGCCCGAGACATCGGTTCCGAGTAGTAGCATCGGCCCCCACCCCACGTACTTCCCTACTCTGGTAAAACGATCTGATTCTGGAATGCGGTGCGCAAGCGAAAGCAGAAGCGCAAACGTATGTTCAGCCACGGTTTCAGTGAGCACGCCGGGCGTGTTGGTTATAACAAGGTTGCGTTCGGCTGCGGCCTTGAGATCAATGTTGTCAAACCCTACCGCGTAGTTTGCGATCATTTTCATCTGCGGCAATCCGGCATCCATAACTTCGGCATCAATTTTATCCGTGAGTAAACACAGCATCGCGTCATAGCCATTTTTCAGTTCCGCAATAATCTCCTCCTTTTGAAGCACCCGATCGTGCCGGCTAACCGTAAGTTCGTAGCCCTTTTCTTGGAGCATCGCGAGGCCTCGTTCTGGGATACGGCGGGTAACAAAAATGCGGGCCATAGGTTTTCTCCTAAATTGTCTCGGTCAGTACGGCGATACCAGCCTCAAGCCCTGGATCGCCTGGAAGTGCTTCAAGTTCTTCGTCGCGAGCGGAAGACGGTGGGAAAGCGCGCTTGCGGCCACAATCATATCGGCGAATGGTTTCTGGTAGTCACGACGTAGCTGACCGACGAGCTTCGCGATCGGGAGCGTCAGATCGAGAACGGCAAAATTCTCCACAAATGCATCGACGTGTCGACGCGTACGCAGCTCTCGTGTCTCTCGACCGGCGTAGAGCTCTACTACATTGATGATGCTAACGCACAGGACGACTCTTTGACTCTGCGCTAACAAAAAACCGCGGGCACGTTCAACACCCCGCAGGTAATCAATGAGGATATCGTAATCAATACAGAGTCCATCTATCACCTCCATGCCTTTCTCGTCTTGGCCACGTACGCTTTCGATGACACCCCGCCGAACCTGCCCTTGAGGACCCCGAAAGCGCCGTCGAAAAACCCCGCTTTCTTCGTTATCCCCGAGGGTACTTTGAAAAGCGCCGCGAGTTTCCTCTTTGCGGCGACGAGCTTCGTGTATTCTCCTTTCGTGATGGTAGCCGTTCTCATGGTTCCACTATCATGGTATCACGCGCTGTTCGAATATACAACCTCGCAACCCGCGCAGTATCGGTAGTGGGGATGTTATGGGTTACAAATATTTTGGGCATCGTAATATAGCCACCTGTTTACCTAACGCCATCATCCGTAAATCGAAAGGATCGCACCATCAATCTTATAATACGCAGAACTTCTCCCTCTGAATACTGTGCGGCGTACTCTTCGCCGAAACGAACGAGGCTGACTACCGCGAACGATGAGAACTCACTTGTACCATCCATGAACTTCACAGCGCCCACACTACGCACCTCAACTATATCGGCATTCGGCGTCCAGCGAGCTGGCATTTGTATTGCAACAATAAAGGAAGCGATATTCCCCTCGACCTCACACGAAACGACTCGCTGCGAGAAACCATACAGCCCACGGAAGTCATTGGTCTGTTCAAGCTCAATAACGCGGCGTTTGAGATGGTCGGGGAGAACGAGATGGCCCCCATGGTTCAAGGGACCACTCCCGAGTTCTTCACAGAAATTCTGGGCTGTTACGCCTGCAAGGTGTGCAAGAACGCTCTCGTATACGCGCTGTTCTTTCTTCTGCCCGCCGTAGTCCCCGTCATCATCAATGAAGGCCTCGTGGGCCCCGTGAATCGGCCCGAGATACGGCGCTATGATGGCGTCCCTCGTAAGGTAGACTGTTGGTATAAAGGGAATCTCCGGCTGATCTGGTACGCCCAAAATCTCTAGTGATGCAGCGTAGCTCTGGGAAGCGGGTAGGGGGAGTCCGATACCTGACTTTGATCGTACTTCACCAAGTATCGGCGGATACGCGAAAGTAAACGGCAGGGGCATGGTTTCTCCATCTACCACCACGCGATAGATCTTCCAACCGGAGGGAATTGCATTCGCCTGCCGGGATAATCTGACAAGGGGTGCTTGATCCACCTCCACCTCCTGCCACGTTCTTGACCATGCGTCCGAGACGATCCAGGTGAACGTTGCTATAACCGCAGCCAGCACCACCCACGGCATCAGACGGCCAGACTCAACCCACTTGTCAGAGTTAAACAGTTGAACCTTTTTCTGACCGGCTGGCGTAACTGTTCCGCCGCTCGCAGAAGAGGACGGCGGGGTTGGTTGCTGGCTGCCGGAACCCGATTCCGATTCGACCATACGCTATCGCAGTAGAACGATATTTGAAGACAACGAACAGCTGTCCGTTTTCTAATGTATTAATACATTAGAAAACGGATTCGGGGTGGCCACTCGCCCAACATCACATCCATGCTAAATACCGATGTAATGCGGCCCGACTGAAACCACGTCTGGATCAGCGGCGAAATCACTAATCGCAGCTTGCAAGGCCCCGTGCGTGCATGCTCCGCCCACCGACACCAACCAGCCGCGAGGTCCGGGCAGCACAGGATCAGCAATCTCGGCATTGTGCCGCCGCACGATCCCCAAAACTGAACCCATTGCATCAGTCCGAAACCGAACAAGCAACTCCCGACAAACTAACCGATGCCCGAACCCATACTGAGGAGACGGATCAAGAATGTCGTTCTCTGATACAGCTGCTTGAATTGACGCCAACTTTGCCCGGCTCGCGGGCACGGATGCGGTCGCGTGGTACGAATCCACCTCCTGCCACGTTTTTGACCACGAGTCGGTCGTCACCCCCGTGAAGACACCGACAACGAGAGCGAGCGCCATCCACGGCGCGACGCTCCGAGAACCAAACCGCGTCTGACTGCCCTCGTTCGGTGCAGACGCTGACGGTTGCTGAAAAGACGTTGGTGGCTGTATATCCATAGGGTTATTAAATATAGTAACTTAATTATACTACGCTTTCTCAACGCTGCCAAAAAGGTGCAACTTTTCTTCCACCACTTTGGCCACCGCTTCAATCGCCTCTGGCCAAATCTTATACGGAGTCGTCTCGTCAGACTCGGCGAGGGTTTTTTCAAGCGTGCCCACGTAGGCCACGCGCAGTTCGGTATTAATGTTCACTTTCACAATACCCCGAGCGATCGCGGATCGCACCTCGCGAGCCGCGATGCCCGACCCGCCGTGAAGCACGAGCATGGCACTTGTCGCCTTACGGATTTCTACAAGGCGATCAAGGTCGAGGTGCTCGGAAGCTTCCTCGGCAACGGTAATGCCGTGAAAATTGCCAATTGAAACCGCCAGCGTATCAATGCCGGTTTCCTTCGAAAACTGCGCTGCGGCAGAAGGATCGGTGAGGTATCCGGGCTTGATTTCAACCGCCTCTTTGAGGAGCGCGGAGCTGCCGGGGAGATACCCCAACTCCCCTTCCACGAGGATATCAGGATTTTTTGACTTTACGTATTCAACGATCTGCTTGGTGATGCGCAGATTTTCTTCGAAAAGCTTCTCCGAGGCATCAATATGAATCGCATCGTAGCCCGCGTCGCAAGCCTCTTTAGCGGCCCCAAACGACTTGGAGTGATCGGCGTTCAAAATGATGGGCAGCCCCGTTTGCTCCCGCCACGCCGCGACCAGCGCCGTCACCTGTTTCAACCCCCAAAACTTCCGCTCTCCTTCGGAGGTGCCAAGTATAACCGGACTTTTGAGCTTGACCGCAGCTTCAACCACGGCACGCAACTGCTCGTTGTCAGAGACGTTGAATTGGCCGACGGCATAGCGGCCGAGTCGAGCCCGTTTAAGCACCTCAACGGAAGAAAAAATGGTCATGGCACAGCCCAACAAACTTTCTTTGAATGACAAATGCCAAAGCCCAAATGGCAAATCAAATCCAAAATTCAAATGTCAAAACACGTTTTGGATTTTGAGCTTTGGGTTTTATTTGAAATTTGGATTTTATCATTTGGATTTTTGAACGCTGATATACCCTCTCGTAAAGTTCTCCACAATCAGATCTTCCATCTGCTCTTGCCCCACATAACCCGCAAAAATTCGGTTCCAGAGCGCTTCCTGATGGTGGTAGAGAAACTTCGTAAACGCTCGCTCTTGGACAAGCGACATCACGGTGTCAATCACGTTAAAAGAAGCCAAAATCTCGGTGCCCACCTCGGACTTGAAGTAATCGCCCACATATCCGAGCCCATCCCAAAAATCCACATCGAGTTCGGGGAAGCGGTGCGAAAGTTCAACCAAGTTGGCTTCGGCCTTCTGCCAATGGATGGCTTCGGGATTCACGTGCGGCTCAAACAGCCGCCAGTCGTATTCGTCGTCTTTGGCCAAATACCGCTGCACGACCATCCAATTGATGGCCTCGTGATCAGGCAGACGCGCATCAAGCACATCGCCGCGCAAGGCGGAGATGAATTGCGGCGCAAAGGTCGCCGGCTCCTCGGCGTAGCGCCGGAAGAGCCGGCAATAAAAAGTAATCTCGTTTAGGTAATGGAGCACGAGCGTGAGCAACCGTGTAGTCTCACCCGGCACGTTCATGAAAAGGGGCAGAACGAAAATGACGCCGAGCTCTTTTAAGTGCGAGACGTTATGGTGCTTTTTCTTGACGAACTTCTCGGCAACCCTTAACCACTTTGCATCAAGCACCCGAACCGTCATCTTACGCTCCTCAAATTCAGCGGGCGTCAAATCTTTATAAACCGCAAAGAACACATTGTTAAGCCACTCTTTGTCTTCCACAAACCGAAGGGCACTATAGACCTCCCAGATGTTTTCATGCGCGAGGAGCTCACCGACGTCCGCATAGCCGAGGGCCGAGATGATGCGTTGGGGCGGGTTCTGCTGCAGATAAAAAACAGCCCGCTCTTCCTTGAGAAAAAATCCCGGCGAGACCTGCGAAAGCTCGATCGCAAAGTTGATAAGCGAAGCCGAACCGTGCGGCGTAATTTGTGCTGGCTGATGCAGCAACACTTGAATTTTGGCGTCGTGCTCGCGGATTTTGCCGATGAGCGCCTGATAGACCTCTTGAGCCGAATCAGCCCGCGTAACGCCGAGCTTGGCGAGGCGGTCTTCAATCTTGGCGTGATTTTCCTCGACGATAGCTTCAATCACGCCGCGCTTGCCAGTAACCGCATCCATTTTATCCACGATCTCACGGAGCACATCCTGGTCCGTGCGCAGGATGCGGGCGATGTGCGTGAGCGGGTCGGCGTGAGTATCTACCATTGTGTTTCAGAGCGTCTCGGTGCGGGCATCGAGACTTGCCCAGCGAGGGTCGGAGAACTCGCGGGCGGTCAGGATGCCGCGTTTCGCGCCCATGTACTCAACGACCGACGTCGCATTGGCTGAAGCAAGCCGGAGTGCGGTGGGAATGTCGCCGCCCTTGGCAAGTGCGGCCACAAAACCGGAGCCGAACGCATCGCCTGCGCCGGTCCGATCTACGAGGGCATGCTCCGGATAGATCCCCGCCCGCCACAGCGTTTTACCGTCAGAGACCACCGAGCCGCGCCGGCCGTCAGTCATAACCGCGTACCCATCGATCCACGCATCGAGCTTTTGGAAGATGGCCGCTTCATTTTCAAACGAAATGCCGGTGAAATATGCTCCCTCCTCGCGGTTGAGCAAGAGCACATTGATTGACTTGAGATATGGCGCGAGAACCTCATAGCCGAGCTGCAGGTCTTTCTTGCCGGGGTTGAAGGCAATTTTCGCTTGGGTGCGCTGCGCTCGATCCACCAGCACTTCGAGCACCGCGCGGTTGCCGGACAAGGACGAGACGTAAAACCACTTGGTGTCAATTTTGTCCCACGGCACCTCTTCCGGGTCAAATCCTTCGCTCGCGCCCCGATAGACCAAAACAGTCCGCTCCCCGGCAGGGGTGACCAGAAGCATCGAATAACCGGTGAGCGCCCGCTCGTCGCGCTGGGTGTGCTGAATCTCCACGCCCTCGAGCGCGAGGTTGCCCAAGGCAGTCGCCCCGTTATCGTCAGCGCCCACGCGGGTCAAGCACGCCGTGCTCAAACCTTGACGGGCAAAGGTAACCGCAGCATTCGTGGCCCCGCCGCCCGTATCAAAGACAATTTCCTCAATATCAATTTTTGAACCCAAAGCAAAACACTCGGACTGCCCCGTCACCGAATGGGGGTCCGAGATCACCTTGAATGCCTCGGACTTAAGGAAAACGTCTCGAGTGGCGGTACCGATGGTAACAACATCCATGGAGTTGATAGGTTAACTCCTCAACTGATCTAGCGGGGCGATTTTCGACCCAGCGCCCGGCGAACCGCCTCCTTGATGCTCTGGGCTCCCATGCCGAAGTGCTCGACGAGCTCGTTTGGGTCCCCTGACTCTCCGAAGCGATCGCGAACTCCAATGCGTTCGACCGGCACCGGGTGCTGTTCAGCCAGTGTCTCACACACTGCCGAGCCCAAGCCGCCGTTAATCTGATGCTCTTCGACCGTGACCACCGCACCGCACGCCTTGGCAGCCTGCACGACCATCTCGACATCGAGGGGTTTGACCGTGTGGCTGTTGATGATAGTAACCTCGATGCCCTCTGTGGAAAGTTCCTCGGCGGCAACCAGTGCGTTGTACACGAGCGGGCCACACGCAATGATAGCAACGTCGCTGCCCTCGCGGAACATTTCCGCCCGGCCTACTTGAAACGGCGTCGCTTCGGTCGTCACAACTGCTGTTTTCTCTCGCGCAAAACGGATGTAGACCGGCCCGGACAGGGACAGTGCGGCCAAGGTGGCTTTTTTCGCTTCAATCGCATCGCACGGAGCCATCACAGTCAGAGTTGGCATCACCCGCATAATGGCGAGGTCTTCTACGGCCTGATGGGTGGCTCCATCTGGCCCCACAGAAATGCCGGCATGGGCCCCCGCAATAACAACGTGCTGGCCGTTGTAGGCAATCGTGGTCCGGATCTGCTCCCAGTTGCGACCCGGAGAAAACATGGCATAAGACGAAATGTACGGAATTTTGCCCATCGCGGCCATGCCGGAGGCCACCGTAGCCAGGTTCTGCTCGGCCACACCCAACTCCACATACCGCTCCGGAAACTTTTTCTGGAAGGGCTGCGTGCGTGTTGACTCCGAAAGATCGGCGCAGAGTGCGACCACGTTTGGATTCGCCTCGCCCGCCAAAAGCAACCCGTCCCCATAACCGTCGCGGATGGGCTTGTGCTCAACCTTTTGGGAGTCGAGTACGTTGGGAACTAGTTTCACTTTGGGATTGAGCATGATACGACAAATTTTCAATTATCAATCAATGACTTAATGTTCAGGGTTTTGAAAATTGATAATTGCAAATTGAAAATTTTAGAGAAACATCATCCCCGCCTGCCCCACGAGTCCGGCTACGACCGGAATCGTGAGGTTATCGTCGAGGTAGCGCGTGGACATCTCGACCATGGTGGCGGCTGCAGCCATGAGCGGCGCCAGCCAGAAAACCGGCAGAAACAGCAACCCGATAAACAAATCAACCGTAAACTCTGCCAGCGCCGCTTCCCAATTTTTCTCGGGGCGCTCGGGCACGCGAAAACCCTCGTGGTTGTAGCTCATCATGGCGGAGACAGAATCGCCGAAAATCGTCATGAGAATTGCGGCGTTGGCCACGCGGGGATCAAAGACTGCGAGCGCAACCGTCATGCCCAAAAACAGATGCACCGAGGCAGCGAGGGTGCGCTGTTCTTTGACCCGCAGCACCTGCCGGAACGGTACGCGAAGGCCGAGCTCCATACGCGCAAACTCATAGCCGAGCAACGCCAGGACCACCGCCACCATCCCCACGAGCGCAACCGGTCTCGAATAGTTAGCTTCCACCCACCAGAAGGCCCCTAGGACCGCAAAGGCAAGAATGTGCAGGGCCTTGCGCCCCCAGAATTCTCCCGGCTGCTCTTTGGCGTCCAAGGCGCCTGAACGCATACTAATCGTTTAACAAATCTGCCAGCTTATAAATGCCGAACACCGCGAGGTACACTACGGCCACCACGAACGCCAGATGAAACAGTCAGCCAGCCGCCATCTGGCCAAAGCAACTAAGATCGCCAGCAGTGGGAACCGGGCACCATCGCCATACGGTTGACGCTGATCCGAAGAGGAACATAACCATCACCAACGCCGCTTGGGCCGCCAGGAAACGCTTCATGCGAAAAATGTGTCGCTGCATGATGTTGAACTTACTCCCGTCTAGGTTGCGAAGCTATTCGTGCTCGCTCTTGATTCTCCCTCCGAGTGTGCGCAACTCCACCAATGCCCTCTCGGCTTCTTCGGGCTTGGGCGGGATGCCGTGCCATTTGTAATCAAACTCCATGAAGGAAACCCCCTTGCCGGGAATCGTGTGCGCAATGATACAAGTGGGTTTTTCGTAAATAGCCTTGGCCTCGTTAACCGCGTCAACGATTTGTCGGAAGTTGTGCCCGTCAACTTCCAAGACGTGCCAATTGAACGCTTCGTATTTGGCTTTAAGGGGTTCGAGCGGCATCACGTCTTCGGTCATGCCGTTTATTTGGATGTTGTTGCGATCAATGATCGAGGTCAGGTTGTGCAGCTTGTTTTTGCCGGCAAACATGACGCCCTCCCACGTGTTGCCCGCCTGATGCTCGGCATCAGAAGTGAGACAATAGATGCGAACGGTTTTTTTGTCCATGCGCGCCGCCAACGCCATACCTGCGGCTTGCGAGGTGCCGGAACCAAGAGGACCCGAGGTCGTTTCAATGCCGGGCAGTGAACCGCGGTGAGGATGGCCTTGCAGGCGCGCGCCGAATTTGCGCAGCGTCGTAAGCTCTTCTTTGGGGAAGTAGCCGGCGTGAGCGAGCGTAACGTAATGAATCGGACAGATGTGCCCGTTGGAAAGCACAAGCCGGTCGCGCTCGGGCCAATCGGGATTCTTCGGGTCGTGGTTCAAAACGTGAAAGTACATGGCTGTAAAAATATCAGCCATGCCAAGAGGCCCGGCGGAATGCCCGGATTTGGCTTCGACCAGCATCGAAATCAAATCCTGACGAATCTCATTCGCCTTCTCTTCGAGGAATTTTGCCTTGTCGTCGTGAAGAGATTCTTCGGGCATATTGGTTCAATCCACACGAGACGCTTTAGAAACAATCTCCTTGAGTATAATCGCACTGATCATTTGAAAGATAAAAATAAACAGGAATACACCGCCCTTATCGAACCAACCCTCAGTAAAAGAAGCGCCACTAGAAAAGACGAAGCTTAAGGCCAAACCAACCGTATAAAAGGAGCTCCAGACAAACAGCACTAGCATACCACACGCTAAAAACCCAAAAGGGGTGCGGGAAGACGGGGCTGTCCGGAAAAGACGAGCCCTGTGCCGCCATAATGCAAAACCAACCCACATGATGGGCGCAAGCGCAATAAGTAAATAACCCAGATATCCCATGTCTTCTCGGAGCAATCGCAACGCTTCAGCAAAATCTTGTGCCCCAAACAGCGCCGACCCTGCCGCAAGCCGCCTTGCGCCCGCGGCCACAACTTGACGCGCGGTGCCGACACGGATGCCCGTCCACTTCTATATTTTACAATCCGGGCAGTGGAAACGCAATACACTTACTTTCATGGTCAGCCGCTTTTTAGAGCCGCTCGAAATCCTCCGCGGATAATCCGATATCGCCGAGGATCCTCTTAATTATCTTGGGTAAAGTCTCAAAAATGACACCGATTATGGCACAATGGGATCAATGGTCTGTCCTCGGTGCAGAACAAGACGGTTATGGCAGCTGGCCTCAGGGCGTGTCCGGTGCGCGGGCTGTCGGTATACGTTCAGGCCGCGCATC
>JACPXH010000008.1 GCA_016196625.1 Candidatus Parcubacteria bacterium | reverse complement strand
GTATAAACAGCCACAAACAAGGGCTTGACAGGTTTTTCGTTTGGGTGTATAATACACTGTCACAATGCGCAAATAGCGCGCGGTGATTATTTGAAAACTTAAAGAAAGGAGGTATATAGGTGGCCAAACACGACAAAAACCGAAGGGTCGAGGAAACCACTGGCGGATTTGTGCGCATCAAGAAGCGCGACAGGTCCGAGAAGGAGACCAATCCAAAGGGAACACCCCGAAAGAGTCACAAGAGGGGGGCGGTAAAATGTTTTAATACCGCGCTCCCTGGATCAACAAAAAATGAAGGAGTGACATGGCAAATACAAAGCAACAGAAGGACCGAGTAGCCCACACCGAGGGTGTCGCGCAGGCAGAAGGCTCCCTAGGAGCTGCTTTGCAAAAAGCAGCGGGAAAAGCCAATGTACCTGTGACCTCAATCGGCGGACCGCCCAGCCCCGAAGCGATCGCGGCAATGGCCGCGCGAATGGGACGGGAAGCGGCCAATTTTCTGAAGCCGCCCGAGGAGCTCGCCGAAGATCGAAAAAGGGCGGAGCAAGAGCGAGTCGCCGCGCGCGAAAAGGCCCGTCAAGACCGGACCGCGGAACAACAGCGCGCGCGCGAAATCGTATCCGCCCTCCGGAGCCTACCCGAGGGCGCGAAGGTAGGATTCCTCCGCGCATTGCAGACCGAATACACTCTGGCGAACAAGCCAGAGCGGTACCTCACGGAGGAAGACCGCAAGACATTGGCGAAGGCGCAAGACATCCTCAAGACCTACCACACCTTCCCGGCCCAGGTGAAGGGGCTCTTCCGGAACGGCTTCCCGCTCAAAAGCAAAGCTATCGCAAGGGTGGCAGAGTTGGAAGACCTGAAAGCCCAAGCCAGTGATCCGGACGAGATCGAGCGCATCGAAGAGCATCTGGAAGCGGCTCGCGCTGGTCTTGCCGTCAGCGTGGAGAGCGAAGAACTTCATAAGGGCTTCGTTGCGTGGGAGACGGCAAAGGACGCGGAGGCGCGCGCTGGAAAACAGCAACACCAGGAAGAGCGCAGGGAAGCGAGAAACGCGTTCTACAAGGGTACGGTGCCCTTCGACCTTGCGGTAGACAATCACGCAGGCGAAGCCTGCCTCTGGGTGCACTATGTCGCAATGCGCAAGAGCCAGGTTGGCAACAATGTTGCCTACGTCCCGATACTCGACGAAAAGACCCGCCAACCAGTCGAGCTTAACGCCTTGGTGAAAATCCGGGTCATGGGAGGGAAAGGATATGTCTGCGAGAAAATCGACGACCGCCGTCCGCCCCACATCAAGGTAGACCCAGACCGTCTGATCGAGCTGAACCCGGAGGACGACTTCAACACTTCGAGTGGACCGCGCTGGCAGGAAGACCTGCGCTTGGCGATGGTCAAGACCTACGCCAAGCGCAAAGCCAGGACGCTCGCAGAAAAGGAAATGGCCAAGCTGGACCTGTTCCTCTCGGCAATCGAGGATCAGGGGACCATCACGGTCACCGAGGTCTTCGGCGCCATGTCCGGCGGAAAGGGGCGCAAAACCGGGGTAATCGCAATCAACAACCACCACCTGCGCCTGAATCCCCACGATCGCGCGTCGAAGCAGTTCCACCTCGCCTTTACGCTCAAGGTCGGAGCAAAGGGAGTATCCCACATTGGGGAGCAGTTCTACAGCTCCGAATCTAT
>JACPXH010000011.1 GCA_016196625.1 Candidatus Parcubacteria bacterium | reverse complement strand
TGCTTGACGCACATACTCGCCCGAAAGATCGAGCCGCGCGGGGTCCGCGTCAATCTCGAGAACCGTCCTGGTCTGCTTGGCGACGGCGATTATAGCCGCGAGGTCAACGTCGTAGGCCTTGCGCCGGCCCAAGAGCCGACCGGTGGGATGAAAAAGGATATCCACGTGCGGATTTGAGATCGCCCGGACGATGCGCTCGGTCTGGTCGCGGCGCGAGAGGTTAAAGTGAGAATGCACGGCTGCGCCCACCACGTCAAGCTTAGCGAGTGCTTCGTCCGAGACATCGAGCAAACCGTCTTGCTTGATGTTCACTTCAGCGCTTTTCAAAACCCGGAATTGAACCTTCTCCGTTTTGAACTTTCTATTTAACGTATCAATCTCTTTGGCCTGGCGCGCCAGCCCCCGCTCGTCTAGCCCCCCGGTCATCGCCAGAGATTTGGTATGGTCAGTGATCGCCACATACTCAAGGCCGGCCTCGCGTGCGGCCGCCACCATCTGCGCAAGGGTCGCGGTGCCGTCGGTCCAGTCCGTGTGCATTTGGAGATCTCCGCGCAGGTCGCCGTAGCCAATGAGCTTCGGCAGATGCCCGGTCCGGGCCGCCTCCAGCTCGCCCGTCATCTCGCGCAACTCCGGCGCAATATACTCCAGTCCGAACTTCCGGTACAAATCTTCTTCGGTGCGACCGGCAATCTGACGCTGGCCCCTAGGGCTAAAGCCCGACCTAGTCCGACCGCCCGGTCGGACGGTCTCGGAGGCTCGCCCTCTAGGGCGACCGGCGCCCGGGCTAGCCCGGAAAAGCCCGTACTCCGAAAACTTCCAGCCCTTTTTGACGGCCAGCTCGCGCAAGGCCACGTTGTGCTCTTTGGAGCCGGTAAAGTAGTTGAGCGCTGCCCCGAAACTGCGCGCCGGCACAACCCGCAGGTCCACATCCAGGCCATTTCGCAAACGCACCATGCTTTTGGTCTCGCCGTGGGCGTACACATGCCCCACCGCGTCCATGTGCACAAACTCGTCCATCACCTTCGCGGGTTTGGTTGAAACAACCAAGATGTCAGCGTCTCCCACGGTTTCCTTCCGGCGCCGAATTGAGCCGGCCGCGATTGCTTCAGACACTCCCGGCACTTCCCGAAGCTGGGCCACAATGCGATCAACCAAACCCACAACCTCGCCCAGCGGGAATCGGCCGCCTGACTGTTTCAAAAATCCAATGCCCTCTAGAATGTTTTCTTCGGTTTTTACGCCAAAACCCGCTAGTTTCCGGATTCTGCCCGCTCGGGCTGCACGTTCGAGATCTGCGAGTGTGCGCACGCGCAGTTTTTGCCACAACACCTTTATCATTTTCGGCCCCACGCCCTCAATCGCCGAAAGCCGCCCCACATCCACCGGAATTTTCTTCTTGAGCGCCTCGTGGTATTTCAGACGACCCGTATTCAGCAGTTCCTCGATTTTCTCGCCGATGCCTTCCCCCACTCCCGGAATGGCCTCGATCGCCTTGAGCCCGCCGGCGGCGTAGATGTCGGCGATTGGCTCGTCGAGCAACTCGACCGTTTGCGCCACTTTCTCGTAGGCGCGGGGTTTAAACGGCACCGAATCCATCTCGAGGTAGATCGAGATGTCGGTGAGGATTTTCGCGATGTCGCTATTGGAAAAACGATGCACGGCGTTGATCGCGCTACCGCATGAACTGTGCCGCTGCGATCGAAGCGAGCACGACAAGAAACGCTACGAATTTTTTTGGCTGGAACCGCTCCTTCAGCACCAAGAGCGCTGCGGCGTACACGAGGAGCGGCTGGAGCGAGAAGAGAAGCACGGTATAAACGATGCCGGAACGCTGGTAGCTGAAGTAGTAGAAAATCCACGCGATCGAGGTGAGAATGTTCGTGGCAACCAGCAACCAGATCGCCTTGCCGGGCAACTGCGCCGCTGACCGACGATAGAGCGGCACGAAAATCGCAGCGACCACCGCCGAACGCACCAGCTCGAGCGAAATGGGGTTCCATACGGTAAGGAGCTGTTTGGAGACCGCCGCCCCAATGGGTGCGGCCAGAAGCGTCCAGAAAAGAAGCGGCCAAGTGTTAGACGCAAGACGCAGCCGGCCCTCCCAGTGCGACCACGCTACGGTCGCAGCAGCGACCAATGCCGGTACCATGAGCGCAAATTGCCGCTCGTCAACAAACAGCACGCCTGCCGCAAGAATGACCGGGATCCGGTCGAGTAACCCGATCGTTTCGATCTCGGTGAGCCGATCGTCCTCGAGCGCGCGGTAGAAGATGAAGTTTGAAAGCACCGTGAGGACGACCGAGGCAAAGAGCAGCCACCCAAGCCGACCCCCGAGCAGCGCCCACGAGAGCGGCGGCTGCACGACGAAATAGATCGCGAGCGCCGTGAGGAAGATGAACGGAAAACTCACGACCACGTACGTGCGGTGGCTCACATGGCGCACGCCGAGCACCACCTTATCCAAGGTGAACGACCCGGCTTGGAGAACGGCGGCTAAAATCGGAAAGAGAGCGTTCATGGTCAAAACAAACTCGCCTGCTTCGAAAAAGTGCCTCGTTCAGCCTCCTCGAATATTTTAATAATCCCGTATTCGCCGTCAAACCCGGGCTGGATCGAAAGCCGTCCTTCACGCACACGCATCACCCCTTCCGCGATATCGGCAGACGAAACCCGCTCGATGTCGGCGCGCGCCGCATCGAGGAGCACAAAAAATTCCGACCCGAGCTGCCGGACTAGACCGAGGTACTCTTCGAAAACCTTTTTTGTGGCCTTGCCCTGCCCAAACGCCTCGGCAATCACTTCGTCGAGCGACACCAAGCTCCGGTACGGAATGGTTTTCTCCGGCTTAGCGCCGAGGGGCCGATCCGCAATGGCTTCCACCCGATTCATAACACCAATGGTAAGCGCTCGCCCACATTTGGGGCACAGATTTTTGTGCTCTTTTGACTCTTGCGGCGAAAAACGAACTTTGCACAGCCGATGGCCGTCGTAGTGGTACTTCCCCTCCTCGGGGTAAAACTCGATCGTTTCTTTCAGCTTGAGCGGCGTGCGCTCATACGAACAGTCTGCGAGCTTGAACGGTGATGCGTTCTTGAAGGCCTCTGCAATTTTGAAATAATCAACCGCATCGCCTTCAAGCACATTCGCTTCCCGGCCGAGTCGCTGCAAACTGTGCGAATCGGAGTTTGAGGTGAGCGCCACCCGATCAAGCTGGGAGAGACGCCAATTCATGGGCGGACTTGACGATAAGCCAGTTTCCACTGCGTAGATATATTTCGAAAAAGCCCCGTAGCACTCATCGAGCGAATCAAACCCGGACATCGATCCAAAGACGCTAAAATAGGGAGTCCAAGCGTGCGCCGGAATCACCATAGCGTCTTTGGAGACACCGAGCACGATCTTCGTAAGCTCCTCGGAGTCAAGCCCGATGATGGGCCGACCGTCTGATTTCAAATTGCCGATCCACGACAGTTTCGTATTGATTGCTTCAGCCACTTCCAGAGACGGCAGCCAGATAAGGTTGTGCACGCGCCGGACTTTGCCGTTCTTGGAATAGATGTTTGAGATTTCGCCCGTGACGAGGAATCGCATCCGATCGCGGTTGAACGTGATGCCGTGCTCGGACTTGGACGCGTACTTCGCTTTCAACCGATAGAGCCCCGGCTCAGCCGGCTCGAGCTTTTCTTTCAGCTCCTTCATCCACGCCGGGTGGGTAAAATCGCCCGTGCCGAGGACATAAATCCCTTTCAGCTGGGCCCAGAGCGCCATATTTTCCGGCACCATGTCCTTGGAGGTGGCCCGGGAATACTTGGAGTGCAGTTGTAGATCGGCAATGAAGCGCATATCGCCAGAAGTACAGATACCCTATAATACCATGGGGCCATTTTGAGAAAGGAGGGGGTCATGATAGCATTTGCTCTTCCAACTGTGGTGGGCGCACCGCTCGGGGTCCTGGCGTTTGGCATTATCGTCGCGCTCCTTATCATTTTCGGCCTAGGGGCGCGGCTCGTTGACCGGTACAACGACGCGTCAAAACAGATCCGGAGGAAGCTATGCCAGAAGCGTCGACCCGGCTAAGCCGTGCTATTGCGTGGCTCGCCCGCCGCTTCGGCGTTGCGGGCACGGTAGCCGGCTTGATACTCATCAGCATCCGGCTGCTATTTGGCCGAAAATAAGGGCGCCCCGTCCTGCAACACGCTCAGGACGGGGCGCTGATCTTTTCCCTCCGCGACGGGCTAAGCGAGTTTTCCGTACTTCGCTATAAGTATGAGCTCGCGGACCCGATCGCAGCGCACTCGTACGTTCGTCGCCTCCTCCACCGACTGGGTGCGCCCGCGCTCGACATGCTCCCACACAACCCACACGGCATCGGCGAGCTCTCGTTCGAGCAGACGCGCTTGCACAAGCTCATCGAAATCAGGAACGGGCAGCATAGAGTAGTGGTGCTGGTACGCCAAACTCGCCGCCTGCACGTATTTCGGGTCGAGCCAGCGATCGCGATTCGCCGGCACCGAACTCAAGAGGCGAGCCAACGTGAACACGGGATCGCCCCACGCCACGTGCTCGAGGTCCACGAACCGGCACCACTCGGTCGCCTCTTGCCACAGCACGTTGCCAAGGTGGGCGCCCTTGAAGATGAACACCGAAGGGCTTGCGGCGAGCATCGGCTCGAAGCGACCGAGCACCCCCGCCACCTTCCCGGTGAGTTCTCGAAGCTTGCCAACCCACTCACCGAGGTCTGCCTGACCACGCAGTTGGCCCGGGGCTAATATCCGGTCAAGACGGTCATGCGCCTTGGCGATGTGTGGCCGGTAGCTGCGTTCAGTTCGGTGCCACAGCGCCGGGAACCGCCAGCGCGGCACCTCGCATCGGCTTAACGACGCGATGAGCTCGGCTACCTTGACAACGTGCTCAACAGTCAGCCGCCCCTCGTTCTTGAGTTTCGAGAGAGGCTCGCCGTAAATGAACTCCTGAATGAGCACCGGCAAACGGAAGCCGCGCCGATCGAGCCCGAAGGCCCGCGGCGCAATCATGCCTATGCGTGCGCCGGCTGCGTCGATACGCCGAAGCAGGCGGTACTCCTGCTGGAGCGTAAGCCAGCCGGACTTCCCCGCAATACCAACAGGATTGACTAACCGGAGCACCATCGTCACGCCGTGCGCGTTGGCACAGAATGTCCAGTGGTTTGCGTCGGGTTTTACGTTGAGCGGCCTCACCGATGCGCCGTCCCACTCCCACCCGAGGGGCTTGCGCCGCTTGAGGTATTCCTGCAACTCCTCAACCGTCGGTACCGCAGATCCTTCTATCATGCCATCCTCCTCTATTCCCATGAGTACAGGAACCCGATCCGATAGCCGCGGTACGAGACGGGCATCGATCCCACCGCCTCGGGCTTGGGCGATTCGGTCGCGCGGGTTGCGCAATCTAGGGTAACCTCGCCGGATCCCGCGGAAAATCGATTCCAGCAACCACAATCACGACACTTCCATTGGGCGTCGTCGTACCCCAACTTGCTGCCGTCGAGGACCTTCGCCGCCCCATGACAGTAGCGGCACTCCACCGATCGGTACTTCGACGCTGCCTTGTCACGCCGCAACTTGCTCACCGCAGATCCTCCTCTTTTTGCTGATAAGAAGAACGTGTCTAACGATATGTATAGAATAAACTCTGTTCACTTTTTCGTCAAGCTACTTGCACCTACCTCTACCGTCATGCTACAACTCCCTCTAGAGACTCCTTTGAGCGAAACAAACCGAAAGGGGGTGAGAAACCGTGGCCGACAGGAAAGCCAGACCGAAAGCGAAATTCCGTGAAGACGTCGCAGAGACGCTGATTCAAGAGATCGTCCGGCGGTTCCGGGAAAAAGTGGGTGTCTTCCGGAATCTCGTCCCGCCGCAGCACCAGTGGCTCCCGAAGTGGCTGCTCGATGACGGTCGGAAATTCGCGTGTTGGCATTTCTTCAACGCCGGAGGAGAGCGCGGCGGCCGGGATTCGGACACGAACTTCCGCTGGAAGCTGGAGCTCCTGAAACAATTCCCGGACCTCTTCCTGCCAGAGGCGGTGGTTGCGGACTGGAACCCAACGAAGATCGTCCGCGCGTTCGGGGAGGTTGGCCGGAGTATCACCAACGGCAGCCGTGTTGGCGAAACCGACGCGGGCGTGCTCGCGCTCAACCGCGAAAGTCAGGCGCAGGCCTGGATCGTCAATGCCACCATACTCCACCAATACTATGGCGGCGACCCACGCACCTTGCTCTACGGCACCGCAGATTGGCTCGGTTTCATCACGAAGGTACACCATAATCCGAACCGCCGGGTGCACTTCCTCGGCATGCGCTGGAAGATTTGGGCGCTGTTCCTCGTGTGGATGCGCGAGTTCGACGAACTGCACCCCCGCCTCGGCCTCTGGCCGGTGCCAAAGTACCTGACGCCGATTCCAGTAGACATACACATCCTGCGGCTCTTCTCCCAGTGGGACGTGCTCCCGAAAGAATGGTGGGGCACGGTGCAAGATCCCACCCGAAAGCGCTTCCCCGAATTCCTGCACGCCGTCGAGTGCTTCCGGTTAGATGACTGGAGAGTAAACGAGATTATGCTCTTTATCCTCCGGCTCATGGAGCGCTGCGGGCTCGATGCGGTAAGCGTCGCGAACGCGCTGTGGCTCTACTCGCGTTCGATGTGCTCGCGGCACCCGCAGGCAGTCATCCCCGGCGACGCGAAGCGGCCACTGGAATGGAGGCCCACGCCGCCGAAAGAACAGTGGGAGGCCGACCTCGCGCTCTGGCCGAGGGTACAGACCGAAGACGTAACAAAATACCCCTGTGCCGCGTGTGCGCCGCTGGTGCGAAAAACCTGCGGCTATATCGTGCCGGTCAAGCCGCGTACGAAGTTTGGGTACGTGGTGCGGTTCGAACGTGCAGAACACCCGCTCCACCGAGGACGAGACATCTCGACGCTTCCCCTCGTGCTCTCGCCGGAGCGGCCGAAACGCAACGATCGCTCGGCTCAACAGTTGCTCTTTGTGGACGACGATTAAGCGCGCGCAATGACTAGTCATTGCGCGCGCTTCTCCTTTGAGGATTTCCGGATAGTAATTCCACTCTCCGCATGACCCTCCTCGGTCGGGCCCCGAAGACGAATGATAGGCTTATCGAGCATCTTTCGTCCGGATGTTGACCCCGCCAACTTTCTGATATTCGCGCTTCTTATTTTTTCTAATTTGCTCAAAACTTGCTTCTCAAGATCAACATTCAACATTTTAGCGAGAGAGAGAAGATAAAGCGTGGCATCCGCGAACTCCTCCCCTATATCGGGTAGCTTTTGCGCTGGGCGCGGAACGCTTCCGCAAGTTCGCCGAAAGCGAAACAAAACTCAAGGTGGACGTCGGTTGTATTGAACCCTTTGGAGATTTTGTTATCCCAGACTTCTTTCTGGGGTTTCTGAAAATCAATCATGTTTTTGACTGACCTACGTATTAACTTGGGCGGCTACGGTTTCCGTGGCCGCCTTTTCTCATTACGCGACTAATTTTTGATACCCAGAGAAAAGAAGTCAAAGAAAGCATTCTGGTTGCCGCTCCATATAAAGCGGGCGATGTCTTTCGTTAGCGGGAAAGTCTGGAGGGTCTCCATATTGGCTTGATTCATCCACATGAAAGATAGCGATTCCGGGCCCACTCGCAGTCCACCTCCGCACATCCGACATAAAAAGACAATGAGCAGTGGCTGGAAAGTTTTATCTTCAAGTGCGAGCACATATTCGGGCGAGCTAAACACGCCAAGCAATCTTTCTACGGCAACTTCCAAGCCGGTCTCTTCAAGCATTTCTCTTGCGAGACAAACTTCAAGTGACTCACCGAGTTCAAGTTTTCCTCCGGGAAAAGCCCAGGAAGAATGGTCATCTCGCCGATGAAGCAGCACCGCCCCCTGCTCATTACGCACAATCCCATGTACAGAAGGTAGCCACGGTTGATTTGGTTTTGGAGCGGCGGGATTCTTGTAATGGATTTCGATCATGAATCGATGGTGCTTCCCTCTGGTGTCCTCGGCGCGATTCGAACGCGCAATCTTCGGCTTCGGAGGCCGACGTTCTATCCAGTTGAACTACGAGGACGTCTTCCTTAATGAGCAAAGACCGCTGCTACCGTAAACTCACGAAACTATTTCTACCATACCATCGCGATTTGTTGAGGACAATCCCTCGTCGCAAGCACAACCCAAAACAGCCGTCCTTGCGGCGCCGGACCGTCCCGCCAACGGGGCGGGCCCTACGGCGTAATGTCGGCAGCCGCACGGTAGAAATCGCGTTCACGGCTGTTGATATCGAAGATGGCGGTGGGCGAGTGGCCCCTCGCGAGGAACTGCTCGTGGTTCATCTTTAGCCAATGCTTCTTGCCCGCAGCGTCAATCTGCCAGACGCGCGCATCGCCAACAGCCCGCACGAGATCGCTTTCGGCATAGCGGTTGGGCACTCCCGGGTCAACTTCCATCACCTGTGCGAATCCGAGATGCCCGTAGAGCGAGAAAATTCGCGCGGAGGTGATATGTCGCCGGTAGCCGCCTTTAACGATCCAAACTTTATAGTCGCCCCGAGCGCGGATGAGCGAACCGTCCGGGATGAGAGACGACCCCCCTGATTGCCCCGCAATCGTGAAGGATTGATCGCTATCGTCAAAGACGCCCGAGCTCGGATCCGTGACGCGAACGCGATAGTCAGAACCATTGGGAATATCATCGGTAATGGCCCAGCGGTACTGACTGGGATTGGTCGCGATGTCGGCAATGGTCCGCACAATGCCAGAACCCCGCAGGAGATAGATGGCGACTTCGTATACGTTCGAACTGCCCCACTGAATTGTCTGCACTGACCCCCCTTGCCACTGTTCTCCGCCGTTCGGCACGCCGACGCTCACCGATCGGATGATCTGGTCTGAAAGCGAGAACTGCTCGCCGAGCGCCGTCGCAATCGTATCCCCGCCACTCTGGAGCACTGATTTAATTTGGTAACCACTTCCCGCCTCGGTGGCACGCGCCGCACCGGTCGTCTCGAGGAAGTACGCGCTTGTGTCCCACACATAGCTGTTGGCGCTCGCACTGATTGCGCTTGCAGCAAGCCGACCGAGTGCCGCGCCGTTCCGGACAAGATAGAAGAACAAGGACGCATCGGATGGCAACGTACCGGAAGTGCTCCAGCGAACAGTATATGGCCCGCCGCGATTAACGTACTCAGCGCGTGTCGGCGACAGGAGTGAAAGCGCAACGTTCGTTGGAGCTGCCACGACCGCGAAGTTAGTGCTGATCTCGTTATTAGCTGAGTTTGATTCTGCCACCTGACCGGATGGATTGAGCTTCACCACCAGCTGTTTTGTCCCCGTTGTGGGGAATGTAAACACGTATGCCGATACGCAACTCCCGCCGGGGGGGAGCACCGTCGAGCCAGTACAAGTATTGGACGGATGGGGGCGCGAGATGCCATCGGCCTGGCTCGTATAGGCGTACACCGCGGGCGAGGCGGACGCCGTACCCTGATTCGCCAACGTGAAGGTAACGAAAACGTCTTCGTTAAACTTCCGGATAGAGGGGCTAATGACAAAACCAGCAGGTACGGCGAGGTCTGGCAGGTTCGGCGACACTGCCGGTTGAACGTTCATACTGTTGCCATACACGGGCAACCCAACCGTGTATGCGCCCAACAGCAAAACGAAGTTCAGGCCCGTAACCCCCAAGCGAACCTCCCCGCTCGTCTGTGGTCGGACGTTGGCGACAATGTTAAAAATCTTTACTCCCCCCGCGGGTACCACGACGGGTTCGACGAGGTCAAGCCAAGCATAATAGTATGCGCCGTTAAACTCAGAGAGGCCGCCAAGGAAGGTAGAGCCGACGAGCTGAGCCCCGTCATACACCCGGATGTTATAAATGGCATTCACCGCATTTGATACGCCGGGAAAATCAGAAGCCAACTGAATGCCGTTGATTGTGGCGGAGACGCTCCCGCCGGCAATCCGGATTGCGGCAAACGCTACACTCGTCTGATCGGGTGCAATCGTGATGGTTTTCGCTAGCGGTGTTGATGAGTCAAGTGAAACGATAAGTGTGGGGGGCGCTTCCTGACCCGCAACAAACCCGGGAACCGCCGCCAGACCAATAACCGCAAGGGAAAAGAGGATTTTTTTCATAGTGGAGTCAGACATTTAACGCAACGGATATGAGTATCATATCCGTATGCACAATCCAACACAATACCGGCGCCTCACCAACGCCGAGCGCGAGGAAGTGAGCCGAGGCCTCGCGCAGGGAGAATGCATCTCGGCAATCGC
>JACPXH010000010.1 GCA_016196625.1 Candidatus Parcubacteria bacterium | reverse complement strand
CGACGCTGCGCTGGTGCGCTTCGACAACATCCAACTGGGCGAGCGCTACAGCCAGGGCCAGCAGGCGCTGGCGCAGTGGCAGCAGCGCTTCACGAAGGTGCACGAGCCCTTCGACATGGAGCTCGGCCCATTCCAGCAGGGGCTGGCCGCGTTGCATGAGGCGATCCGCCAGAGCGCTGGCACGACCCACTCGATCCGCGCTCTCGTCGATCCGGCCCAGCTACAGGCCGTCGAGGCCGGCTTCACCCGCGTGGGATACTTCGAATTTTGGAAGACTGTGCAGGATCTGGACAAGGTTAAAGCGCAGTTACGGGTGGGTCTGAAGTGGGGCGAGGACAAGGCTCTCATGGAGGCAGTGGCAGCGCTGGAAGGCCAACAGCGGCAATTGCTCGACGCATTTCGGACGATGGATCGCACGAAGCCGTTTGCGCAGCAGCTCTCGCCGGATTTGCTGAGCGCGTATCAGGCCATCGAGCGGCAGGTCTTCGAGCTGCGCGCCAAGGAGGCGTGGCTGACGGCTGGGGTCGAAAGGGCGGGAGTCACCAAGGAAGGGATTGAATCGATCGAACGGCAAGTGGGTCAGCTCATTGCTAAGCGACAAGCGTTGTTATTGGGAGTTGCTAATCAGGGTCGATTGCAGCAAATTGATGCCGAGCTTGAGCAGCTTACAGAACAATTTGGTGCTAGCAAGTTATCTAAGACACAGCGAGCTGAGTTAGAGCAGCGATGGGCGAAGCTGGAATGGGAGAAGAGGGCTCTTTCGGCTCAGATGACCATCAACGAAGATCAGAGGCGTGAAAAAGGTGATCAAGAATTGAAGGCACTTGACCGACAGATTGAACAATTACAAGGAGCGCTGGGGCAGGCCAAGCACCTGTTCGGTCTCATGAGTCCTGAGCAGCGCACTAACTACGCGGCAACGCTCGCTCGAATCAAGGCGCAACTGGCTCAAGGGGACGTAGTCGGGGCCGAGATGACGCTCAAGATGGCTGAACGATTTCTCATCGTGGTGCAAGTGCCCAAGTACTACCAAGTCGAGGTGGTCAATGAGGCCAACGGCAAGCGGCGCACCATCGAGTGGGATATGAAGTCGCCTGAGGTGATCAACGTGGCGCGCTTTGAGGCGGCGCTGAAAGAGGCCAACCTTCGTCCAGACTCATCGAAAGTGGCGGGAGTGGGGTACGCCATCTTTGGGGGCGTATTCAGGCAGCAATACTCGACCTACTACAAGACGTTACAGAAAGAATACGATAATCTCACGAACGAGTTGAATGGCGCGACGGGCAAGAGGCGGGAGTGGATCGAGAAACGGTTGAAGACGCTCACAGAGCATGAGATCCCAGAGACTCTGAAGGCCCTCAACGATGCCAATCGAACCCTGAACACTGGGCATCTCATCCTGTTTGGCGTGGCGGACATGGGGTATGCCTCGGTGTTGGACAAGTTTCTAGCGCTTCAACAGGCCGCGAGCATTCCTGCGGCTGTGTTGACGATCGGGGGTATTGTTGTTGCAGCGACTGTGGGGGCGCCGGGGACGCTGACTGTGGCGCTGCTCTCGGCGGTGGGGTTGGTGGTCATGGGTAGCGGACTCGATCTTGTGGGTGAGTACGCTCGTCGGGGATCGTGGTCTGGCGTGAACTGGTTGAGAGTGGTTGAGGGGGGCTTCATCCAGCTTGGACTGGGTTGGAGCGGATTTCGGCCCGTGTCGAACCTCTTCAAGCTTCCTGGATTTTTCAAGGATATGAGGTTGGTGAAATCACTGCCCCTCGGGTTTCTGGGCGGCACGGTCGTTGGCGGCGGTTCGCAAGCGCTCTACAACTGGGCGACAGGCGCTCCGCATTGGGATGACCATGTGATTCAGGCCGCGGCGTGGGGCGGCATCTTGGGAGCAGGGGTGCAATTGGTGCGGTGGGGTATGGACAAACTCGCGAATCCAGCCAGTGGGTATTACGCGAGGCCATACTTGGGAACCTGGACTGATCCGGTGTTGGCCGGCGCGCGCGGGGCGGCGTGGGGCACGGCGCTGAGGATGGAATGGAACGCCATCACAGGGCAGTGCGTGACGGGGGATACGTTGCTTCCGGTGATCAGAGCATCCGGGGCTAGGAGCTGGGGGCTAGGAGCTAGGAGTCAGGCTAGGGGCTGGGAGCTGGGAGCTAGGAGTCAGGCTAGGAGCTTGGGGCTAGGAGCTAGGAGTCAGGCTAGGAGCTGGGAGCTAGGGGCTAGGAGCAACAGCACAGAAAGGGGGGGGGATGGAGTATCAGTTCGAGAAGTTGACGGTCTGGCAACGAGGGATGGAGTTGGTCGAGCAGGTGTATCGGGTCACGAGGGTGTTTCCGAAAGACGAACAGTTTGGCCTCACGGCGCAGCTGCGTCGCGCCGCAGTCTCCGTGCCGCTGAATATCGCCGAGGGCAAGGGGCGCTACCACACGAAGACCTTCATCCAATTTCTCTACCAAGCGCGCGGGTCACTGTACGAGGTCATGACGCTGGTCAAAGTCAGCCTGAAGTTGGCGTACCTCACGGAGCCGGACGCGACGGTGTTGCTCGAACTGTGCGGGAGCTTGGCAGGGGGAATCAACGGCCTCATCAACTCGATGAAGTAGCGGCTACGCCGCAGCTAGACGCTAGGAGCTTGGAGCTAGGCGCAAGTGCCCCCAGCCCCCAGCCCCCAGCGTCTAGCCCCATCGAGTTTATCCCCATCGTCCAGGTGCAGCCGGGCGATCAGGTCTTGTCGCTCGACGAGGCGACGGGGCGCTTAGAGTTCCACCGGATCAAGGGGCTGCTGGACATGGGGGCGCAGCCGGTGTTCCGCCTGACGACCGCCTCAGGCCGGACGATCCGCACGACGGGGAATCATCCATACTTCGTGAAGGTGGAAGGTGGAAGGTCGAAGGTGGAAGGAGCAAAACAGGGGGAAGGGGGAAGGGGGTCCATCGCCGACGGACCTCAAGGCGGACTGGGTTCTTCCC
The DNA here is from genome assembly GCA_016196625.1 of Candidatus Parcubacteria bacterium. Classification (GTDB taxonomy): domain Bacteria; phylum Patescibacteriota; class Minisyncoccia; order JACPXH01; family JACPXH01; genus JACPXH01. The sequence goes on along the minus strand of JACPXH010000010.1, from coordinate 1,875 downwards.
ACACGCGGAAGGTGGCAGGTTCTGCAATGACGAGCTTGCCGCGCAACTGGTCGCCCGTGGGGAAGGCGTCAAACACCCGTTGGATGGCAGGAAGGACCACCGAGATAAACGGTGGGTCAATCTTCACGCGGACGATCCCGAAAAACTCGGCAGGCGCATATGCCAGCACATTGGCGAAGTCTGAATCCCAGGTCAGGATGACACGCGCTTCGCGTTTGGCGAGGTCCGCAATCTCCTCGTCTGGCGTGCGGGGCACCACGCGCGACACGTCCATCTTCCACTCACGCAACGCGGCGATGACGGCCCCCGGGACATTCTCGTCACAGAGCACTTTGAGAGGCATACTCCCGAGTCTTCAGGAGGTCGCTGGCATAATGCAAGACCGCCTCAATGTGCTTGCGGGTCAATTGGGGGTAGTAGTCCGGTCCAATGATCTCCTCCACGGAGACGCCGGCTTCGAGCAGTTCCAGCACGAGGTAGACCATGATCCTCGTGCCCGTGAAGCAGGGTTTCCCGTGGCAGATATGGGGATCGATGCTGATATACGCTCTCATGTCCATGCTAATTCAAGTATAGAAGCATTCCCGCGGCCTGTCAAGAGCCGCCCGCTCATCGCCGGTCAGGGGCGGTGGACCCAGGTCAGGGAGCTGGTCGTGGGGCAGGAGATTGCGGTTGCCTCGATGATGAGTGAGCGAGGCACTCAGTATCTAAAGCTGGGAAAGAAGCTAGAAGCTGGAAGCTGGAAGCTAGAAGAGGAGGCCTCTAGCTCCCAGCCTCTAGCCTCCAGCGTCGCCGAAGGCGATGCCAGTTTCCAAGCCGAATGGCGGCAGGTGCAGGAGCTGCGGGTGGGCGAGGAGATCGCGGTGGCGCGACAGGAGGCGTTAGCGGCCGATCTTGGCTTCCAAGGCGGCGAGACGCTCGTGGATGTCGATGGCCACGGAGATCTCGCGTTCCAGAGACACGAACCGCGCAGAGAATTCGTCTCTCAACGAATCGATGCGTTTGTCGACGGAATCGATGTGCTGAGCAACCCCGCCGATCTTCTCGCTCAGCCGTTTGTCAACCCCGTCGATCTTCTCATCCAACCCGTCGATCTTTTCGCTCAGCCGTTTGTCAACCCCGTCGATCTTTTCGCTCAGCCGTTTGTCAACCCCGTCGATCTTCTCGTCGAGCCGTCGGATCTCAACCTTGATGGTCGCCAGATCCGACTTGATCGCCTGCAAGTCGGGCACCACCAACTCTTGAATGACCCGCTTCACCTCACTCACCATGGAACCCCCCTGTTGCCACAAGCCTATCATGCGTCGCACGGTGTGTCAAGCCGGGCGCCTTCGGCGCCGCTAGGAGCTAAGAGCTCGGAGCTAGGAGCGTCAATTCCTCCAAGCTCCCAGCTCCCAGCTCCCAGCCTCGAACTGGAGCCTAGAGCGCCGCGGAGGCGGCAACTCGCACACAGCTTTGAGGTCGTCGATGACGCGGGCTTGATCACGGTGGGGCGCGCAGCTTCGCCGCAGCTAGGGGCTAGGGGCTTGGAGCTAGGCGTCAATGCTCCCAGCTCCCAGCTCCCAGCTCCCAGCAGTTTAGGTGAATGGCGGAAGGTGAGCCGGCTGCGGGTGGGCGAGGAGATCGCGGTGCCAAGAGAAACAGGATGGGCGAGCTTAGTGTTTGAAGAAGGCGAAGAGGATCGCGCTCAAGACGCCGACGATCGAGGCGAACTGGCCAATCCAGAAGGAGAAGTTAATGGGCGTGTTTTTGCTTGGCCTCTCGCCGGTGATCGACGTACATCAGGACCAGCACGACACACAGAAAGACGAGTGCCGCTGATAACATCAACATCGTCACTGGCCTCCTTTCTTCCGGGGGTGGATGACAATACTG
>JACPXH010000009.1 GCA_016196625.1 Candidatus Parcubacteria bacterium | reverse complement strand
TTGGGCAGAGGTGGTAAGACTGGTGGCTGATGCTGCTCCTAAGGTTGGAGTGACAAAGGTAGGCGAGGTGGCAAAGGCTAAGGCTCCCGACCCCGTCTCGTCACTGATGACTCCTGCCAGTTGAGCGGAGGTGGTGGCGGCGAAGACGGAGAGGTCGTTAGCAGTTAAAGCTACCGTGCCTGTGGTGTTGGGAAAAGTATAGGTTTTATCAGCAGTTAAGTCAGCTGTGGTGATAATGCCTGCAAACCGTCCTGCTCCGCCTTTGGGCAGAGGTGGTAAGACTGGTGGCTGATGCTGCTCCTAAGGTTGGAGTGACAAAGGTAGGCGAGGTGGCAAAGGCTAAGGCTCCCGACCCCGTCTCGTCACTGATGACTCCTGCCAGTTGAGCGGAGGTGGTGGCGGCAAAGACAGAGAGGTCGTTTGAGGTGACTGCGATGGTTGAGCTGGCATTGGGCAGGGTAAATGTTTTCTCTGATGTGGCAGGTCCTGTAAACTTGGTGAATCCATTGCCTGTGCCTCCGTAGGCTGATGTGATGATAGTCCCCTGCCATGTTCCTGAAGTAATGGTGCCTAATGTGTTGCCAGTTCCCGCAAAGTTGACGTTGCCTGCCGCTACCCAGATGGCGTAGGGACTGGTGATGGTGACTGAACCTGCGGCCAGCGGAGCGGCTTCAATGTACAAGGTTGCAGCATTGTCAATGGTGACAGCCGAGCTGTCGGTGATGGTTGGTTTGTAGATGCTTACCTTGTTAAATCCTTTGGCGTTGGTGACTTGAGTGGTTCCTGTTACCGTCGTCGTTGCTGCTGTAATGCTCAAGTCGTCTAACGTTGCGCCAGCTGCAGAAGCAATGCTTCTAGCAACATTGTGGGTGTTCTGGGCGGTGAATGTTTGAGCGGTAGCGAGGCCAGCAAGCGTGTCTGTTCCTGCGGGCAGTGTTGAATTAGTGGTGGCGGTGGTAGTCAGGGTCAGGGCGCTGGAACCCGATGTGGTAAGAGTTCCTCCTAAGGTGATAGTGTTGCTTCCATTGTTGACTCCTGTGCCTCCATAGGTGCCAGTGATAATGGTTCCGTTCCAGGTGCCGGTGGTGATGGTTCCTAAATTATTAGCAGTCCCGTCAAATCTCACATTTCCCGCGTCAACCCATAGCGCCCATGCATTAGTAAGCGTCTGGTTGGTTCCCGCCGTCGGCGCGTTGGCGATGTAGACAGTGGCGGCGTCGGTGGTGGTGACGCTGGTGTTGGTGGCAGCTAAGGTGGGTTGACCGTAGGAAGAGAAGACAGCCGAGGCGGCCGTGCCTGAAGCGGCAGTTGAAGTGTTAGTGTAGGTGGCGGCCGCATGTTGATCTTGGATGCCATTGGTAGTCCAAGAGGAGGCGGAGATGTTGCCGGCTAAATGAAGAAGCCCCGTTGGGCTTGCTGTCCCAATGCCAACAAACCCGCTATTTAATATTCTCATGGCTTCTGTGGCTCCGTTGTTGCCTGTCTGGAAGATGATATCAGCTCCTGCAGCTCCCACTCCTGAAGTTGAACGGAGGGTTAAGGTTGAGGTGGTGCCAGTTCCACCGATAACGAGTGGGTCAGTGATACCAGTGGTAAACGTCGGCGAAGTGGCAAAGACCGCCAGCCCGCTTCCCGTCTCGTCACTGATGACTCCTGCCAGTTGAGCGGAGGTGGTGGCGGCAAAGACGGAGAGGTCGTCAGCTGTTAAAGCTACCGTGCCTGTGGTGTTGGGAAAAGTATAGGTTTTATCAGCAGTTAAGTCAGCTGTG
>JACPXH010000007.1 GCA_016196625.1 Candidatus Parcubacteria bacterium | reverse complement strand
ATAGATATTTCAAGAACATTATGTTTCAGCAAACAACATCAAAGGCGAATAAAGCGACTTCTAACGGGGTGAAAAGGCAGTACCAAATTGTCGCCGTAATTCTTTTTGCTTTATTGATCGGAACAGCGGTTTTGACTTCAAAAAATAAACGAAACGGCGAATTGAAACCGCATATTGCTTCCGAAGCATTGGCGGCTAAATTTAATTACTTAAGTCAAAATGGTAATTCTTCTTGTTCTGCCAATTTCCAAAAATCTATTCCAGAGATGAATGACGCTGACCACATTCGGGGCTCTTGTTGTAGCCCGATGAGCTTACACCGCTATAGCGAACAGGTAGAGGGTCTGAAAAAATACGCAAACATTCCTGAAATTCCCAGAGACCCCTACGACATTGAAGCGAACTTGGCGAAAAGATTGATGGGTTATTACGATATGGAACTTACGCCAGAAGAACAAAAAGCGTATGACTACGCAATGGCAAACTCCCACGAAAAAGGGCCGTGCTGTTGTAAATGCTGGAGATGGTATGTGTATGGCGGTTTGGGCAAATACCTTATCCGTAATTACAGCTTTACGGGAGAACAAATCACTGAAGTTTGGAATTTATCTGATGGGTGCGGTGGCGATGAGGAACATAATCACTAAAATATAGTGAGTAGCGGGGTGGGGTAAGTTTATAGGTTCGCATATTCTCGTAAATCTGGGATGTAAATATAGCCATTGTGCTCTTGAATTATCGTTCTAACGCTGTTCACAGTGCGGAGCCAGATTGGATGATACGAGTTCACCGCCTCGGGGCGGAGTTTATCCCGCACCGAGCTTGCTCTGGTGCGGGGCCCCTCGGCGGGCACATCGGCAAGAATTTTCCACGACTTTTTTGGTTCAAAGCAAATCGCTTGCGAGCGCAAAACGTGGTTCGAGCCAATTCTTTTGAGAAAATCCCGTCCCGCGACTGGATTTTCTTGCAAAGCGATAATTTTGCCTTGTTGAGACGCTAAAATGAATTGTCGGGCCGGTTCGAGCCAATGATTGCCGTTTCGCTCAAAATCCTCAATTTAGCATACTTTTGCATAGTTTATAGAGTTTATGCATAGATTTTAGCATATATTGTATAGATTTTAAGTATTTGCTAGGATATATAAATATGGAAGAAAAATTAATCAAAATTAGCGATGCCGCCGAAATTTTAGGCGTTTCTGTAGATACACTTCGTCGTTGGGACGAGAATGGAAAGTTAACCGCGATTAAGAAGGAAGGTGGTACCCATCGCTATTATCGGGAGAAGGATATAGAGATTTTTGCAAGCGATCTTTTTAAGTTTGCATCTGATTGGATCAATCAGGGAGAAGAATTCCCTAGTACTTTTTACTGTCCCACGAGCGCTGTGTTTCAAGCAAGGTTAGTAAAAATGGAACGTCTGCTTATGGAAAAGCCGGGGTTTGAAAAACTATATTCTTTGATTGTTCTGGTCGCTGGGGAAATTGGAGATAATTCATTTGCTCATAACTTAGGAAAGTGGCCGGATACCCAGGGAATCTTCTTTGGCTATGACGTTAAAAAAGGTGTTATTGTGCTGGCTGATCGAGGATTAGGTATTTTGGAAACATTGCGCCGCGTTCGCGCGGATTTATCTACGCATGTGAAGGCAGTTGAGGTGGCATTTACAGAATTTTTGTCCGGCCGCGCGCCGGAAAAACGCGGTAATGGTCTTAAATTAGTTCGAGAAGTGGTCCTTGCCCAGCCTATTGATCTATTTTTTACCAGTGGCGATGCGGAAATATATCTAAAGGGCGCCAATAAATCCTTCCGGGTTACCCGTGGTCCAAATGTAGTGCGCGGTTGTATGGCAAAAATTAATTTTTAACGTAACCCGATAAAATAAAACATGAAAGTAAAATTAGAAAAATTTGGCACAACTCTCTTGTCTCGCGAATTAGGCAGCGAGGCGTTCAAAGCGTTTCAGCCCACCTTGCTTGAACTTTCTCCGTCCGATGAGCTGGAAATTGATTTTTCCGGTGTATTAACATTGTCGCCATCGTGGGCGGATGAGTTTTTAAGCCCCCTACTGGAACGATTGGGTGAACGATTGGTGCTATTGCCCAGTGACAATCTTTCAGTGCAAGCAACTCTAAAAATTCTGCAAGAGGCGAATAAACGTCCATTCAAATTTAGGTAATATGCCAAAGAAAAAACTTCGCATTGCACAACTTGCCCCGTTGTGGATTCCGATACCGCCCCGAACGTACGGCGGCATTGAGCTTGTGCTTTCTGAGCTCACTGAGGAACTCGTAAGGCGAGGGTATGATATAACACTCTTTGCTTCGGGCGATTCAAAAACATCCGCAAAATTCATTCCTGTCATCGAAAAGGCAATTTGGCTTGACCACGAATTGAAAAATCCGCACGCGCCGGTGATGCAGATGTTGAAAGAGGTATTTGATCGGTTTTATGAATTCGACATTCTCCACAACCATTTCAACTTTTTCATGTTTCCGCTCTCGCTTCGACTTGATTGTCCGCAATTTCTGACTACGGTTCATCGGCCGGTAGACAAGCAGTACGCCGAGGCAATGAAGGCCTACCACAAAATCAAATTTGTGGCGATTTCTGAAGATCATAAAAAAAGCATTGAGGAGTTCGGCGTTCCCGTATGCGGCGTGGTCTATAACGGCATCGATCCCGCGCGTTACGAATTCAATGATTCTCCCGGCGATTATCTTTTGTATTTGAGCCGCCTTAACATGGAGAAAGGCGTGCTGACCGCCATCGAAGTGGCTAGAGCCGCGGGGCAGAAACTGATTATCGCCGGAAACAGCGCGGGAAACGCCGAGTGGTCATTCTTCCTGCATGAAATCCAACCGCGTCTCAATGATGAGCACATCAGTTTTCGCGGACAAGTGAATTTTGAAGAAAAAGTGGAACTTTTGAAAAATGCCAGAGCGCTTCTTTTTCCAATTGATCGTCGAGAACCGTTTGGCCTTGTTATGACAGAAGCGATGGCTTGCGGAACCCCGGTGATTGGTTTTAGAAAAGGTTCGGTGCCCGAAATAATAGAACATGGGAGAACCGGTTTCGTCGTGGATGCGCCGGAGGAAATGATTAAGGCGACAGAACGGCTCCCGGAAATTAATCGAAAGACATGCCGCAAGACGATTGAAGAGAAGTTTTCTTTGAAACAAATGGTTGATAAATATGAGAAAATCTATGAAAAACTTGCGTAAAAAACGAATCGGAAAAAACCTGCGTATCGCTCAAGTAGCACCCCTTTGGTTTACCATTCCGCCGAAAGGATACGGCGGGATTGAGCGCATTGTTTCGATGCTCGCGGAAGAGCTCACGCTCCGAGGGCACGAAATAACGCTTTTTGCGGCTCCCGGTTCGCGAACTTCCGCAAAACTCGTCTCGGTTTTTGACAGGTCTCTAAGCGAGGCAAATATCTCTTGGTCAAATCCTATCTGGAATTTAAGAAATCTTTCAGCAGCATTCGAAATGGCGAATAATGGCGCGTTTGATATTGTTCACTCCCACCTTGATCTCTGGGCGCTCTTTTTTCAAAACCTGACGAAAGTTCCTTCAATACACACCATGCATAACCCTCTTTACCGCACCAACGCCGATGCCACTAAAGATGATCGGCTGCGGCTTTTTACCGAAGAATCGTCTCGCACCGACATCGTATTCATCAGCGAATCGGCGCGGAAACTTGCGATGGTAGATTTGCCCAAAAGCCGGGTCATCTACAACGGCATCGATCTCGAACATTTTCACTTCAACAAAAAAGGCGGCGAACATTTTATCTGGATCGCGCGGATGAATAAACATAAGGGCGTTGAGAATGCCATTGCGGCATGCGAGCGACTAAATGCCGAACTTCTCCTAGCGGGAAGAATTGATCCCACCCAACAGGAGTATTTTGAAAAAATTATCAAGCCGCATATTAATGAAAAGATACAATATGTGGGCGAACTTAAGGATAATGAACTTCCTGACTTTTACGGCAGTGCCAGGGCACTTTTGTACCCCATTGAATGGGAAGAGCCATTCGGTCTTGTGGTTGCAGAAGCGATGGCGTGCGGCACGCCCGTGATTGCGTATAAGCGTGGGTCGATGGAAGAACTTATCAAAGACGGCAAAAGCGGCTTTGTGATCGAGAGTGACATCGAAAAACTTATTGAAGCGATGGGATGGATTGATCAAATTGATCGCGGCGCGGTTCGCAAATATACGGAAGATAATTTCAGCAAAGAGCGAATGGTCGATGAGTACGAAAAACTCTACTATGAACTATGCCTAAAGCAAAGATAGCGATTAGAAATATCAAACAGGAGCTGGAAGAAGACATTGAGACATTGCGAGACCCGGAACTCGGCTATATTCGCGCGGGGCTCCCGAGATTTGCCGCTCTTTTTGCCAGGGACTCCTGCATTGTTTCGTGGCAATTAATTGATTATGACGCAATGATTGCCCGGCGGACAATTGAGTTGCTCGCTGAATTGCAAGGAAAAGAAATTGATAACGCCAGCGAAGAAGAGCCGGGGAAAATCGTCCATGAGTGGCACCAGAATCCATCGGAATATAAATTTCTGCCGTGGCCTCTGCCGTATTACGGCTCGGTGGATTCAACCCCGCTTTTTATATACCTGTGCGGCCTCTACTATGAAAAAAGCGTGGATACCGAGTGGCTTCTCCAATACTGGCCGCATATCGTTTCCGCTCTGGATTGGTGCGAAAAATACGGAGATTTTGACGGCGATACGCTCCTTGAATACGGAAGAAAAAATCCCGTCGGCCTCCGCCACCAAGGATGGAAAGACAGCCGCATGGATCATTTGGGGCTCACGCCGCCGATAGAGCTCGTTGAGGCACAAGGGTATTACTACGCCGCGCTTCGCGGAGCCGCGGAGCTTGCGTTAATGCTAAAAAACGAATCTCTCGAAAAGAAGCTTCGCGCGCGTGCCGAAAAATTAAAGGAAGCGGTCATAAGAGAATTTTGGCTTCCCGAGGAAAAGTTTTTTACCACCGCCCTTTCGGGATCAAAATTCCCAGACAACAGAATTTCTTCCAATCCCGGCCATCTCCTTTTCAGCGGGATTCTTGACGGCGAAGATGATAAAATTAAAGCGGTCGTGAATCGACTTTTTCAAAACGATATGTGGACGCCGTACGGTATCCGCACCCATGCCGAATCAAATCCCGACTTCAATCCTATGAGCTACCATCTCGGCTCTATCTGGCCGCACGACAACTGGATTATTGCTCAAGGACTTAAAAAGTGTGGGCATGAGCGCGAGTATGGAAAAATAAAATATGCCCTTCTTGACGCCTATCAAGTCCTCGGAGAAATCCCGGAACTATATACGGTAATCAAAGGGAAAATAGAAAAAATCTATGTCGCGTGCTCGCCGCAGGCTTGGGCAAGCGGAGCATTATTAAACTTTCTTTTGGAATAATCATGAGGAAACTTCGCATTGCCACAATGGTCACTGGCCACTTCACTACGCCCCCACCCTTCGGCGTCATCTATGCGCCGATGGATATCGCGATGGCTATAAGCGAGGGGCTCACTCGGCGCGGCCACGAAGTAACCTTTTTTGCGCCAGAAGGGTCAAAAATAAAGGTATCGGAGGTAAGGACAAATAAATTGAAAGCCCTTCGCCAGAATGGAGAACTTTCTATTTTAGCAGGATCAAATGTTGGCGGCGCGGAAGGAGCGAAGATTTACAATCTTTGGGATCAGTTTCTCCTTTCGGCAATATATAAAGCAGCTCTAGAGGGCAAGTTTGATATAGTCCACATTCATCCTGTAGACCGCGCACTCCCTCTGGCGTATGCAATACGCAGCATCCCAACCGTCTATACACTCCACGACCCGATTTACCCGTGGAGAGCCGAGGCGTTTCAGATGTTTTCATCGCCTAATCAATATTATGTATCCATTAGCGATGCCCAACGAATTCCCGCTCCCGATCTGAATTATCTTGCAACTATCTATAACGGCATCGCCATCGGCGAAGTACCATTTATCCAAAAGCCGAAAGGAAATCATCTTTTATTTGTAGGCAGGCTTCATCCTGAAAAAGGCGTGGCTGAAGCGGTGGAAGTCGCGCGAAAAACCGACGAAGAACTCTTGATTCTTGGCCCGCCGGTTACCGGCGAATACTGGGATAAAAAAGTAAAGCCGTATCTTAGAGACAAAATCCGCCATATCGGCGTTGTTTCAAGGCGCGAACTCTACGAGTATTACGGCAACGCAAAAGCAACTCTTGTGCCTATTCAGTGGGAAGAACCATTTGGGCTGGTCATGATCGAATCAATGGCCGCGGGCACGCCGGTGGTCGCATTTCGTAGAGGTTCAGTCCCGGAAGTTGTGGTTGACGGGAAAACTGGTTTTATTGTGAACACCGTGGAAGAAATGGTTGAGGCGACGAAGAGGATTGATCACATCGATCGTAACTTCTGCCGTAAACACACTGAGGAAAATTTTGGGCTTGAAAAAATGGTAGATGAATACGAGAAAGTTTTTCTCAAGATTGCCACCTAACCTCCACCAATTCCTAAAAGCCATGTACATTCACTATGCATGAAGCGCGCGGAACCAGAAAAGCGTCCTAAAGCAAGCGCTTTTTGCGCAATCTGCACGGGACGGGCCTCTTTTTTATAAACCACACCTTTTAAGTTCTCTGCTTCGTCAAAAAACGGTTCGAAACGAAAACAGAGGAGTGAAACCACCCCTCTGTTTCGTTCCGATCGGAAAATATTTAAGCCGGCTGCGTGCCCTGCTCAATCATGGCATGCACTTGGCTCGTTGGGAGCACCGGATCGCCCGGGTGCTTGTCGGCCATGTGCGCGGCCACGGCTTCATCGGTCATCATGGCTTTGAGCTTGGCAACGGCTTCCTCTCGATTTTCAGCTTCAACGCTCATGACATCCCCACAACTGCACGTCATAGAGAATTTGCTCATAAGCACAACGAAACTTAAAGGAATAAATAAGTTATTCTGTTTCGACCTGCTACCACCACCAGTATACACGAAACCAAACATTTTTCCTGTGGAGGCACAATTTAGGAGTTCGAACTCGTCAGTGATGGATGACCACTGGCGTGCCCACTTGAACCCAATCAAAGAGAGTTTTCGCCGTGCCTTTGGGTACTCGAACGCACCCGTGCGAGACCGCGCGCCCCAAGGACCGTTCGCCCTCGCGCACGCCATTTATGAAGGGCAATTCGTGGATGCCGTTTTCAGAGGCGCCGGCGTAGTAGATGCCAAGCCAATACGGCATCTTCCAGACCTGCGCCGAACCGTCATCGTAGGCGCTCCCCCACGCCACATCAAGTTTGTCTAACACCTTCCAGACTCCGGCCCGGGTGGGTTTGTCCTTGCGGCCCGTGGAGATGCGGCTTGTCCAAAGCACACTTCCCCGCTCCCACGCCGTCATGGTCTGAACGCCCAAATCAATTTCGACAAAATTGGCGCCGTAGCCGACGAGAAAATCGCGCACGGTCACAATGTCATGTTCAGACAAACTCTGCTCATAAGAAGTGGGGACGTCGGGGTAGGCGCGCGGCGCCTCCGGCAACACGGCCGGCGCAAGCGCCGGGATATCGCGTTGGGTGGTCTCAACTTCGGCCGGCACGAGGCTGACTATTGGCACGGCCAGAGGTATGGTCGCGGCCAGATCGCTCCGCGCTCGAAAGAACGCCGCTCCTCCGAAACCAAACGCAAAGAGGGCCGCTGCCGCCACGGCACCGGCGGTTCCAAGCGCAAAGACCAACGCCGGTTTTCGCAAAGCGACCATATGTTGGACCGCGGTCGGAGGCGCGCGCCGAGCCGCCAAGGCTCAATCAGTAACCTTCGAGTTTTTTGACCAAACGATGCTGACGAATTTTCTCGAGGGCCTTGGCCTCGATCTGACGTATCCGTTCGCGCGTAACCCCAAATTCACGCCCCACTTCTTCCAGCGTATGCGTAACCCCATCGTCAAGCCCGAAACGCATCCGCAAAATCCGCTGCTCTCTGGGCATCAAATCTACCAGCACCTCGCGCACCTGATCTCTCAATAAGTTTAAGGCGGCCACCTGATTGGGCGAAAGTTCTTTTTCGTCCTCGATGAAATCTCCCAGCATGCTATCCTCTTCGCCCTCGCCCACCGGTGCTTCCAAAGACAGAGTCTCTTGGGAAATTTTCATGATGTAGCGTACTTTCTCAACTTCGACCCCCATCTCGGCCGCCACCTCTTCGGGCAGCGGCTCACGCCCCAAATCTTGGAGTAGCCGGCGCTTGACCTGCGTGTATTTGGATATGGTCTCAACCATGTGTACAGGAATCCGAATCGTCCGCGCTTGATCGGCGAGGGCTCGGGTGATTGCTTGGCGGATCCACCAAGTCGCATAGGTTGAAAACTTGTAGCCTTTGCGGTAGTCAAACTTTTCGACCGCCTTCATGAGGCCTGAATTACCCTCCTGAATCAAATCCAGAAGCGTCAGGTTGGGACTGCGGCCCACGTAGCGTTTCGCAATGGACACCACTAGCCGCAGGTTTGAATTGATCAGTTTCTCGCGCGCGTGGGTATCGCCTTTCTCGATGCCGCGCGCGAGCTCCTTTTCCTGATCGGCGTTGAGCAACGGCACCCGACCAATCTCACGCAAGTACATCTGCACCGAATCGGAAGTGAGATCCGCGTCCAGCGCGTAAGAGGCGCGCCGGCGTTCGGATTCTTCGGATTCGTGCTCCGCGGCCACCTCCAAGAGCTCACGCGCCTCCTTGATTTTAATGTTGGCCTCTTCCAGCCGATCGTAGAGAAGCTCCAAGCCCTGAATGTCCTTTTCGATCTCCGGGACGGAATGGAGAATCTCGGCGTATGTAATGAACCCCCGGCCTTTGGCTTTGGCGATGAGCTTGGCAATTTTTTCTTCGGTCACGCGCGGCGCTTCAACTTTTTTGGCCGGACGGGGCGGCCGGCTCTTGCGGGGAGCTCGGCGCGCAACCGCTTTGACCGGGCTGCGACTGCCCTTGCGGAGCGCAGGTTTTGACCGCCCGCCAGATTTTGCGGACTTTCGTTTCATAAAATAAATTAAACGGTCTTTGGCTCTGGCCAGTTGGGCGGATAAGGCCGGCTGCTGGCAGGCTGTTTTGGAGACGCCGGATCGGTTATCAAACCCGCCGCAACCTCCTGAAAACGCCTGAGTAAATTCTCCGTTCGCTCCTCTTCTCCGGCCCGCTCGGCCGCTCGAATTTCGTCCGCCAGCGCTTCAAGCTCGCTTTGCGCCTTGAGTTTCGTCAACTGCCGCACGCCCTCGACGAACGTGGCCGCGCGCTCGTCCGGGGTGGAAGGCAGAGTTTCAGAAAGCCACACTACGTTTTCAATATACCCATGATAGCTCTCATCCACTCCCCTGCGCCAGCCGTCAGCTTCGAGCGCCGAAACGTCAGCACTCTGCAGCAGGCCAAAGAATACCCGCGCGGGCGCGGAGATGCAAGGATTTTCCAGATGCGCGAGCAGCTCTTGGCGGCTCTCTGCGCCAAGCGCTGCGGCCAACACCTCTTCTTCAAGCCGCTCCAGGCGCGAACGCGTCGGTTGCGGCCGGGACGCCGCGATGCCTGCTCGAGCCGGTGCGCGCGACTCGCCGGGCTCGGCCTTAACCAGTTCTGCCCACACCGCCTCTTCGCGCACCCCGAGTGCCTGCGACACTTCGCCCACCCAATGCGCCTGCTCAATCCGGTTTGCGGTGAGCGCCAGGATTGGCAGAAACTCTCGGCCGATCGCTTTTTTCCCTTCCACGCTTCGGGGTAAAAACTGCTTGGTAATCTTCTCAAAGAAAAAATCCAAAATCGGTTTGGCCGAGGCCACGGCCGTACGCCACGCCTCGGCGTTTTCTTTGACGAGGTCGGCCGGGTCTTTGGCTCCTGCCACCGACACGATCCGCACGTTCATGCCGGCTCGATGCGCCAGCTCCACCCCGCGTCTGGTCGCGGCCGCGCCGGCCGAATCTTCGTCAAAGGCCATCACGACCTGCTCGCTATAGCGCTTGAGGAGCTTTAAGTGGTGGTCGGTGAGCGCGGTTCCGGAAGTGGCCACCGTGGCCGCAATTCCGGCCTGATGGCTCATGAGCGCATCCATATTCCCCTCCACCAGCACCGCCCGATCTTCCTTGCGGATGGGAACTTTTGCCTTGTCCAAACCGTAAAGAATGCTCCCCTTGTCGTAAATGGGAGTCTGCGGAGTATTGATGTACTTAGCCTCCACATTCCCTGATTCCTGATTCTCGATTCCTGATTCGCCAAATATCCGCCCGCTAAACCCCACCACCTTTCCGGACAGATCAAAAATGGGGAATATGATTCTTGATCGAAACCGATCATAGTGGCGCTCGGCTCGATTTTCGTTCCGGCTGGGAACGGCAAGACCGGCGCGCTCCGCGTCGCCATCGCGAAAACCGGCCGAGCGAAGCTCTTTGAGCAGTCCGTCCCAGCGCGCCGGCGCAAAGCCCAGACGAAAAGCCCGGCGCGTCTCAAGAGACACCGCCCGTTCCTGCAGATACGTCCACGCCGCTTTGCCGCCAACGGAAGTCTCCAGCTCCCGCTCAAAGAATCTGGCGGCAGCCTCGCAAATATCGAAGAGTTTCGTGCGTTCAGAGATGAGAGACGGATCAACCGCCCGAAGCGTAACACCGGCCCGATCGGCCAACATTCGAAGCGCCTCCGGAAACTCCACGCCCTCAATCTCCTTGATGAACCCGAACATATCGCCCCCTTTCGAGCACCCAAAACACCTCCAGCTCTGGCGCGCGGGCGAGACGAAAAACGACGGGGTTTTTTCGTTATGAAACGGACAGAGTGCTCGAAAGTTTATGCCGGCTTTCTGAAGCCGGAGGTACGAGCCCACGACGTCAACGATGTTGAGCCGCGATTTGATGTCGTCAATGGGTGAATTCATGGGTAGCGCTGGGCACGCCTGTTACAAAATCCATCTACCTGCCTCGGGCGCCCGGATCCAAAAAATTATCTCAAAGTCGCGAAAGAAAAGAGGGCGTTGAACTGACGGCACCAGATCACCACGCTTTGATAGCCGTCGCTGTTCTGGGTAAGCTCGTAGTTTTGGTCGCCGACATTTCCCTTGAGCCGACCAAGGTTGATGAAATCTCCCAAACTATCCTTGTCTTTCGTCGGTCGGGGATTTCGGGAAAGGTACACATAGAGATCCGGACCGTTCGTAACTTCTAAATTTTCAAACCGCAGCAGCTTGTGTCCGTTGGCATCTTCCAATATGAGCGCCCTGCCAGAACCTTTGTGGATGAAATCAATGTTTTCGAAGGATCCTTCTCGCAGGCTGCGACTCGAGGCCTTCATCTCTACCGGCACTTCTTCCCGTACGACCTTCTTCGTGAACAAAAACCGGCCATAATAGATGGCGACACCAACGCCCACTAATACAACTGCCGCGATAATAAATTTGATCATAGGCCAACGTAATCGCAAAAACATGAAAGGATACACTGGCGGTGAGGGTGGGATTCCTTCTCCCCCGTCGCTTCGCCGTGCCTGCGGCACATGCTCCGCTCCTCCTCCGCAGCCCGGGTGTTCTGCAACGCAAAGCAGTTTGCGTTGCAGAACTACCCTTCGAATCCCACCGTACCCTATTTATACTTTCTTTAACCATCAAGAGATGGCCAAAGAAAGTATAATGCGGTGAGGGTGGGATTCGAACCCACGATACCTTTCGGTATACACGCGCTCCAAGCGTGCGCCTTAGACCGCTCGGCCACCTCACCGGGCTTTCAGTCTATCCTATAAATTTCCGGATAGCCAAGGCAATAACAGACAGGAAGGCCGCCAAAAACACCGCCACCCCCGCGATGCCCAAACCCAAAAACACCTTGGTACTCTGCGAGGGCTGTTGTACCTCGGGCGCGCCGCGCAATCGCCGCACTTCACGGTAGAGCCAGTACGGAAAGGCGGCAAAAACGGGAAACAGAAACAGGTTCGCTAACCCTTGGAGGCCGTTCACCGCCGCTTCCTGCATGGGCGTAAGCTTCGGCTCCGGAGAGGGATACGGGGCCGAGCCGGGCGTAATATGAATGAAGGCGGGAATAGCCAGAAGCACGGTGATGACAACCACCACTAAAAACACCGCCATAGCCATAAGTCCCATCAGGAAAAGACGTCCGAACACCGGCCAGCCCAACCCTCGCACCATCTGCCGACTCGTTTCCACCGCCGCAAGCCCCCGGCGCCCCTCCAACACGTAGATATAACTTGCGAAAAAGTTCTGGATAGAAAGCACGAGCCCGGGCACGACCAGCGCCACAAATCCCCCCATGACCACCAGCGTAGATACCATCCCCACCCACACAAACCCCCAGAATTTCGAGCGTGCCTCGCGCCAGAGCCCAACCAAATTCGGGGTCGGGTTGGCGCGCTCGCGCTGATCAAGCGCCAAAATCATGGCGATGGGCAAAAGCATTGTTAACACCAACGCCGCAAGCCAAACCGCGCCTTGAAGCACGACCGCGGCCGACGCGCCACCCGGCAAGAACGAGGGGACCACCTGCAAAACAAAAAGCAGCGCGAACACCGGCCAGAAAATACGAAATAAGTACCCGTAGCTACGGCGCGTTTGGGTAAATAATTCTCCAAAAGGCTTCAGTTCGCCCGTTTGGCTGCTCGCTGCCCTGCCGGTGAGGGCTTCGTCAGCCACATGCTCGGGCCAGCCTTGCTCATACAGTTCGGTCCGAATTTGAGCTTCGGATTTGCCTGCCGCGCGGGCTTCACGGATATAAGATTCTAGAGTTGGGTCCATAGATTTAAACCTTCTAAACGTATGGCTTCACCTAGCTTCATCGGCTTTTCGCGCCCACTCAGGGTGTCAGATCGTAGCACGCGCGGCCAGCCTCGCCTAAACAGCCCTGGCGGTCAGAGCCGTTGAAGACCTTCAGTTTATCCCAGCCTGAAGGAAAGGGACAATTTTCGCCGGTGGCCGAATTGCAGTCGCGATCGCTTTGCAGCTCTGCTCTGGCTGGATCTTCCAGGCTTGTACCGAGGTGATACGCATCAATCGTGCGGCGGGTCAGGTGTGGATTATACACGTACCGCCCGCCATCCAACGGATCAACCGGCACCACAGCGATGCACGACGTGCTGCCGCAGGCATCGGGCGAAGCAAGGCCGCAAGCGCTGGCGCGGCCGCAGGGGGTAAGAGCATAGATGTCTGGAGGGTAGGCTTGCCGGTGATTGTCGGCAAACAGTTCGAGCGCCAGCTGAATCTGGCGCATATCGGCCAGACGGCGCGCATCGCGAGACTTGATACGAGAAGCATTGAGTGCGTCCTCAATCACCTTTTCCAGCGGCAGAGCGCCTTCGGGGGCGGTAACGACAGCCCGGTTGAAGTCGGAAAGTTCAAGGGTTATTTCAGCTGGCAGGGAATACCCGCCCACGCCAAGATCGTCAATCGTGATATGCGACCGGCGCAGCAGGTGATCGTCCTTGCCAACCCACAACTGCACCTTGGCCTGGGCGAACTGCCCGAGAACGTTGCGCAATCCGGCTTCCGCCTCCGGCGTAAGGGCCCGCTCGTTGAGCACGGCCGAAGCCTCACGCACGAGGGTGATAAAGTTTTCCGTAAGCAGATTTACGAGGTAACGGTACACGCCCGCACCCTCAACTTTTTCGTTGCGGGTTACAGACTGAATGTGGTACAGATTGGCTTTCGCCACGAGCGCTCTGATTTTTTGCTCTTGGTCTAGATTGAGATTCGCGTTCACGCTTTCGCGTTCAAAATCGGGCAGATACTTCTTGAGGCTTTCGATCTTGAACGAGTACCACTGGTTGAGGTAGCGGCTCAAGTCGTCTGACGAAAACCCTCCCAATAGCTCAGTGGGAAACTTAACGAGCCTCAAATAAAACGTGCCCTCCACCTGCCGAAGTTCAATGGTCACCGCAATCGTTTCCCGACCCATCTCAAGGTTGAAATCAAGGAGCGCCGAAAAGTCGCTCGGCGCCCCAGCCCGGGTGGCGTATGCTCCGCTCACCCGCCACTCGATTTGGGCATTCTCGATTCCTTTAGGCAAAACCTGAACCGCATTTGGCTCCACTTGAGCCAACGCCACCCGAACGTCTGTCTCGTTCAAGACAGCGGACTTTTTACTGGAAGGACCAAGCCGAACTCTGACTTCCGCCCGGTAGGAGGCACTCTTGAGATCAGCCATTTTGCGCGGCATGTCTGCCAAGGCCTTGGCCGGAAGCGAATCGTAATAGCGCCAGCCAGCATACGCACCTGCGCCAATGGCAGCAAGACCCAAAACAGCAACGCCCATCTTGAAGCCAAGGCTGCGGCGGGCGTTGTGAAAGAGGCGCACAAGCTGATTCTCGGGCCGGGGAGTGTAGAGCGCCGGAGGCCCGGTAAAGGACTGATACTCCGAAGCGCCGACTGCTTCCCTGACGGCAGTTTCGTCCCAGCCTGCGCGTTGTAGCTCTTCGACGATCTGGTCATCGGTGAGCCCCGCTGCGCGCGCCTCGAGAATGTAAGAAAGTAAGGCCGGATCCAAAATGGAGTTCCCTTTGTTTATATCTCCATGCCTCGTAACGCGCGTACGCGTTCCTCTATCGGCGGGCGGGTGTCACCCCGCACCAAATGTTGCGAAGCGTGCCATGGTGAAGCGCTGCGCCCACAGCGAGGTGGCCTGTTCGACCGCGCGCTTCGCTCAAAATAAGGGACAATGCATTCAATAGAATCATAACCTCAAGAAAGTATGGCAACGTTGGTGCGGGGCGAGACTCGTTTCAATAGTATTTTATACCTCCATACCGCGCAATGCTCGTATACGTTCTTCTATGGGCGGATGGGTCATGAACAGTTTGATAAACCACCGCGTCTTGCCATGACGGTTCTTGAAAGGATCGTCGATGAACAGATGCGCGGTCTGGACGCGGGCGGTCTCCAAGGGATCGGAATCGGTGGAAATTTTGACGAGGGCTGACGCAAGCGCTTCGGGGTTGCGGGTGAGCAGCGCGCCCGATGCGTCCGCGAGGAACTCGCGCTTTCGGGAAATGGCGAGGCGCAGAAGCGTGGCTGCAATCGGCGCAAGAATCGCCGCGACAATAGCCAAGGCCATAAGGGCGTTGCCGCCTTCGCGGCTTTCGCGCCGGCCGCCACCATAGAAACTAATGCGCAGGAAGAAATCGGCGAGGATCGCGATGAATCCCGCGAGGATGACCGCGATGGTGGCCACCAGCATGTCGCGGTTACCGATGTGAGCAAGTTCGTGTGAGAGTACGCCTTCAAGTTCTTGCCGGTTCAAACGCTCGAGCAACCCCCGCGTAACCGCAACTGCTGCATGCTCGGGGTTCCGGCCCGTTGCAAAGGCGTTCGAGGCCGCACTTTCTATTATATACAACTTGGGCATGGGCAGGCCCGCGGCGATGACCAAGTTCTCAACTATCCGAAAAAGCTCTTCGTGATCTTCACGCTTGATCTCGCGGGCGCGGGAAAGCGAGAGCACGAGCTTGTCGGCAAACCAATACGAGAGGAAATTCATGAAGAGCGAAAAGCCCACCGCGATGTAAAGAATTGCTGGCTCGCCCATGGCTTGCGCAAACAGAAACCCGATCGCAATCACCAGCGCCAAGAACGCTCCCATAAGCGCCCAAGTCTTGGCAATGTTCTGATCAATGTGGGTGTAAAGGGTGGCCATGCCATTACTTTACCACACAGAAGACGAGAGTGCCAAATGTAAAATGTATCTGAACTTATGCAGGCAAGACCCCGTGTTTCAACGACCGCTACAATGTATCGATACATTGTAGCGGTCGGACTCGTCTCATTACGCCAATTTATCCAAAGCTTTACGCCACCGCACCATATCGGTCTTCGACCCTTTCACCGGCAACCGCAAGGCGTCGATGATCTGATAGATCTTATTCGCGATCAACTCTCGACGATCTTCGCGGCGATACCGCTCTCGTTGGGCGACACGAGAGCCCCCAAGTAAGCCGACCAAACCCTTAAATCCCGCGCCTGACCGCGCGAGCGTAAGGCGAATGTTGTTGACCGTACCCGGTGCCACCTTCAACGACCTCACAACATCTCGGTAACTGTACCCTTCCTGCAAGAGAACTGCGATCAGAATCCGTTTGCCCAACATGACTTTCTCGGTTGGGGTTAAAAGATCAGCCACCACCTGCCGAGCAAATTCTTTATCACGAATCAGTACCAAGCTTTCCAGGAATGTTTCGGATAGCTCTTGCTCGGCCCGGGCGCTCAATTTGAACCTGGATATCTGTGGCATAATCGCATGAAGTCTATGCGCTACAATGTATCGATACATTGTAGCGCGGGGGCGAAGGTCAACTCGGCGAGGCGAACCCTGGCGCTGCGCTTATACTCGCTTATATTAGGCTTACCCCGGGCGGGGCATCTACCGGGATGAAAATAATGCGCTCACCCGCCTCCCATCTGTCAGAACGAAACTTTCACCGGCGAGCGCTCTTCAGCGCGCTCTTCTTCAATCTCGAAGAATTCGCGCTTGGTGAAACCGAACAGCCCCGCCACGATACTTGTGGGGAAAACTTGGGTTGCAATGTTGTAGTCGCGCACGACGCCGTTATAAAAGCGCCGCGAGGCCTGGATTTTGTCTTCGGTATCTGCGAGGTCTTGCTGCAAGCGCGTAAAGTTTTCTGCCGCGCGCAATTGGGGATAAGCCTCAGCCACGGCAAACAAACTCTTCAGGGCTCCGGCCAGCATGCCTTCGGCCGCGGCCTTTTGCTGCGGGCTTTGCGCTCCCATGGCCGCGGCCCGCGCCGACGTAACCCGCTCAAAAACTTGAGACTCGTGAGCCGCGTAACCCTTCACGGTCTCGACCAAATTCGGAATGAGGTCGTAGCGCCGTTTTAACTGAACATCAATGTCGGCCCAACCTTCGTCCACCCGTGTCCGACGCCGGACCAAACTGTTATAGGCTAGGATAAACCAAACAACGACCAGCGCTGCCGCGACGCTAAAAATCCAGGTGAGGCTCATAGGCATCTATGACAAATAAAGATAAGACGACCGCCAACACTCTAAGATGAGACGTTACTATATATCAATACATAGTAACGTTACTTCATCTGACGGTAATAACGCAAGCTGTTTATAGGCGGTTACGGCGCCGTGCCGTACTCTGCGCTGCAGCTAGAAATGACACACTCTCCCGCGTTCGCTGTTTCTTCAAGCAAGCCTGGCCTAGCCCATCGGCTGCGGCGAGTCAAAAAATCCGGCGCCGCCCGAGTTCGGACCGGCTGGAACCAAGTTGACCGTGGCGGTAAATTGGGGTTCAAGCACGCGGCCGTCAACAACTGCCTGACCGGCAAACGCCTTCTGTCCCGGGGCGATCTCTGCAGTGGAGCGAATTTTCACTTGTACGCCGCGCTCCCGCCTCCTCGAAGCAGGATACTCCAGCCTCACCGTCACTGTCTGCCTGCCAGCTATATCGGTAGAAACGTCAATCGCCTCGGCCCGCACTCGCGCGCCGTCAAACCAGACGCTGTCTTCGCCCGGCGCATACGCAAACCCAGCGGGCAGCACCAACCGGTACTCAAAGTTTTGAATCGGGCCGCCGGTGTCCAAGCGGACGAGCGGCGCGTACACAAAACTCTCTAAGTCGGGCCTAGCTTCATGCGTATTGGGATATGACACCGCCCCCCACAGGAACAGATCGCGCGGCTCAAACGCAATCTCTACTGGCGCTTGTTCAACGTTGATCGCCGTTTCAGCTCTCGCCAGCTCCCGACCTTCGGCAGAAAACGTGATCAAAACAGTCGCCGTCCCAGTTTGAACGTCCGCAGTCGCCCGAAGCGGCACGCCGAAAGCGCGCGAGGTTATGCCCGCAGGGTAGTCAACCCGAATCTTCAAAACCTGTGTGCCGCTTTGATCAGTGACCACTTCAACGGGCACAGATTGATCGCCAAACCCCACTGTCCTGTCCTCTCTGCCCCCTTGCAGCACGAATGGAGCGTACTCAAACCCCCGGGGCAGATGGATGGCGTATTCAAAATTTCGGATTACGTCCCCGTCATCGAGTCTCTGGAGATTCACGTCAAGATAAAACTGATCGCCGGCTGCCACGGCTGACCAAGGACCGGAAACATACGGTCTCAGCTGCGGCCCGGCTGACTGCGCCGGTACAACGGTGATGTTGAGCGGGTCGGCTTGGTACGCGCGATTGGTATCGTTATTGAGCACGAGCGAGCCGAAAAACTGCTGCGTACCCACTATCAGCGCGGGCGGCGCCTTCACCTGGAAGACAAGCGGTGAAGTAACTCCCGCGCCAGTCGGATAGCCGCTTAAATCCACATCTATGTAGTAACTACCGAGGCTCGAGTACGTAGTGATAAAGCGCGGCTCAATGGGCATACCGTTGAATGTTACCCCCTCCGGGCCGCCAACGAACCGGGAGCCGTACGGAAAATAAAGCCTATACCGAGCGCGCCTGATCGTGTCGCCGGCATCTTCTCGCGTGAGTTGCGCAGTTATCGCAAAAACCTGATCGTTGGCCACGCGATCGCTAGAAGCCTCAAGTCTATTTCTGAACCTCACGTTGGCTACCGACTGCAGGACTTCAAAGCCGACCGTGCTGCTGCTGAAGACGGGGCTTGTGCCGACAAAGAATCCTCCGTCCAGAGAGTACTGTCCTTCTTCGCTGGGAGCGCGTAACGTAAATCTCAACCGATGTTCTGCCCCGGCCTGCGTGAGACGCTCAATCTCAAGGCGCATAATCTGCACTCCGTCTGGCGTGGTGCTCGAAACCGTCACCGCTACTTGCTGACCATCAAGCTCTGCCCCGCCTCCCTCTTGAGCGGGCACGAGCCGAAACCCTTGAGGCAGACGCAGCTCGTAGCCGAAGTGCTCAATGTCATCGCTGCGATCTATGCGCCTGAACCTGGTGATGACGCGAAAGACACGGTCTGCCTCCACAATCCCTTCGGTAAGCTGCAGAACGCCGTCACTGATCTGCGGCAGAGGCTGGCGGACATTGATCGAAGCGGAGGCAGTGCTCAATTCGCGTCTCGTGGGCTCCAACGCAAAGAGCGTGCCGGAGAACTGTTGCGCACCGGGAGCGGCGCCAACCGCCTGCAGCTTGAAACGCAAGATGTTCGCCACCACGGGAGTGCCAAATGACTGCTGGCGCGCGGGGATATTTTCCAGCCGCACGACCAGTAAACCGTTCTCCGGCGAAGAAGTCGAATCAATGAGCACCGTCGCTCCCCGAAAGGTAATCGCATCAGGCACTTGGGCCAGCACAAAACCTTCAGGCACCTGCAGATTGTACTCGGCTCGTTCAACAGGCCCGCCGTCATCAACGCGAGTCAGAGACGCGGTCAGTTCAAACGACTGTCCGTTTTCCACCTCCAGTTGAGACAACGCGAGGCTGGAATCAAAGCGCACTTCGGGCGCGGCCCTAACGGTGAGGGTGGCGCTCGCCGACCCGAGCGCGCGGCCAGCGGCGGAAATCTCGCCCCGGAGCGTGTGCTCGCCCGGTATCACGGTATCGGTTGCGCGCAGTCGAAATCGAATCGTGCGCCCCCCCGGCCCGGCGGGAAAGTTTGCGATTGTGGCCGTAACGACCCCGTCCGAGACGCCCGCGTTGAGCGGTTGGGAGCGGCCCGTATCCCAAAAGTACACATCGGACCTGTTGGGGAGAAATTCGAATCCGCGAGGCAGTTGGAGACGATAATCTACCTGCGGGATCGGCCCGCCGGTATCGCGACGACCGAGATCGGCATAGACAGTAAACTCATCGCCCACCGTCGCTCTTCCATAGAAGAACAGGAACGGGTCAATCCGAACCGTTGCCAGCTCCGGCACCTGAACGCTCGTGCGCTGTTCGAGGACCTGACGGTTTCTGACCGAAATCCGACCCACAAAGGTTTTCTCGCCAGCGGGAACATCTGACTTCGCACGCAGGAACACGGTAATAGCCTGGGAATTGTTGCCGCCGGGAGAAAAGAACGAATCGGTCCGCACCACCTGCGCGCCGTCGGTCCGAGACACCACCGTGACCGCAAGAGACCGACCATCAATTGATGCTCCGCCTGACTCGGTAACATACTCAAATCCAGCCGGCACTTCCAGCTCATAAACGACATCTCCAACCCGACCCGCCGCATCAGTACGAAAGAGTCGGATTTGTACCGCCAGTGCTTCTCCCGGCCGCGCCTCGGCCGCAGGAATCGTGAACATCTCGCCGGTAAAGCGAGGCTGGACTTCAGGCGCGCGAACCAAGACATTCGCGGCGTCAAGCCCAAGCTGCAACCCGTCGCCGGAAAACTTACCCACCAAAAGTTTCTCGCCCGGCGATACATCCGCCGCGGCCTGCGCGGTAAAACGGATTGACGTGGTCGGCCGATCCCCGAACCCAGCTGATACATCCCCTGTAGCCCTTGTACTTCCGGCCGGAAACCGCATGCGAACCCGTACTCGCTGGATGCCGTTCCGTTCGGAAACCTCGGGCTCGAGGCGCTGCGTAGAATCAACTGACACGCCCTGATCCGCGACGAATCGTAATCCCGGAGACAGCTCCAAAAGGTATTGAAAATTCTCAATGGGGCCTCCGGAATCGATCCGCTCGAGCCGCGCCGTAATGTCAACCCGCTCACCAGCCCGCACCTCGCGCCGGGAAAACTCAAGGCTTGAGTCGAACCTGACGTACCGCGGCTCCCAGTTGGTGGGCGGAGAGGGCGGTTCAGATATGGGCGGCGCCGAAGGGGCGCCCGGAGCCGGCGCGGCGTCTCGCGGCGGCGCGGGCTGTGCTGCCCGGATGATAATCGGCTCCCAGCGATCCTTTCGGACCAGCTTGTCGTTAACCCACAGCTGCGTCACCAAAGGGGCGCGCGCCTGGGTTTCTGGCGCAGCCGCGGTAAAAATTTGAAACGAAAGTTCGTGCGGCCGTTCGTCAACCGGCGTCTCTCGATCCACTATCGTAACAAGTCGCGTCCCGGCCGGCGTACGCTCTTCGGGGAGTGTCCGGAGAGGCTCGGTGTCAATCAACGCCCCGTCAATTCGGGCTGACCGCCACAGGTATTCGACCTCTCCGGGCAGTTCGACGGTGTATTTGAGCCGCAGGGTATTGGCGGCATCCGGCGAGCGTTTCGTAAAATGATAGCGAACCGAAATGGTGTTGCGTTCGTGCGGCGAAAGTTCAATCGCCTGCGCGGGCATAAACTGATTCGCTTCACCCGGCACCAACTCGCCCGCCCGCCCGGGCAGCGGAGCTTCGCCCAGCGTCCGGCCGCCGGAGAACGTTTGATCAAAGGCATAACCGGAGAATTCGTCGTTGCGCTCCGTTGTCTGCTGGGCTTCTCGCCGCGGACCGCTCGTGCGCACGCTCGTGGTGAAAGGACCCACCCCGGCAATCTGGGCCAACTGCGGACCAACGTCCAGATACGCCTTCACGTCCAAATTGCCGGGCCGGCCGATAGTATCAGCGCGCATTCGGAACCGATACGTCCGCGTGGTGTTTCCGTAAGACCAGACCCCGTGCTCAAGCCGGAGGACCTGCGTTTCTTCGTCGACGACGGTGGCGAAGGGTGTGCGGAGGATGAATTCCGGATCAGACGATGGCACATTGTTGACCACTAAGGACCCGGACACGTACCGGAACTTTGAAGGCACGAGGGCGTCGAACGTAACTAATTTGTCGGGCGGAACATCTTGGCCTTTGACTTGGAGAGTAATCGTAACCTCGTCGCCCAGTTCAACCGAACCGCGGCGCGACGCGCTTGCCCCAAGCTGGAACCGGTCGCGAATGAGTGAAACAAGCTGGAAAGCCACCTCGCTTGAAGCTGACCCTAAAAAGCCCTGAACATCGCGCGAGTTTGGCGCGGGCAACAGTGTGGGCGGCAACACCAACTCTTGCTTGGCAAACTCCGGCTCATCTACTTTGACGAGTGTCGCGCGCGGGACGGTAGGGCGAGTCTGACGGGTCATTTGTCGCGTGAGTCGAGAGGTTTGACGCGCAAGCTGGCCGATCCCCAATGCACTACGCAGCTGTTCTTCGGTCATGTTGAGCCGCGGGGCAAGATTCCGAATCAACTCTTGCGTCTGCTCCCGGCTCAACCCCGCTTCGCCGAGAGCCGCGATGATCGTATCCGCCGTCGCCTGCCGCGCTTCTGGGTTTGGCGCGGCTTCCAGTGCCGCCATGATCCCCTCTTCGAGGTAATGAGTCTCGCGGCCTGCGGCCTTGGCAGATGCGTCTACCGCGGCAAGGGCTCGGATGATTTCTGCGGGCGTCCACCCTGATACAAGAAGCGAATGGAGTGTCTCTATGCGTTCTCCTGCTGTGCGCCAACGATCAAGGCTGAAAGCCCCCCTCGACGGCATGAGTGGCGCAAGCGCCGCCTGGGAAATCTCCACAAACTTCACGGCCGTTGCCATGGTTGAACGTTTACCATTGGCAAACAGTGGCGCGTCTGGATATGCGACATAGACACGATCCGGATATGGCATGACCATATCTATGTAGTCGCCAAGGAACCGTCCGCCATACTCGTTTGGGATCGGCTCCTCGTTTAACCTAAGATTCTTGGAAAAATTCACACCGTCGGTGGACTTCGCATAGTACACGTCGAACACTGCGTCACTCTGATTATTCCGGTGATCGAAGAAGGCAACGTGAAGAGCACCGTTCGTGTCAAGTCGGGCTGACGGGAATACTTGATCGCCGGATCCGATATCGTCGTTCACCTTCGCTGGCGGAGACCAACTAACGCCTCGATCGTCGGAATAACTGACAAATACGTCATGGTTAAACCCATAGTGCTTATACTCAAAGTTTTGATCATCAACGACCCGCTCGGACTGCGACCACACCGCATACAACCGCCCTTGATGAGGACTTGTTGGGCTAGTATCGGCGATGACTTCCGGACCTTCGTAGCCAACCCAGGCACGTCGGCTGGTGGTCGATATTCTTACCGAACCCTCCCAGGTCTGATGACGGCCCGGTAACGGTAGCACTTCATACCGCACCGGGTCGAGAGAAGAAAAGCGGAACAGTTCATGCGGCTCGCCGAGACGAGCGGCGTAGAGCGTCCCGTCGGCACCAACTGTCATCGAGTGGATTGCGAGTCCATGACCGATCCTGCCCTTCTTAAATGTTTGACCGCCGTCCTGAGAGAAGTAGATTGCATGTTCGAAGTCGGATTCTCCTCTTTCGCCAAACCAGGCGCCATTGACGGCAATATATACGGCAGAGTTTCTCTGATCGACTGCCAAAATTGGTCTATCCACAACGATATCTTGGTTCGCCGGCAAATTTGAAGGGATGTCTTGAAAAAAGGTGGCGTTAAGCCCGCCCGTGTAGGTGCCTCGGTATATCAATCCGCCTAAAGTAAAATTCTTATTATGATCGCTACCGAGGCTGGTGATTATAAATGAACCATCGGGTAAACTCACTACTTTGGGATCGCCAACATATAAGACCTGGGCGCGCGGATACTGTGCGGCGTTATCGATCGACAACGCGTGCCAAGACCTACCGCCGTCAGTTGATCGCACCAAATCTCTGGTATTGCTGATATGAATGAGTTTATTCGCGTCATTGGGATCTCCGCTAAACACTCCTTCAGATGCGCAATTCGTGCACAGAGTGGTCCTGAACGCAATCGCAGCCTGTTCGACTGACGTCAAGGGCACAACCTCCACGGGCGCTTGGGCCTTTTGGAGTGGGCGCTCCACTTCTATGGGAAATGTTTGCGCCTGACCATCAATTGTAATGGTAAGCTGATATTGATCAGCCCTGAGTTCTGCCGGAATGGCGATTTTAATGACGTGCGAACTTTTGCGCGTAACAGCAGGCGCTGTTTGCTGACCAGTGGAAACCGAAGTCAACGTGGCGGCGTATTCGTGTATGGGGACTTGACTTATAACCCGAAGCGATCTTCCAGTGAATACCTTCTGGGATTGCCGCAGCGATTCTGGAAGATAACGAGGTAGGTCCAGTTCGAGACGAAACGCCGCTTTATACAAAGGCTGATTAACCCCCAACTGCTCGCGAAGCTGACTTTCCGGCACGTTGAGCCGCGGGGCGAGGTACTGGATAAGCTCATCGAGCCGCTCGCGACCGAGGTCGGATTCGCGCAGGGCCGCGATGATCGTATCCGCAGTCGCCTGCCGCGCTTCAGGACTTCGCGCGGCATCGAGCGCCGCCATGATCCCCTCTTCCAGATAATGGCTCTCTTGATTGTTCTCGCGGCGAGCGCTGTCAATGCTGGCCAGCCCGCTCACAATGTCTGTCGGAGAAAAGCCGGCTTCCAGCGCAGCCCGAATAACCCGGCCGGGATCGCTCCAACCGGCAGCAACCGCCAGGGGAAAAATCCGCTCATTGGCTTGAGGCCGGGTCAACCCCTGGGCCTGAAACTTGGCTTGCGCCAAACGCAGGAGGTCTACGTCTGAAACCTGCTCGATCCGGGCTATGGGGAGCGGTACGATGCGCCCGGTGCGGTCCTTGAACAGGATCCGGGTCTCACCGTCAATCACTTTGAGCTCAGCCGCGCTGCCAGCCTGCGGAATGTAGACCGTCCCATCGGGCGAGAGCGCGAGCCACGTGCCGTCCACATTGACGGCCCGAATTTGGGTCGGAGTTACGGGGAAGGTGGTGGCCAGCCCCTCGGCGCTGTAACCAACAGCGCTCAGGATGGACGTGGGATCGTCAGTGAAACCAGCGGCCTTGAGCCGATCTCTGGCTTCTTGGGCCGAGATGCCAGCGCGGCGCAGAAAATCGGCAATCGAACCCATCCCCTGCAGCCTTTGGTTTGATTCCGGCACCGCGGCTACCTGCCCCACTGCTTGCTCCAAAGCCAAGGTAAAAGCGTCCACGGTTCGACTCGTGCCGTCTGGATTTTGCACCTTCAATTCTTTCGTTTTCAAAACCTCGGCAATCAGGTGAGGCGCAGCACCGGCTTCCGCTGCCGCCACCGCGACCCGCCGCGCATCTCCGCCCCACTCTTTAAGAGCACGCTCCGCAATCACGGTGGGACTGACGCCACTGTCCGCGAGCTCCCGAATCGTAGCGGCATCAGTTTGGCCGACTTTCTCGGCTTTACGCAGGTAGTAGTCAACTCGGCCGGCGGTGTAGTCGGTTACGACTTCAGCCTTGGGCACATCAAACTGGCCCACTGTCTGGTTGTCGGGAGTGCGGACTTCGCCTTGGGCGTTGACCGTATACATCACCTGCCCTTCGCGGCTGATCGCAGCGGTGCCGTCAGGGTTGCGGGTCACCGAGTAGGTGTTCGGGTCAGACGGCGGGCTCACCACCGTGCCGTCGGGCATGATCCGGTAGATCGCGTCGTTGATACGCACGCGCACCTCGGGGAGAGCGGGGGTAGCGGCAGGAACTGAAGGTGCGGCTTCTGCAGCCGGGGGAACGGTGGCAGGCCCGGCAGCTGGCTGCGCGGGAGTGGACGCAGGAGAGATCGGCGCGGTCGACGTTGGCGTGGTGGTAGCGACGGGGCTCGGGGTAAACGTGAAAGTAGTGCCCGGACCCACGGCGCCATCGGGCGTGAAGCGCCCAATGGGTTTGGTCTCACCAGCTGGGGTGAACTGGGTGAGGTTGCCGTTGGTGGTGTCTAACCGAAAGGTAGAGACCCCATTCACTGTAATGATGTACTGACCAGGTGTGCCGGCTGGATACAGCATATATTGATTAGGGTCGCTTTCTGGTTTGGTGACGATTAAGGTCTCGGGGTCGATCTGAAAAGTTTTATCCCCAATGTGGAGGGTAAAGACTGGGGCAGGGGTTGGAAGGGCCGGTACAGGCGCGCCAACCGATCCCGGTGTCGGAACAAAAGTACCGCTGGGTTCTACTCGTCCAACCGTTCGATGTTGAGCATCGCGGACGGTACCGTCCACAAGAATAAGGTAGAGGAAGGGACCGTATTGATCGTTCAGATGGATGTTCCCGCGTACATCCATAAAGTACCGCTGAGTGTCGCCGGGCGGATTCAGCACCGTGCCATCCGCATTGATCCGGTAGGGACGATCGTTGACCCGAAGGGTGGTACCGAAGGGACCCGGGCTGAAAAAAAGATGGAAAGTTTGCTCGAGCTGACCGCTCGGGTTGAGAATCGCAAATACCGTTTCACCGTGATTGGCAGCACGCCAGAGTTCATACTTCTGAGCGTTTTCGTTGTAGTGAATGACATACGGCGTCGCGACTTCTCCGCCCGCCGCATCAACGGCATTGACGGCACCGTCTTGATAGAGGTTATAGCGCTGGTTATCAATGACGACGTTCGTCCATAGCTCGTGCGGTTGACTGGGTCCGATCACGCCCGGGGGAACTGGTCTGGGTATGACGGGAACGGTCGTCGTTGGCGTTGCGCCGGGAAATGATACAGGCGAGGTTGATGTCGGGGTGGTAGTGGCAGGGGGATTCGGGGTAAACGTAAAAGTATTACCAGGACCAGCGGCGCCACCCGGCGTAAAACGCCCAATGGGTTTGGTCTCGCCAGCGGGAGTGAACTGGGTGAGGTTGCCGGTGGCGGTGTCTAACCGAAAGGTAGAGACTCCATTCACTGTAATGATGTACTGACCAGGTGTACCAGCTGGATAGAGCACGTACTGATTAGGGTCGCTTTCTGGTTTGGTGACGATTAAGGTCTCGGGGTCGATCTGAAAAGTTTTATCCCCAATGTGGAGGGTAAAGACTGGGGCAGGGGTTGGAAGGGCCGGAGCTGGCGCAGCTGGCTTGGCCGGCGAGGCGGGAGTCACGGCGGCAATGAGCCAACCTTCAGCCCGCAGATCACCACTTTGTTCGGTGCCGCTGGTGCTACGCACTGTATAGGTGAGCGTACCTTTATTCACTTGGCCGAAGGCGCCCGAGAACTCGCCCAGTCCAGAATCAACAGGCAGACGGAAGTTGCCATCGGCGTCAACGTCAACAGTGAGGCCCGGGACTGTGGGATGGGTAATCTGCCAGACGGGCGGGCCGATCTCTACCGGCGGTGCGGAGGGTTCGGCGCCTCTGGGAAGCGGGGCAGCGGACGGCGGAGGAAGCGTCGGCTCTTCCAGTTTAGCTGGCGGAGGCGGAGCTGACGGCACCAGCGCCGCGATCTGCTCGGGCGTGGCCCCGAGGTTTCGGGCAATGTAGGCAATGTCTGCAACAGGAATGCCAGCAGCTTGCAGCGCTTGGGCCGCATCGGCCGGACTCACCACGCCCTTGTTGATCTGAACGCCCACTGCTTTGGTGAGTGAATCAAGGCCCTCGTTCTGGTAGATGTCCTGGATAGCCTGCTTGATGTCCGGCGTTAACACAAATCTGCTCTCGCCCTCCGGGACGACTATGCTTTCGCCCGGCGGGACGATAATGACGGGTCCTGGAGCTTGGACCGGTGGCGCTGGTGGTGGAGTAGGGATAAAGACTTCTCGAGGCATCTCCTCAATACCGGGCTGCTGGAATTCGAGCCGACCAACCGGCGTGCCCTGATAACTCACTTGTCCGCCTGCATCAACGGAGTAGGGGGTTGGATTCCGGTTTGCATCTAACACCGCGCCTCCTGGCGTCACGATAAACGTCCCGCCTTCGGTTTGCACCGTACGTTCAGGCGTCGGGGTCGGCTCCTCGCGGGCAACCGGCACGACCGGCGCCGCGGGCATGGCCACATGCCCGATGCCTCTCTCTTCATCAATGCGGATGACCGGCGGTGGAAGCGGTGGCACTTCGGGGGTCCGCGCCGCGGCGGGCACGGACGGTAAAACCGGCGGTCCGGACTCCACAGCCGGCGGCGGGATAATCGGGGCAACGGGTGCTGCGGGAAGCACCGCAGCTGCAGGCGGCGGAACGTAGACATCCGCCTCAGATGATGGCACGTAGGAGGGCTGGGCGTACGCAGCCGCCTGCTCGGGCGTTGCGCCGAGGTTGACGGCGATATCAAGCGTCGTTCCCGCAGGGATGACGCCCGCTGTTTCAGCTTCTCGAAGGGCGGCAGCTGCCTGATCGGGGGTATATGCTCCGCTGGCCAGCACGCTCTGCACGGCCTGGGTCAAATTGCCGGAGTTATACAAATCCTGAATCGCAGCATTGAGGTCTGACCCGGCTTCGGCCGGAGAGATGTTCAGCACCCGGGCAAAGAAACTCTGGCTGTCAGTCTCCCCTGCTACTTTGCGCAGTTCGCCCAAGAAGCGACCGGTTTCAGCCTTGATGCGCGCTTCCTCCTCTGTAGAAATTTTCGTACCCGCGCCAGCCTCACCCGGCGTCCGCCCTGCACCCGAAACGCGATCCGTGCGCAGCCGCACCTGCGCGAAGGGCGGCTTGACTGTTCCGGCCGCACGCACTCCAAGGACGCCGCCGGTAAACATGGTTACCCCTGCAGCACCTGCGGCAAAGAGACGCTTGGTGAGCGAGTCGCGCTTTTTCCCCTTGGGGGGACGCTTGATACGGATCATATGAAGATCGAAAACCAAAACTTCGGTAGCCCTTCAGGAACGATTAAGTACTCTTTGAATTTGACCCTGACACACTGCCAATTCATGTCAGCAGCACGTCCTTCACCTTACCCACTAAGTTGTTACGAAACTGCTCAAACAGCTCATGAGCCTTCGTCGTATAAGTAACCACCGGATCTTCCTCGCCGTAGGCAATGAGGTTAATTGAATCCTGCAACTCACCAATCGCAGAGAGATGTTCAACCCACAATTCGTCAATGGCCGCCAGCAACGCGCCGCGCGCCTCGGCTCGGCCTGGAACGCCGGACGCCGGGAATGAGGCCGGTAGAGGCAGGGCTGAACCCAGTATATTAAGAACGCCATCTGCGCCAAAAGCATCGTTCACAATGGCCTCGCGCTCGCGGTAGACGAGCGCACGCTGACGATCCAAAATTTCATCGAACCGATACAAGTACTGACGCGCATCAAAATGCATGCGCTCGGCCGCATCCTGCGCCTCATCAATGGCCGTGAGCAGCAGCTCGTGGTAAACCGGCCGGTCCTCGGGCAAGTCTGCGCCGTCAAAGACCTCCCACAGTCGGTCTGGCGCGTAGAGCTGAATGAGATCGTCCTCAAACGAAGAAAAAAACTGACTTGACCCCGGCGCGCCTTGCCGGCCCGACCGGCCGCACAACTGACCGTCAATGCGCCGCGACTCGTGGCGCTCGGTGCCGATAACATGCAGCCCCCCGTGGGCCATGGCTTCGGGACCGATCGTGATGTCGGTGCCGCGGCCAGCCATGTTGGTGGCCACCGTAACCAAGCCCGGCTCGCCGGCCTTCGTAACCTCCTCGGCTTCCTCGTGGGCGTGCTTGGCGTTAAGCACCTGGTGCGGCACGTCGCGGCCTGCGAGCGCCTTTGAAACTTCAACCGACATTTCAACCGAGCGGGTTCCGATGAGCACGGGCTGACCCGCACGGTGCCGGTGCCACGCTTCCTCGGCGATCGCGGCCAGCTTGCCGGTTTTGGTGGCGTAAACCGCATCGGCGAAATCCCGACGCTGGATGGGACGATTCGTCGGAATCACAATGGTCTTGAGGCCGTAGATCATTTGGAACTCCTCTTTGGAGGTGGCCACGGTGCCGGACATGCCGGAAAGCTTTTCGTAGAGGCGAAAGAAATTTTGGAAGGTTATTGTGGCCACCACCCGCTCGTTCTCGCGGACTTGGACACCCTCTTTGGCTTCGATCGCCTGATGGATGTCGTCCATGAAGCGCCGGTCCGGCATGAGGCGGCCCGTAAACTCATCCACGATGACGACGCGCCCCTCCTCAATGATGTAATCGCGATCTTTCTCAAAAATAGATTTGGCGCGCAGCGCTTGGTAGAACTGGTGGAGACGCGTGTCGTCGGCCGCTTCAAAGAGCCGCTCGCCCAAAAGCCGCTCCACCTCCTTGATGCCCGGCTCGGTCAGCTCCACGGATTTTTCGCGCCGGTCCACCGTGTAGTCTTTGCTTTCCTCGAGCATGGCCGCAATCGCCGCAAAGTGCGGGAAGGTTTCGGATGAACCCTCCTGCGGCTCGGCAATGATTAGGGGCGTGCGGGCCTCGTCAATGAGAATGGAATCGACTTCGTCCACAATGCCGAAGTTGAGTCCCTTGAGCACGCGCGCGGCCGGCTCACGCACCAGGTGATCGCGCAGATAGTCAAAACCCACTTCTTGGTTCGTTACATACGTTACGTCTTTATGGTAGGCG
Organism: Candidatus Parcubacteria bacterium; assembly: GCA_016196625.1. Taxonomy (GTDB): domain Bacteria; phylum Patescibacteriota; class Minisyncoccia; order JACPXH01; family JACPXH01; genus JACPXH01. The sequence goes on along the minus strand of JACPXH010000007.1, from coordinate 186,638 downwards.
GCCTGGCGTTCTTCGGGCGTGGAGTCCTGCGTTACGAACCCGACCGTAAGTCCCAACAGTTCAAAAATCGGCCCCACCCACGTGGCATCGCGTTTGGCCAAGTAATCGTTCGTGGTAATGACATGCACGCCTTTGCCCTCAAGCGCGTTCAAATACACCGGCATCGTCTCGGTGATGGTTTTACCCTCGCCGGCTTTCATCTCCACGACCGTCCCTTGATGAAGGGCCATCCCGCCCATCACCTGCACGTCGAAGGGCGCATACCCCAAGATGCGCCGCGCGGCCACCCGCGAAACTCCGAACGCTTCAGGCAGCACAGAGTCGAGTGTTTCGCCTTTCTGGATGCGTTCGCGGAACTCGCGGGTCTTGGCGTGCAAATTGGCTTCGGACAGGCGTCCAAACTTAACCGAGAGCTTCGTAATCTTGTCTAGATCACGCTTCAACTGTGCTAACTCCTGCACCATCAAAACCTCGTCCACCGTGGTTCGAAGCCGACTGATTGTTTTCATGAAGTTCCGCGGGCTTACGCCCACGGTTTTCTGCGAAGGCGGATAAAATTTACGAGGCGGCCAAAATGTATTACTCGCGCACACCGCTACTCCTAATTTTACACTATTTATCGCGTCCGCAAGAGTGCAAAAATAGTTTAGTTATCAACAGGATGTTTTTCATTTCACACATGGCTTATCCCTGTCTGTTTACAGAAACCCACTTTCAGAAAAGTTTCAAGTTTTCAAAAAAACAAAAGCTGCCGGATGATGTCCGGCAGCTTTTTTCTCCTCTGTTTTACCTTCAAAAATCTTCCGGTGGCATTGGCGGCATCTCAATCTTTTCTTTCTTCGGCGCTTCGGCCACCACCGCTTCGGTCGTAAGCAGCATGGCCGCAGCTGAAGCGGCGTTCTGCAGGGCCGAACGAGTCACCTTGCGCGGGTCAATGATGCCGGACTTCACGAGGTCTTCGTACTCGCCCTTCTCGGCGTTGTACCCCATGTTCCCTTTGAGCTTGCGCACCTCTTCCACAATTACGTCGCCGGCGACACCGGCGTTTTGCGCGATCTGACGCGTCGGCTCTTTCAACGCTTCACGAATGATGGCCGCGCCAACCGCGTCGTCAAGCTTCTGGGCGGCGAGTTTTTCGTAGAGCTCTACCACCGCATCAAGGCACCGGATGAAGGCCGTGCCGCCGCCCGGCACAATGCCTTCCTCGATCGCGGCCTTGGTCGCCGCGATCGCGTCTTCGATGCGGTGCTGTTTTTCCTTTTGCTCCACCTCGGTCGCCGCGCCCACCTTGATGACAGCCACTCCGCCCGAGAGCTTGGCGAGACGCTCCTGCAGTTTCTCACGATCGAATTCGGACGTGGTCTGCTCAAGCTGAACTTTGATTTGCTTCAAACGCTTTTCGATTTCCGGTTTCTTGCCGTGGCCGCCCACGATAGTCGTTGCCTCCTTGGTGGCAATCACCTTTTCAGCCCGACCCAACATATCCAAGGACACGCTCTCCAGTTTGAGCCCCACTTCCTCGGAGATGACGCGCCCGCCGGTTACCGTGGCGATGTCTTCAAGCATCTCCTTGCGCCGATCGCCAAAGCCCGGGGCTTTGACTGCCAGAGAACTGAAGGTGCCGCGGAGCTTGTTGACGACGAGGGTCGCCAGCGCTTCGCCGTCCACGTCTTCCGCAATAATCAGCAACTCCTTTTTGCCGGCCTGCGCCACCTTTTCCAGCACCGGCAGAATGTCTTGAATCGAAGAGATTTTCTTTTCGGTAATCAGCAAGTATGGATTCTTGTAGACCGCTTCCATCCGCTCCGTATTCGTAATCATATAGGGCGATATGTAGCCGCGGTCGAATTGTAAGCCTTCAACAATTTCCTTGGAAAGCCCGAAGGTCTGCGATTCTTCAACCGTAACCACGCCGTCTTTGCCCACCTCGCGGATGACTTCAGCGATGAGTTCACCAATCGCCGGATCCTTGGCTGAAATAGTAGCCACCTGGGCGATTTCGCTTTTGTTTGCGCCGATGGGGGTGGCGATTTTCTTAAGTTCGCCGACCACGGCCTCGGTTGCGGCTTCAATCCCGCGCTTTATCGCCATGGGGTTTACGCCCGCCGCCACGTTTTTGAGTCCCTCGCGAATGATGGCTTGCGCCAGGAGGGTTGCCGTCGTCGTGCCGTCGCCAGCCACATCGTTGGTCTTGGTGGCCACTTCCTTGATGATTTCCGCCCCCATGTTTTCAATGCGGTTTTCAAGCTCAATTTCTTTGGCGATTGTAACTCCGTCGTTCGTGATCGTGGGCGAGCCGAAACCTTTATCAAGGACTACGTTCCGGCCCCTGGGACCGAGGGTAATTTTTACGGCATCCGCAAGCACGTCCACGCCGTGCTTCAGGGCCCGGCGGGCTTTTTCGTTGAAGATAATTTGTTTGGCAGACATAGAATTGCACGGTTAAATGACAAATGACAAAATCCAAATTTCAAATCAAATCCAAAGCTTAAAGTTCAAAGCGTTTTGGGTTTTGAGCTTGATTTGTCATTTGGGCTTTGAACTTCCAACCTTTTACTCCAAGATTGCAAGAATATCCTCTTCTTTCGCAATCAGATACTCTTTGCGGTCCACTTTGACTTCGTTGGGACCATATTTGGTAAACAGCACCCGATCGCCTTTCTTGACGCGACACGGGATGAGTTTGCCTTCGTCGGTCATGCGACCCGGACCCACGGCAATAATCTTGCCCTGCTCGGGCCGCTCTTTGTCGGCCGTGGCAGGCAGCACGATACCAGATTTCGTCTTCTCTTCGGGCGTAATGGGTTCAATCACGACCCGGTCTCCCAACGGTTTGAGTTTGACGGACATAACGGTTCTTGGTTAAAAGTTATTAGTTGCAGTTCGCAGTTGTTGATGCTGGGTCTAGGTCTGCCCTAAGACTAGGTAGCACTCCGACTGACAGAGTGCCAGCACCCCCCTATTGTAGGGATGCAAACGGACGTGTCAAGAGGTGTAAAAAAGAACCGCTGCCCGAGGGCATGCGGTTCGCCGCTGGCAAGCCAAAACGGGAAAGCCGCGAGCCTGATGACTCGCGGCCTCATAAACTGTCGGGGGAACGCTGCCTAACCTTGGGCTGCTCGAATGGCCAAGAAAAGGCCGATGCTGCAACCCCCGACATACAGGATTACGCCAATCACGACACTGAAAATGAACCAAGGTCTGGCGGTGAGTCGGCTCGGATTAGCGGCGGAGTTTGACGCCGCCTGAACGACAGCGGGCCGACCCCACGCCCCCCACGTATCCTTCGCCATAGCGATCCCTCCTCGATGCAAAGGTCAAAGAACGCACTCACTGCTCACGGTTCGGTTTGCCAGATTCAGACACTTCGATCGAGAAACAGTGGCGGCCGGCTGGATGATCCCAGTTCACAAAACCTGTTTTCCCGGGCCCCACGGGAATAGCCCGCAGCTCCCTTCCCCGGCCATCTTTAGACGACAGGACAAACGTAGCGCACAGCTCAAAAGTCTTCGCCCCTGCTATCCGGTAGTCGTATGCTTCTTTGGTAATGGGGTCATGCCGGACCGCCTCTCCCCCAAAGAGCCGACCAGCCGCCAGCAATGTCTCAAGTGTGGCGGGCAGAGAGCCTTTGTCATCGTAGTAGCTCTGGATGCTGCTCACAATCTGCTGGAGGTTTTGGAGGCGTTCCTCATCCGCCCGGAAGTCGCGCGCCCGCTGGGGCGAGCCGGCCACGACAAAGCCGAGCCCAAGCGCGCCAAGCACGAGCGCCGCGCCAGTCCACGAGATTAAACGTTGGTAGGGAGCCATGGGGCGAGTTGTTAGCTTTTGGCTTCTAGCTTTTAGTTTCCACTCTGCCTGACCGAAACCTAAAAACCAACAGCTATACGCTAGAGGTTACAGGATCATCCTGACGCATTTCAAGAAAGTAGTACCCAAACACCAAACCCGAAACCATGAGCACGGTAATTGACTTCCATATAAACCGCGGCGTGAGCTCTCCCCCGAAAAACTTCGCGAGCACGTTAATTAAATCTCCCAGTATGACGGCTGCGGCAATGAAGAGCGCCAAATACGTAATCCACTTGCGAATGCCCGACCGGCGCAGGTCCGGTTCGCGCGCCACGAGACGCCTGACCGCTCGCGTCACAAATAAAAACACGGGGGAAGCCACGATAATGGCGGAGAGCTGCCAGCGCAACGACTCAAACCGGTACGGCCCCGCGTAGTCAAGCGGATCTTGAATATAGGCATCAATAACATTGAAATACGCCCCGCCCACCGCCATTGCTGTTATGGCGAGCGAGACAAACATAAGCAAATACAGAAATGTCTCTCGGGCTTTGCTTGGCGACATAAAGGCTTGCTCGACCCCTCCACTTTTCAAGGGGAGGACGCGGATGGGGTTACTCCGGCATAATCCCTGTGCAAGATAAACTCGTTGATGCGATCCTTGTAGCGATTGTAGAAGTATGCGGTTACCAAAAGCAAGGCCCCGAGGCCGATGAAGGCAACGATGCGGTACGGCGTCTCAAGATTCGATGAATTATATAAGAACACCTTGAAAATCGTAACCCAGAACAGAGCGATCGCTGCCAACCGCACCGGCTGGAACCGCCGGATGATGCCGGAGACGAGCATGCCGATTGAATACAAGCCCCAGATGACGGAGAGCGAGAGGTTCTTCGCGCTCTGGATGCCAACCGCATCAGCTTTCGCAGTTGATAAACAGTATGGGGGGATGCCCGTGGTGCACAGGGAAGGTGAATGTGAACGAATAATCTCGCTATCGAAATACGCAATCGCCTCGGCACTCAAAATGTAAAGCGCAAAGAAATTTGCCGCGAGCGCCAGCGTAGGCACAAGGAACCGTTCCTGCTTGTCCACTGTCGCCCACGCTACTTTGTAGCGCCAGGCAACGGCAAACATTGCCGCAATGGCGAAGGCGTACGTGAGGAAGCGGCCGTTCGCCACCGGCACGAAATTTTGCAGATCGATTTCGTATTCAGTGGCAAACAGCCGCAGCGCGACGAGCGTAAGTAAAATCACCCCTGCGATCCGCAGCCGTGAACTCGCCACCTGAAAACCTGCAAACACCAATACCGCCGCCTCGGCTGCCCACGCGAGCGTAATGGGACGGCCGTCAAATTGCAGCGGGACTGCAATCGTGAGGAAGGCAATGGCGAGCGCAACGAGCGTCCACGTAACCTTGCTTCCTTTAGGATGTATCGAGCGCACAAGCAGCGCGAGAAACAGATACAGCCCTGCGAGTCCCGCGGCAAAAAGACCGAGGAAGTCGCCAAACTCCGGCTTTAAGACCGTATGCCCGAGGAGGAAGTAAAACGCGGCCGAAAGCAAAAGCAAGGCCAGATCAAATCCTTCTTCGCGCTCGCGCCGGATAACATGATGGGCAATACCTGCTAAGGTGAAAATTACAAAGAAAAGCGTGAGAAACGCCATAAACAGCGGCAGATCCGCGCTTGCATAAAACCCGCCGTACCAACTGAGCATCCAGACAAGCGTGGCAATGAAACTCAACAGGTTGAGTGCCCGCCATGGCCGCAGCGCGGCCAGCCCCAGCACCCCCAAATCAAGAATTGCAAAGTACGTGAAGTATAAGCCGATTTGGTTTTTATCCCAGCCAAGGAAAATCGGAGTTGAAAATCCGCCCAAAATAGCAATGATGGCGACCCCGACCGCATTTGCCCGTAGCGCCAGCCATCCGCCTGAAGCCGTAATCGCCGTAAAAATCAGAAACGCCACCGGAAACGGAATGAGGCCGTAGAAACTGAACGCGGCGTAAAAAGAGAAATACTCAAGCGCAAGTCCGCCGCCGGTGAGAATCTGGCTGTAGGTGGGGTAGCGCTCGCGCCACATCTCGCCGAGAACCAAAGCCAGTGCGCCGCAAGCCACGCCGATCACCACGCGCATCGGCTCGTTGATCCACCCTTGGTTGACCGCGTAGGCGAAGAACGTGGCAAACCCGATGAGCATGGCCACGATGCCGATGCGCGCAAACCACTGGCCGCCGATGCGCGCTTCAAGGTCGCGGGAAGCAAAGGGTTTCTGGGTTTCCGCTTTTAGTGCGGACGGTCGGTACGGCTGGGAGCCCGAGGATTCGCCCCTATAGGGGGGCGGTGCGGGCGCCTCCCGGGTGGCGCCAGAAGGAACGGTTTGGTACGGAGGCGGCGCGGGCGCCGCGGCGCCCGCGCCGCCGGACGCTCCTTGCTCGCGCAGTTCTTCAGTAATACTCTGCTTCAACTCGCGCACGAGATCCTTGAACTCGGATTTGATATTCGAAACGTCTTTGCGCAGCTCAAACGCTTCCTGCGTTGCGTATTCGGCCAAGCCGTGCCGGATATCCTCGTCCGCCCAGCCTTCTTTGACCAACGCGTCTTTTACCTCGGACCAACTCCTCCCCTCCCGCACCATGTCGCGGATGTATTGGATGAGATCGGGATGGGACATAATAAATGAAAAATTCAAAATGACTATGTAAAATGCAAAAAGAAGAAAATACTTAAGAAACCCTTCCGTAAACCTTTGTCTCAAGACGGAACACCCGATGTTCTAGCTCGGCAAGGCGACCGTGGTCCTTGTCTTGATTGTGTTTAATCTCGATGAGCACTTTTTTAATCGCCTTGAGCTCGCGATCGTGACTTTTCAGAAGTCGATCGTAGCTCTTGAGAAGTTGATCGTGGCTGCGCAGAAGTTGACCGTGCTCGGTGAGAATATCTTCAATGGCTATAACTCGCCGCTCCAGGGAAGCCAGCCGAACCTGAATATCTTTGACGTCATCCGTAAGCCGATCAAATCGCTCGTCTATCCGGTTGAAGTCGGCCTGAATAGCCGTAAAGTACGGCTCGACCACTTCCCCAACCGCTCGCTTGATTTTCTTGAGATCGTCTCCGTTCATGACATCATGCTACCACGCCGCTGCCGCGGCGCAATCGTTTCCGCTTGAACCCTCCGACCGGATCAACCGTGGCTACTCGATATCAGCTCCAAGCGGGTAGCTCTCAAACTCGGTTTGGTTGACCGGCGCAATCTGGTCCCACCGGCCGCCGAGGCGCCGGAAAGCCTCCTCGGTTTTCACCCAACGCTTAACGCCGTTTTCGATTTTGTACACTCGCCCATCTCCCCGGTGAATGAATGCAACGCTTTGATACGCGGCCAACTCTACTTGACTGATGGACACAACGTCCTCCCAGCGGTTGCCGTATGACGCGAACACGGCCGGGCTGGGAATTAAACGTTTCAAGCCTGATTCCGTAATGTAATACACCGCCGAATCAGACCCCGCGCGCACCAGGCGCAGCCGAGCGTACTGACCAACCTGTACGTCTGACACCACTCGTACATCGCTCCACCGATACCCCGCGGCCTCAAAGGTCTGGGTGTCAGGAATCCAGAACCGTTGATTGTTGACAATGGCGAACACCCGCGTGTCGCTTTGCGCCCGGACCAGCGGCCGCACGGAACTCTGGAGAGGTGGCGTTTGCGACTGGGATTGCGTTTGGCTTTGGGTTTGCGATTGAGAATTGGTAGCCGTCCCTCCGGTCACAGTTGCCGACACCGAAACCACATTGCTCTGCCGGTTGAACGAGTTCGTCACCCGCAGATAGAGAGTGTGGGAACCGGTGGTGTAAGTCTGGGTGACTGACGGGTAAAGTCGGAACGCGATCTGGGTGTTGGTCCAGGTGAGATCCCAACGATTGTACTCGCCGCGGACATAACTATTTTTAACCGTGCCGCCGTAACCGGTCATCTCTTCAAGTACGCCGGGGTTTGCGCCGAAGTTATCTCCGGTGAGAGTGATCGTGAGGTAGTCGCCCTGGGCCACGGTTGAGGGAGCAGCGAAAGTGTTGAAGATGGAGGGGGTGGGCGAGGTTGGAGACGGAATTGGAGACGGAATTGGCGTAGCAGCCGTCCCTCCTGCCAACGTGAACGTTACGGATCGGGAGACTCTGACGCCGTCGAGACCGATGGCGTTGAGCCGCAGCTCAATGGTGCCGCCGCCGGCCACGGCGTTGCTGACAAGCACAATCGGCTCCGCGGTCCGAAACCCGCCCGAGTCGTTCGAAAGCGGGAAGGTGTTGGTCGTTTCGTCATTGCAGGCAAGCTGCACATTGGCCGCGGTCAAAATGTTGAAGCCCGCACGACATGGATAGTAGAGCGAAACGGTCAAGGCTTGGCGCAATGTGGCGGTCAAATGAACATTGGTCGTGGGAGCGGCGCTCGTGCTTGCGGGGATCAAAAGGGTGTCCGGAGTGATGACGCGAAATCCGTCAATGACAGCTCGGCCGGAAGTTACGGCCGGTTCAGTCGGAGACGGATTGATCTGCCACTCGCCCACCATCTGACGATATTCCGAGCAGGTGCCGTCATTCCGACAGGCCCTACCCTGAAGCAAATAGAGACCCCGCGGCAGATCTGCCGGCACGGTGAAGGTAACGCCGGTGGTGCAACTGCCAGTGGTAGCGTTGCCCCACGCCGCCTCCCCGGTACCCTTATATTGAAAGGTGCAGGAGTCGGCGTTGAGCACACCGTTGAAAAATGCGGTGGCTGTTTGCCCGCGGATGCCGGGACGTGGGTTCACGTACACTTCGGTCAGGGTGGGAGCGAGAGCGCTGGTAGAGCCCGGATTTACGGTTGCGGTAACTGGTTGCACGGTACTGCGTTGATTAAACTGGTTTGCAACCCGCACGTAAACCGTCCGCGGCCCCAGCGCGTAATCTTGCGTAACCGAGGGGAAAATCCGTACGCTGATTTGCGTATTGCTCCACGTCAACTCCCATCTGTTGTACTCGCCGCGGACATAACTATTTTTAACCGTGCCGCCATAACCGGTCATCTCTTCGAGCACGCCGGGTGTGGCGCCGAATTCTTCGCCCACAATCGTGATCGTAAGATAATCGCCCCGCGTGAAGGTACTGGGCGCGGCAAACACATTGGAAATTGAAGGCGTGGGCGCCGGACTTACGTTGACGGTGAGCGTGTCTGATCCGTTTGCGCCACTCGCGTTCGTACAAGTGAGCACAACTACCCCGGATGATTCAAGAGGTCCAGCAGTCATAAAGCCGCTTGGCCCGCCGGAGACCGAGTTCAGGCCCGGTATGAGAATAGAACAACCGGTCGCGTTCGTGCTTATCCAAGAGAGCGGCACTGACTGACGGTAGCCGATAGTCAGCGGCCCATCCGCGCCGTTGCTTTTGAGGTCGGCGGTCACGGAGGTAACGGCGGGCGCTGAAACGGTTACCGGGACGGTTTTACAGTTATCGGTATAGGGGTCTTCATTTGACTCGGCCACACTGCCGCCCACATCCGCGCACACGTTGATCGCGTATGTGCCGGCAATAGCGGGCGTGTATGAAAATGTTGCCGTGTAGGAACTGCCGGCCGCAAGCGCAGGCGTGGTAAAGCCACTGATCGTAGCGTTCGAACTGCCTTGTACGCCGATTGCGGTTTGCGCCCACGACGATGCTGCCGATGCGGTACCGTTATTCGTGATGACCGCTTGAATGGCGAATGACTGATTTACGGTGGGCGTGCCTATAGGAGTAATGGAACTTACCGTCAGGTTGGGGAGCGCAATCGTGAAGCTATCGTAGTTGGTGGTGGATATGCTCTGACTGGATGCGCTACCCGTCCAGATTGTTTTGAATTGATGGGGACCGCCAGAAAGATTGGCCACGAAACAGCTAACCGTGTGGGTTGAGCTGCCGCAGTAATACCTATCATCAATAAACACCCGAATGTCGCTCGCAATGCCCCAGTTTGAGGGCGGCAAGCCCTGCTCAGTGCCCGACGCATCCTGACGCACGGTTGAGGAGGTGATGGTGGCAGTCGTGCCGGAGAGAGTTACGGTAGTCGTCGTGCACAAGGCTGCGGTCGAAAGGGTATAGCCCGGCACAGCCGCGCAATTCGTCGCCGCTGCGACCTGCGTCGCTCCAGTCAGCGCAAACGCAAAAACGAAAACCACCGACACCAAGCCAGCAAGAAGATATGGCGTGATTTTTTGCATTAGAGTTCGCAAAAACTAGAATTCCTTTAATAATATCAGATACTGAGACAATAGTCAACCCCCCTCCCCTTCTATCAAGCCAAGTGCGGCCAGGCGACCCTCATAATCGGCCAGTACCACGCCTTCTGGCGAAGCCGGATGAAATTCGAGTTGGGTGTCGTCGGCCACCACGCGTCCGCCAGGCTCGAAACTACGCGGGTCAGCCTCGATGCGTCTCTTTTGTATCTGCTTTAACCGCGCCTCCAGCCATCTACCAAAGAAACCCGAGAGCAACCATTCAAAAAAAGTTTGGGCGGCCATTGACCCCGGCGGCCGACGCGCGGTTTTCCAAGAACCAAGATTCGGTTGGGGTACCTGTTCAAGATACTCGCCCAGCCAGGCATTGGCGGCAAGAAAATGCTTTAACGTTACCCCGAGCTCCAAAAGCGGGATGAGCCGAACGTACGTCATGGCATTGTACAGACTCGGGTAGGGCATGGTGAGCGTTTGATCCGTGAGGAAGTGGTTAAAACAGATGCGATCAGCGATTTTGCTCCCATGCCGGCGCTGGCCGAACAACTCCAACAAACCAGTGCTCAAGGCTCGCACCGTCCAAATGCGGCCATACTTCGCCACGAGCAACACGTCCAGATCCGAACCCGGTTGGGTATTGTGGAACACCAACGAACCCGAAGCCAACACCAGCCGCACGAACGGCACGTACGCAAGCAGCCTCCCCCACCGTTGCAGAATTTTCCACTTGGTTTCGGCCAGCTTATGCTTTTCGATGCGTTCCGTAACCACGTGCTCGCGGCCGGGCAAACACCAAAAACCGTTTCGGCAGCTAACCTTCTTTTCGTGATGGAGTGATTCAAGCGTAACGCCGATGTCCTGCGGCAAATCAGACCCGTCATTGCGAGCAAGCCCTCGAGATCGCCACGGCCCCTCCGGGGCCTCGCGATGACCGAATGGCTTCGTGAAACGAACCCCCCCTTGGAAAACGCCAAGGAGTTCGGGCCTGATCAAATACCGCTCCACCTCAAAGCGCGTGAGGGGAAGCTCCAACACGTCGTGGTAGGCGATGGTGGCGAGGACGGCGTCTTTGAGTGGATACGCCATGCGTTTGTTGCCTTTGGCACCACAAACAATTTTAGAGGCGGTAGGTGCTCTCACTCCGCCGTTCAATCGCCAATACGAAAATGTCGTCGCCTTTGGTCCGAAAAATGATCCGAATGTCGCCCTTGTGGACCCGAAAAACATCGCTCCGGGCCTTCAGTTTCTGCATGTCGAGGCCGCGGACATCTTTCCGTTGAAACCGCTCCAGTATGTGCCGCACACGCACCCGTTCCTTTGGTGAAAGCTTCCGCAGCGCCTTTTCAATCCGATCCATGTGTAACCTAGAGACGCGCAAGCAATTCTTCAAGCCCAACCCCTCCCTTCCTCAACTTGGTAAAATCAGCGACTGGCTCCCACGATTCTGGTGCCTCGGAGGCGGAGGAAATTTTGAATATGGGTTTGGAGCGCCGCACAACGATAAACGATTTTCCTTTTCCCACTTGGGAAACGTACGCGTCAACGTTCTCGCGAAGCTCCTTCAAACCAATAATATGTGCCATATGGTGAAAGTTTATCTAAAGATAAACGTGCGGTCAAGAAAGTATCGGCCGAAAGAGAACGAAGGAGGACGCCATGAAGGAAACAGGGCGAGCGCCGGATGGCGCTCGCCCTGCATGCATTCACGGACCCTCCCTGGCTCCAAAATCGTAGAAAGCCGCCGGAGCCAAGCGAATCCAGACGAACCCGGGCGTGTTGGGAGCAAGGCACCGACGCGCTTCCTGGCCGATCCGTTTTACCGCAGCATCGACAATCTTCCGACGTTCGGGGTAATCGTTGGCAAAGATGACAATGGCCACCTCATACCCCTGCGAAACATCGAACGGCCCGAAAGGAAACATCTTGACTTCGATCTCGCTCGGCTCGAGGGCTGCTTCGGTCCCCGGAACCGAGAGCGCTCCGGCAATCGCATGGGGAAGGCCCTGCCGAAGCTTATCCAGCTCTCCGACCGAAACGTGCGCGTGATGGAACACGAGCGCGAACGGCATCGCTACACCCTCCTCTCATTGCAGTAGGGAAGCGGCAACTCGATATCGATGGGGTCGCCATCCTTTCTGACTACCTCCATGTAAAAGGAACGCGCCCTACCTAGGTTACCCACCTTAGGCATGACCGGAGACTCGTGAATCAACTGGTTCACGAAGTGGTCTGCCGCCACAAATGTCCGGAACCGCATGCCCTCGCAGACCACGAGCCGGTGGGTGCCGTCATCGAGTCGAACCGGCACCACACAGCCGAAAGGATCAGTACAACTCGAACCCACCTCGGCGATCCGCTGGAACCCACGATCGGTTCGCAACACCGTTCCTGCCTTTACTGGCAGAACGTACGTACTCTCCACTCCCACCGCGCTACCCTCCTTTGCTTTTGCCATTACCGGAGGTATCTGTGCCGAGCTGCGGCTTCCGAAGTAACCCGGCGATCGCCTGAACGAGCATCTGCGCCTGCGCATCAAACGTCTTCCCGGCTTCTGTTTCGTGGTCGAGATCGGTGGTGGCTTGCTTCGAACCGCAGGCAACGCAAGTCACCATCTCTTCTTCCATCGCCCGTAGCTGCTCTGGTGTCTTTCCGATCCCAGTCTTGTAGCCCACCCAGAACCGAACATGCCCGCAATCGGCGCAAGTCGTCTTGTACGCCTCCATGAGAAGTGCCCTCCCTTTAATGGAATGCAGGTACTCCCTTCCGCCTCCCATTGCCCGGTCCTCCTCTGTGGCGGTTTGCAGGCCACAGAACGCTCGCACGAACAAATGGAACTACAGCGATAATGGTTTGTCAATGATGCGTCGGGACGAACACATTTCGGACGCGCACTATCGGCGAGGGTTGCTACCGATTGGGTCAGGCGCCGTCGCTCCCGAAGCGACATCCGCAGCTGGCGGGCACGGTCCGAGCGCTCAACGCGTTGAGCGATCGGCCGCCAGCGAGGGTGAGGAGCCAACTGCTTGGTTCCGAACGGGCGGCGCCGGCCGAGCTTGTCCCGAGTTGTATCGAGGGACGCGAGGCCGAATGCGCCGCCCCGGAGCATTCCTTGATTGCGAGTCGCTGGACGAGCGAACGATCGCTGAGGGAGTGCGGCGCCTGCCACACGTTGCATGACTTGTCCAAACGAGGTAACGCCCGAGGCAAACTGTCCAAAATGCGTGTAACCTGACTAACGACCTGCACGACCCGCAAGTCGCAAAAACTGCCCGGTATAGCTCGCTTTCACTTTTGCGATGTCTTTTGGAGTGCCGGCGGCGACGATCCGACCGCCATCTTCCCCGCCCTCCGGACCAAGATCAATAACCCAATCTGCCGAGCGGACCACGTCAAGATTGTGCTCAATCACCAAAACCGTGTTGCCCTTGGCCACGAGTTCAGTCAACACGTGCAAGAGTTTACGCACATCATCAAAATGCAGGCCGGTCGTGGGCTCATCCAATATATATAAGGTTTTGCCGGTGGCGCGGCGCGAAAGTTCGGCAGCCAACTTAATGCGCTGGGCTTCGCCGCCAGACAAAGACGGCGCGGGTTGGCCCAACTGCATGTACCCGAGCCCCACCTCCACCATGGTTTTGATTTTTGATTTGACTGCCGGGATGTTTTTGAAAAACTGGAGCGCTTCCTCAATCGTCATGGCCAGCACCTCGGCGACGTTCTTCCCGTTCCACTGAACCTCAAGTGCTTCACGGTTATACCGTTTTCCGTGGCAATCCTCGCACTCCACATATACGTCTGCCAAAAACTGCATCTCGATTCTCTTAAACCCTTGGCCTTCGCAGGTCTCGCACCGGCCGCCTTTGACGTTAAACGAAAAGCGCCCGGGCGTGTAGCCGCGCATGCGGGCTTCTTGGGTTCTCGCAAATAGTTCGCGGACAGGACCGAAAGCGCCGGTGTAGGTGGCGGGGTTTGAGCGGGGAGTCCGGCCGATTGGCGACTGATCCACGATGACCACCTTATCAAGCTGTTCGAAACCTTCGATTGCTTCATGCGCGCCGGGCTGCGTGTGCGCGTGGTAGAACCGGTTGAGCAGCGCTTGCCCCAGGATGTCGTTCATCAAAGTTGATTTGCCAGAGCCAGACACACCCGTGATGCACACCGTCTTGCCGAGCGGTATCGCAACGTCAATGTTTTTCAGATTGTGTTCAGATGCGCCGCGGATCGTAAGGCGTTTGCCATCGTCGTGTGGCCCGCGCTCTGCGGGCGTGGGCGCGCCCACGCGCTTGCGCCCGGACAGATACTCGCCGGTTAAAGTCTTTGAACGCTTGAGCTCGCGAGGCGTTCCGGTAAAGACCACCCGCCCGCCGTGCTTGCCCGCGCCCGGGCCGATGTCCACTACCCAGTCCGCCGCTTCGATCGTCTGCGGATCGTGCTCCACCACGACCACGGTGTTACCCAAATCTCGAAGTTCTTTCAAGGTCGCGATGAGCCGAGCTTGATCGCGCGCATGCAGCCCCACCGAAGGTTCGTCTAATATGTAGAGCACTCCGGTCAGCTGCGAGCCGATTTGTGTGGCGAGCCTGATGCGCTGGCCTTCGCCACCGGAAAGCGTTGTGGACTCGCGATGAAGCGTGAGGTAATCGAGCCCCACCTCAAGGAGAAACTGGAGCCGGTTCAAAATCTCTTTGAGGAGAGGTGTAGCAATCGTGCGCTCGGCCACGGTAAATACACCATCCGTAAGCCACGAACGGAACAGTGTCGCTGATGCGCTCACCGGCGAGTTAAGTACCCGATCAATCGTCTGACCAACAACCTTCACCGCCAAGGCTTCGGGCCGGAGACGCTTGCCAAGACACGCGTGGCATTTCGTGATCACCATATAGCGTTCAATCTCGCCACGCGTGAACTCCGAATCGCTTTCTTTCCAGCGTCGCTCGAGGTTGGGAATGACGCCCTCAAATTCAGTCCGGCCTTCCCAATCGCCTGAGCGGAGCATCAGAGCGCCCTGCTCACCATACAAAATCAGGTCAATGATTTTCTTGGACAGATCCTTCACGGGCGTCGAGAGTGAAAAGCCGTGTTTCTTGGACAGCTCGTCCAAAATCCACCAATACCACGACTGCCGGCCCACGCGGTGCGAAGCCGAGGCCCACGGACGGATCGCACCCTCGGCGAGTGTCAGACGTGGGTTGGGAAACACCAGCTTGGGATCAACCTTAAGCAAGCTTCCCAAACCCGTGCAGGTGGGGCAGGCGCCGTGGGGGCTATTAAACGAGAATGTACGCGGCTCTATCTCGGGGAGGTTAACGTTGCAGTGCTGGCAGGCGAAGTGCTCGGAGAAAATGAGGTCTCCAGGGCTGCCTCCGGCTTTGAGCGACTTGGCGGTGCCAACTTTGGGCGGGCGCGGCGACTGCAGCTGCAGCCTAGTCGCGTCTTCAACCACAGACACAGCCATCATGCCGTCGCCAAGCCGCAGCGCGATCTCCACCGAATCAGCCACGCGCGGCCGGTCAACGTCTGCTCCAATCTCGATACGATCTACGACCACGTCAATCGTGTGCTTGGTGTGCTTATCAAAGATAAGACGCTTGGCATCCTCAATACGCAAGACTTCGCCGTTGATGAGCACACGGCTAAAGCCGCGGCGCTCCAAGTCGACCAAGAGCTGCCGGTGCTCGCCTTTGCGATCTTTGACCATGGGCGCCAAGATGAGCGCGCGCGAAGTTTTCGGAAGCTTCAAGACCTGATCGGTAATTTGGGTTACGGTCTGGCGCGTTACGGCGCGTCCGCACTTGGGGCAGTGGGGCTTCCCCACCCGGGCGTAGAGCAACCGCAGATAGTCCATCACTTCGGTAATCGTACCAACCGTGGAGCGCGGATTTTTGGAGACACTTTTTTGATCAATGGAAATAGCGGGGGACAGCCCCTCGATTGTATCCACGTCGGGCTTGTCCATCACACCCAAGAACTGGCGCGCGTAGGCCGAGAGTGATTCCACGTACCGGCGCTGGCCTTCGGCGTAGAGGGTATCAAACGCAAGGGACGACTTGCCTGATCCCGATAAACCCGTGATCACGACGAGTTTATTGCGCGGGATGTCCACGTCAATGTTTTTGAGATTGTGCACTCGTGCACCTCGAATACGAATCGCGCCTTGCCTCGTAGCTCGCCGCATCGGCGATGCTATGGGGCCGCCCCCAGTAGATTTTTTCTTTGCCCTCGGCATGGTGAACCCCGTTAGAGCGGACGCTTTGCGACCCGCCGATAGAAACATCATACTCCCATGGTTATTCCCCTCTCTAGCCGCCGACAGAATGGGTGGCGTTCTAACGGGGTGAATGAAAATTATACGCCGTCTGTCAATAGATGGCAAGAAAAAGAGAAGCGCCCCGTCCCTCAATCCGCCAGCTGACGGACTCGAGACGGGGCGCAACGAGACTACCTTTTGGTTAAGCGAAGGGCACGTCGTCTGAGGCGAAGGGCGCCTCGTCTGCCTCGTCTGTGGGATCGCCGGAACCATAACCGATGGAGGATGCAACCAAATTGGCAATCACTCCTCCGGAAAGGACGATCTGTGTTTGATCGTCTGGATGGAGCGCGGGGACAAGCCCTGCGTCTCTATCACGACCAACATCAACTGGCGCCTCGGCGGCTTCAATCGCCCTCGTCGCCCGGACGTGCGCCTCACGCAGCTTCGCAAGCTCGGTGTTAAGCTTTCCCATACGCTCTACAGTAGACCCCGAAGCAGCTTGTGATGTTCCACGGGGTCGCTCGGCGGCCTGACCACGATTGGCATGGGCCGCTCGCCCTGCAGCAGACGGTCGTAGACGCCGTGGCGCTTCAGGATCGCTCGGATACCGTCACGATTCCACTTGCCGCGTCGTCCCGGGAACATCTCGTCGAGTTTCCGAGTAATCGCATCGTAATCGACGATGTGCTCGACGATGACGCAGTCGGGCGCGACCGAGACGATCGTCTGTTCCTCTTCCGGACTGAAACGAGTCGGCCCCTCGTAGGAGCGAGGCTTTTGCTTCGCTGCCCCTTTCAACTTCGGCTCGGTTCGCCCCTTGGACTCCTGAAGAGTACGCAGCCGCTCAACATCCCTTGCATTCTTATCCGCGAGGCGTTTGAGCAACCGCCGAAAACTTCCGTCCGGACGGGTCTCCCGGAATTCCTCCGTGAACTGATAGGACAGCGTAGCCAAGAGGACCCGTTTCCAAACCCACCCAACTTCCTCGAGGCGCTTCCGGACAAACTCCCGCTGGGGTTGCGAGAACCTAGGGCCAAACAAATCTCGCTGGCTACTCCCGACTCCTCCCATGGATGCCTCCCTCTGCCCGATTCGAAATCGGGCTGCTGCTGGTTTTCAGAACGTAAAAAGAACCCTTCCAAATCCGTGCAAGATACTGTATCGTACCATCGTAAATATGTCAAAGTCGATTGCCGCCCAAATCCGCCGCCTCCCCACTGCATCCGGGGTATATCTATTCCGCAACCAACGCGGCCGGATTCTCTACATCGGCAAAGCGATCAACCTCCGAAACCGCGTCCGATCCCATTTCCAATCAAAGCCGTCCGCCTATCCAACTAAAATCGGCCTCTACGAAAACGTAACGCACATTGACTGGTACGAAAACGAATCCGAAATCGAAGCGCTCATTTTAGAAGCAAACCTCATAAAAAAGTATGAGCCGCGGTTCAACGTTGATCTCAAGGACAACACGAATTACCTCTTTGTGGGGTTTACGAAAGAGGAATTCCCGCACGTCTTTTTCACGCACCAGTTCGCGCTCAAGAAGGTCCTGCACCTCGGCCCGAAAGGCAGCGCCTCGGGCCGAGGTCGGACAAGCCGGGCCCAGGCGGACCTAATCGGCCCCTTCACGAGCGCTACCGCCACGCGCGAGACTCTTGCAGCACTCCGGCACATCTTCCCCTACTGCACCTGTACCGAAACGCATGAACGGCCCTGCGTGCGAACGCAGCTAGGCAAATGCCTTGGTTTATGCTGCTTGAAAGCGCAGGCGCGTCTCAAACTGCCCGCGACTGAACGCGCCGAACTCACGAGCGCCTACCGTCGAAACATCCGCAGCCTAAAAGCGATCCTCACCGGCCGCAAAAAAGACTTACTCAAAACGCTCAAGCAAGGAATCATCGCTGCGGCCAAACGCCAAGACTTTGAAGCGGCGGCCAAACTCCGCGATCAGTACCGTGGGCTTGAGGAGCTATTCGCGCACGAGCGCGTGCTTTCGCGGTTCGCACTTGAACTGCCCAAGGCATCGCACGCAAGCCGCATGCACGAACTACGCGAGCTTGGGCAAACACTTCGCCTCGCAGCGCCGCCGCGGAGAATTGAAGCGTACGATGTCGCCAATATCCAAGGCGAACTTGCGACCGGCTCCATGGTTACCTTTGAAAACGGACTCCCCAACAAAAACTTCTACCGGAAATTCAAGATCAAAATTTCAGGCAGGCCGAATGATGTCGCCATGATCCGCGAAGTGCTCCAGCGCCGGATTGCGCATACCGAATGGCCGTATCCGGATTTGATCGTGGTTGACGGCGGCAAGACGCAACGAAACACCGCACTCTCGGTACTGCGCGTCTATAAACTCGACATCCCCGCCATCGGCCACGCCAAGGGCTTGAGCGAAATCCACACGGAAACCGGGCTCATCCCGCTCGCCGAATTACCGGACGGAGCACGCAATTTACTCCTGCGCCTCCGCGACGAAGCGCATCGGTTCGCGCGCAAGTATTTTCATTGGAGGCAGAAGAAAATGATTTCTGTTAAGCCTTAATCGTTCGGATAACTGTAACTAACATACTTGACAAAGTATGAGTATAAATAGTATCCTGCTTGAAACCGAAACCACAAAGAAGGAGGTAGAGGATGCCAAGGAAACGGGCTCTGGCTCGGGATCGCGGCGAAATTCCTTACAAGAACCCCGTCAGCTACGCATTCGGACTGGTACTCAACCGAATACGAAATGAGACCGCTGATGAGGACGTATTCGAGATAGAACGCCTCGCTCCCCGTCTCGAGATCAGCGCCAGCACCTACCGTTTGATCGAAGCTGGCATAGCTCCCGTCCCCCTCAAGTGTACTCTGCAACTTTGCGAGACGTTCGGCTTCTCCTGGAAACCGCTCATCTCGGTCATAGGCGCTATCCATGTGATGGAGGGAGCATACGATTCAGTGGTCGGTATGCGCAGGTCCCTCGAAAACATCGCCACAGTTGAGCAAAACCTCGGATGGACCATCGAGGCATTCGTACCTGTATGGCCTATACTCGAGGGCGGGAACACCGGCAACAACGCTACAGCGGTAAGAAACGCGCTCCGACGTTCTGTTGTAGGCAGGCTCCGCGCCTATCTCTTTAGCCCATCGCTAAGGCCAGCTGTTGATTCGACGCTGCGCAGCGCAGAGAGCACCGAGAGCGGCCGCCGCCTCGCCGAGAGCCTCGGATCGCTGCCAGCGCCGCTCGCCTATGCGGTGCTGGCGTTCCTTGAAGAACTCGCCCAGTACCCGCTCCTCTCACCGCTGGAGGGATTACCAGCCATCGGGTGACCGGAATCGTCCACGTCACGACGCCGCTGATCCGTAGGGGTGAGCGGCGTTTCTTTTGAACCGACGCGTACACGCCTTTTGACAGTTAAGCCGAGTTCTGCTACCCTTAGGGTATCTTTCTGGCCCGCTCACGAGCGGCCGCTCCGGGGGAACCCGGTAACGCAATGCGCATCATCGTTCAAATCGCCGCCAACGGCATTGGCCTCTGGATTGCGCGCGAGCTCCTCGCGCCAAACTTCCAACTCGCCGGCGGATTTGGTACAATTCTGCTGGCCGCAATCGTGCTCGGTATCATCCAGGCTTTTGCAAAGCCCGTCTTAAAAATATTCTCCTTCCCGCTGATTCTGCTAACTTTTGGGCTCTTCAATATTATTATCAGCGTAGTGGTGCTGTGGCTATTGGATCTCGCCTTGCCGCAGCTTTCAATCTCCGGCGTCTGGACGTACGTCTGGACGGTAATCATCCTCTGGCTCACGAACTTATTTATAACGATGGCGTTTCCGAAAGACCGCCTCGAAACCGAATAGATTCGAGCGTGGCGGAGGTCTTGAGACGACATCCGCAGCCGGTCGGCACGGTCCGAGCACTCAACACGTTGAGTGCTCGGCGACCGGCGAGGACAGAGCGAGTGAGTCGCTGGACGAACGAGCGCTCGCCGAACAGACCTCCGCCACGCTCCTAGAAACATGAACCCCCTCATCGGCATCATTCAACTCATTGTCTCGATCTTGCTCATCGCAACGGTCTTGCTCCAGCAGCGCGGCACCGGACTTTCGGCAACCTTTGGCGGCGAAGGAAACATTTACCGCTCCAAGCGCGGCCTCGAAAAGATTCTCTTCATCAGCACGATTGTACTCACGACCCTCTTCCTCGGCCTTGCTGCCATACAGCTCTTTTTCAGATAGACTGATCATTCACGCACGCCTACGAACTCTCCCCTGCCCCATACGTCTGGAACGGGATCCGACAAAACGGGACCGGAAACGCGCGACATCATCCCGCCGCTCCGGCCGCCAAAACCAACTTCAGCCTTCCGTTCGCTCCTAAACAAGTGGCCCACCCGCCAACAGTGGCGGCACCTGCCGGAAATCCTGACGGGAAAAGAGAAAGCTATCTTCCTAACTCTCGCGGCTGTGTTCGCCGGAGCGACGCTGCTCCTTGGCTGGCGCCTATACGAAAACAAAACAAAGCTGATCCCTGCCGCCGGCGGATCCTATGCGGAAGGAATTGTGGGTCGCCCCCGTTACGTCAACCCCCTGTATGCCCCGGCCAGCGACGTGGATCGAGATCTAACCGAGCTCATCTTCTCGGGGCTCATGCGCTATGGCCCCACCGGAGAGATCGAGCCCGACCTCGCGGAGAAAGTTGACATCGCTGCCGACGGCAAAACCTACACTTTCACGCTCCGGACGAATCTTGTCTGGCACGACGGGATAAAACTGACTGCCGACGACGTCATCTTCACTATTGAAGCGATCCAGAATCCCGACTACGATTCGCCTCTCCGATTGAACTGGCAGGGGGTGACAGCCGAGAAGGTGGACGACCGGACTATCCGGTTCACCCTTAACAACCCCTACGCCCCCTTCCTTGAAAATACCACCGTTGGCATTGCCCCGGAGCATGTCTGGGGCGGAATCGATCCCTCGTCAGTGGCGCTGGCGGAAGGGATGCTCAAGCCCGTCGGCGCCGGCCCCTACCAGTTCGCACGTCTTAGCAAGACGAAAGACGGCCGTATTCAGTCCTACACTCTGCGCGCCGCACCACGCGCGAACGACCCAAAAACCTACCTCAACGAAATCACAATTAAGTTCTTCGACTCGGAACTAGACGCGATCGCCGCACTCAACCGCCGGGAAGTGGAGGGCCTCGGCGCCATCAGTGCCCAAAACGTTGAACGACTGCGCAGCCGGCAGCTGGCAACCCACCGCCTCAAGATGCCGCGATACTTCACAATCTTCTTTAACCAAACCCAGTCCAAGATTCTGGCCGACCGAGCGGTCCGCGAAGCGCTCGCCCGCTCTGTTGACGCCAACGGCATTGTCCGCGAGGTGCTCGGCGGATTGGGAGAAACCGTCTGGGGGCCAATCCCGCCGGGACTGCCCGGCGCCGGAGTTGATCCGAACCGCTATCCGTACACGCCGGAAGAGGCCACCAAGCTGCTGGACGGAGCCGGCTGGCAGGACAAAGACGGCGACGGCACGCGCGAAAAGACGCTGGGCCCCTCGAGCCAACTCGGGACAGGCGCCACCGCCTCATCCACGCCGCTCGCGCTCACGCTCCACGTCCCGGACAATGACGAGCTGCGGCGCGTGGCCGAACGCATCGGCAACACGTGGAAGGCAATCGGGGTGCAACTGAATATCCGGGTGCTGCCGTCTTTCGATCTTCAGCAAGACGTAATCCGGCCGCGGAAGTACGAGATGGTTCTCTTTGGCGAAATCCTTGGCGTCCAACCCGATCCATTTAGCTTCTGGCACTCATCGCAGAAGAAGAACCCGGGGCTCAACTTGGCACTCTACGACAACCGTGCGGCCGACAAACTTCTGGAGGAGGCTCGCCAGACACTCGACGGCGAGGCTCGCCGAGCCAAGTACGAAGAATTCTCCAAGCTCGTAATCGAAGACATCCCGGCGTTATTCTTGTATTCCCCCACCTATCTCTACCCCGTCTCCAACCGCATCAAAGGCATCTCCGCCCAGCTCGTGACCGTACCCTCCAAGCGCTTCGTGCACGTAGAGGAGTGGTATATCAATACGAAACGGGTGAGAAAATAAGCTTTCTAGCTTATGAGCTGGTTAGCTTACGCCCCGCAACGCACCTTCGACCAATAAGCTAAAAGCTAGTAAGCTAAAAAGCTATAAGCTCGCTTCATGCCCGACCCAAACGATATGCGCTCCGTCATCCTCGATTTCCCGCAACAGTTCGTGCGAGGGCTTGAAGCCGCGCGCGCGGTGGAGCTTGCCGGACCTTTTGACGCGGCGGTGGTTTGCGGAATGGGCGGCTCGGCCATGGCTGCGGCCGAACACCTGCAGGCGCTGGCCACCGCCCGCGGCAGCCAAACAGCGGTGTGGGTCCATCGCAGCTACGACCTGCCAAAAGGGCTCACCGGAAGGGTGCTGGTGATCGCAAGCTCGTATTCCGGCAACACCGAAGAGACGATCTCGGCCTACCAGGCAGCCAAAAAGCGGGGCTGCACGACCGTGGCCATCACGAGTGGGGGAAAACTGGCCGAGCTGGCACGAGCGGATCACTCCAACCTAGTTGAGCTCAAAACCAAAGATATCCCGCCTCGGCTTGCAGTGGGCGAAATCAACACCGCCATGCTTATGGTACTCGCACAGGCAGGCGTAATTGCTTCAGCTGAAGAAGAACTGCGCCAGCTTGCCACATGGCTCAAGCCCGATACCTACGAAACCGAATCCGAAGAACTCGCTCGTGAGCTCAAGGGGAAAATACCGGTGGTGTACGCGTCAGACCAGTGGAAGGTTACCGCTCGCAGCTGGAAAGCGGCGCTCAACGAAAACGCGAAGACCCCCGCGTTCTGGAATCATTTCCCGGAGATCGACCACAACGAGCTCGCTGGATTCAGCCGTTCCATTGGACATATCCCCCACGAGCTCGCGGCGAAATACCTGAACGTTATCCTGCTTAAAGACCCCGAGGAAGAGCCCCGCATGGCCAAACGCATTGAAGCCACCCAGAAAATTCTGCGCGAACATGACATCCCGCTGCACGAGGTAACCATTGACGGCTCAACCCCCTTGGCGAAAATTTTCTCCACGATAGTTCGGGGGCAACTCGTGTCGTACTACTTGGCGCTGGAATACGGCATTGACCCCACACCCATTGAAATCGTCGAACAACTCAAAAGCCGGCTCGCCGAGCAATAATAGGTAGGCGGTGAAACCCCGCACCAAATTCCAGAGAGAATATATTAGTGAAATGAAGTTATCGGCTCGGTATCGCCTTCGGTTTGCTCTTTCCTTAAAGTAGTTTCATAAGAGAATTGATGCGGGGGCTGGTGGGGCGCGTGGCGGAACTGGAATACGCGTACGCTTCAGGAGCGTATGGACTCACGTCCTTGAGGGTTCGACTCCCTCCGCGCCCACCAAGAAGAAAACTTGCATGGACACTGCTTATACACTTGACGAGTATTTAGACCTCGTTGACGAAAACGACACGGTTATCGGGAAGAAAAAGCGCTCTGAGGTCTACGCGGAAAATCTTTCCAACTTTCGGGTCGTAAATGCTTTTGTGGTAAACGCGAAAGGCGAACTTTGGATTCCTCGGAGAACCGCCGACAAACACATTTTCCCGTTATGCTTGGACATGAGCATGGGCGGCCACGTTACGCACGGCGAAACCTACGGCGATGCGCTGAAGCGCGAGATGCAAGAAGAGCTGAATATTGATACCGATAAAGTTCCCTGCCGTTTCCTGGGTCATTTAACGCCGCAGAAAGACGGGGTTTCGGCGCATGAGAACGTCTACGAAATACGAATGGACGAAACTCCCCAGTACAACAAACGCGACTTCATTGAATCTTTTTGGTTAACCCCGAAGGCTCTCTTTGAGAGAATCTCCCGCGGCGAGAAAACGAAAAGAGATCTGCCGAAGTTGGTAAAGATTTTCTACGGAGAACAATAAGGAATAACGTGCACATGCGTAACGATTTTTCATTCGTTCTAGCCAGCGCCTCGGCCCAGCGCGAACGCCCGCGCCAGCGCCGCACGGCCACAACCCCTCACGGCAAACCCGCCCATCCCGCGGCGGCGCCGTTCCCCTCAGCCGCAAGCACCCGGCCACAGACCGATCACGTCCGCATTATCCCCTTGGGGGGACTGGGCGAAGTGGGACGGAACATGATGGTGCTCGAATACGCGGGCGATATCATCATCGTCGACGTTGGTTTCGGCTTCCCAGACGAAGACATGCCAGGCATTGATTTCCTCATCCCCAACGTCAAATACCTCGAAGACAAGAGAGATCGCATCCGCGGAGTTCTCGTCACCCACGGCCACTACGACCACATTGGCGCTCTGCCCTACCTCGTCGAAAAACTCGGCAACCCGCCCATCTGGACCGCTCCCCTCACGCGCGGCATGCTCCTCAAACGCCACGAAGAGTTCCCGCGCCTGCCGAAACTTGAAATTCATCAGATTAAAGCCGGAGACAAGGTGGTGCTGGGCAATTTTCAAGTGGAGTTTTTCCATGTGAACCACTCCATCCCTGACGACTTGGGACTTGCCATCACCACTCCTGTCGGCCTCATGATCCACACCTCGGACTTCAAATTAGATCTGACGCCGCTCAACGAGAAACCCGCGGATATTGCCACGCTCACCGCACTCGGCAAACGGGGGGTGCTGCTGCTTATGTCTGACTCAACCGGGGCCGAAGTGGAAGGGCATTCGATCTCAGAGACAGCGGTACAGCAAAACCTCGAGGCAGTCTTCCAGAACACCGCGGGTCGGATTATCGTGGCCACCTTCTCCAGCATGTTGAACCGAATCCAGCAGCTGGTGAGCCTCTCGGAACAGTACGGTCGCAAAGTTATCGTGGAAGGTTTTTCCATGAAAGCGAACGTGGCAATCGCCAAAGAACTCGGGTACCTGAAGGCTCAAAAGGGCACTTTCACCACCGCGCGCGAGGCCAAAAACTATCCAGCGGGGCGCCTTACGATCCTGTGCACCGGCGCGCAAGGCGAAGACAATGCGGTCTTAATGCGATTCGTCAATAAGGAACACCGCGACCTCGCCATTGAGAAGGGTGATACGGTCATCTTTTCCTCTTCGGTCATTCCGGGCAACGAACGATCGGTCCAGGCACTCAAAGACAACCTCTACCGACAGGGTGCCAAAGTCTACCAGTCTGCCGATCTGGGGCTGCACACGTCTGGGCATGCCCGCCGGGAAGATCAGCGCGAAATCATGCGGCTGCTCAAACCCAAGTTCTTCATGCCCATTCACGGCATGTATTCCATGATGTTCAACCATGCGGAGCTGGCCGAAGAAATAGGCATCCCCAAACAGAACATCCTCATCGCGGAGAACGGCGAGGTGGTGGCGCTCGCCCGCGACAAACTGATAAAATTGAAGGAGCGCGTGCCGGCCAACTACGTCATGGTGGACGGCTTGGGCGTGGGCGACGTTGGCAACGTCGTGCTCCGGGACCGGCAGGTGATGGCCCAAGACGGCATGGTGGTAACCATTGCCGTGGTGGATTCTGAAACTGGCAAGGTGCGGGGCGAACCTGACATCATCTCGCGCGGGTTTATCTATATGAAAGACTCGCGTGACCTCATGAACTTGATGCGGCGAAAAGTTAAAGAAATCGTGGCGCGCTCCACGGGACACGAAAAACCCATCAACTGGGCCTACGTCAAAGACAACATCCGCGATAAACTGGGGCAGTTCTTGTTCACGAAGACACAACGACGTCCGATGGTACTTCCTGTTATTATAGAAGTATAGCCCCGCGTCATTGCGAGCGAGGTCCCTCGCTCCGCTCGGGATAAACTCCGCAATCTCGTCTAACAGAAATGTCAAATGTCAAAGCTCAAATGACAAATCAAACCCAAAACCCAAAATACAACTCGGTTGTCATCCTGAGGAAGCGCAGCGACCGAAGGATCTCGAGATCCTTCGCCTCTCGGCTCAGGATGACACGCGGTGTCACTTTGAACTTGATTTGGTATTAGGATTTTGGCATTTGAACTTCTCGTATGATTACGATTGACGATTTCAAAAAGCTCGACCTCCGCATCGGCACCATCACCGCAGCCGAGCGCATTGAGGGTTCAGAAAAACTGCTCAAGCTCATGGTTGATCTCGGCGCCCCGCCAGCTGGCGGACCACGCCAAATCATCGCGGGCATCGCAAAGTGGTACGAACCATCGACGCTCATCGGCAAGCAAGTCCCGGTGCTCGCGAACCTCGAATCACGACAATTCATGGGACTTGAGAGCCAAGGGATGATCGTATGTGCAAATGAGGATGGAAAGCCAGTGTTGCTACACCCGGATCGGGAAGTGCTCAATGGGACTGTGTTGTCCTAACAATAAATCCAAATGCCAAAGCTCAAAGTTCAAATCAAATCCAAAGGCCAAAACTGTTTTGGATTTTAAGCTTTGAACTTGATTTGAAATTTGGATTTTGAAATTTGAACTTTTAGGATATGACCATCCTCTCCGGCATGCGGCCAACTGGCAAGCTCCATCTGGGACACTATTTCGGCGCGCTCAAAAACTGGGTGGAGCTACAATCAAAAGCCACCTGTTATTTCATGGTGGCTGACTACCACGCGCTGACCACGCCGGAATCCGCGCGGAACCTGCACGCAGACACCACCGACATGGTGCTCGACTGGCTCGCAGCCGGCATTAATCCGGAAAAATGCGTCATCTTCCGCCAATCAGATATGCCTGAACACACGGAACTGGCCTGGATTTTCGAAACATTAACGCCCATGGGCGAGCTAGAACGCATGGTGGAGTACAAGGAAAAAGCCGCGCAAATGGCCGAACACGGCGAACGCCCCAACGCCGGCTTGTTTGCGTATCCGGTGCTGCAAGCAGCAGATATCCTCATCTATAAAGCCGATGCCGTGCCGGTGGGCCAAGACCAAGCGCAGCACATTGAGATTAGCCGCACCATTGCTCGCAAGTTTAACGATACGTACAAACCCATCTTCCCCGAGCCAAAAGAACTCCTCACCCCAGAAGCGAAAGTCATGTCGCTCACCGATCCCACCAAAAAAATGTCCAAATCGCTCGGTGAGAATAACGCCATCAACTTGTCGGACTCGCCCGAGACGATCGCACAGAAAATTCAGGGTGCAGTTTCTGATACTGGCCAAGCTGGGAGTGGTGAAGGCGGACGCAATTTACTCGAGCTGCTCCGGTTAACTACCGGCCCGAACTTCTACGAACAATTTGCCCAGCAGTACGAACGCGGCACGCTCCAGTACGCCGAACTCAAACCCAAACTCGCCGAAGCTATCAGCGTCTACCTCGAACCGATCCGCACGCGCCGCGCCCAGCTTGAGCATGACGTGAACGTCACGGTTATGCTTTCGCACAGCGCCAAGCAGGCCCGCGAGGTAGCTGCCAAAACACTCCACGAAGCCAAGGAGGCGATTGGACTTCTCTGAAAAACGGGCCTCCCCACTTTCTAATGTATTAATACATTAGAAAGTGAAACTTGCGAGGAAAACATGGACGCCTCTCGCGCTGCCCACATGCTCATCACACGAGAAAAAGAAACGTCAACGCGCCATGCTGCTCGTAAAAACAAAAATCGGACTGAGTAAAATCCACGGCATCGGGCTGTTTGCTGATCAGTTTATTCCCCAAGGGATGCCAGTCTGGGAATTTACTGACGGCTTTGACATGGAATACACGGCGGAAGACCTTGAGCGATTGTCAGAACCGGCGCGAGCACAGTTCCTGCACTATTGCTACCTTGATCCGGACACTCGGCGATATGTTCTTTGTACCGACGATGCTCGGTTCTGCAACCACTCCGAAACACCCACAACCATAAACCCTGATCCTGCTGGCCCCGACATCGCGAGCCGCGACATCCAACCCGGAGAAGAACTGACCTATGATTATAGAACGGGCGATGTGGACTACACGCGCAAGCTTGGATTATGGGCCTCAAAGGCAAAACTGTCCTGATTACCGGCGCGGCTCGGGTGGGCCGCGTGGTGGCGCGCGCGCTTGCTGAAACGGACATGCACATCGCACTCACCTTTCGCGGCTCGAAGGATGCGGCCGAAGAGACGGCCGAATCTGTGCGCGCGGAGTTTAACGTACGGGCGATCACGGTGCAGGGCGACACCACCGATTCAGCTGACATTGAACGCATCGTCAAGACCGTCTCACATGAGCTGGGAGAGCCGGCCGCACTTGTCTACATGGCCTCGCTCTACAACACCACACCCATCATCAATCCGACCGACGAAGACTGGCAGAAGTTCTACGACGTCCACGTAAAAGGAGCGGCGCGCCTCGTGGATGCGCTTGAACCCGGCATGGTCGAGCAGGGCGGAGGCCGCGTGGTACTCTTTGCCGACGTAGCCGCGATCAAACCCTACGCCGAGCGCGGGTGGGAATCGTACCTCCCTTCAAAAGGCGCGGTGATCGCGCTCACCCGCTATCTTGCGCGCACTCGCGCGCCGCACATTCTGGTCAACGCGATCGCCCCCGGGCCGATTGAGCCGCCGCCCGGTATGTCCCAAAAAGAAATTGAAGCAGCCGCCAAAGACACGCTCCTCAAGCGCTGGATCGGCGCAGAGGAAATCGCCAAGACAGTAAAATTCCTGCTCGAAACCGACGCCATCACCGGTCAATGCATTGCGGTGGATGGAGGACGGACGATTCTTTAAGCGTCGTAAGATCTAACGTGAAGCGCCCCGCGCAATTTCTGCGCGGGGCGCACTGGTTGTTGTGCCACGCCGTCAGGAACGGCCGTTGATAAGCGCGGTCAGCTCCGCCTGCCGAGAAGCAAGCGTCACGGAATCATTCGCTTCCACATTAAGCCGCACCAGCGGTTCGGTGTTTGATGGCCGCAGGTTAAACCACCACTCCGGATATTCTACGGTGAGCCCGTCGAGCCGCGATTGCTTTACGTCAACGTAATGCTCGGCGATTTTTTCAATCGTAGCGGCGGGATCGGCAACATGGAAATTGAGCTCACCCGACTGAACATACTTCTGAAGCGGCAGGATGAGTTGAGAAAGCGGCTTGCCCTCCCGCGCCAGCGCCTTGAGCAGCTGCAGAAACGCGAACAACCCCGAATCAATATACTGCATCTCGGGAAAGTAGTAGTGGCCCGAGCGCTCCCCGCCGAAAATCCCTCTCTGCTCGCGCAACGCCTGCTTGATGAACGTGTACCCGATGGGGCTTACGACTGGCTCTCCGCCGGCCAGCCGAATCGTCTCCGGCACGATCTTGCTGGAGCGAATATCATAGACGACCGCACCCTTCTGCTTCGCAAGCTGCGCCCGGCCGAGGAGGGCGGTAATGAAGTCTGGATGTATGGTAACGCCAGATTCATCCACAAATAGCGCCCGATCGCCGTCGCCATCAAAAGCAACGCCCAATTGGCAGCCGCTGCTTCGAACAACCTGTTGCAACCCTTGAAGCGCACCCTCCTTTAATGGGTTTGGCCCGCGGCCGGGGAACGAACCATCGAGTGCGAAGTTGAGCCGTTCAGCAACGACGTTCGGCAAGCGACCCAGAAGCTTGGGCAGGATAACGCCTGCTGCGCCATTCCCGGAGTCAATCGCAACGTGGAACTGCCCCGCGGGTGCATGCTCGACGAGGAACGCGACGTATTCGTCGGAGTAGTCGGCCTGCTCGATCGCTCCGCCTGCGCGTGGTTCGGGCAGACCCCGCGTGAGTACCTGCCGAAGCTCATCCAACCCGCCGAACTCCGGGAACGATACTGAACCCCGACGGACGAACTTGAGACCGTTGTATTCCGGCGGGCTGTGCGACGCCGTTACCATGACCCCGGCCGACACCTCGTGCCGAGCCGCAATGAAATACAAAAGTGGCGTGGTCGCAACACCCATGTCAACCACGCGGCTGCCGCCGGCAACAAGGCCACGCATCACCGCAGCGGCAATCTGCGGCGAGGAGATTCTGCCGTCGCGGGCCACCAGAACCGGGCCGGGCTCGAATTGCCGCGCCATCTCACTCACCGCCCGGCCGATCTCTCCAGCCGCTTCTTCGTTCAACTCATCCGGATACCTGCCCCGGATGTCGTAGGCGTGGAAAATTGATAGATTGAGTCTCGTCACAGTCAATCGGTCAGGCTCCGAGGATCAGGCACTTGACTGAATTGTTTCTGGATCTGGGCTTCGCCGTCAACACCGTAAGAGATTAAAGCCCGATCGCCATCATGAATCTGCCGATCGAGGAGGTCAGCCACGCGAACGCCGTTGAGATAGAATTTTAGCTCGCCCTCACCGCCGCTACAGAAGGTGTCGCCCGTGCCGGTAGTGAGGCACTCGCCCGTGAGCCGAAACGGCAGCGTCTTGAAAAATTCATCCCAAGTCACGCCGCGTTTCTTGACGCGAACTATGGCGGGCTGACTCGCCTCGAGGTACGCATCCGGAGAACGCCGGTGGTACATGGGCGCGGCAAAGCTCCGTTTGAGGCCATTCGTATAAATGAGGAACGCGGCCGCCTCATCGACTTCGGCAGCGGGTTCGACAGTGGGCGGGGCGGGTACGGGGGCCGGCGCTGACGCAGGCACTGGAACAGACAGAGGGGTCTCTGGAGACCGCGCCTGCCGGTACGCGACCACGCCCAGGCCAAGCAATGCTAAACCCCCAGCAATAACAAAAATGATGGTGCGATTCATGGGAACGTGTCTGCCATTATAATTATATAAGATAGGCTGACCATTTTCCAACGGCGGAGTGCTCGTGGCGACTGGGGCTGCGGGGCGGGGTGAGACGGCGCCGTGCTCGAGCAGGTACGCCAGCGGATCTTCCCACCTTGCAGAGAGCTGCTCTGGCGTGGATTCATGGCCGCGAAAGTACTGATCCGTGCCGCGGTAGATCGCGAAATGCAAGTGTTTGCGCTCGCGGGACGTTTCAGCGCTGAAAGCATCACCGAGGTGGGCGAGAACGCTCCCCGCGCTCACCTGGTCGCCAACGCGGTAGGGCAGGTCGGTGATCTTTACATGCCCGTACAGCGCCGTCGTAGCCTCACCGTCCAATCGCAGGAGAATGACACCGCCGTAGCCAGCTAGGGAGCCGACGTACGAAATCGTGCCCGAGGTCACGGCATAGACCGGCACGCGCGTGCTCAATTCAGACGGAGACACCTCCAAGTCTACGCCCGCATGATAGCCGTAGAAACGGTTGAATGGAAAGAGCTCTTCCTGCCCTTCATAGAAGACAGTATCAATGAGCTGACCAAACCCCTTGAGATAGGCCCGCGCCTCGTGCGCATCCATGGGGTAGTACCATGCCCGGGCAAATCCAGGCGCTGGCTGCGCCAACACGAGCCACATGACACCCACTAGACCAAAAACGATTTGGGCACGCAGCTTCATCTTAGCCCCACCCAGAGATTAGTATTATCTTCTTCTAGTGGGTATTATTATACTGCATTTATGCTCTCCATCGGCATCGTCGGGCTTCCGAACGTGGGGAAATCCACGCTGTTTTCGGCGTTGACCAAAAAACAGGTGGATATGTCGAACTACCCGTTTGCCACCATTGACCCCAACGTGGGCGTGGTTGCCGTGCCTGACGAACGACTGGACAAGCTTGCCGCGATGTCGAACTCGGCGAAAATCGTGCCAACCGCAATCGAATTTGTGGACATTGCCGGGCTTGTCAAAGAAGCGCACAAAGGCGCGGGACTGGGTAACCAATTCCTCTCGCACATCCGAGCGGTGGACGCGATTGCCGAAGTGGTGCGCGCGTTCGAAGACCCCAACGTGATCCACGTTGAGGGCCGCGTTGATCCGACCGCGGACATTGACACCATCTCAACCGAACTTGCCCTTGCGGATCTCGCGCTGGTTGAAAAACGTCTTGAGAAACTCGAGGGTGAAGCGCGCGCCGGCGACCCGGAATCGAAAAAACGCCTTGCGGTCTACGGGCGGCTTCACGAACTTCTGGGGCGCGGCGAGCCAGCCCGAAACGAACCACTCAAACCGGAAGAAGAATCCCTTATTGACGTACAGCTCCTCACGCTCAAACCCCTCATCTGCGTCCTAAATACTGATGGTCCCGAAACCGCGCACACCGCATTCGACATGCCGCAGGCAACGCCCGTCATCTCACTCAACCTTAAACACGAACTCGATCTCGCCTCGCTGACCGAAGCAGAGCAGCATGAGCTCGGTGAGGCGCCGCGCCTGCCGCTTTTGATCACTGCTTGCTACGACGTGCTGGGGCTTATTTCATTTTTGACGACCGGCCCCAAGGAAACGCGCGCCTGGACCATCACGAGGGGAACGAGCGCGCAGAAAGCCGCCGGAAAAATCCACTCTGATTTCGAAAAAAACTTCATCCGTGCTGAAGTGATTGACTGGCGGGAGCTCCTCACCATCGGCTCCTGGGCCAAGGCGCGGGAACTAGGTAAAATCAGGTCAGAGGGAAAAGAGTACATCATGCGCGACGGAGAAGTAATAGAATTTCGAATCGGTTAAGACACCTCCGCTACAATGTATCGATACATTGTAGCGGAGGAACAATAGCGCATACTAAAAAGCAGAGTCCCGCTCGCCGAAGCGAGCGGGGCGGGACCGTGAAAATTCAAGAACAACGGCGCCTTGTCATCTTGCCCTCGACCCGGCTCGGGGTATAAACTTTTTGCTTTTTTGTAGCCGCCCTATTGCCAAATCACCTGACGTTCAGCTATCATGGCCCCAACAACCAAACCATGCCCGACACTCGCTACCGCCCCTATGAACTCGTCTATCTCCTCTCGGGCAACCTTGAGGAGGACGCAGCTGTTCAAGAGAGTGCCAAAATTGCGAAGATCATCCAGGACGCAGGCGGCATTATTGAACGCGAAGAAACCTCCAAACGGCGCCGGCTCGCCTATGAGATCAAACACGAAAAGCAAGCCTACTTTGGCGTGATGACCGTAACCGCCACAGCCGATGTTTCGGCTAAACTCAAAGAAGAACTCCGGCACCAGACTAGCCTGCTTCGGTACCTATTAGTCCAACAGGTCCGCAGGCCGACCAAACCTTCTCCAGCCCGCCTGAAATTCCGTCCCGCTCCGGCCGCGGCAGTGCCGACGCCCCAACCAGAAGGCGCGGCGACCCCACGACCAAAGGAAGCAACCAGCTGGCAAGACTTCGACAAGAAACTGGAAGAAATTTTGCAGTCGTGGGAGTAATCGCGAATATACAAATCTGAAATAATATACGAATGCGGCGATTTGTATATTTGTGTACATTCGTATATTAGCGATTACTCTAAATCCCGTAATTTGTATATTTGCAACAATTCGTATATTCGCGATTACTCCTTATGAACTTCAACCGCGTCATGGTCCTCGGCAACGTAACGCAGGATCCCGAAACCCGCACCACGCCCTCGGGGCAAACGGTTACGAACTTTACCGTGGCCACCAACCGCGTCTGGTCAGGTGCCGACGGCAAAAAGCAAGAGCAGGCCGAGTTCCATCGGGTCGTTGCGTGGGGCAAGCTCGCGGAGATCGCGGGCCAGTACCTGGCCAAGGGCCGGCTCGTTTTTGTGGAAGGAAGGCTTCAGACGCGCTCGTGGCAGGGGCAGGACGGACAGAAACGCTGGCGCACCGAAATCATCGCCGAGGGGCTGCAGCTGGGACCGCGCCGGGCCGACCGAAGCGAAACCAGCGAACCGGCTGCTCCCAGCCCGGCAAGCGCAAACAAAAAAGAAGACCTGCCGGAAATTCAGCTCGATGAACCGACCGACGAGGGGGGAGGAATTAAACTGGAAGATATACCGTTCTAAAAAACCCCATACGTCATTGCGAGCGCCCAACGGGCGCGCGGCAATCTCTGGGATTGCGGAGCCTGTCCCGAGCCAAACGGAGCGAGTCCTGAACGAAGTGGGGGAGCCCGAGGGATCTCGGCTCCTCGCAATGACGTGATAACAAAGCACGCACCATGATCCCCATCGTACAAAAAAAAGAGTGCCACTTCTGCAAGCACAACCTCAAAGTGATTGATTACAAAGACGCCGAACTCCTGCGCCGGTTTCTGACGGGGCAATTCAAGATTGCCGCGCCTCGCCGAACGGGGCTGTGCGCCAAACACCAGCGCGCACTGGCCACGGCGATCAAACGAGCACGTTTCCTGGCGCTCCTACCCTACACCTTCACGTAAGGAACGCTGCCAGACCGAGCAGCGATTTTTTTATGAAACGGAGCACAAAGCAAATCGTTGAGTTTCTCAAGGAGATCGACAAACTCAAGGAAGTCAAGCGCCAAGTGCATACCACAAGCGGCCGGCAGGAGAATTCGGCTGAACACAGTTGGCACCTTGCGCTTGCGGTGTGGCTCCTGAAAGACGAATTGGGATTCCGGCTCAACACTGCGAAGGCGGTCGAACTTGCGCTCGTCCACGACCTAGTAGAAATCTACGCGGGCGACACGTATTTCTTCGATACCGAGGGACACCGAGACAAAAACGCACGGGAGCAAAAGGCGCTTGTCCGGCTTGCACGCCAGCTCCCGAAGCCGCTCGGCAGAGAACTCCGACAGCTCTGGAACGAATATGAAACAAAGTATTCCCCCGAAGCATGCACCGTAAAGGCACTCGACAAAATCCTGCCGGTCATCCAAAACATCATTTCGGGTGCCCGAGAATGGAAGAAGGGCAAACTCACGTACGAACGAATCGTAGCCGCAAAAAACAACATCTGGCCTCGCTTCCCGCAGAAACGCGACGTTCTGTGGGACATTCTCGAAGACCTCCTCGCCGAAGCGAAAGCGAAAAAACTCCTCAAATAACGATCCGCCCCCGGCCAAAGGCCGGGGGCGGATTCGTACAGCTTCGAATTTCCACCTCCGTCACAACGCGCTCCCCGAACTACGCTACGGCAAGCGCCTCTTGCGCTTCCGCCGCGGCCCGAATCGTTTCCGCAAGCTTTTTCGCCATGTCCGAATGTTCTTTCAAATGTGCGCGCGCCTGTTCCAAGCCCTGACCGAGCTGCTCGTTTTCCCACAAGAGCCAACTGCCGGCTTTGCGCACGATGCCGTAGCGGATGCCGGCGTTCACGACGTCCGCCTCCCACGAAATCCCTTCGTTATACAAAATTGCAAACTCGGCTGTACGAAAGGGCGGGGCCACTTTGTTTTTAACAACCTTAGCTTTCACGAGGTTACCCACAATCGCTTCCCCTTTCTTGATTTGCGCGGCCCGGCGCACCTCAATCCGGACCGAGGCGTAGAACTTGAGGGCCTTTCCGCCGGTGGTAGTCTCAGGATTGCCAAACATGATGCCGATCTGCATGCGGATCTGGTTGATGAAAATAACCGTAACCCCGGCCTTGGCCACAATGGCCGTAAGTTTCCGCAAGGCTTGGGACATGAGCCGCGCCTGCAAACCCATGTGCGGTTCACCCATCTCGCCTTCAATTTCGGCTCTCGGCGTGAGCGCGGCCACTGAATCCACCACAATCACGTCAACCGCTTCAGA
Organism: Candidatus Parcubacteria bacterium; assembly: GCA_016196625.1. Classification (GTDB taxonomy): domain Bacteria; phylum Patescibacteriota; class Minisyncoccia; order JACPXH01; family JACPXH01; genus JACPXH01. The sequence goes on along the minus strand of JACPXH010000007.1, from coordinate 150,868 downwards.
CTTGACTAGCGCCTCGACAATATCGAGCGCCTGCTCGCCCGTATCCGGCTGAGAAATGAAAAGGTCGTTTACATTCACGCCGATGCGCTTGGCGTACTCGGGATCAAGGGCGTGCTCCGCATCCACGAAGGCAGCCAGTCCCCCGCGCTTTTGCACTTGGGCGACGATATGCAAGGCTAAGGTCGTTTTGCCAGATGACTCAGGACCGAAAATTTCCACGACCCGCCCCTTCGGGATCCCGCCCACGCCCAAAGCTAAATCAAGAGAGAGGGAGCCGGTTGGAATCGCATCAACCTCAACCCGCCGCGCTTCGCCGAGCCGCATGATTGCTCCTTCGCCGAAGCGATCCTTAATCTCGCGGACCGCCTCTTCCAGAATCTGCACCTTCGGGTTGGTCTCTGATTCTTTTATTTTCGCCATGAGATATTAGGGTCGCTTGAAAATACGCCTGATGATGGTGGTTGACCGACCGAAACGATTCGTGGCCTTAAATTCAATAGTCTGCAAGCCCGGATTGAAATCAAGGTTGAGTCCAAATCGGCCAGCGTCATCAACATAAACCTCGCGCGCATTCACCGTCAAGCGAGCATCCGCCTCGGTCTCGCCAGTGAAGTGGAGCGTCTGTTCGGCGGTAGCAATATCGGCTGCCGGACTCTCCAATATCAGTTTCGGACCTTCAATCAGGCCGCTCACCTGATACCATAGATATCCGCCGAGGGCTACAGCCAACGCCACGGCCGCGACAAAAGTGATTACCCGCGGCGTGAGCACGAGCCGAAACTGCCTCGGCAAGGTGGGCAACACATCTAGGTCCGTCTCTCCGGCAAGCTCTCCCACCCGCCTGCGCTCCTCCCCAAAAGCGTCCACCAGTTTCTGGGGATCAAGATCCACCACGCGGGCATACCGCCGGAGCATGCCTTCAACGTAAACCGGCGCGGGCAGACCCGCTTCGGTGCCGCTCTCGAGCGCCTCAAGGTGGCCGACCGGAAGCCGACCCAGCTTCGCCGCCTCACGCAGCTCCAACCCTCGCGCCTTGCGTTGAGCTTGAAGAAGCGCTCCTATTTGCGGAGCGCCTCTTAATTTCCCTCCAAATTTTCCATCGGAGGCAGCTTTCATACTCGCATACCGACCAACGATAAGCTCTCTACGGCGCTGGTTCGGCGCCACGCAGGCAAAGGAACTCCCGCAGCAGTGCACGCGGCCTCGCGTCCCTCGATGCCACTCGGGACAAGCTCGGCCGGCACCGCTGGTTCGGCGCCACGCAGGTGGCGCCTCACACCTTACGCACCATCACCTCACGGGGTTTGGCCCCGTCAGCCGGACCCACCACGCCCCGCTCTTCCATGATGTCCAAGAGTCGCGCAGCCCGGGCATAGCCCACCCGGAGCCGTCTTTGCAGGAGCGAGGCCGAAGCTTTCCCGGCCTGCACCACGAGCTCTTTGGCCTCCTCATAGAGCGTGTCATCCACGTCTCCTCCCTCACCGCCGAACACTCCGCCGCCTGCCGACGACCGTGGAGCAAATACCTCTTTAGCCTCTGGTGTGGGCAGCTCGGCAATTTTCTCGGAGGCCTTATAGACATAATCAACCACACGGTGCACTTCTTTTTCGGAGATGAACGCGCCTTGAATGCGCCGGGGCTTCGACGCGTCGCCCGACATAAAAAGCATGTCTCCGTTGCCCAAAAGTTTCTCAGCGCCAGCCATATCGAGAATGGTCCGCGAGTCAACCTGCGAAGCCACTTGGAATGCAATCCGAGAAGTGATGTTTGCTTTGATGAGGCCGGTGATGACGTCAATTGACGGGCGCTGTGTCGCAATAATGAGGTGAATCCCCACCGCACGAGCCATCTGCGCCAAGCGCACAATAGCGCCCTCGAGCTCCCGGCCGTAGGCGGCCATGATATCAGCCAGCTCGTCGATCACGATAACCAGATACGGCAGGAGATCGGCCTCGCCTTCCTTACGGCCCACCGCTTTCAGGTTGTAGCTGCGGACGTCGCGCGCGCCCGCGTCTTCAAGCAACCCGTAGCGCCGCTCCATTTCCGAGATTGCCCAGCGCAAAGCCCCGATCGCTTTCTTGGGCTCGGTGATGACTGGAGTCAACAGGTGCGGAATCCCTTTATACTGATTTAACTCCACGCGCTTGGGATCTACCAGAATGAACCGGAGCAGATGCGGCGGGCTCCGGAAGAGAAAGCTTGTTAAAATCGCGTGAATACAGACCGATTTGCCAGAGCCGGTGGAGCCCGCGATGAGCAGATGCGGCATGCGTGAGAGGACGTCATAGACCGGTATCCCAGAAACGTCCCGCCCCAAAGCAAACTTAAGCGGGCTTGCCCCTTCCGGAAAAGCTGGATTCTCAATGAGATTGCGAAGTCGAACTATGGACACCAAGCGATTGGGGATCTCGAGGCCCACGAGGGAACGCCCCGGAATGGGCGCCTCCAACCGCAGGGGATGCGCGGCTAAAGCGAGTGCTAAATCGTTCTGGAGGGCAGAGATACGCGAAAGCTTAATCCCCTGAGCCGGTTTTAAAGTGTACTGCGTAACCGTGGGGCCAACATTGACTTCGCCCATTTCCACCTCGATGCCGAAGTTCTCAAGTGTCCTTTTGATGATGGTGGCGTTCGCTTTGATGTCGCCGGCGCTGGGCCGCCCAGACTCGAGCTCCAGAAGGTCCAACGGTGGCAGCGTATAGTTCTTGAGCACAGGTGCCGCCATGACCCTGCCTTCTTTCAGATCGATCTCTGTCGGCGCCGGGGTTAGCACAGCTTCAGCGGCAGCCGCGGGTTTTGGCGTCGCAGTATCTCGACCAATTTCGCGGACGGTAAAGCTGGGGGCTGGGAAAAGCCGGCGCATCATGCTCGGCTGCGTTTGCGCATCCCCCCCCTGCGGAGAATTGATCTCCAGAGCGCGGCGGATGCTAAGCAGCGGCTTATTTAAAACCATTAAAGCCCCAATGACGGCTAATGCTAAAAAAACAACCGCGCTCGCTATGGTACCGAGCAGCGCTGCGACCGGCCCAGCAATCCAACTACCAAAAAGCCCGCCCCAGACCCGACCAACCAAACCGAACAAACCAAAAAGACCAAACACCGTAAGGCCACCCCCCAACCAGAGGGCTCGGCCGATGGCTAGGCGCTTCGAACGGAAAAGGGCCAACGACACGCCAGTAAGAGCCACCGGCACCAGCACATACCCCCGGCCGAACAACGCAAAGAAACCGTCCGCCACAAGCGAGCCAACCCTGCCAGCAAAACCCGCGTAGCTTAACACAACGACGATGGCCACCACTCCGGCGCTGATGGCCCAGATGGAACGGCGTGTTTCCGGATGTAGATCCAAACGCATCTGCTCTCTGCCGTTTTTGCCGTTTTTAGCCATACCCGGTGCTACGGCTTAGATAATTATGTGCGCGTTGGTTCTTACCACAAGCAAGCGCCGGGCGAAGAACGAGGCCTATGCCGCAACCTTGACCTTGCGCGATTCGGCTGGTTTCGGCGAACCGGCAGCAGTCGCAAGCGTACCGCGAGTAGCCCGAAAACCAGTGCCAGCGGGAATAAGCCGACCAATGATCACGTTCTCCTTGAGACCCCGGAGCTTGTCCTCGCGGCCCTCGATGGCCGCCGATATGAGCACTCGCGCCGTTTCCTGAAATGACGCCGCGGAGAGGAAACTGTCGGTGGTGAGAGAGACTTTCGTGATACCCAACAGTACCGGACTCGCCGTCGCTGGCTGTTGACCCTTCGCTTCAACTTCCTCGTTCTCCAAATCGAGCCGCAACTTCTCCACCACCTCACCCGACGTCAAGTTGGTCTCCCCTGCATCCGCCACGCGTACGCGCGAGAACATTTGGCGCACGATGATTTCGATGTGCTTGTCGTTGATCGCCGCGCCCTCGGTGGTGTAGATGCGCTGAACCTCTCTAACGATGTAGCGCTGCACGGCCGCAGGGCCGGTAACCCGCATCAAATCCTTAAGATCCACGTGTCCTTCGCACAATTGCGTCCCGGCCCCCACCAAATCTCCCGCCGCCACCCAAGCCGGAGTACGCGGCGGAAGCGTGTAAGCCTGGCTGCCCTGGTCGCCGCGGACCGTAACCAGCCTTTGGTTGCCTTTCTCGATAATTTCTTCCACCGTGCCTGCAAATTCAGAAATCACCGCCTTGCCGCGGGGCGGACGCACCTCAAAAATTTCTTCCACCCGAGGCAAGCCCTGCGTAATGTCGCCCAACCCCGCTGCACCACCAATATGAAACGTCCGCATGGTCAGTTGCGTTCCGGGTTCGCCAATGGCCTGAGCGGCCACAATCCCCACTGCTTCGCCGGTCCTAACTAAATCGTTGTGCCCGAGATCATACCCGTAGCACAGCTGGCACAAGCCGTGCTTGGCGCGGCAGGTAATGGCCGAGCGCACCCGAACTGTCTTGACCTGAGCATGCTCAATGCGCTTGGCGGCCGTGCGGTTCACCAAGTCACCGGCCTTAACCAACAGCTCAGCGCTAACTGGGTCTTTAGTCTCTGCAAGGACCACCCGACCGAACACGCGCGAAGAGAATGTTTGGCCAAGCTCGTCCGAGTCGGCGCGGACAAGCTCAATTCCATCTCGATCCCCGCAGTCAACCTCGCGAATCACGACGTCCTGGGCGACGTCCACGAGCCGTCGGGTAAGGTAGCCTGCGGTCGCCGTTCGCAAAGCAGTGTCGGCCGAGCCCTTGCGCGCACCGTGGGTCGAGATGAAATACTCAAGCACGTTAAACCCTTCCTTGAAGGAAGCGAGTATCGGCACTTCAATTTCTTGGCCCGCGGGGTTGGCAACAATGCCTTTCATGCCCATCATCTGCACGGGTTGAGCCCACGAACCACGAGCGCCCGAGTCAATGATCGAGAAGACCGAACCGTGATGATCAATGGACTGCGGCACGAGCTTGGCAATCTGGGTCTTGAGCCGATGCCAAACCTCAAGCGACAGAGACCGGCGCTCATCATCGGTAAGCAAACCCTTGTCGTACTGTTTCGCGATGGTGCTCACCTCCTCTTGGGCAGACTTGACGAGCTCCGCTTTCATGGGCGGCACTATCAAGTCGTCCATGCCCCAAGATATGCCGGATCGGGTGGCGTAGGCAAAACCAAGTTTCTTGACGTTATCCAAGATGGTTTCAGCCTTCTCGGCTCCGTAGTGCTCAATGATTTCGCCCACGAGAGTCCCCAGCGCCTTTTTCGACATCTCACGGTTCACAAACGGAAAGAAGGGCGGCAGGACTTCATTGAAAAGAATGCGGCCCACCGAGGTCTCCACGGTGGTGTAACTGGGCGGTGGTAGCGCACCCTTGCCTTTCCTGGCCGGTTTTTCTAGCGCAGAAAAGCTCTTTTCTCCTGCGGCCAGCCACGTGTCGGGAAGCCGAACTTTGATTTTCGCTTTGATGTCTACGGCACCGACGTCGTGGGCCATAATCGCCTCCTCCGGACTCGCAAAAATCGCGCCCTCCCCGCTCGCGCCTTCTTTTATTTTAGTAAGCCAATAACACCCCAACACGATATCTTGCGTGGGCACGGTGATGGCTTCTCCCGTCGCCGGCTTCAAGAGGTTGCAGCTTGAAAGCATGAGTTCTCGCGCCTCGCGCTGGGCCTCGTCGGTCAAAGGCACGTGCACGGCCATCTGATCGCCGTCAAAATCGGCGTTAAAGGCCGTACAGACCATGGGGTGAACTCGAATCGCAAGCCCCTCGATGAGGACTGGTTTGAAAGCTTGAATGCCCAAACGGTGCAATGTCGGGGCTCGGTTCAAGAGAACATAACGGTTCTCGATCACCTCTTCCAGGATGGCCCAGACCACATCGGGCGCATCTTCCAGCATGCGTCCAGCACCCCGGATGTTGTGAACGATCTCACGCCTTACCAACTCCCGGATCACGAAAGGCTTGAAGAGTTCAAGGGCCATCTTCTTGGGCAGGCCGCACTCGTGGAGTTTGAGCTCTGGCCCAACCACAATCACCGAGCGGCCCGAATAGTCCACGCGTTTACCGAGCAGATTTTGTCGGAAGCGCCCTTGCTTGCCACGGAGCATGTCAGCGAGAGATCGGAGCGGGCGCTTCTGACCGATGGTGGCGGCAACTGGTCCCTGTCCGCGCCGGGCCGAATTATCTATGAGAGCGTCAACCGCCTCCTGGAGCATGCGCTTTTCATTGCGCTGGATTACTTCGGGCGCCTTGAGTTCAATGAGGCGCTTCAAACGGTTGTTGCGGTTGATGACCCGCCGGTAAAGATCGTTTAAGTCTGAGGTCGCAAACCGGCCACCATCAAGCTGCACCATGGGCCGCAGATCTGGGGGCATCACCGGCAGCATTGTTATAAACATCCACTCGGGACGGACGCCAGCGCGGATCATGCCGCGAATAACCTTGAGGCGCTTCAAGGCCTTCTTGCGCTGGACTTGCGAGGTGGAGCCGACCTCGACTTCAAGCTGCTTTATCAATTCGTGCAAGTTGACCTCTTCGAGCAGCCGACGAATTGCTTCAGCCCCGGTGGCTGCCTCAAAAATCTCGCCATACTTGAGCGACATCGATTGATAGTCGAGCTCGGTCAAAATCTGAAACTTGGCGAAAGTCTTTAAATCTTCTCGGGCTTTCTCTCTGGCCTTCTTCAAGGCTTCTTTCCGGGCCGGCTCGGTCTCGGCTTTCGAGCGCATCTTGAACTCGCGCTCAACTTCTTCGAGCGCCTGTGCGCGAGCGGCCTCGTCCACGCGCGTTACGATGTAGCCGGCAAAGTAGATGACCTTTTCGAGATCGGGGAGCGTAAGATCAAGGATTAATCCGATGCGGCTCGGCACCCCACGCAGAAACCAGACGTGCGAAACCGGCGTAGCCAGTTTGATATGCCCCATCCGTTCGCGCCGGACAATGGCCCTCGTAACCTCAACGCCGCACTTGTCGCAGACCACGCCTTTATAGCGGATGCGTCGATACTTACCGCAGTAACATTCCCAGTCTTTGGCCGGACCGAAAATGCGCTCGTCAAAAAGTCCGTCCTTCTCGTACTTCTGGGTCCGGTAGTTGATCGTCTCGGGCTTCGTGACCTCGCCATGCGACCACGCCAAAATCTCCTCGGGTGAAGCTAGGCGCAACCGAATAGCGAAAAAGTCAGTAAGCCGAGTAATGCCAAGATCAGTATCCATGAAGCGAGGGGGTTAGGACGTTACCTCGGTGTGTTCGTCTGGGGGCGGGGATTCGACAGACTGCCCCATAAGTTCAACGGACAGCCCCAAGGACTTAAGTTCGGAGGTGAGCACGTGGAATGAAGCGGGAATGTTGGGGCTCTTTATTCTTTCACCTCGGATGATGGCATCGTACGCGGCTGAACGGCCAAGCACGTCGTCAGACTTGATCGTGATCATCTCCTGGAGAGTGTGCGCAGCACCGTACCCCTCCAGCGCCCACACCTCCATCTCGCCGAAACGCTGGCCGCCAAATTGGGCCTTGCCGCCCAGCGGCTGCTGAGTGATCAGCGAATACGGGCCGATGGAGCGCATATGAATCTTGTCTTCCACCAGGTGGATGAGCTTCATCATATAAATCTGCCCGACGGTTACCCTCTGGCCGAAGGCCTCGCCGGTTCGGCCGTCATGCAGCACCATCTGACCGTCTTCGGGCAAGCCGGCTTTCTCAAGTTCGGCCTTGATATCTGCTTCGGTTGCGCCCGCCAGAGAAGGCGTGATCGCCCGGTATCCCAGCCGGTCCGCAGCCCAGCCGAGGTGTGTTTCCAAAATCTGTCCGATGTTCATGCGGCTCGCAACGCCCAAAGGGTTCAAAATGATATCAACGGGTGTACCGTCTTCAAGATACGGCATGTCTTCAACCGGCAGGATTTTCGAGATGACGCCTTTGTTGCCGTGCCGACCCGCAAGCTTGTCCCCGGCCGAGACCGGCCGGAGTTGCGCGACTTCTACCTGAATCGTTTTGATAACCCCGGACGGCAGCCGGTCGCCTTGATCGCGCGAAAAGACACGGATCCCCACCACCCGCCCCTTCTTGCCATGCGCCAAGCGCAAAGACGAATCTTTCACGTCCCGCGCCTTCTCACCGAAGATGGCGCGCAAAAGACGCTCTTCTGGACTCAAGTCCGCTTCTCCTTTCGGAGAAATTTTGCCCACTAGAATGTCGGATTCGTTCACCTCCGCCCCAATGCGCACAATGCCGTCTTCGTCAAGATCTTTAAGTCTGTCCTCGCCGACGTTCGGAATGTCGCGCGTGGTTACCTCCGGCCCAAGCTTGGTCTCGCGCACATCTATAGAGTAATCCTCGATGTGAATTGAGGTGTACCGGTCATCTCTGACGAGTCGCTCCGAAAGAATGATCGCGTCTTCAAAGTTCGCTCCGCCCCATGACAGAAACGCCACCAGCACGTTCTGCCCCAACGCTAGAACTCCGTTCTGCGTGCTCGCGCCGTCGGTCAAAACATCCCCCCGGCGCACGCGCTCGCCTTTTCCCACGACCGGCTTTTGGGTGATGGCGGTAAAGTCGTTCGAGCGCAGGAATGTCTGAAGCGTATAAACACGCTCGGCGTTGGCTTTGACGCCGGCTTTACTCGAGCGGACCACCACGCATGAAGCGTCAACCGCCACCACCTCGCCATCTTCTTCAGCTAACATCACCTGCCCGGAATCCTGGGCCGCTCGCTCTTCCATGCCGGTGCTCACGAGGGGTGACTGGGGACGCACGCATGAGACGGCTTGGCGCTGCATGTTAGAACCCATGAGCGCCCGGTTTGCGTCATCATGCCCAAGGAAAGGAATAAGAGCGGTGGCGACACTGATAATCTGCTGGGGCGAAACGCCGATGAATTGCACCTCCGAACGAAGCGCAATGCCCGGCTCGCCCTTGATGCGCGCTTCCACCCGATCCGGAACAATCCGCCCGTCTTTATCGAGTTCAACCCCGGCATGAGCAATGATGAAGTTGCGCTCTTCCCAGGCGTCGAGGTAAGCGACCTCAGCGGTTACCCGACCGCCTGCGACCTTCGCGTAAGGCGTTTCAATAAAACCGAATGAGTTAATCTGAGCGTAGGTGGAAAGTTGTCCCACCAAACCAATATTCGGTCCTTCCGGCGTCTGAATGGGGCAAATACGTCCGTAGTGAGAAGGGTGGACGTCTCGGACTTCGAACCCAGCCCGCTCTCTAGTGAGCCCTCCGGGCCCTAGAGCCGAAAGCCTGCGCTTATGCTCGAGCTCGGAGAGCGGATTGATCTGGTTCATGAACTGTGCAAGCTGCCCCGATGTGAAAAACTCCTTGATGGCGGCCATCAAGGGCCGCGCATTGACAAGCTGCGCCGGGGTGAGCGTATAGATGTCGAGGGTCGACATCCGGTCTTTCACTATGCGTTCCATACGGGTAAGCCCCACTCGCAGCCGGTTTTGCAGCAATTCGCCAAAGACTCGCACCCGGCGGTTACCCAAATGATCAATATCGTCCTGTTCAGCGAGGGGGTTATTGTTTAGCCGGATAATCTCCCGCAGAATGTCAACGATGTCATCAATGGTGAGCACACGTTCTCCGGCCTCAAGCGGAACTCTCCGGCCCAGCCGCTGGTTCATCTTGTAACGTCCAACCTTCGCAAGATCATACCGCTCGAAACTGAACATCGAGGTAATTAGCTGTCTAGCGTTATCAACCGTGGCGAGGTCCCCCGGCCGAATGCGCTTGTACATTTCGATCAACCCTTCGCCCTGATCACGTGAAGTGTCTTTCGCCAACGTTGTTTCCACATACCGAATGTCCCACAGCGCACCGGTGTCCACAGCGGCAAACTTCGCGAGAATATCTTCGTTTCGCTCGAGCCCGAAAGCACGCAGCAGAGCGCTGACTGGCGCTTTGCGCTTGCGATCAATTTTGACCGAGATGACGCCGTCGAAATCGGTTTCGAACTCCAGCCACGCCCCGCGATTGGGAATAATTTTGGCGCCAAAAAGCTTACGGCTCCGCCAGTAGTTAACGGTAAAGAACACGCCCGGAGAACGGATGAGCTGGGAGACGACCACGCGCTCAACGCCGTTGATGATGAAGGTCCCCCGTCCGGTCATAAGAGGAAAATCTCCCAAAAATACTTCTTGCTCTTTGATCTCGCCCGTACGCTTGTTGGTGAGACGCGCCTTGGCCCGCAGCGGAGCTTCGTACGACACGCCGCGTTCCCGAGCTTTGGCTTCGTCATATTTGGGTTCATCAAGGTAGTGATCAACTAACGCCAGTTCCAAGTCTTTGGCGGCGTGATCCTTGATGGGCGAAATTTCGTCGAAGAGTTCACGCAATCCTTCGGCCAAGAACCATCGGTACGAATCTAACTGAACCTCGATGAGGTTGGGAATGGGCAGGAACTCGCGCGTGTGGCGCGAAAAGGTTTTGGTCCTCGCGTACGTAGTGGTGGGGTTAGACGATTGCGAAAGCTACCGCAGCGTATCTTGAGGCTATCCGCAGCATGAAACTCATCGGTGCTCCCCGCGGTCCAGCCTTTGCTACTCTGCGAAGTAGCTTCGCTACGGAACACGAGCGTAGCCGTAGCTACTACGAGGAGTAGGCCAAGCTGGCGGGGTATTCGGCGAAGGAGAACAAAAACTAAGGCAACCTGAAAACAGGCCCTTTAGGCTTTTTCAGTTTTTACCTTTATAAAATGGCAGCCAAGGTATTGGTATCGTCTTTCGCCAAACAAGTGGTAAGCCTCGCTGATACACTTGGCCTTCTCGGGCACCTAGTGCCCGACTACCTCTATCCTATTCTGCCAGAAAAATCTGTCAAGACCCCGTACCACAACGAGGAACCACAAAGTTCATTTGCCCCCGAAGACGTGCCTCATCACATAGGGGACGATGCACCGAACTACCTCGTCAGCCTGCCGCCTAAGGCGACTATTCCTCGTTGTGGTCACGGGGCAAGACCCTCCGCCCCCCGGACACGAATCCCCTGCAGAATGCCCAGTGCCGCAAACAACACCACCAGGCTTGAACCGCCGTAACTGACAAAAGGCAGCGGAAGACCAGTGATGGGCAGCAGCCCCAAATTCATTCCAATGTTCACTCCCACCTGCACCATGAGCATGACGAGAAGCCCGGAGCCGTATAGTCGCGCAAAGTTATTGGGGGCTTCTTCGGCCGCCCTGAATACCCGCCAAAAGACCAAACCGAACAAAGCCAGCATGATGGTAACGCCCACCAAACCCCATTCCTCGGCGAACGCAGCGAAGATAAAATCAGAAGTCGCTTCGGGCAAGAGTCCGTACCCCGTCTGGGTGCCATGCCCCACGCCTTGACCGAACACTCCTCCGGCACCCACGGCAATAATGGCTTGGCGCGCTTGGTAGCCGATGCCTTGGGGGTCGGCAGCCGGACGCACGAAGCTCACGAGTCGCGCCCGCTGATAGTCGTGCAGCACAAATCCCCACGCGAAGGCAACGAGCACCGCGCCAACCAAGAGGGTAGCGGCTGCCTGACGCAGACTTAGTCCCGCAATCAATATCATCCCAAACCAAATTGCTATGAGCACAAAGACCGAACCAATGTCGGGCTGTAAGAAAACGAGCCCCGCCAGCAGCACAATGTAGACCGCCGAGATAACCACGTGCCGGACGCGTTTAAGCTCCAAGTGCCGAGCCGAAAAGTACTTGGCCAAAAGCAATATGGTAACAAGTTTGGCCGCCTCGACCGGCTCGAAAGAGAGAATGCCCCCAAATTTAAGCCAACTAGTGGTGCCGCGAATCGTTGGCCCAAAAAAGAGCAGGAACCCCAGCAACGCAAGGACCAGCCCGTACCAGACAAGCACGACCCGCGAGGACGTGAAGAACGCGCGGTAGTCAACGAAGCTGGCCACAACCATAAACACAGCTCCCACCCCCACCCACAGCATCTGCCGCCACAGCAACCCTGTCTGACCAGCGCTCAAGGTAATGGAAGCAAGAGCAACAAGGCCGAGCGCAACCAACCCCAAAACCACTCCCACAAGCCACCAGTCCCATAACTTGAATATCCGGAGAAAACCAAACACGAGCTGTTAGCTGTTAGCTGTTAGCTGTTAGCTTCTAGGCCCTAAAAGCTAAAAGCTGAAAGCTAACGCCTTATGCTCCGAACTGCTGGAACCGCTCAATCGGCCGGAATGTCTCGAGGTAGTTTGTCTCATCAAAAACATTCGTGAGCGCCTCAACTTCGATCCGCTCAGGTTCGCCGGCAAAAGGCTCCGGCCAGCTCACCCGAAACGAACGCTCAGCGTCATTCCGAAAAGCGTTCTGCACCGTGCGGCTCACCGCGAGCACTTGGCCGCGCGCATCCAGCACGAGTATATTCACATCAACCGCCTGAAAGTCAAACCCGGATTTGTTGACCACAACGGCAGAGGCGAACGCAAAGCCAAGTTCACCCGGAGCCACTTTGGTAAAACTCGGCGCGCGTATCAAAAAGCGGGGTTCATCCTGGTAGTCTTTGAGCCGCACCCAGTTGTAATCACTGATGGCAACCTCTATGGCCGCTGCCGGCTCGGTCAGCGGCACATTTTGAATAAGCACCGAGCGCGTACCGTGCGGCAGGATGTAGCTCGTGCCGACTCGTTCCGCCGTCAGGGCCCCGGCGCCGTTACGCCAGCGCACCGTATAACGGAAACTTTCCGCGCCGTACAGTTGGTTGGGGTTGCGCAACCGCACGGCCAGATCATAGGCGCCGGGCCGGACAAGCAAGCTTTGCTTGGTGAGTATTTCTAGGGGTTTGACCGTGCGCTTGCCGCATGAGTCGCACGGCCCGCCGCAGTCAACGTCCTCCTCACGCTGATTCTTGATTTTGTCAAAACAGGTGGCTGCGGGCTTAAACCACGCCGCATACGCGCCCCAACCGATCAGCGCAAAAACAAGGAGGTAGACGCCTCCGATGACGAGTCGCTTGAACAAGCGGCGCTCCATGACATTGCCAGATTATCACAGCTCGCCGCCAAAAACCAGCCGAAAAAGGTCAGCGGCTAGCGCGAAGCGCGAGCCGCTGAATGAACCGGGGGGCCTACTTTACCTATCCGACGAGGATATAGGCGATGAGGAAGCTGAGTGGTATGACCGCCAACAGCAGCACCACCTCGATCATATAATTCCGGCGGATCCTCCTTCTTCTCCGCTCGTGCTCCTCAGGAGAGAGGGTCGCTTTCTCCAGCTCCTTAAGAGCCCTCTCCCGTCGCCTATCAGCTGCGGCAAGACACATTCCAAGGTTCGGCGGCACGATTCATCCTCCCCACCGCTCCGGGACCCGGAACGTTATCGGTTTCGTACTTCGAGCATCACCGCAAATCGCCGGAAAGACTGATCGAATTCCCCCACGAGTGACCGCCAGAGCAGACGTGCGACACGGTGCGAGGGAAAAACATCCCCGAAGTCTGAACCGAACGCCACTCGAGCCATCTCCCAACGAGAAAGCAGCGAGACGATTTCTCCACGGCACCAATCCAAGAATCCCGGTACTGCCCGAAGCTCCTCCCACCTGACACAACGCCGCAAACGATACGCCTCGATACCGAACTCTCGTAACGCCTCGCCCGGGATGTTGAAGGCGCCGTGTTGTACGTCTGCGGGGAAATCTCGAATCCAGTCAATCCGCGTCAAGGCACCGTCGAGGGTAGCAACAAGCTCGGAGAAGCGCTGCCGATTCCCATCGAAGACTTTGACAAAAAAACATGAGAACACACTCGTCTTGTGTCGTGGCGAACTGATAGAGCTCTTCGCGTAAGGCGATGGAGGCATTGCGTCGCCGTTCACTATCCCACCGCACAAGACCCCACAGCGCGATGATTTCCGGCACAAGATCGACCCCAAACCGCCGCGCCTCGTTTACGGCGTACCTAATCAGGACGTCTTCGGACAGCATTGCTACCGAATCGAACCCCCTTTCTCTCAGCGCTTCCACCAGCTGCTGCTTTTGCCCGCAGTAGGAGGTATGCGTTTCGCCAACAGGAAGAGAAGCATCGCCATCGAGAACATCATCGATCTGCCGAAACCAGGCGTACAGATACGCGAGGATCTCGAATCGGCGACCGAGGGAAATGAAACCTACCGCACTCTGAAGAAAGAGAGCAACCACGAAGCGGAGAGATTTCCCCCACATTCCTCGACCACTCTTCTTGGCAACGCGGAGGAGGACGATGAAGTAGATGAAAAGTGCTGCTGTACGAGTTCTCCACCGAGATCTCATTTTATGCCCCTCCTCGTGCTACTACCGACTCACGAAACCCTCCAGTGCCCCTAGTATCATACATCGTATAGAGAGTCAAGGACCGTTAGATCTTGCAATGGAGAATCATAACCCGCGCGGCAGACGCCGCGCGGGTTATGATATGCGCCTGGCAATGGGCTACTTTCCCCCATAAGGAGTATCATCGCCGCTGCGGTCTTTCACTATCCTGTTCGGAATGGGAAGGAGTGGGGCAACCGCGCTCGAATCACCAGACGCTTTTCGATATTCGATTGGCAACATTGGGCAGCTGCCTGTGAGCTGCGAGGTAAACGGGATCTTGGGCCGATTAGTACGCCTCGGCTGAACACCTTACGGTGCGTACACCTGGCGCCTATCAACCAGATAATCTCTCTGGGGCCTCATACGATGATTTATCTTGGAGTTGGCTTCGCGCTTAGATGCTTTCAGCGCTTATCACAGCCGAACATAGCTACCCAGCGATGCCCCGGGCGGGACAGCTGGTACACCAGAGGTTCGTTCGTCCCGGTCCTCTCGTCACGTAGTCTCCGATCACTCGGAGCGTAGACTATATCTTCACCCTCCGAAGCCTTTGGCAAAGGAGGGGTCGGCGTGTTATGGCGCACACGTGGCACCATCTTCCTCTATTGGTTTTTGACCGATAGAATCCAGTCGTTACGGGGTCAAATCAAACATTTTGATCAGCCTATCTTGAGTTTTCTTCGCCTTACTTGCATAGTTGCTACGCTGAATTGCCAAGATGCATTCAACAATCTCCAGCAGTTCAACGCGCGTCAAATGGACACTTGATTTAGCGCTCAAGAGATTTACGGCTTTGAGCATCGCCCGCGCCTGAATCTTCTTGAATCGTATGAACGGCTTGAGCGCAGTCAGGATATCTCGAACCTGCGCGAAACCGTTAATACGAAGTTCGCTCATGCCGTCATTCCGACGCGATACGTAGCCGATGCCAAGAGTTTTTCGAATCCAGCGGAGCGGCTGCTCATGGCGACTGTCTTGGTAAAAACAGATCGTGCACATAAACCGTCGCCGCAATCTTCCATCTTTCCGTTTCTTTACTTGGAGCATCAAGCTGCCATCGCCGTCCAAAAAACCAGCGATATAAGCAAGATCTATGTTTGATCGACTTCCCACGGTATTGTCTCAATGCTTGTTCTGGTCCTCAAGTAATTATCTCACGAATAGCGGACCGAGGCCACTCGTGTGTCCACAACCAGAGACAAGAAGTTGAGATTCCACCGTTATTAGCCGAATTGTCATCGCGGATTACTCCGCGAAGTAGCAATTTTTGTTTACTAGGGACGACTCTCCTCAATCATCAACGCCTGCAACAGATAGGAGTCCGACCTGTCTCGCGCATGTTAATCACCGATTACTCGATGCATGGACTATACCACCAACCGCGCATTCGCGCGGTTGACTGACGTTTTAGCCGCTCATTCAGAGCGACTCTAGCCTTCATGGGCTAAGTCTCTACGGGGCGACACTCTGCCGCAAAGCATGCAGAGTGCGCTTCCCTCGGTATTATCCTCGCGTGCGACAGGTCAATGTGCAATGCGAGGACTTCACCGATATGAGTCAGTTTGTGCATCTGTCAATTACTTGACAGAGCCGCCACTACATTATGTAGTTACGGTCTGAACCCAGCTCGCGTGCCACTTTAATCGGCGAACAGCCGAACCCTTGGAAGCTGCTTCACCTCCAGGATGTGGCGAGCCGACATCGTACGTTCTCTGTTATTACTAACAGCGTGGACTATATCTTCACCCCACCTTCGCTCTCGCATTGCTCGAGCTTCGGCGGGCAAGGCCTCTTCGCATGAGGCTATGCTCTTCCGTAGCTCGCTTGTGCGAGCGGAGGAGGGGGCTGGCGTATTATAGCTATATGCATGCAGCTATCTGCCGTTCAAAACGGCAAGTCTCTACGGGGTTAAATTCGAACCCTTCATGCAGCTTACTACGTTCTAAAGTTCGCTATGATGTAAACAGCGAACGCAAGAACCATGGCAAGAAATATCCACGCAAATATCAGCGGAATATATTCTTTCATAGAGCTTCGAATCAACTTCCCACGGTATTGTCCATATGTTCAGTATACCATATGGAGTCCACCGTTATAAGCCAGATTTTTCGTCTTCGCTCATTGAACGAAGATACGACATTGCTGTCGTAGCACCCCAATGTCTTAAGGTGCCGAACAGTGCCGTCGATAGGGGCTCTTGGGCACTACCAGCCTGTTCAATCCTTTACGGATTAGACTATATCTTCATCCTATCACCCGCTTTAGGTCTTCGCAGACCATGGCGTGGTCTTTCAATGATAGGAGACGGCGTGTTGTCCGAGCACGATAGTGCATCGGACCTCTCCTTTCAGATCAGTCGTTACGGGGCTAACCCGCCCAACTTTTGTTTCGCAAAATTGAGGCGGGCAGCTTCCCACGGTATTCCTAAGAGGTCGAAAACCTCGCAAGCAGCGAGGAAAGACCGCCTCTGGTTCACCGTTATAAGCCGTACGCTTCCCACATTGCTGTGGGATTAGACAACAACCCTTTTAGGGTCTATCCCCGGGGTAACTTTTATCCGTTGAGCTTTCGCCATTCTACAATGTACGATCGGATCACTAAGTTCCGCTTTCGCGACTGCGCGGCGCGTTGGCCTTGCAGTAAAGCCGGCTTATCCCTTTACAGGACCGCTCCGATGTCCATCCGGAGCTAGCCGACCTTATAAGCTCCTCCGTTACCTTTTAGGCAATTTGTTCCCCAACTTGTAATGCATTTGCGGAATTGCTCTAATGATCGGTTCGACAAGCGCCCTGAATGTCGCCGCCGATTCCGACACCACATACAACCGCAGATATCGGCCGGACAGCCGCACTTGCGTGTGTAAGGTGGTCCTGATACCGAACTGCTCAAGCGCGCTTTGCAAACGCTGCAGATCGCGCCGTGCGTATCCATACGTATGGATGACGAAGGTTCGGTGTCGATTCGATTTGACCGAGCCGTCATCCAAGTACCAGATGGCAATGGATGTCGGCGTCAACAATTTCCCGATCAATCGAGGAACGATCTTCTCTCCCCCTCGATAGAACTGCTGCGCATAGAAGCGCAGGGCTCCGAGGGAGTACGTCGCAAAACCGTAACTGACTCCCGTACTAACATATCCACTGGGAAACGTTCTCGTCCTGACACGCGCCTTGGGTAAAGTACCTACCAGCGGTTTCAACTGATCGTACAACCAATCAACATAAGCGCGCTGTCCGACAGAATGTTCGATTTTCAGCCGATAGGTTCTCCCGGCATCTTGTGTCTCCAGATGCCCGTCGCCGAGAACCGCTCCCACCACTATCTGCCTCTGGCGTTTCGTGAGTTTCAGCTTCTGCTTGTACTTCTCAATCCTGTTGGAATGCATATCTTGGGTCTCGCTGCCGCACCGTGAACGATGCGAGCAGCAATGCTTCTGGTTGCCCAGAAGATCAGACTATATCATCCGAGCACTTATGCGTGCTCGGTTCGGCGTATAGTCGTTGAGGACTCCCCGCGCTCGATATTTCGAGTGCGGGTTGCCTGCTGGTTGTCCGCCGACCTATGGGTGCCACCCGCGAGATTTTCAGTGAAATTTCACTACCCGCGAGTACCACGGATGTTCCAGCATATAGCCGAATGTTTCATCTCGGGTTTCGAGATGTCCCCCGCCGATTGACCGAAGGAGATCAACCGGCTTTGAGGAGAGCGCCCCACTCAAACTACCCACCAGGCACGGTCCCAAATCCGTTTTGCGGATCCGGTTAGACCAAGCATCGAACAAGAATGGTATTTCACTGTCGGCTCCAGCTGAACCGAAATCCAGCCTTCAACGCCTCCCATCTATGCTACGCATGCCCAACACATGGCCAATGCCAAGCTATAGTAAAGCTCCCGGGGTCTTTTCGTCTAGTTGCAGGCAGCCGGCGTCTTCACCGGCATTGCATTTTCACCGGGCTCCTCGTTGAGACAGTCCCCCAGTCGTTACGCCTTTCATGCGGGACAGAACTTCATGTGGCCCACCATTCCTGGTGGCATAGACTATATCTTCACCCTCCCGAAGGAGGGGCCGGCGTGTTAGCCATCCACATATCTCGCGATGGCTCTGTTCCTCTCGGAACAAGTCGTTACGGGGCCAACCCGCACTTCGGCGGGCGGCTTCCCACGGTATCACCCCGCGGTTCACGCAGTCTCTTGTCAACTGCAACCGCGTCGGGCTTCACCGTTATAAGCCGGGTTTTTCTCCGACGTTTCCGCCGGAGCAGGCATCTTTCTTACCTGCCAAGGAATTTCGCTTATGACTGTTATGCGCTATGCGATCACCCGCATAGCAACTTCATGTCGCCATGAAGATCGCACTCTATCTTCCAGCCACATCAGAATTCATGTGGTCGGTCTGGCGTATTAGTGTCTGAGGATTTCCTTTCGGATCTTTCCTGCGGATTGTCTCATCCGTGAGATTTTTGCTCCCAGTTTGTTCCATACCAGATGGCTACAGGAACTACTGTGTCGCACTCACGGCTTTCAAGACTTTCCCGCATATAGCCAGATTTTCAGTTAAAGCAGCAAAGCCGCTACGTTGCCTTGCGGCACCGCGACGTGAAATTCCACTACTTTAACACCCTTATAGTTAGGGCGGACGTTCACTGGCGCTTCGGGCCTTGGCACTCACTGCTCCTAAGAGCAACAAGCACCGCAACCGTTAACGTTCCAGCACTGGTCAGGCGTCAGCTCCTATACATCCTCTTACGAGTTAGCAGGAACCTGTGTTTTTGATAAACAGTCGCTAGGGGTCTTTCGCTGCGCCCCGCCCGCTGCTCCGCAGCGGAAATCCAAATGCCAAATCGTTTTTGACATTTGAGCTTTGAAATTTGACATTCCCGATGCGAAGCATCGGGCAGGGAGGTCTTATCGCGAACTTACGACCGCTGTTTTGCCGAGTTCCTTAACGAGGACTCACCCGTTCACCTGAGGCTACTCGCCTCGTCTACCTGTGTCGGTTTTGCGGTACGGACGCCCGAACGATTAATCCTAGGGGGTTTTCTGGGACGCTGTTTCGATCGAATTGGCCGACCTTGCGGTCAACCTTACCCCTGTGCGTGCGCTCGCCATCAAAGGCAGCCTTCCGGATTTGCCTGAAAGGCGCGCTGGCTCGGGGACGCAAATCCAATAACACGCTCGATCTACGCTGCGCCGTCGCCCCGTTGGTCGTTCGGGCGGGGCCGGAATATTAACCGGCTGTCCATCAGCTCCGGCTTTCGCCATCGCCTTAGGCCCGCCTCACCCTTGGATGATTGCCATTGCCAAGGAAACCTTAGACTTGCGGTGGTCCGGACTCTCACCGGACTTGCGGTTACTCATGCCAACATTTGCACTTCCCTGCGCTCCACCGCTCCTCGCGGATGCGGCTTCACTGCACAGGGAACGTTCTCCTACCACCAACCGGTGCTCCGCACCGGAAATCCAAATTTCAAAATCCAAATGACAAATCAATGATCAAAATCCAAAAACCAAACGACTTTGGCATTTGAACTTTGGATTTGACTTGACATTTGAGCTTTGGCATTTGACATTCCCGATGCGAAGCATCGGCTGATCCGTACGTTCGGTACTCCACTTAAGCCCCGATACATTTTCGGCGCGCCCCGCCGTAGTTGCCATAGAACAGTGAGCTGTTACGCACTCTTTAAAGGGTGGCTGCTTCTAAGCCAACCTCCTGTCTGTCTAAGGCGGGACACTTCCTTACTTGCACTGAGTGGAGATTTAGGGACCTTACGTGACGATCACGGGCTGTTTCCCTCTCGACGACGGAGCTTCGCCCCCATCGTCTGACTCCCGAGCTCTTGAACGATCGGCATTCGGAGTTTGATTGGATGCAGTACCTCATCGGCAGCCGTATCCATCCAGTGCTCTACCTCCGATCGTGAACGCTCGAGGCTAGTCCTAAAACTATTTCGGAGAAAACCAGCTATTCCCAGGCTCGATTAGCTTTTCACTTCTACCCACAGCTCATCCCATGGTATTGCACGGCCAATGGGTTCGGGCCTCCCTCCGGTTTATCACCGAAGTTCACCCTGGCCATGGGTAGCTCGCCTGGCTTCGGGTCTTAACCCGCCCGCTAGCGATCAATTCGCACCCTGCTCATCGAAAGATGAGCATAGTACGAAAGGATCGCCACGCCCTATTCGGACTCGGTTTCCCTGTGCCTCCCCCCGTTAACGGGGTTAAACTTGCGGACGAGATAAAGTCGTTGGCTCATTCTTCAATAGGCACGCCATAACCGATGCTCCGCATCGGAAATCCAAATGACTAAATCCAAATGCCAAATCGCTTTTGACATTTGAGCTTTGACATTTGACATTCCCGGTGCGAAGCACCGGCGTTGACTCCTTGTCAGCGTATGGTTTCAGGTACTATTTCACCGCCCTCACCGGGCTGCTTTTCACCTTTCCCTCACGGTACTAGTTCACTATCGATCACCAAACGTATTTAGCCTTGGGGCGTAGTCGCCCCTGCTTCCTACCCCGCAGCCGGGCGGGGCAGTACTCAAGATTTATATCGAGAAGCGAGCCAACGTTTTCGCCTACGCAGCTATTATGCTCTCTGGCCACCCGTTCCAGGGGTGTTCGGCTAACGCGGCTCCAAGGTGTTCTTCTTTTCTCAACTTTCTCCGTACCCCTAATCCGCCATCCGAATGGAGGCGGGGGATACGATGAAAGAAAAGAAGCGATATACTCTTACAACCCCAACCCGCAGCTCCGCTGCGGAAATGACTAATTCCTAATTAACGAATGACGAAACGGATTCGACATTAGACATTCCCGAAGCGAAGCTTCGGGCTGGTTTGGGCTTTTCCCGGTTCGCTCGCCGCTACTAAGGGAATGGGCTAGCTTCTTAGCTGATTAGCTTCTTAGCTTCCTAGGAACGAACGACAGTTCACTCGCGCCTAAAAAGCTAGGAAGCTAAAAGCTAGAAAGCTAGCATTGTTTTCTGTTCCTCCGGGTACTGAGATGTTTCACTTCCCCGGGTGCGCTCCCGCCTAAGTTTTTAGACCCTTCTCAATAGGCCCAAAAACTTAGGCGGGTAACATGGGTTTGCCATGCTGGGTTTCCCCATTCGGACATCTGCGGATCAAAGCTTGCTCGGCAGCTCCCCGCAGCTTATCGCAGCCACGCCACGTCCTTCATCGCCGTTTGGTGTCAAGGCATCCACCATACGCTTTATTTTACGATCCCGTTTACCTCGCAACGCACACCCGCTGCTCCGCAGCGGAAATGCCGAATTTCGAATGACGAATGACGAAAACGAATTCGACATTCGGCATTAGTCATTAGACATTCCCGATGCGAAGCATCGAGAAGCGTATAAGAGGTATTTTGTTTATGCCCGCCTCTGTTTCGCTAAAACAGATAAGCGGGTCTTTTTGCAATGTTGTCTGCCTGTATTCGGTTGTCAAAGGTCTCCCGAACCCTTGAGTCCGGAGCGCAGCGCTCGGAATAAAACCCTGAGCGCTCCGCCCCAAACTCCTCACCCGCTCTATAAAGAAAACGAAAACCGCTCTGGAGAAGCGGCTTCGCGCACACATCATAAATCGCGCGAGGTCTATCCGCTTCTGGTATCGAGTATGGTTTGGGTTCGTGCCATAAGGCAGTTCCCATTATAAGCTTCAAAAAATACGTGTCAATACCCTGTTTTGCACATGAAAAAAGCAAAGCCGGCGAGGCGCTCGCCCCGCCGGCCGACAACCCGATATCCCTTGCCGACTGCTACCGCTCTGTTACATCTTTCTTTATTTTCTCAAGCCAATCAGAGGCGAAATCCTTGCCGCCCAAACCAAAGGCCAAGCCCGCGGCCAGTGCGAGGGCCCCGATGACGCCGGTAAACAGTGTCGTGAGCAATTGGCGCGCGACGTTGAGCTGCACGAGGGCTGCTAAGATCGCAAAAATCCATACCGACCAGCGCGTAACCACACCAAGAAACTTGCCGCTTTTGAGCTCGGCTGCCGCCACGCTCGCTTCCACCGTGCGCTCAAGAAAGTTGGCCAGCAATGCTCCGGCCAACAGGATGAGCACTGCCACTACGATGTTCGGAATGTACCCCAACACGCTCTTCAAGAAGTCGTTGAAATCGCGCAGCTGAAGGATGTCAGAGGCCGCCAGCAGGAACGCCACGACGACAAACCACTTCACCACCTCGCCCACAAACCGGCCCGTATCCAAGTTGAGCCCTCCTCGCGCGAGCGCCTTATCCAAGCCCATCTGCTCGAACAACTGGTCAATGCGCAAACCCTTGACCACCTGATGCACAACTTTGCCCAAAACCGCTGCCACAAGCCAACCGATGAGGAATACGATTACAGCCGACAAGAACACCGGCAGAAAACCGATGAACTGCGCCCATAGGCTCGTGAGCGAATCAACAACGGTGGTGGCCCAATTGGGCAGCGTAACAATGTCTGAATACATAGGAAATTCCTTTTAGCGGGGCGGAAAGCCCCGCCTTCTGCTTCCCCCTGCCGCATGGCGGAGCCATGCGTACACGCTGACATCGACCAGTCAGCGCAGGAAAGACAATCACGGTTAAGTTGTTAAATGGTGGGTAGCTCTCCGGCGCTGCCGCATGCGTTGGAGCAGAAAACCGCGCCGGGCCATCAACCATTGAAAAGTCTGGCTAGTCAAATTCTATCACACTCAATCGCTTGCTGCGCGAACGTTATCCACAGCTTGGGCTATCGGCTCGCCCGAACCAACACAACACCCGGCGCGCGCTCCGCTCCGCCTACCCGTCGAAAACCAGCCCGCCGCACGAACTCCTTGATTTTGACAAGCGAGTAGCGGGGGCAATCGTCGAGCGCTTCACCGTAGCGGGGCGAAAGTTCGACCAGCAGCAAACGACCCCCGCGCTTGAGCACGGCCCGAATCTGCCGCAGAGCGGCTGCGGGTCGCTCGAAATGGTGCAGCGTATGGCTCGTGATGGCGCAGTCAAACATCTGCGTGCCGAAGCGTACGCGAAGCTGCTCAACGCCGCAACGATGGCACTGCACCAACTTCTCGCGCCTCGCCCGACGGAATAGCGCATTCGCTCGGTGGACGGTAAGCGTGTCAATATCAATGCCCACGATTTGGGAACCCGGCTTTCGGCGCGCCAAGAAGAGCGCCGTCCAGCCAGTACCGCATCCCACGTCAATGATACGGCTCGCCGGTTGAACCTCGCGATCAAGGAACTTCTCAATCACTCGATCATACGGCGTTTTGATCATGCCGTCTTGATCGCCAAGAGCGAGACGCTCTTGATGCCGTATTTCTCCATGACATCGGGATGAGTCAAAAACTTATACTGCGGGTTCTCGCGAAACTCCACCAACTGCAAGTGAGCATGCTCAAGGTATTGGCGGAGCTCTTGCTCAGTAACCGCGCCCCCAATGCACGCCGCCCACAGCTCCGCGTTCGCCTTGATTCGCTCGCTCAAGTTGTGCGAGGCCATAATGTCAGAGATGGCCAGCCGTCCGCCGACTTTCAGCGCCCGACTCACCTCCTGCACAACCCTTACCTTTTCGGCCGAAAGATTAATGACGCCATTGGAAACAGCCACGTCAAACCCGCCGTCCGGCACCGGAATCTGCTCAATATAGCCCTTCACGAACGATACGTTTTCAAACCCATAACGCTGACGCAACCCTTCGGCTTTTGCGAGCTGCTCGTCCGTCATGTCCACTCCCACCACGTGCCCCGCTGGCCCAACCTTGCGTGCGGCAAAGAAGACATCGGTGCCTGAACCGCTGCCTACGTCCAGCGCGTGCTCGCCCGGCTTGAGCGCCGCCAGATCGAAGTGGTAGCCCACACCGGCAAATGATTCGACCGCCTCTGCGGGGATGGCATCGAGGTCTGCGGATGGATAGCCGAGCTTCTCGGCCAAATCTCGCCCCATTTCAAAATGGTACTCACCCCTTGGATTCTGGGCCACTTGCCGGTACATATCTTTCACTTGGGCTTCAAGCGCGGATTTATTTACTTTGTCATCGAGAGTGTCCATGAATATATAAGATTAGGGATATCTGTGATGCTTTTTTGAATTGTGGACCAGGCGGGAATCGAACCCGCGATCTCCGCTGTGCAAAAGCGGTGTTCTACCACTAAACTACTGGCCCAAGTTTTGGTACGGGGTGAACAAAGCGGGTGCTCTGCCACTAAGCTATAGCCCTTAAATCAAGGTTATACCACGCTCACGCCAAAAACAGAAGTACCACCTTGAGCAAGGTGGCGCTTTCGTGCACAAAACCACAGAACCGTGGCTACGCTTGAGCCGGAACGCTCTGACTGCGTTTGAGATTCGCCGCATACTCGGCCATTACTTCACGGATCCGTTCCTTGATGGGCGGCATCTGCACGCCCGCGCGTAAAAGTTTGTCCACGTTTAAAATGCAGTTGGATCTGCCGGTACTCGCAAGCCCAAGGCTGTAGAGCTCTGCCTCTGAAATGAACTCGAAGGTGTGCCCGGGATCAACCAACTTCTGATAGAGCCCCATAATCTCGCGATGCGTGACCGACCCCGGATTGGTCACGTGGTAAATCCCCACCGCACCCTGCGCAATCAGCTGCTTCGTTGCCGCCAAAAGATCGGGGATCACGGTGAGTGAATTCTCCACGTCAATGATCTTGGGATAACCCGCAAGCTTGGTGATGAGGTTGCGCGGCCCGGGTTCGGCGTCCGTGGGCATGCGCAGCCGCAAAATGAGCGTGCCTTCTGGCCAGGCTTGCATCAAATACTGATCGGCCCAGTATTTGGTCCATGAGTAAAAACTCGGCGGGGCGACCGCGTCGTCCTCACGGAAACCACTCGCGAGGTGCCCCCGACCCTGAAAGATGCAGCCGCTTGAAAGGTGCACGAGCTTGATGTTCCGTGCCTTGCAGGCTTTCACGAGTTCCACCGGCCCAACCACGTTCGAGGTGAGCGTCTCAACTTTGTGGTCTTCGCACCAATCAATGTTGCGCCCGGGTTGGCCCGAGGGACTCACAGTTGGTCCGCCGGTTTTGCCGGCAGTATTGATGAGGACCTCTGGCTTCGCCCGGTCGAGCTCGGCCTCGATTGCCGTCGCGTCCGCAATGTTAACGGCCGACAGCTCGGCTTCGCCGCCCGGCGAACTCAAAAACGCCGCGAACTTTTGGGCAATCCAACCCCTCGGGCCGCCGGTGATGAGATACTTCATGCCGCTTTATGTATACCACAGCGCGTACGGATTGAAAAGAACATCCACCAAGCACAAAAAGGAATCAGCGGCCCGGGCGGAGCCGCCGACGACATAACACCAACCAGTTGACTTCATCCAATAGATCCGGTATATAAAATAGACCAGCGTTGGCAGCGCGACAAACAGCCACCCATACGGAGGGAGGGAACGGATGGCAAGGGCAATGGGGACGCAGCTATTACGAGAAGGCCAACTGACCCGTCGTGAAGTCGGAACCTTTATTCGCCTGTGCGGCAAATTGGAGCACACCCAGCCTTGGACGCTCGAGCTGTTCGAGGCTCTGGCACGGTGCGTAGTATGCGCGGCCTACGAAGTGGTGTGCTTCCAGTACCGTCCCGAGGGCTGGTGCGTATTCTTGGCCCGCCGAGCGACGAATGACATCTACTGGCCCAACGAGTGGCACTCACCCGGCACAATATTGCGGGCCACCGACAAGACGCTCACCGATGCGCTAAAACGGTTGATGGAACGTGAACTCGCGCCAGCCACTATCAGCAAACCGATCTTTACACAACTTGAGCTGAACCGGATCCGACGCGGCACCGAGCTACGCCTGATCCACATAGCCTACGTTATCGGTATGCCGAACCACGGACAATTTTTTCCGGTCGACAAACCGTTGCCAGAACCACTCATGGATCACCACCGTTCGCTGATTGAAATCGCGCTCACGGGACTACCCCGCCTGAATCGATTCGCTGGCCGGTAAGCAAGCAACGCCCACGCAAGGGGGGATGGGATGACCGAACAGGTACGGGTTCTGCCGCTCGCGACCAAGGATGACTGGGATACCTGCACGCACTGGCTCAAGCGGTTAGGCGTAACCCAACCGTGGCAGCCGGACGCCTTCGAGGCGCTCTCGCTGCTCCTGCCGAAAGCGGCGGTCGAGACTGTGATCTATCGCTTCGGCCCGGCGCACGGCGACCTGCAAGTGCTGCTCATGCGCCGGCCCACGAAGGAGGAAGAGCCGAGCGAAGCATTTCCGGGATTGCTGCACTCGCCCGGGACCGTCATCCAGGCGCCCGACGCTATCCCACTGGGCGACGACATTCAGGCGCGGATCGCGCGCGAGGATCTCGAGGCCGCGTTCAGGCGGCTCGAGACGAAGGAGCTTGCACCGGCCAAATTCATCGGCTGGCCGCAGCTCGTGGACGTCCGCCTCATCCCCGAACCGACGCGCGGAGTGTTCTGCTGTCTCATTCACCTTGCGCGCATCGAGGGCACGCCGGCCAACGGTGCCTTTTACCCGGCCGATCTCCTGCCGGATGATCTGGTGCCGAGCCACCGGATCATCGTCCCAACGGCGCTCAAGGCGCTATCTCTCGCCGCTGTCTAGCCGCCCGCTGTTCCTTCTTCCGCAAGATTCAACGCCCGTCCCTAGTGTATCGAGGGACGGGCGTTCTCTTTTCTTGACGCGCCAAATCGGTCACAGCACCCGGCGCGGCAAGACACACACGTAGACACCAGTCGAAAACGCCAAGAGCGCCATAATCATAAACAGCGCTTTGAACCCAAACCATACGACCACAAGCCCACCAGCCAACGCGGCCGCAGCCTCGGTAATGTTCCACATGCCTTCCCAAAACCCCCACTCCGACGCAAACCGCCCGCCGTCGAGGTGCTCGGTGTAGAGCGCGTCATGCGCGGGCGTCATAAGCGCGACCGACACGCCAAGCACCATCTGCACGATGAACAGATGCGTGGGGCTCTGCACGAAGAGATACCCCACGTAACCAACCGCGGCCGCAAAGAACCCGGCAACGATGAAATACTCTGGTTCCCGCACCCGATCGGTGAGCCGACCGAATAACATCATGAGCGCCCCACTCACGATTGAAAACACCGTCCACGCGCCTGCCGCAGCGAGAATGTCTCCGCCAATCTTTTCCACGTAGATCGCATAAATCGGCACTAGCATCCCCGCGGCACCCACCGCGATCATCTGGGTTGTCAGCAGAATTTTCGTGGGTCGGCGCATACCTGATGATACAGGATTACTTCGACAGAATCTCGACTTTCTCCATCGTGTCTCCCGCAGCGATCTTTACCACTACGTCTTGCCCGGCCGTCACACGCCCAAAAATAGTGTAGTTGGGCGGGAGCGACGTGTCCTGTTTCAAGATGAAAAACTGCGAGCCGTTAGTGTTGGACCCGGCGTTGGCCATGGCGACGATGCCGGTTTTGTATTCCAAGCGCACCGGCTCATCTTCAAACCGATAACCCGGCCCACCGGTGCCGCACGGCCCAGCTGCCGAAGGTGGTGAGCCTGTCGAACCACAGTTCGGATCCCCGCCTTGAATCACCCACGACTCCACGCGATGGAAATTCAGGCCGTTGAAGTAGCCCTGTTTTGCAAGATACACAAAGTTGCTTGTCGTCTTAGGCGCCTCTGCAGCGAGAAGCTCAAAACGAATTTCGCCCTTGGGCGTTTTGATGACCGCGATTTTGTTTTCTACTTCTTCGGCGGGAAGAACGCCGGGGAATGCGCGCGGCGGTTTTTCGCTTTCGGCGTCCACGGGTGCGGGAGTTTGGTTAGACGGCTGCGAATTCGTCGGTTGCCCCGACGGTGGCGCCGGCGGTTCTGGCGCGCGCCGCATCGAGACGAAGAAAACAGCAACGCCGATTGCCGCGACGATTCCGATTGCAATGAGCCAGGATTTATTCATGGGTGTGGACACGATATGAATCAAACCCACTACCTCGTGGTCAGATTCTTGAGTAGTACAACGGTTTTGTCTTTGACCGGCTTATGGTCTCTCCCGGTCGCATAATGCCAGCATGTTGACCAAAAGCGTCTGGCTAAGTTGAGGTGGTTGAGACGATACTCTTCTTCCGGAGAAAGAGATCTCCGCCCTGTGTATACCTCCCCTATCCCTTTCTCAAAATCATCTTCAGCGTCAACGCTCAGCGGCACATCAAACATCGGATCGCCCCCAATAATGCCGCCTGGATCTATGAATCCTACGAGGAACAACTGATTGTCTTCAAGCCTGTATAAGCTATTCCCATGACCTACGTCAGAATGTATTAAATGAGGTGCAATACTATTGAGCTTTTCATTAAAGAAGGTGATCCGTTCTATCTGCCGTATCTCTTCAGTAGAAAAAACTTCGTGTTTCTTTGCCAAAGAACTATCAAAGTAATTCTTTCGCAATGCATCCAGCCATGATGTGGCGCCCCATCCGCCTCCTGATAAAGGCCAGCCGAATCCTTCAACGTTGATGCTATGAATTTTCTGCAGCGCTTCGCCAACGAGCGTGCCCGCCTGTCTGTGAAGTTTTGCCGGAATGCTCCGTATATCTACACCCTCTAAATACTCTAAAACTTGGAAGTCGTAGGGTATCACTTGCCTTGAATCGTCAAAAAATAAGACGCTTGGAACTGGGACACCAGACCCCTCGAGCTTGTTATAAAAGTAGTCGCTGGTCAGGAGATCGCCATGGAAAGGATTAATCTTGACGATGGCTCGCTGTTGCCCATCAAATACGTTAAGGATAACTCCAGTTTCACCCTCCATTACTTTCGTCTCTTGCGGATGAATGTCTGCAGCGGCAAAAATCTTAGCAGCATAATCCTCCAAATGTTCAAAAATATCATAATATCCCTCCGAGTATCCCGGCTTAGTATCTCGGATGTTGGGCTTATTAATCTTCTCTTTTATCATAAGCGACTTTCCTGTCCGAATATGCAGCAATAGATCTGCTGTGGGCGCGGTAGGAATCGAACCTACTACCTCCTTTTTATCAGAAAGGCGTTCTACCAATGAACTACGCGCCCGCTTTAGCTGCACGCCGCAATCCAAGCGCCCTCGCATCATAAAACACAACCGCGCGCCCCCTCAAGAGGGCGCGCGGTTTGCTATTCCAGTTTTTCCTCGTTGTCCCGACCGCCCGAATGACGCTTCGGGGCCGAGCAGCCGATGGTTGAGGACATCGGCCAACTCCCGCCGCATTCGTGCTTGTGGCAGCAAACGCAGCACCGACCACTTGACCTTACTAGCGGTTCTTAACCGTAGAAGGTAAGAACTCCCTAGAAAGGAGATGATCCATCGACAGCTTCCGCTACCGATGCCTTGTTACGACTTAGCCCTTGTCAGCGATCCTGCCTTCATCCGGGACAAACCCAGATTTCCGGCATTACCGCCTTCACTGGCCTGACGGGCGGTGAGTACAAAGTTCGGGAACGTATTCACCGCGGCGTGGCTGATCCGCGATTACTAGCGATTCCAGCTTCATGAGGTCGGGTTGCAGACCTCAATCCGGACTGAGACCGGTTTTGGTGGGATTTGCTCCCCCTTACGGGTTGGCGTCCCATTGTACCGGCCATTGTAGCACGTGTGTCGCCCAGGGCATCAAAGGGCCATGCTGACTTGACGTCATCCCCACCTTCCTCCTGCTTGAAGCAGGCAGTTTGCGCTGACACCTGTAACAGCACATAGGGGTTGCGCTTGTTACCCGACTGAACGGAGCAACTCACGCCACAAGCTGACGACCATGATATTCCCGTGTTTCCACGAGCATGGACTATACCTTCATCCAGCTCCAGTTTGAAAAACTGGGGCTGGATGCCAACCGTCTGAATCGTCGAAGATCGACAATTCTCATTCCGCTTTGATTCGGAATTCAGTCTCTACGGGGCAAGTTTCATCGAGAATTTTCGAACCGCGGGTTCGATGCGCTCTCGATAATGCTTCCTCAAGTAAAGGACCATCGTCCTCGCAGCTGAATACCGGTACAAGCTCACATTGGCTGCGCCGAACAACCGACGATCCCTCCGAGCATCGAACGCGTTCCCATACGCGATCCGAATGCCCGATCGATGTTTGGCGTCTACGTGCCCATCACCATCTATCCGCCCTGCCAAATACGCAGGAACGTTTCGCGATGGGACGAACAATACTCCGGTTTTCGTGGCAGTGAACATTCGGGTCAACGCCCGACTGTTTACGTACACTTGTGTCGCCACACGTCTACGTTTCCCTCGACCATCGAGTGGGTGATACGTTCGGTACTTCAGCGGATGGCTCGGAGCCGCCCGCCGTAAAAACCGAACAAACCGCTCTATCAATCGAGAGTCAACCGAAGTTAAGCCGACTGAGCTTGAACGCCAGTACCCATCCGCCAGCCAAAGACCCAGTGCGTAGTAGTCTTCGGCTGTCTTGAATATAAACTTGCTTCCCACGGTATTACCCACTGGCTTCCATTTTACTCCGAAAACCAGGAGGGCTCCACCGTTTTGGGCTGGTTATTGTTATCCGATGTTGCCACCGGACCGGCCATCCATCCGTATCCGGATGTAGCCATGCAGCACCTGTGTTCGGGTCCTTGTGGGAGGGACCACCTTTCGGCGGCCTTACTCGAACATGTCAAGCCCTGGTAAGGTTCCTCGCTTACCGTCGAATTAAACCACATGCTCCACCGCTTGTGCGAACTCCCGTCTATTCCTTTGAGTTTTAGCCTTGCGGCCGTACTTCCCAGGCGGAGGACTTAACGCGTTAGCTTCGCCACGTAGAGGGTCGATACTCTACACAACAAGTCCTCATCGTTTAGGGCGTGGATTACTGGGGTATCTACTTGTTGTTACAACGGACAAGATTTACCCAGTCTTACTTGTCTCTTCATGTCGCCATGAAGTTCGGACTATATCATTACCTCATTAAATTTAGGCAGTTGGTAGATCTTTGATGGCCGGCCATACGACGCGATCAGAAGTCGCAAGACTTCATTTTTTTCGTAGCCATTCCAGAATTTGGAATTGCCCGTTACTCGAACACCGGCGGTAAAACCGATCCGCTCTTGAAACAGACGAATATCTCGTTCTGTTTCCATCTTCAGCTTGCCATCTTTGGCGACTTCTCGTACTCGGATGCCAAGTTGAGAAAGTAACTTCAGATAATCTCTCCGCAACTGCGGATGTGTGCAAGCGAGAAAGACTGTTCGAATTAACCATCGGGTGCCGCCATTTCTGCCGTCGCGTTTTGCAGAATAGAAACTCACGCCTCCATCACAGCTAAACGCAATTCGCAAGAAATCTGCTACATGTCGCGTGCTTTTCAACAGCGACACCGGCAGTCTTGCTGGAGGCAATCGGCCATTCGCGAACTTTAACGTTCGGAATGTGCCAAACCTGCCTACCAACCAGTTGCCCACCTCTTTCGAGTTCACGATGGCTCTCGTTAAACCATCTTGCGTAACGCCAATCCGCACTCGATTAGACTCGAGGGCGAAAACATCTACCATGCAATCCCGAAAAAGGTTGACTAACACTTGCGATTTTACGGCGAAATAAATTCTCCAACTTTGTCCTTTTGGGGAAACACAACCATCTGTGTAGAGAAGTCCTAACAGAATGGCGAGTTCCTTATTCATTTGAGGTATCCGGCGTATAGTCTCTGAGGATCCCATAGTATCATTTTACCACGGTTTCCTGCTGATAATCCGCACTCACAGATTGTTACTGCCCTGAACGCAGTACGGTGAGATACTCGGATGTTCCAGCATATAGCCAGATTTGCGCTCGTGCGTCGCCGCACGAGGGGACCAAATCCGATCCCATTCACTCCCCACGCTTTCGTCTCTCAGGGTCAGGAACGCGCCAGCGAGCTGCCTTCGCCTTCGGTGTTCTGCACGATATCAACGGATTTCACCCCTACACCGTGCATTCCACTCGCCTCTCACGTCCTCGAGTCTGGCCGTTTCGGATGCGGGCTCCGCGTTGAGCGCGGAAATTTCACACCCGACTAACCAGACCCCCTACAGACTCTTTACGCCCAGTGATTCCGGATAACGCTCGGGGCCCTCGTATTACCGCTGCTGCTGGCCCCGTTACCAAAACATTTGGATTTGGCTTCGGAACATGGACTATCCCACCATCCGCCAATTGGCGGAGCTCGGCGTCTGAACAGATACACACGCATCCGTTCTCACCCGTCTCGGCACTTCGCCGATAGGGATCAGTCTCTGAGGGGTCAACCTCGCCAAGGGCGGGGCGACTTCCCTGCTGATTGCTCTGGAGCATCGTTGAACGATTGCAGCCACTCACAGAGTTCCCAGCATATGAGCCGAGTTATTCAAGGAGCCTTGCGACTCCAGGTCGCGCTTTCGGTAATACCAGATTCGTTTTGTATTGCTAACATTGGTCGCCCCGCCACCAAATGTTTGGTGCGGGGCTGGCACGAGGTTAGCAGCCCCTTATTCTACCGGTACAGTCAGCCTTGCGGCTTCCTCCCGGTCAAAAGAAGTTTACACCCCGCAGGGCTTCATCCTTCACGCGGCGTCGCTCGGTCAGGCTTTCGCCCATTGCCGAATATTCTCGCCTGCAGCCACCCGTAGGTGTCAGGTCCGTGTCTCAGTACCCATCTTGGGGGCCATGCTCTCACACCCCCTAGCCGTCATAGCCTTGGT
This sequence comes from Candidatus Parcubacteria bacterium, assembly GCA_016196625.1. Taxonomy (GTDB): domain Bacteria; phylum Patescibacteriota; class Minisyncoccia; order JACPXH01; family JACPXH01; genus JACPXH01. Next base: position 117,978 of record JACPXH010000007.1, on the reverse strand, counting down.
GGGCCGTTACCCCGCCAACAAGCTGATAGCCCGCAGGCTCCTCCCGGAGTGATTTGCATCTTTAATCAGCATCGCAATTTTGAACTCTAGAAATTAGTAGGCGAAGGGCCCCCGGGTTAACCGGTCAAGGGGTACTTGTGCGCGCCACCAAGGGAGTCTGCGCTCCCTTCCCTTCGCCGCAACTTCCAGCATCTAGGCGCTTGTCGACACTAGAAGGTTCTAAAGATCAAAATTGCAATGCTGATACCATCGGGTATTAGCCCGCCTTTCGACGAGTTATGCCCGACTCCGGGGCAGATTCCTACGTGTTACTAAGCCGTTCGCCGCTCGACCATTTCATCTGTCGTCTTGATGTAATCGCAACTCCTTCAGAAAAGGCCTCGCACGACTTGCATTGCTTATCCACGCCGCCAGCGTTCATCCTGAGCTAGGATCAAACTCTCAAAAGATGTCCGGCCATCGCGCCAAGCGCGCTGCCGAACACCCATAGATCGGGACAACAAGGAATAACTGGATTTTTACTTACCTTACCTATTCAATTTTCAAGGGACACCGGCTGCATTCGTCATTGCGAGCACAGCGAAGCAATCTCAATTGTCCGCGTCAGTCAGCGTCTCGGAAAATACAACCGCGAAGAAGTCCATCTTCGAGATTCACCGAACTATTTACTTGTGGATCTCGGCTAGACGCCTTCGCGGTCGTACGGTGCCCGAACGTCGATACGCTCTGAGGCCAAGGTTGTCCGAGATAATCTACATAGGCGATCTCCACGCTCTATTGTAGTCGCCGCAGCAAACGTGTCAAGCCCCGTACCACAACGAGGAAACTTGAACGCTCGGCTGTTCCCGAAGGCGTATTCCCAGAACACTAGAGATGAGGCACCGAACTACCTCATCCATCTGCCGCCGAGGCGGCCATTCCTCGTTGTGGTCACGGGGCAAGACCTCCGCGTCCACTTCGAACGCCACGCCCTGATGGCGGCGTGGTCTCCGGACTTGAGCACCTTCGGAACCCGCAGCTTCTTCGACCCCAGCCTAAACACTTCCGGCCGCGTGTACTGCGGGTACTCAACGTATTCAAGGTTCTTTGAAAACGTCTCTTCTTTGAGCGCTTCAGGATGCCCCACCACGCCCGGGATGTTGCGCGCCACGGTTTCTAACAGCACCATCGCGGGCAATTCTCCGCCGGCAAGCACATAAGGACCAATGGAGATTTTCTCATCCACGAGCGTATCCACCCGTGAATCAAACCCCTCGTAGCGGCCGCAGATGAGCACGATCCGTTTATACTTACTCAACCGTTCTGCCTCGCGCTGAGTGAGCTGCTTGCCTTCGGGCGCCAACATGACCACGCGCGTCTCGCGTTTACTCTTGGTCGTGCGCGGCGGCGCGGCTTTCAACGCTTTGAGTGCCCGATAGATTGGCTCCACCATAAACACCATCCCCGGCCCGCCGCCATAAGGCCGACCGTCAACTTTTTGATGTTTGTCTGTGGTAAAATCGCGGAGGTTGTGAATCCGAATATCCACGAGCTTCTTTTCTCGGGCGCGCTTGATGATTGATTCGCTCAAGTACGAATCGAAAGCTTTTGGGAATATTGTAATGATGTCGAATCTCATAAGTTCGGCCCGCGCGCTTATTTTGCACTATATTTACCGCGTCAGCCACTACCAATCCTCGCCTTGCTAACACAGCGGCGCGCTTCGCCCACAGAGGGACGGGCCTATTCGGCCACGCACGCCGCAACCACACTGAATGGCAAAATAAACGCGGGGTCCTCGATTTTGTAATCGCTCGCGTTGCTCGCGAACAAAATCGGAAGAAAATTGTGATGATGTCGAAAAACTTTTTACCGCAACCCCCAAACATTCTAATGTATTAATACATTAGAATTGAAATCGCTGCCAGCCGGAACGCGAACCGCGCCACACCGTTTGCCCCGAGCGTAACCCCGCTAGGCGAGGCGCAGTCGAGGGGTGTGACGCGGTTTTTCGTTTTACGTCAGCAGAAATTCAACCCTGTTATTCTTCGAGCTTGTCCTAAAACCGTCCGCGGATCGGACTAGGGTCGAGAACCGTCCGTCCAATCAGAACGCTTCTCGACTCGCCCGCCAGCTGGCGAGCTCGCTCGAAGAATATGAGGGACGCGCAGGAGGAAGCTTTCCTTTTACAGCCTCAAATCGTCCACCGCCTCGTCGAAGTTGCGCGTGGCCTCGTTGCCGCGGCTTACGCCTTCCTCGCTGCGACCCTCGCCGCGACCCATGGAAGCACTCGGTTCACGCACCATGCGACCGCCTTCGGGCTCCTCGATCTTGAGATTGACGCGCGCGTTGTGCTTCGCGCCCACAATTCGCAAGAGCGTCCGGAGAGACCGAGCGGTTGAACCCTGCCGGCCAATCAGCTGACCCATATCGTCACGATGGACCTTAAGCGTGATGAGCACGCCCATCTCGTCAACTTTCCGGTTCACCTCAACCGCGTCCGGGTTGTCAACGACGGCCTTAACCACGTACTCAACAAACGCGAGATCCGGCTCTGATGCTTTTGCCATACTGAAAAACTGCTCAAATCATTCTACCGTCCCAGCCGACCTTTCTGATCGTTGTCTTTCTTGCCCGATCAGGCCCGGACAGAACAGGCTTCACTGGTATGAAAAAAGAGTAGCACCTCCTCGCCCCAAAATCAACCCCTCTTGAAACTTACCCCTGCCCGGTTGAGCCGTCCGCTTCAGCCGCTTCGGGCTCGGCTCCGACACCAACCGTCACCGGCGCGGGCGCATCCGCTGCAACCGCAGACTGTGGACGGCTGGATTTGAACGGCCGCTTCAATCCCGGTACCACGCCCTCGCGCACAAACAAATTCCAAACCGTATCTGAACAGGTTGCGCCATGAGCCAAATAATGAGTAACTCGGTCAGACTTTAAATTTATTGCCTTGGTCTTCGGATTATACGAACCCACCACCTCTAAAAACTTGCCCTTGGGCGGGTTTTTGGAATCCGTAGCCACCACCCGGAAAAGAGGGGTGTTCTTGCGTCCAACACGCTGGAGACGAATCGTTAACATAGCAACTGTGTCGATGGTACAGAAACTCTTGGAAGAAATCAAATCTCTGCCCAAAAACCCAAATGACAAAATCCAAAGTTCAAATCAAGCTCAAAATCCAAATGTCAAAAACGGCTTTGGGCTTTGGATTTGATTTGTCATTTGAGCTTTGGTATTTGGACTTCCGCGAAGCGGCCTACCACCCCTTCACTTCCAGCCCCGCCCTCGCCGCCGCTTCTTCGCCTGCCTGTTTCGACGGCCCATCGCCTTTCGCAACCAGCTCCCGGCCGATAAACACGCCCACCACGAAATGCTTGGCATGATCCGGACCCCATTCCTCTAAGACTTCGTACGTCGGGGTAATGCCGGCCTTCTCCTGTGCGGCCTCTTGGAAACGGCTCTTGGGATCTTTGTAGAGCTGCTTTTCCACGATGTGCGCCAAGTGCGTGAGTAGCACGCGCTCCACGAAACCGCGCGCCGCCTCGTACCCTTGATCAAGATATAAGGCGCCCATTACCGCTTCAAAGGCATTCGCCAGGATGTACTGTCGAGCGCGACCCTCGTCCTTGGCCTCGCCGCGCGACAGAAGCAAGTGGTCGTTGAAATCAAGACCGCGCGCCACTTCAGCCAGCATATTGGCGTTGACCAACGCCGCCCGCAGGTTGGTGAGTTCCCCCTCCGGTTTTTCCGGAAATTGGGCGTAGAGCGCTTCGGTTACGACAAGCTCCAAAACTGCGTCACCCAAAAATTCCAGCCTTTCGTTCTGGTCGAGACGGAAACCCGGATTTTCGTTCAGGTACGAACGATGCACAAAGGCCTGCTGAAGCAGGTCTTGATTCTGAAAAGCGACGCCAAGTTTTGGTTCCAACTTCTCGAGAAAAGCCACGAGGATTAACCGACCCAGCTCTCAAACCAGAAACTCAAATACCGAATTTCGAATAAATCCCAAATCACAAGCTCCAATGATTCAAATCGCGGTTTGAGTATTGGGTTTTGAAATTTGGATATTGTTTCGGATTTCGAGCTTCGGATTAGGGTTGAGTATTATGTGGTACTTATTGCGGGGTTTTCTCTTCGGCGCGAGAGGCTACCTTCTTTTCTCCGCGCCTCGGCGCATCTTTATCCGGCTCTCCGATCTCGCGATAGATGGTGCCGAGGACTCCATTCACAAACTTGCCGGAAGATTCGCCGCCGAAAGTTTTGGCGATCTCAATGGCCTCGTTTATCGCCACCTTCGGCGGCACCTCGGCCCGATTGCCGTAGAGCAGTTCGTAGATGCCAAGACGAAGGATGTTACGATCCACCATGGTAATTTGGTCAATGGGCCATTCGGGTGCGGTCTTCTCGATGATTTTATCAATGGTGGCCCGACGCTGAAGCGTATTTTTGACCAACTCCCAAATGAAGCTTGCATCATCAAGCCCCGGCGCAAACTCCTGAATATTGCGATTTACGACCTCTTCAAGCTTCGCATCGTCCATGCCGGCAAAATCCCACTCATAGAGGGACTGCATGGCGATTGATCGCGAGAGGTGACGGGAAGCCATAACGGGAATGTCAAATGTCAAAATCCAAATTTTAAATCAAACCCAAAACTCAAAGTGACAACTCGATTGTCATCCTGGGGGAGTCCGCCAGTCGGCGGACGACCGAAGGATCTCAAGATCCTTCGCTGCGCTCAGGATGACGCGCGGCGTCATTTTGAACTTGATTTGACATTTGAGCTTTGGCATTTGTTATTTCGCAGCTGCCGGTTCTTTCGCCGCCAGCTCCTTTGCCCGGGCCTTTTTCTCTTTCTTCGACAGCCGTTTCAAAACGTCCACCACCTCCCGACCCTTGTACGTGCCACAGTATAAACATGCCGTGTGCCCAAGCCTCGGCCGGCCGCACTTGGGACAGGTCGAGAGCTGCTGATGCGAAAGGCGCAATTGGAACCGCCGCTTGTCGCGACGGGATTTGGTGTGTTTTTGGGTGGGGGTTCCCATGACAGAAAACTCAAAAGGCAAAACTCAAAGTTCAAAAGTAACGATAGCAGAAAAAACCTTTATCCGCAACAGCACCGATCGGATGCATCCACCCCTTAAGCTTTAGATGGATAAACTTGACTAATATAGGGTAATCTAGTACAGTTATTCAATCGGACGAAATAGGTCCAAGTACCCTTGAAACAAGCCAACCCAACCCGTCATATGGAGGAAACCCGATGGGTAAGAGGCGACCGACCGTCGTTGACTCCCGCTCCTGGGAAGAACGGATGGACATCGGTGAGGTAAGCGTAGACTCGGGCACGCTGGCGATCATCGATCCCTGCTACCTGCAACTTCCCTCTTTCTGGCAGGACGTCGTCCACCCCATAGACGAACCGCATTTGCCTCCGCTCGTGCGTGAAAACCTCCAGCACTTCAGGGCTGGGCCGGAAGGAAAAATGGACGCTGAAGGACTAAGGTGGTTCGACTACACCGTGCAACTCGGGATCGGTGCGCGGAGCAAGACGACTGAACCCGCGCTCGCGGCTATCAGAGAAGCTGCGCGGGCTCTGCGTGACAAAGGGATTGTCTTCGGCACCGGTGGCGACGCTACCTGGAAACTCACCTTGGTCAGCAAGCTCACCGAGACAACATCGCGAGTTGGTACCACGGGACGCACCCGAACGGTCACCCAAGCGTGGCCGCTTCGAATCGAGTTTGACGAGGTAGGGTAGCGCCGATGGCAAACCGGCGCAGAAAACTGCAAGAAGACCCCCAGGCGGGCAAGCCCGCCTGGGGATTCACTCTTCTTTCGCCCACTTCGCTTTCTACACAAACGTCAACCGATGCATTGACGACGGGCCGTGCTGAGTAAGTGCGGCTCGGTGGGCGTGAAGCGCCAATAGTCATACTCACTCCACAATCCGAAGATCAGAATCACTCACGACAGCTAAGCGCTTCTTTTTGCCGCCAAACAACCTGCGGTACTTCACGAAAAACTTCTGCAGTGCGACATTCACATTTTCAACGCGCTGATCGTCTAGTCGAAGAATGATGATGGAGAACGCTCGACGCGCAGAGAAGTAGTAGAGTTCGCCGAAATCGAGATCAAAGGTGATGAGCACTCGACGTGTTTTGCGGGCCCGCTCCACTACCGCAACGTCATCTAAACCGCCCAAACCTTCTTCGATCAAGCTCTCAACGTCAAAACCAAGAGACCGCAAGAACATTGCGGTCTCTGGGGAAATATTGGCGTCCAAAAGAAGCCGGGTCTGCTTCATCGGCTCGATGCGGCAAGCGGCGCCACGGATTCGCGTTTCAGTCGCGCTTCGGAATAGCGTAGGGCGGCCAGAACGTCTGCCCTCCTCAGATTGGGGTACGCTTCCAAAATCCTATCGATCGTATATCCCCGAGCGAACAAATTTAAAATCAAAGCCACCGGAATTCTGGTGCCTTTAATAACCGGCTTGCCCAACAGTTTCCCTGGGTTAATTTCGATGCGGCCGAGATAAGTCATGCGCACATATCCTAAATCAACCGAATCGCTTCAGTCAACGCGTTGTCCCTATTTCTTTCCTCGCGTCTTAGCCGATACGCCACACAAACGTCAACCGATGCATTGCCGACGGGCCGTGCTTCCTGATTGCTGATTGGTGCATCTTGGTACCATACCCTTTGTGCTGCGGGAAGTTGTAGGCCGGAAACTTGCGGTGCCGTCTGGTCATGAGCCGGTCGCGCCTGACCTTCGCCAAAATTGAAGCCGCCGCAATCGCCAGGAACCGATCATCACCCTTAACCAACGGGGTCGTCGGCACCGAAGTCCTGGGCGCGTGCGGGCCGTCAACCAAGCAGTGGTGGGGCGCCATTTTCAAATTTTGGAATGCCCGGCCCAATGCCAGGAGCGTAGCGCGGTGGGGGTTGATTCGATCAATTATGCTGGCTGAACATGACCCGAACGCTACGGCCAGCGCCGCTTGTTTGATCTGCGGGCAAAGCGCCTCGCGCCTTCGAGGCGCGAGGCGCTTCGAATCGCGCACGCCGAGCCTGTGAAGCTGCCGAATCCCTTGCTGGTCAAACACCGCCGCGCACGCCACAACGGGCCCGGCGAGCGCCCCCCTACCCACTTCATCAAGCCCAGCCACGAGTTTGACGCCGCGGCGAAAATACTGCAGGTCCATCGGTTTGTGCACAGTTTGTTTCATCCTCCCCATCCCCTTATTATAGGTGGAGAACTTTTGATTGGAACTAGGGACGTACGCACGGCAACGGCATGGAAGGAAAATATGCCTTCAGGCCGGTCGCCGTCGCTCCCGAAGCGACATCCGCAATCACCTGGCACGGTCCGAGCACTCACCGCGTCCGCGTGAGTGCTCGGCAGGTGGTGAGGGTGAGGAGCCAACTGCTTGGCTCCGAACGGGCGGCGCCGACCGAGCTTGTCCCGAGTCGTATCGAGGGACGCGAGGCCGAGTGCGCCGCCCCGGAGCATTCCTTGATTGCGAGTCGCTGGACGAGCGAACGATCGCTAAGGGAGTGGCGGCGACCGGCCTCAATGGAAAACACGAACAAAACACATGGCTACGAAATTCGTTCACCTACACCCCGAACAAATCCCTTCGGGGTTTAACGGAGCAAGCGTCCTCTCAAAAAAACCATGAAGTTTGTACATCTACACGTACATTCTCATTACAGCTTGCTCGATGGACTGGGCAAGATTGACGAACTCCTCGACCGAGCCAAAGAACTCGGCATGGATGCGCTCGCCCTGACCGACCACGGCGTGCTCTATGGTGCCGTCGAATTCTACCAAAAGGCGAAGAAGCGCGACATCAAACCACTTATCGGCTGCGAACTGTACCTCACTGACGGCGCGATGGCTGACCGGTCGGCCGGAATCAAAGAAAACCGCTACCACCTGCTTGTCATCGCCAAAAACGAAACCGGCTACCGCAATCTCGTCAGGCTCGTAACCCGCGCCCATCTCGAAGGCTTTTACTACAAACCCCGTGTGGACAAAGCCACACTCGCCGCCTTCAGCGAGGGACTCATCGGGTTTTCGTCATGTTTGTCCGGGGAGATTCCCCGCGCCATTCTCGCCGGCAACCTCGAACGGGCCGAGACGCTCTGCCATGAATACGTAAACATTTTTGGCCAAGAGCATTTCTATCTCGAACTCCAGCACCACCCCAACATTCCCGAACAGACCAAAGTGAACGAAGCCTTAAAGCAATTTTCAAAAAAACTTGATTTGCCCCTCGTCGTCACCAATGACACCCACTATGTGCGGCCCGAAGACGCCGACGCCCAGGACATTTTGATGGCCGTGCAAACGGGCACCCGGATTGATGACGAAGAACGCCTCACCATCAAAGGCGACGACTTCTCGCTTAAAGACCCGCAGCTAATTGCGCAAGCGTTCGCGGATGTGCCGGAAGCGCTCGCGAACACCGTCAAAATTGCCGAACAGTGCGATTGGAAACTCAAATTGGGCACGCCCATCCTGCCCCACTTTGAAGTGCCGACGGGTTACAGCGCGGATTCCTTTCTCAAAGAACTGTGCTACCGCGGTTTGCCCAAGCGCTACGGCGATGGTGGGGTGAGCGCTGCGGTATTAAAACGTCTTGAATACGAGCTAGCGGTAATCACCAAAACCGCCTTCGGTTCGTATTTCCTCATTGTCCAAGACTTCGTGAACTGGGCCAAAGCGCGGGGCATTGTGGTGGGCCCGGGACGTGGGTCAGCCGCCGGCAGCATCGTTTCATACCTGCTCAACATCACCGATATCGATCCGCTCAAGTACGGCTTGCTCTTCGAGCGCTTCCTCAACCCCGACCGCATTTCCATGCCCGACATTGACCTTGATTTTGCCGACCATCGTCGCAACGAAGTGCTGCAGTACGTGGCGGAACGCTATGGCCGCGACCACGTGGCGCAGATCATCACGTTCGGCACCATGGCCGCCCGAGCTGCCGTCAGGGATACTGGTCGCGCCCTCGGTATGCCCTACAGTTTCTGCGACCAAATCGCCAAGCTCGTTCCCTTCCAGTTGAAGCTCGAGCAAGCGCTCGCGGTCGTCCCGGAGTTAAAGGAACTCTACGAAAACGATGAAGACGCCAAACACCTCTTAGACGCCGCGCGCAAACTTGAGGGCGTTGCCCGCCATGCATCCACCCACGCCTGTGGCGTGGTCATTACCAAAGACGCCCTCCCCGAGTACGTGCCCCTGCAGCGGGCCAGTCAGGACGACCTTACAATCGTGACGCAATATGAGATGCATTCGATCGAAGATTTGGGCCTGCTCAAAATTGACTTCCTCGGGCTCAAAAACCTTACGCTCATCGAACACGTATTGAACGCCATCGAGCCGCAGGCACATCTCACCATCGAGGATATCCCCCTCGACGATCCTGCGACGTACCGGCTTTTTCAAGAAGGACGGACCACCGGAGTGTTCCAGTTCGAATGCATATCAGGAGAAACTACCGTCTCGAACCTGACGATCGAACAACTGTACCAAAAATCTAACAGGAAGAGTTTGCGTTCCGTCTACCTCGACACCGGGACGGTGCACAATAACGATATCCTTGCCGTTGCCACACGCGGAGAGAAGAACGTATCAGCACTCATTACCGAAGATCGCCGGTACATCAAAGCGACCACAGAACACATGTTTCTCACGAGCGATGGATGGAAAAAACTCGCAGACATTGAACCGGGGGACAATGTATTGGTGAAGACGCGGGCGAAATACGATATCTGGAATACCTGTCAACGGTGCGGCGTCCAAATCAATGGACAGAAACACGGAAAGAGTACCTACTGCTACCGCTGTTCAGCGTGCGTCTATCGGAACCCCGCGAAGACGTTTTCACGGCAAAGAATTTCCGTGGCCCAGAAAATATTTTTTGCGAATGGCGGGCAACCGTGGAACACCAGACTGACGAAAAAGACCAACGACACCCTCCGTGAGACCGGCAGAAAAATTTCCCGCGCGTTGACCGGGAGGACGCACGAGATGCTCCACGTAAAGGAGCGGGCGGAGGCGCTACGACGTCAATCCTTCGAGAGGTTCCGCGGAACCGGCAATCCAATGTATGGGCAGCGAGCACCGCACCGCAAAGGAGGATACCGACCAGATCTCGGCCACTATGTTCGCTCGAACTGGGAGGCCGACTTTGCACGGATCCTAAAACTCCACCGCGCTGCGTACGAATACGAGCCGAAGACCTTCGAGCTGCGTCGCGCGGACGGCACGCTCATGTCGTACACGCCCGACTTTTATACTCCGCACGACAATACATTCTACGAAATCAAGGGCTGGCTGCACGAGCTGGACCAAGAGAAGATATGCCTCTTTACCTCCCAGTACCCCCAACACAATTTCGTTCTCATAAGCGCAACAAAGTTTGCTGAACTCGCCCTCCAGTACAAACAACTGATTCGGTGGGAATGTCCGGCCATACCTCGAGGCTTCATGTGGACGACCGTCAAGGAGATTAAGCCAGCGGGCAGAGCACAAACGTACGATATCGCGATGCGGGCTCCAGCCAACAATTTCGTTGCGAATAGCTTCGTCGTTCACAACAGCAACGGCATGAAACGCCACCTCAAAGATCTGAAACCCACCGAACTCGAAGACATTATCGCCATGGTTTCACTCTTCCGACCCGGACCCATGGAATTTATCCCGGAGTTCATCGACCGCAAGCATGGCCGTAAAAAAATCTCCTATTGGCACCCCAAGCTCGAGCCCATTTTGAAAAACACTTACGGCATTGCCATCTACCAAGAACAGATCATGGAAATTGCCAAGGCCCTCGCCGGCTACACGCCCGGCCAAGCCGACACACTGCGTAAAGCCATCGGCAAAAAGATTAAAGAGCTGCTACTCAACGAACGGAAACGTTTTGTGGAAGGCTGCGTCGCCAACGCCATCGACAAAAAACTGGCCGAGCAAATCTTTGACTATTTTGAACCCTTTGCCCGCTACGGCTTCAACCGTTCCCACGCCGCCTGCTACGCCCTTATTGGCTACTGGACAGCGTACCTCAAAGCGCACTATCCGTCAGAGTTCATCGCCGCGCTCATGACCTCGGAAGAAGGCGACATTGACCGCACCGCGTTCCTGGTGCAAGAAGCGCGTGACATGGGGCTCGCGGTACTGCCGCCGGATGTGAATGAATCAAGCGTGCACTTCTCGGTGGTGGGCGGGGCGGTTAGATTTGGCCTCACGGCCATCAAAAATGTCGGCGTGAACGTGGTGGAAGCGATCATCGCCGAGCGCACCGCGCAGGGCGGATATCGCGATATCACTGATTTTGTCGAGCGCACCGCGCAACGAGATCTCAACCGCAAATCACTCGAATCGCTGATCAAGTCCGGGGCTATGGATTCACTCGGCGAGCGCAACCAATTGCTCGCGAATCTCGAAACCATCCAAAACTTTGCCCGCAGCCAACGAAGTAGCCTGGCCAATGGTCAAACGAGCCTGTTTGCGAATGCCCCCGATGTCGCTTTGACCAAAGTCCGCCTCGTTGACGCGCCGCCCGCTGCTAAAAAAGAGCGCCTCGCGTGGGAACGGGAACTCTTGGGCATGTACGTGACCGAACACCCGCTGACCGATTATTCGGCCCGACTGTCAAAAGTGACAACGCCCATCAATCAATTGACCAGGTTACGCATTGGACAAACAGTCAAAATCGGCGGTATTGTATCTAACATCGCCAAGAAGATCACGAAGAGCGGCTCACCCATGCTCTTCGTGGGCGTGCAAGATCTCACCCAGCAAATCGAGGTGCTCGTCTTCCCATCGGTTTTAGAAAGGACACCGAACGTCTGGCACGAAGAAAACATCATTTTGGCGAAGGGGCGACTGTCAGATAAAGATGGGAATTTAAAGCTCCTCGCCGATGAAGCGGTGGTGGTTGGAGAAAACTGACCCGGTTATCAATTGTCAGTTATAAGTTATAAGTTTCGGTCATCGGTTTTTAGTTGGCGGTTACGAAACCGAAAACTTTAGCCCTTCTACATAATATGCTTTTCTACTTTTTGTTGATCATCGCAGGCGTCCTGAATGCGCTCTTAAGCGGATCTTTATATGGACTACTTGGTTCATTGCTTTTTAAGAGAGGGGGAGCTCTCGTTTTGTTGGTTAATCCCATCTATATCTTCTCAACAAGCATACCCATTCTGTATTTTTACTTTTTGCTCCTCGAAATTCCGATTGCCAGTTTCGTAGTGCTGTTTCTCTTCCGCCGCCTTGATCAATCAGGACGAAAATACATCTTCTCTTTTCTACTCACGGTAATAGTATTCTCGGTACTGCAATTCATAGCGATAGTCGTACCGCCATTCTTTCAACAAGCAACAATAGAACGCAAAAATCCGATCGAACAAGGAACAAAAAGGTACGATTTCTCGCAGGCCGTCATTTTCAACAGCAGACTATCGGCAAAAAACACCCTACGGATAGAAAAAAACAAAATAGTATGGATTGAACACACAAAGGAGCCCCCCACATATCCAAAGAATATCTGGGATGTATTTCTCTTCGAATTCGCCCCAACCACCTCCCAAGGCACCGCCACCCAGCTAACTCATCTTGAAGATGCCCGCGATGGCTCCGCTGAAAGCGCCGGTGTGTTTGACGGAGGAGTATACTGGACGCAGGATGCCAAACTCTACACTTACAATCCCTCCTCTGGAAAAGCAGAGCTCATCAGCGAAGGAGTAAGCGCTATCTATGGAAAATCCAGCAATTATCTCGTGGCTAGCCACGGTTCTAATCCAAACATCTACGGTGTCAAAAAAGGAAACCTATTTCTATATGATCTTGCGACGAAACGAGAAGTTGACCTGAGCAGCCTAAACGAAAACGTGCCGTTTGGCGGCGCATCAACCCCATTCAACGTTATGGTCGGAGGAAGCAATGTCTGCTATGAGATTAGCGGCGGCATCAAGCGTTACGGGCTCACGACTCAGCAACGTGACTCCATCGCCGGCGACACCCTCATCGATTGCCAAAATAATTATGTGGCATACGCCTATAAGATCGGCCCCTCGGCATCCGATCCCACAACTACCCTCACAGTAAAAGTTGATCAGATGGAACCACGGAAAACTGTGTTCACAAAAGAAATGCGCGACCCTACCAATCGCGTTTGGGTTCGGGGAAGACTGGATAACAACCGATTTTACTTCTCATTTGGCACCGGCAATGCCTTCTCTGATAGCGACTATGAACCCGGTGCCAACAGCATTGCTCGAGTTGATCTGGCGACAGGTAAAGAAGCAATCATCCTTACCCAAAACAAAATCATGGATTGGGATATAGATGCTGACTATCTGGTATATCAAAAATCAGCGGGGGGATACAACACTCATCTATACCTTCAAGGGGTAAGTCCAGAATTTTGAAACATTCGAATTCGGTTCAACATTCAGAATTCGAAAATTGATGCATGGGGTAGTATGGCTATCCGACCAACCGAGAAACTCAAACGCATTCGCCATTCCTTCAGCCATCTCCTCGCGATGGCGGTGTTGGAAATGTTCCCGAAGGCAAAACTCGGCGTCGGGCCGGTGATTGAAAACGGTTTCTACTATGATTTTGGTCTGCCCCGGCCGCTTACCCCGGAAGATCTGCCCAAGTTCGAAGCTGCAATGGGTAAACTCATCAGCCAGAACCTTACGTTCAAGAAGCGTGACGTGAAGCTCGCTGAAGCGATCGCTTGGGCCAATGAACACGAGCAACCCTACAAAGCTGAACTCCTCGCCGATCTTCAAAAGTATGGCACCACGAACGAAGGCGAAATCAGCGAATTACGGCGCGACCAAAATGCGAGCGCTGCCAAGACCCCAAAAGCCGTAAGCTTCTACGTTACCGGCAAGTTCCGCGACCTCTGCCGCGGACCGCACGTTGCCTCGACCAAAGAACTCAACCCGAATGCGTTCAAACTTACCCAGATTGCCGGCGCGTATTGGCGGGGCGCTGAGCGCCCCTCCGTGCCCCGCTTAGCGGGGCGGGGCTCGGAGAAAAACCCGCAGCTGCAGCGAATCTACGGCGTGGCTTTCACCGATAAAAAGGAGCTTGACCACTACCTGTGGCAAGAGGCCGAAGCAAAGAAGCGCGACCACCGCGTGTTGGGCGAAAAATTTGGTCTGTTTACCTTTGCTCCTGAAGTGGGGCCGGGACTGCCACTATGGCTGCCCAAGGGCACGGTGCTGCGCGATACCATTGAACAGTACGCCAAAGAAATTGAATCAGCTTGGGGCTACGAACGCGTAAGTACCCCCCACATCGCGAAAGAAGACCTGTACAAGATGTCTGGGCACATCCCGTACTACTTGGGCAGCATGTACCCGCCCATGGCGCTTGATGACGGCAACTACTACTTGAAAGCCATGAACTGCCCGCACACGCACCTGATCTACCGCAGCCGACCCCACAGCTACCGGGACCTCCCCATCCGCTACGCCGAATACGGCACGGTGTATCGCTACGAACTGTCCGGCACGCTCGCGGGACTGTTGCGCACGCGGGGATTCACCCAAAACGATGCCCACATCTACTGCCGCGAGGACCAGGCCGAAGAAGAATTTCTGCGGGTGATGAAACTGCACGAATTCTGGTACAAAAAAATCTTCGGCCTCAAAGATTTCTACATGCGCTTGTCGCTTCCTTCGAGAGACAAAATGAAATATGCCGGCATGCCCGAGGGTTGGAAAAAATCAGTCGCGATCATCCGGCGCGCGCTGAAACGCTCCGGGTTGAAATTCGTTGAAGCCGAGGGCGAGGCGGCTTTCTACGGCCCGAAAGTAGACTTCCAGATAAGGAGCGTCATCGGCCGGGAAGAGTCGGCCTCCACCAACCAGCTCGACTTCCTCGCGGCCGAACGCTTCGGCCTCACCTACCGCGACCAGGACGGCAAGGACAAGCCGGTTTTTGTCATCCACCGCGCGCCCCTGGGCTCGCACGAACGCTTCATTGCGTTCCTCATCGAGCACTACGCAGGCGCATTTCCCCTGTGGCTTGCGCCGGTGCAGGTGTCTATTATTCCCATCGCGGATAAACACGCCGCCTACGCCAAAAAAGTTTTGGGAGCATTGCGAGACGTAAAGATCCGTGTCGAACTCCAGGATCAAAATGAAACCGTGGGTAAAAAAATCAGGAATGCCGAACTCACGAAAATTCCCTACATGCTTATCGTGGGCGACAAAGAAGTGCGGGCCAAAGCCGTGGCCGTACGCGACCGCGAAAAAGGAGACCGGGGCGCAAAGAAACTTGCGGTGGTTATCAAAGAATTGACCGAAACGATTGCGAAAACAACCGCTCGCACGAAGTAAAAGAAATCTGCGCAGGTTTTCCGAGCTTACCCCGGCGATAAAATAGAAACCGTCCGGTGGGGGGCCGGACGGCATTCGCAGCAAGACTTCATGCGCAGTCAACGGTAATGTGCTGGACTCCCACCCCATGCCGCACCAACCAGAAGGCAGGGTCCATTAAGCGTATCTCGGCCACGGCGCTCTGCGCGAGCAGCGGCCGGAGATGCGCCTCCCACTGCATGGCCTTCGTCCAGAGAACCTGATTCTTCCGGTAGTTCGGGCCGAGCCACAGATAAATGAACAAGCGACGCCCGAACTCATGGAACCCCAGCGAGAGCCGCTCCTGTTGGTTCCCCACCGTCGCGATAAACGAAACGGTAGTCAGCTGGTTCGCCTCACCGCCTCGAAACGCGGACCGGATTTTCTCGCGCAAACCGTTACATGCGGAGAAATCCAGGAAGTGTTCAGCGGTTACATTGCACGCCAGATCGGCTTGATCCTGCTTCACCGCAATCGTCATTGCCACCCCTCCCCAAGCCTTGCTGCGAATAATAGCGAACTGCGGAAATGTAGCCAACACATTAAATGTTCTCAATGGGAAAGTCAAGGTCCCCCAAACTCATCGCCATTGTCGGCCCGACCGCCTCCGGCAAAACCGCTTGGGCGCTTGAGCTTGCGCGCGAGTTTAACGCTGAAATCATCTCGGCTGATTCACGACAGATCTATCGCGAGCTCACGATTGGAACATCAAAGCCACGCGGCGCATGGCAGGGCGATACCTACACTGTTTCAGGTATCCCTTACCACCTCGTTGACTGCGTGGATCTCAATGAAGAATTTACGCTCGCCCAATACCAACAGCGGGCATGGGTAGCGATTGACGAAACGATCCGACGCGGGAAAGCGCCATTTCTTGTTGGCGGAACGGGCCTGTATATTTACGCGGTCGTAGATAATCTTGTAATCCCCGCGGTCGAACCGAACCAGCAACTGCGCGCGCGGCTTGCGGGAAAACCAACGGACGAACTTGCGAAGATACTCCGCGATCTCGACCCCGTGAGCGCGGATGCCGTTGACCCCGCGAACCCTCGCCGGCTCATCCGGGCAATCGAAGTTGCACTCGGAGCAAATCGGTCGTTCGCCGCGCTGAAGGCAAGGGGCTCGGCTCGGTACGAAACCCTCCAGATCGGTATCACGAAACCCAAGGAAGAACTGTGCGAAACGATTGAGCGACGAGTAGACGAGATGATCGAGGAGGGATTCGTCAACGAAGTCGAATCGCTCCTCGAAAAGTACCGACGCACGCTGCCGGCGCTCTCCGGTATCGGCTATACCGAAATTATTCAGCACCTCGATGGAGCGATCACGCTCGAAAAAGCCATCCGCCTAATCAAAACCCACACCCGCCAATACGCCCGTCGGCAGATGACGTGGTTCAGACGAGACAAGCGCATCCGGTGGGTGCAGCACTTCGACGAAGCGCGCGCGCTCGTTGCCGACTTCCTTGGATAAGTTCAGCCCGGCCGCTTTGCGGCCGGGCTCCTCACCAAAACGCCCCAAACCCATCCGTTATTCCCAAACGAATGAGGTAGATGAGGCAACCGAGCATACCAATGAACAACGCCGCTCCGATCACGCCGAACACGACTTTTCCTCGCACCATGCGCCCTCCTGGGGCAACCGCCCCTGCCGGAAGAACCAGCTAAATCTCATGCGGCGAGCAGCTCTTCAATGAGCCGCGCGGCGACGGCCGGATTTGCGCGACCTTTTGTTTCTTTCATTACCAAACCCACAAGCGCTTGCAAGGCCTCGCGCTTACCTGCGGCGTAATCCGCGACCGGCTTCGGATTGGCCGCGACCACTTGGCGCACCACCTCGCGCAGCGCATCCGCGTCGCTCACCTGCTCCAACCCCTCGGCGCCCACAATCGCCGTGGGGTCCTCGCCGGTCTTAACCATACGCGCAAGCACAAGCTTAGCCGCGGACGATGAAATTACCCCGCCATGCACGAACGTTGTGAACTCCGCAAAATTCTCAGGGGTTAACCGCATCGCCTCGGGCTCAACCCCCTCCTCCCGCAACGTCCTGACAAGATCAGTAATGAGATAGTTCGCGGCAAGCTTAATCGGCGATACGCCCGGCTGTCCTTTCGCTTCTTTCCACGCGCCCAGTTCACTCGCCGCCCGCTCGAAGAAGTCGCCGAGTGCCCGGTTTCGCACGAGCACGTCCACGTCCCTAACCGGCAGTCCATACTCCCGACTGAAGCGTTCGCGTTTGGCCTGCGGCAGTTCGGGCAGATGCCGGCGCATCTCCGCGAGATCGAACGCGCCTCCTTTCGATTTGTCGAGGCGCAGTGGGGGAATGTCGGGTTCGGAAAAGTAGCGATAGTCTTCTGCTTCTTCTTTCGTGCGCTGACTTACGGTTACGCCCTTGCCCTCGTCCCACCCGCGCGTCTCTTGCACAACCTTCTCGCCACGCTCCAGAAGCTTATCCTGACGCACAATCTCGTAGTTAATCGCCCGTTCCACGGCGCGGAACGAGTTGAGGTTCTTCACTTCCACTTTGGTGCCGAGACTCGTGCGTTCGCCCTGAGCGGTTCGGCTGAGCTCACCGTCGAAGCCTGGCCGCAAGGACAAATTAACCTCGCAGCGCATCTCGCCTTTCTCCATGTCTGCTGTCGCCACGCCAAGGTAGCGCAAAATAAGCTGCAACTCTTCGCAGAATCTTCGCGCCTCCTCGCCGGAGCTCAAATCCGGTTCGGTTACCAGCTCCATGAGCGGCACGCCAGCACGGTTGAAATCAATCAGCGAAACCTTTTTGACTGTTTCGGTCTTTTGCATAGCTTCAATCATCTCCTGCGGGGATAAATCTCCGGATAGCTTTGCCGGCCCCACAAGATGAATAATCTTGCCAGCATCCTCTTCCAGATGGATCCGCCGGATCCGTATCGTTTTGGGATTTTGGAGATTGGAATTTGTTTGTGATTTGTGATTTGTGATTTGTGATTTTCCAGTATTTGCGTTTTGGAAATTGGGATTTGTTTCGGATTTCTCAAGAGTAATCTCCCCGCCAACACAAAACGGCATATCATATTGGGATATCTGATACCCCTTCGGTAAATCCGGATAAAAGTAGTTCTTGCGATCAAACTTTGAAATCTCGGCAATCTGCGAGCCAAGCGCCAACCCCGTTTTGATCACGTATTCAATCGCCTGCTTATTCGGCACGGGGAGCGTTCCCGGATGACCCAAACAGATGGGGCAGACATTAATGTTCGGGTGTTTTTCATCCGGATCATTCAACGACCCGCAGAACATCTTCGTACGGGTACGAAGATGCACGTGAATCTCAAGGCCAATGATGGGCTGATAGTTCGCCATAGCGTATCCGACTGAACGATACCACGCTCTTGCGCAAGAAAAAAGATGCCCGGGCCATTGCTGACCCGGGAGCGCTACTCAATGATTTGATACAGCTGGTGCTTGACGCGACGCAGATGCCCTTGACGCACCAAAAACCACAGCCCCCATCCGATCCGTCCTCGCTCGAGAAGCTGGGGATCGTGTTGCCGAGCAAGAAAGCGCAACCGGCGGTATTCAATGCAATGCCCGCCTTGCTCCGCCTGATGGAGCTGCACCAGATCGAGTACGCGAATGATTACGCTCGGTTTGCCCGCTTCAAGCCGGCCCTTCCGCGGCGCCGCTAACTTCGCCATCCGCTCCATACGCCACCCTCCGCTGTATGACGACACACCCACATCCCCTCGAACGTCCGATCATCCCCAGCATAGAAAAGAAAACGCCCCGCGCGCAATCCCTCGAAACTCGGGCTGCGCGCGGGGCGTATATCGCTAATGAACAGTGGGGTTATTCACTTCCGAGTTTCGCCTCCTTTGCCCGCTGGCGCGCTTCGGAATCAGCGCGCGGCCAGTCGTAATCGTTGAGGTCCACGAACTTCATGAACCGTTCAACGCGCAGCGGGCCGACAGGATCCACCACCCGCATCTGCCGATAGATCTCTTGACAGATCCTGCGGTAGCCTTGGTGCCCCTGCGGTCCGGTGCGCAATTCAAGGAGGTGTTGCGCCTCACGGTCATTGAACGCGAAGCAGCACCGGATGTTGTGTCCGAAAAGCGCACAGTACTGCGCCACCTCGGATCCGAGATCGACGCGAACCGCCTCGTAGAGCTCGGCAGACTGCTCGGCACACGCCTCGACATCGCTCCGGAACCCCGCTTCCACGATTGCCTCGGGGATTTCGCAGAAGCCCAGGCGCGTCGTGATGCGTTGACGCTGCTGTGTCAACATCCGATGGCGGTGTAGATCTCGGTAAATCCCGAAATCAATCACTAGATCAACGAACCAAGGATATCCGAACTCGAGCGCCCGACCCGGCCGATCCCGCCGCGTGCGGCGGTTCCCGATGTACGTATCATAGATACGCCACTGCTGTTCGGGCGAGATGTCCCACCGCGTGAACTGTGTGAGCTGCTCGAGCGAATGTTCGCTGTACGGATACAGCATCGCCGCCAGCTGCCGCGTCCACTCGTACGACCCCTCGGTAACCGTAACTGCGGCAGCTGGCTCCGGTGTGACGCGGTCGAGTAATGCGTCCGCGAGCACCTGCATGGCGCGACGCGTCTCGACGAGGTACTCGCTCCGCCGAGCCCGCTCTACATAACGCGGAATCACCGTGTTGAGTGCCGCGTGGGCTTGCACCGCGAGCTGCTGCATCTCGAGAAGATCGCTCGAGTACAGATGCCGAAGCATGTGTTCGAAGGTACGCCCGTTCGCGTGCATGCCCACGTTCGTGAGCGTGGAAGCGGGCAAGAGAATCCGAATCGTATCGCAGGCCTTCGCGCGGATGTCGAACCGCCAGGTCGTCTTGAAGTCATTGCGCTCTTGATCATCGCGGCAGTCGGCGTAGCGCATCTTGCCGCGATCGGCACGAATTTCGTACTCGGCTGCCTCAAGGGGCTTGCGCCGCCGGAAGTACTCCTGCATCGGCTCGATGAGCCAACAATACGTGCCGAAGACCGCATCCATCACCGCTTCGTAACGCGCGCCATACGGGGACGCCATGATGGTCGGCTCACGGAGGTATCGGAAGCGTCCCTGCTCATCGCGCTGATCGTAGAACACGTACCGCGACGACTGTTCGATGTAGCCGCCCAACCGCCGATCCTCAACCACCTTTGTCGCGAGATTCGAGATCCCCTCAAGCGAGAGCCACGCTGACTCCAGTTCCTGGACCGAGTCATCGCCGTAAACGATGAGAATACGCTGGATGAGCTCATCGGCGTGGCGCGCATCGAGCACGCCGGCCCTGATGAACTCTTTAAGCAACGTTTCTCGAAGTCCGCCACGGGCACGGCTGTAACGGGCATACGCCGCCCCGATCATCCCGGGCATCTTGTGCGGAAATACGGCGAAGACGTTCCCGCGTGGATCCGACACGAACTCGCTCAGGAGCCGTACCTCTTCGTTCGTAAAATTCGCCATCTCGTTCCTCCCTTCGGGTGAGCTGCGGGCATCCTACTGGATGCCACTTCAGGCAACCATCGCTGTCAAGAAACACGTCCTCCATTTCAATACCACGCGCTATCACGAAATGGAAGAGGCGGGAACGCTCTGCGTCCCCGCCTCGATTCAATCACACCCGAGGACCAACGATGCCCTCCTGGCCCTGGTACTTGCCGCCGAGCTCCACGTAGGAAGACTCGCAGGTCGCTTCGGCCCGAAAGAACAGGAGCTTCGCGATCCCTTCGCGCGGATAGATCAGCACGGGATGGGGCGAGGCATTGCTGATCGAAAGCATGAGCACGCCTTCCCACTCCGGGTTGAGTGGCGTTACCTGTACGATGACCCCGCTCCGGGCATACGTCGTCTTGCCTGCGCCGATGACCATGATGCCGCGCGGAATCTTGAAGCGCTCGACCGACAGCCCAAGCACGAACCCCCGCGGCGGGACCGCGTACGGATCATCGAGGCGGAACGGGAAGTAGAGTTTCGTATCGAAGCGCTTCGGATCAACGGGCAGCGAGCCGCCGGTACCGACATCGCTAAACGCCCACGCTTCTCCACCAAGTCGGAAGTCGTAGCCGTAGGAGTCGAGCCCGTAAGAGATGATTCCCTTTGTGCGAACCGCCTCGGAGAACGGCTCTATCATCCCTTCTTGCGCCAACGCCCGAATCTGTGCGTCACAGAGCAGACCGACCTGACTCATAACCTCGCCTCCTTCTCCTCTCGATCGAGGTACATCCTTGGCAGCATATCTTCCGGTCGCCAAGCAGCCTTAACCTCCTCCAAGGTCGTGCCGCGCTGATACTTGCCCGTCTGACCGTATGCAGTGCCTGGGAGAGGCGCCTCCACTTGGGAGAAAACCATCTGCGCATACCGCTCGCCCACCACCAGCGGAATCCAGTAGTGGAGCGACTTATTGCGGATCTCGAGCGTCCAGCGGTTAATATACCCCACGTCGCCCCAACCCGCATCTTCACAGACGGTAAGCAAGCTCCGACCGGCAGAAGACCGGGCCTGCACATGAGCGGTGCAGACCTGACGTCCGCCGATGAATTCCTCGGTGTGCCCGAGGATCATCTCTCCGGGAGCGAGCAGAATGACAAGGTCGTCTGGTCGGATGCCGTCCCATTCTTTTGCCGGCACCCTGTGCAAACGCGCGATCATATCAGCCGCGCGCTCAGCGCGGTGAGGGCCGGACCATAACTTAGTCATAGCAGCACGGTTGAATGGGTTAAAGATAGCGGAGCCTGGTCCGCCCGGATCTATACGCCAAAACCATTCTCCAAGCCGTACATCATAACTAACGTTCTTGAGCTGTGCTCGATCGAACGGGTCAATGACGATGTTCCCGGCTGCCATGTGCCGAAGAATCGGCGTGTTGGAAAGGAGCATTTTACCCTCCTTGGGCCCTCGCCCCACAACGGTTTAGACAAATAGTAGGGACTTGCGCCATGAAGCACAAGAGCAGGCTCCGCGCTTGTACAAGCGCGGAGCCTGCTCACAAATACGAGATTCACTCCACCCCGCACGAAAGCTCGAGGGACGTCTTTCCCTCGGAACTCGCCTACGGCTCTCCCATTCTTCGCAGCACTCTCAAGGAAAAGCTTCATGCGGGGTTTCTTTCGCCCACGCCAGCGCGGGCTCACTCAACCTCAATCCCCTAAATCTTTGCTGGTACAGCAAAGATCGGACGACGTCACTCTATGACGTCCAGCCCCATTGACCGCGCCGTGCCTTCGATGATTTTTGCTGCCGCGCTGGGATCGTGAGCAGAGAGATCCGCCATTTTCTTTTCCGCAATCTCGCGCACCTGAGCCTGCGTGACTTTACCGACTTTGCTTTTGTGGGGCTCGCCCGAACCCTTCTCCACCCCGGCCGCTTTTTTGAGGAGTTCAGCTGCAGGCGACGATTTGTAAACGAGAGAGAACGAGCGGTCTTCGTAGATCGTGACGATCGTCGGAATAATGTCGCCGGCCTTGTCGCGCGTGGCCTCGTTAAAGCGGGCGCAGAACTCTTGCAGGTTGATGCCGTGCGGCCCGAGGGCAGTGCCCACGGGCGGAGCCGGCGTCGCTGCGCCAGCCGGAATCTGCAGTTTTACCTGCGCTTTGATCGCTTTTGCCATGGCCTAAAGCTTTTTTATTTGAAGGAAATCCAACTCGACCGGAGTTTCACGGCCGAACATCGAAACCAATACTTTCACCTTCCCTTTTTCTTCGTCCACCTCGGACACCTTGCCTTCATAGTCCCTGAAAGCACCGTCAGTAATTTTGACCTGATCGCCGACCGCAACGTCAACCTTGTACTTAGGCTCCGTTACGCCCATGCGCCGCTGCAGCTCCTCAACCTCTTTCTTGTCTATGGCTGTCGGCGTGGTGCCCGAACCCACGAAGCCGGTAACCCGCGGGGTATTGCGCACCACGTACCACGAATCGTCCGTTACAATCATCTCAACCAAGACATAACCGGGATAAATCCGTTCTTCAACCACCCGGCGCTTACCGTTCTTGATGCGAATCTTTTTTTCCTTGGGCACAAGAACATTGAATATTTTGCCCTCCATACCCAACGACTCAATGCGCTGCTTCAAGTTGCGCGCGACGGCATCTTCATAGCCGGAGTACGTGTGTAACACGTACCAGTTACGACCAAGTTCTGATGCTTGCTTCGGCATAATTCTTCAAGGTTCAGGGAGAAGCGAACTTTACCGATTTAGAATCCGCTGCACGATGAACGCAAAAAGCGCATCCAACGCGCCCAGAAATACCGCCATCGCGAGCGAAAAACCGATCACGACGAGCGTGTAGTTGATGGTCTGCCGGCGCGTGGGCCAGTTTACTTTGGCAAACTCGGACCGCGCCTCCTGGAGATAGGTTACAATGCGCTGCCACATGGTACTTGCTATTATACGCAATCTGGCTAACTTAAAAAGCCCTCGCGGGCTCAATCGTGCCTCCAGTATATAAACGGCCAGCGCGCCTGTCAACCCCATAAAAAGCAAGGGGCCCCGCACCGAGTTGGCGCAGGGCCCAGAAGAAACATGATGCGCGGGGGCTACGACGGCTAGACCGTACCGAGAAGCTCGGCGAGCTTCTTCTGGTTGCGGTCGAACCGGCCGAGGAGTGCCTCGATCTCCGCCTTGTCCCTCCTTTCCTGATCGAGGTACCCGGTGTAATCCCAGTAGAGGCCATGTTGGTCGCGCCGGTGCTTGCTGATATCCGCGCCGGCATCAGACCGGAACTTGAGAGCCCGCCTCTCAGAAAGATCTCGAGCAATCGAGATCTGCTCAGCCATGATCCCGAACGCCCGCTTCACCGCATCGTCCATCGGTTCCTCCTTCTTTAGGTCTGCATTCAACAGACCAGTTTAGAAGCCAAAAACCAGTTCGCGCTCCTATAATACACTACATAGTATACAGTTGTCAATCCAGTCAGGTAATGTGCACACACATATGGCGGTTTCCTCGAGGATGGGGAAATGGCAATATGTATAGCTAAAACAGTTAGCCAGCCGTGCGGCGGTACCGTCGCACGGCTGCGGTCATGGCCCTAGGGGGTTGAGACTTTTTCGCCCCTCCGTGCCGCCCTACGCAGTCTCCGGAGTTCAGCCCGCGGGACGACCTCGATGCGCTGCTCTTTCACTTCCCCCAACTCAAAATCGCAATCGGGTCGCTTAATGGTATCGTCTCCGGCAAGAAACGCCTCCAAAAAAGCGGCCACCACGTCGTCTCTAACCTCCTCCTGTCCGGCGGGCGTGGTGGCGACGAAGCGTGCCGTGAACGCCTGAACCCGGATACCGTTGATAACACCCATTGCGATTTCCTCCTCTGTTGAGTATTGAGCCGCGGAGTCCATTGGCTCCGCGGCTCTCGTCAGACCGCCTTGGGTGCCGACGCAACTGTGACCCCACAACGCTGGCATGGTTTAGACATATCTGCCCAACTGTCTCCTGCCTTGAGCGTCCTAGCGAGTGCGCTGTCCGGCAACCCCAGCTTGGGTGGATAGATATGCCCGTGACTTGCACACCACTGCCTGTTCCACCACCTCTGAAGCTTCTGCCACATCGCTCCTCACCTCCTCCTCGCTGAGCGCGCTACCGGATGACCGGCGGCTGTGGCTCAAGAATCTCGAGCGTCTCTTCTTGCCCGTTCGCCGAGACGATCCGCACCACATACGGCCCGAGCCGCTCCTCGGCCTTGAAACGCTCAAGAAGGTACTGCCGCATGCCTCTCTCTAACGCCTGAATCCGCTCGAGCGTCGCTGGCTTGAGTAGCAGATTCCGTCGAGCCTGCCCTGCCAGCTTCTGACGTACTTCCCAGTGCTTGTTAGCAAGCCGAACGGCTTGACGCTTCAACATCACTCTCCCTCCTCTCCAAAGGAACCACGGGCTAAATGTCCAAATTCGCCTTCTTCGCATGGGTCTGAATGAAGCGCTTACGCGGTCCCACTTCAGAGCCCATGAGGATATCAAAGAGCTCGGCCGCGGCCTTGGCATCGGCCATGGTAACGCGCAGCATGACACGATTGGCCGGATTCATGGTTGTCTCCCAAAGCTGATCGGGATTCATCTCCCCCAAACCCTTATACCGCTGAATGGAAACGCCTTTCAAGCGCTCATCGCCGCTGCCAGCTTCCGCCGCTTCTTCGCTGATGTCAACTTCCGTCTCGACCTGTCCTCCACCCTGAGTCGGATCGAGGGGAGCTCGGAACGAAGGTTGCTTTGTAGTTTTGCCTTTTGCCTTTTGATCCCTCGACGCGACTCGGGATAAAGTTTTGATTTTTTGAAATTCCCCAATCGTCGCGTCCTTCTCAACATCGCTGTACACGTACCGCACCTCTTTGCCCATCTGGATTCGATACAGCGGCGGCTGCGCGATGTATAGGTATCCGCCCTCAATCATCGGCTGAAAGTGCCGGAAGAAAAGGGTGAGGAGCAAAGTCCGGATGTGCGCGCCGTCGGTATTATGCAGCAAAATTCCAGCGCCGGATGCAACGAAGTTTTCATCAAGGTCAACGGCCAAATCATACACAAAAGCATCGGGGCGGTCGATCGTCCGAATGGAGGTAATCTCGGCCAGGACTGCGTCGCCGACAATCTTCTTTTGCCATCTTCGGGGAGCTTGCCGACGAATGACTTGTAGATATTGAAGGAGTGCCCGTCCACGTTTGTGTTCAGACCAAATATCACGCAGGCCAACCAACTGATCGATCCCCACAACCGAAATCAAGAAATTACGGTGGCGGCTTTCAATGGGCGTGCCGTCGGCACGCGGGTGGGTCTTTGGGAAACGTGAAGTAATGCCGGGCAATACCCCCAATTGGCGCAACAAGACAAGAACCCCCTCGGCCAGCCGGCGTGACGATGTCGAATAGCCCAAGCGCACGGTATCCGTACGACCTCGGCTCGGAGCGATAATGAATCCATCGCTCTCCAGCAAACCGCGCAAAAATGCTTTGGCGATGTTGGCCTTTATGCTGAAAAGTTCTGGGGGAACGAATTTTTCATGCGACCGCTTGCCGAGAAGACCGAGGTGCTCAAGCAAAATTCTGAATGAAAATGAATGAAAATACATCACAGCGCTGCCGTCCGCTGCGGGAGACACAAAGCTATGGGCTCCTAGGGCGCGTTCTAACGCCCACTGAAGGGACTGGGTATACCACGCCTTATCTTTCCCCAGCGAGATGATGAAGCGATTAGGACTGCGCTCCTGCGGGCTGAAACAACCATCGCCCAGGAACCACCCCAGCACATAGGCGAGGTGCTCATCGAGGCGGAACTTCGTCTTGATGCGATGGGTATGGTTACCGAGGTAAAACTCTCCGCTGCTGACAACATTCGCTAGAAAGGGTCGCTGGGATGGCATGGGAAGATATACCGCGCCAGCCGGCAAAATTTTCTGCAGTAAGCTCTGGTCCAGCACGCTGGTGTAGGCCTGCAGCGAAGAGAATCTGGGCATGACATTGTCAAGCTTTTCTTCCCACTGCTGCACCACGGGCTTGGCTACGCCGATCGTTTGACCGATTCGGGCACGAGAGAACCCGGCGCGCAGGCGCGCGCGCTTCAAGAGACACCAAGTTGCTTTTGACAAATCAACCAGCGCCTCTGCTGGCACAGTCAACAGCGCACCATACGGCACCTTGTACGAAAGACGCGCTGATGAGATAAGCAGCGTTTCGCGGGTGTCGATCGTAATCTCTCTGTCCAAGCGCGGCAAGGCACGGGGTAATACGGCCAGATCGCCGACCTTGAGCTGGGCCGTCTCTTTTGTTATGAACCTTCCGCTCTGACAAACAAAAACGCTGTGATGAGCAGTAACGTTTATGGTATAGCCATGACGCGTTTTCACCTCATATAGCTTTGTGCGAAGCGGGTGCCGAATCGTCTTCGCAATCGGCCTCAGGGAAAATTTCTTATTCACCAAATCGCACGCGAACACTTTATACCGGCTTGTATCATCACACTCTTCTTCAATAAACTTTCCAATTTCTACCAACTTCAGAAGGCGAACATCCGCATCATAGATCAAAATTGGCGTATCGCCGGTAACGCTATCTGCATCGGTCATGATGATAATGCGGTGGTAGCGGAGCTTTTCAATGTTGAGTTCTTCAGCAATGGCCGCACCCAGCGCAATCACCAGCGCCCGAATTTCTTTAAATGCGAGTACCTTGTCGAGCCGCGCCCGCTCGACGTTGAGAATTTTCCCGCGCAAAGGCAAAATCGCCTGAAATCTGCGATCACGGCCCTGCTTTGCGCTATTGTGGACGAACACCCCGGAAGCAAGCGCGAAATTGTGGGTGCCGGGGACCTCGAGATCATACACGTCCATCATCTGCCCTAAGGGTACGACCGATTTGATCTTATGGTTGTAGCGCGCAACGGCAACCTGCAAGCGCTCGGGATCGTTCTGAAAGAATCGCTGGGTGATCGTATCGAGCCGGAGGAGGGTCTTGTCGTTTGTCTCTCGACGTACCTGCTCGTACGCTGCGCCATCTACCGCGCCGTGTCGTTCCAAAATTGCCCGCAGCACCCCAAGTGCTTTATGGAAGTATGTGCGTTCGTAAGCGCGCAGACGCTTGACTCGAAATACGGGAGTCCACTGCTCTTTTGTTTTTCCTGCCCTCCATTGTCGCAACACTGCGCTTTCCCACTGGCGTTTTGCCGTTTCCGAAAGCCGCTCCTTCTCTTCCGGATGACTTTCAAAATACTTTTTGACTCGTTCGGCTTGCCTCTTTTTATTTTCTGCATTAGCCCAATATTCTTTTTGGGCTTTGTGAAGGATATCCCTGTTTTTATCTCTATACTCGCTATTATCTCTATAAAATTCCAGAAACTTTCTGGCCATGAACCGTTTATACTCCACATTTTGCCATTGTTTTTTGGCGTTTTCGCTGAAAAGCTCTCTTTTTTCGAGGCTTTTTCTACACGCCTTCTCTCTATAGGCGTCTGTTTGTTTTGCTGCTATAGATTTTCTCTTTACATCAGGACGGTGTAGGGCGCCCTCCATGTAGGCATAGTGAAGCGCCGTATGCTCTGCATACGAAAGACGTCTTACATTGGTAGGATTATTGTTTAGTTTATTGAAGTCTACGTGGTGACGATGCTTTCCTGCAGAAGCTGGATAAACGCTATTCGCAAGGTTGAACATATCGGCCAGTATATGCGTATACATCCATTTCTTTGCTTTTGGATCAAAAATCATCTCGTATCCATCTAAACCATACCTGCCACTTTTTACTGACAACTTCCTGTAGAGAGGCGCCAAATGGTGTTGGGAGGTTAACTGGTGAGCGGGGATATATTGACCGTCAACTAACCTGAATAAATGGTTGGGAGTGCAGACGAGCTCTTCTCCGGTATCCAAAATTATTTTAACCACACGCGCATTTTGCTTGGTTCTTCTTGGATTTATTATTTGCGCGATGCCCATATGCCCATTGCTTTGCATAGTATAGCAAAAGTTTTTCTTCCCTTGCTTATCTTCTTCAACTAGTTCCTTAAAAGTGAGGCTGCGTCCATCGGTAAGAGCAACCCTTGTATCACCGCTCCAGCAGCCACCGGCTGAATCGCCTTCCACGATGAATAGCTCGGATTCTGCCGGATCTTTCGACTGGCAATCCGCAAGCTTGCCCGGAAGCATGAGCCCTTCGAGCGCACCTTTCCTAAGCACTGTCTCCCGAGCGGCCTTCGCAGCTTTTCGGGCTTTGGCCGCGAGCAGGGCGTGACCGATGATGGCGGCGGCGTCATTGGGGTTTTTTTCGAGCCATTCGGAGAGCGTTCCCCCGACCACCGACTCAACGGCGGTCCGCGCATCGGGGTTGCCCAATTTGGCTTTGGTTTGACCTTCGAACTGGGCTTCTTGGAGCTTCACGGACACCACCGCCGTGAGCCCCTCCCGCGCGTCTTCGCCGGTCAAAAGCTCGTCGTCTTTTTTGAAATACTCGTTTTTCTTCGCGTACTCATTGAGGCTACGAGTCAAAGCGGTGCGAAAACCGGTCAGGTGCATCCCGCCTTCAGGGGTGTGCACATGATTTGCGAAACTCATCTCTTGGGAGGCGATATCGTCGGTGTACTGGAACGCCGCCTCCACCAAAATCACACGCCCCCCGTTGACTTGGTGCTCTTTGCCTGCGTAAAAGATATTTTCGTGCTTGGGCGTCTCGCCACGGTTGAGGTAGTTGACGTAAGAAACAATTCCGCCTTCGAAGTAAAACGTGTAAACAGGCGCAAGAGAGCTGCCATCTTTGGCTTTCTCGGCCCGGCGCTCGTCACGCAAGAGGTACGTTACCCCGCGCGTGAGGTACGCCTGGTGCCGCAGGTATTCCAAGATTCTCTCCCAATCGAATTCGATCGTCTCAAACACCTCGGGATCCGGTTCAAAGGTAACAGCGGTTCCAGATCCCTGGCACTTGCCGACTTTGCGCACCGCCGTTTTCACTTCCCCGCGGGCATACTCCTGACTGTACTGGCTGCCGTCCCGGCACACCTCGGCTTTGAGCCACTTGGAGAGCGCATTGACGACCGAAACTCCCACGCCATGGAGTCCCGCGGCGACCTTGTACGACTCGCCCCCGAACTTGCCGCCGGCATGCAGGGTCGTCATCACGGTCTCAAGCGCCGACTTTTTAGTTTGCTTGTGCTTTTCAACCGGAATCCCGCGGCCGTCGTCAACCACCATCACGCGGTTGTCGGGCAGGAGCGTAACCGCGATGCGTTTCGCAAATCCAGCCATGGCTTCGTCGGTCGAATTATGTACCATGACGGGTCCCGCACCGCCGACGAAGTTCTCGCCACCCGGCACGGAAAAATCATACACCCATGGCTTGGCGTAACGGATGTTCCGAATCTTCACGACCTTAAGTGCGCCGAGGTCAGAATCGAGGAAACGCGGCGTATCCGGGTACAACGTCATCCGTCCGGCTTCAAGGAGTGTCGTGAGTTTCTCGCGGGTTATCCCGCCGCGGGTGGCGACGCTGAAGTGGTACGGCTTCGCCCATGAGATATGAGACACCAATGGCTGTACCGGCAGACGGGTGAGGTAGGAACTATTGGTATGCCAATAGAATTCAAGAAACCAGCTGGTGGTGGCCCGACGGAAACTCACCTGCCTTGCCTTGCCTCGGTACGCCAGTGAGACGGTGCCGCCACCGGGCTGGTGCTTCTCACCCAGCGAGAATGTTTTACCAAGTGAAAAAAGAAGGTAGCTCAACCCATCCCGCAGCGTCTTGCTCGCGGAGAGCGCCGAAAATTTTGTCCGCTCCTGGGCACCTGGCGCAGAACCGGCAAGGAGATGCTGCGTGAATATGCGAGATGGATAGCCGTCTCCGGCAAGATAGGCGGTGAGGTAGCGCTCGCGAAACGCGGCTGGCACGTTAAAAACGAGCGGGGGGATCCGTTTCGTGTGGCTGTTGCCGCCCGCCCGGAGAATGTCTCGGAACAAGAGAACCACCGTAAGGGAATCAATCTGGACGGTGGTAGCAGTATCGTGGACGTAGTGTGGCTTTGCCGGATACCCAAAGACCTCCGAGATGAGGCGGACGGTGTAGGCGATGAGGTCCTGTTCGTGGGTGCCGAAGCTGAAGACCACACGGCTGGTCTTGCGGTTCGTCCCACCCGTAAAGCTGGTGCCCTCGGCGGCGTAGAGCCCCAAAAGCTCGATGAAGGCGCGGGAAACCGGAAACTGACAGGGAAGCGCGAAGTCGGTCTTGCGTTTGTTGCCGAGACGACACGTGATGAACTTTTGCTTGATGTCGTCGGGGAAGAGCCGCCACGCGTTGAACGGCAGGTAATCGTACCGGCAATAATCTCTCACCACCTGTGCTGGGTGCGTCCGGTACCCGGCCTTCTCGATGTATGCTTGGAGTGTTGGCTTCAGGTCGTCGGTGATGAGCTCTCGCACGCCGTAGAGATTAAGCGATGCGGTCTTCTCGGCTGGGAGTACGGCGAATTCGTTGAGGAGGTTGAGGTCGGTTATGCGCTGCAAAGATTCTGGGAACGATTTCGGAACCACGACGTAGCTGCCCACTTCCAGATCGCTCCCTCGTACCGGCACGACCGCCCCGTCATGAAGCGTAAAGAGAGAATGATACGGCGTGATTGCTACCGTTCTTCCGTTCTGGAGCGTTACCTCCAGAATCTCACTGTTCACCCGATGGCGGATGAAGCTCGCGACAGAATGCCAGGAAAGCTTGAGTGTGGACTGATCGAAACTCAACGCTCTGATACCGGAATCGGGCCGCACAATTTCTGCGTCCCTTGAACGCTGGACATCGTCTGGTCTGGCGGCGATGGCGGCGTCCACAATTTCGCCAATCGGGAGAAGATCCAAGCGGCCATGCTGCTCAACGAGTACCGGCGTCTCGTACGTGAGCGAGTTATCTACCACCTCTTTAATGAGGTGGTGCAGACCGTCTACACCGGTTGAACCAATATACATCCCCGGGCGCTTACGCACCGGCTCCAAACCCTCAAGGACGTAAATGTCCTTGGCGGTGTAGGTTGCTTGCCCCGCCGCGCTCGCGGCTTTTGGGGCCGAACCGTTACTGTTTTTGCTTTTATTCTTCGCCATCTAAAAAAGAAGAGTCCGCCAAAGCGTATGGGCGGAAATCCGCTCTAGGCCTATATTCCCAGCGCGTTTTTCACATATCAATTTTAGCAAAAATTACCCACAGTCGCAAGACCTAGAACCTTGAGAAAACTTGACTCTTCCCATGTAGTATGATAAGAAACTTTCACGCAAACAAGCGGCGCGAAACCGCAGAAAGGAGGCCGACATGGCCGCGCAGAATCGCATACCGGAAATCGAAGGGTGGGTGTCGCATGAACTTTCAAAAGTGCAACTGCCACTTGCCGAAGTGCCGCGACTGAAGCAGTTGGCGGAGGCGACCGAAGACTATGAAGAACGAAGTCGCGCGCTCATGGAGATCGCGTTCGTTCTCATGAAGGCGCTCCACCACGACGAGGCGTCGCGGATTGCGGAGAGAATTCCAAGCCACCACAAAAAGGCGGCGGCCCTTATTGCAATCGCAATCCTGGATCGGCAAACGGAGCGAATCGAGGCTGCCCAGGATGCCATTTCGGAGCTCGCCGTTGATGCTGGATTCTCTGCGCTCTCTTTCGGCTACATCAAACTCGCCGCCGCGCTCAGTGGACTCTCGGGAAAACCTGCAGCAACCCACTGACATCACGCCCCGAACCGGAATTCCGGTTCGGGGCGCAAATATTAACCGCTTGCCAAATCTGATCTACTTTGTAACATCTTCTAGCGATCGCTGAAAGATGTTACAAAGGTTTATCTGATTTCAGCACTCAACTCCGTCTCCAGCGCCTTGCAGATTTTTTTGTGGAGCGTATCGATTTCTTTTTCAGATAGCGTCCGGTCTTTAGCGCGATACACGATATGGAACGCAACGCTCCGGCGTTCCTCGCTCCCTTCGGGCTCATACATATCAAACAGATCCATATCTTCAACAAGCTCGCCGCCGGCGGTAGAAATCACGTTTTCAATATCGGCAATGCGGGTGTCTGCCGGCACGAACATCGAAATATCGCGCACGAGCGCCGGATATTTGGGCAGCGGTTCGAACTCGCGCTCGGCTTCGGTAAGCTCTTCGAGAAGCGCCGGATCCAATTCGAAGAACGCCACGAGATCGGCCAGGCCGTAATGCTTCGCCACTTCGACCGCAACCTCCCCGATCTTACCCACCACCCGCTCACCCACCTTTACCTCGACCCAACGCCCAGCCGCAAGATACGCCGTGCTGCTTGCGGGCGCATCGTCGAACCAAGCGTCGTCAACGCCGAACGCCTCCATAACCCCTTCCACCAATCCCTTTACTTCAAGGACCGCGTCGTGCCGCTGGCGCGCCGGCGCGTGCCGGTACGCAACCACGCCCGCAAGACACCACCGCTCGTCTAATGGCCAAACTCCGGCGCCCTGTCGGAAGGTTTTTGCGAATTCGAAAAGCTTCACCGCCGGGAAGAATCGGAAGTTATCCGCCACGTTCTGCATAAGCCGCGCTAGGAGCGAGGGCGCCAAATACGGCCGCTCGGTATTGACCGGATTCATAAGCTCAAGCGCCTCGGCTCTCATGCCCAAGAGATCAAGTTCGGCTGCCGAAACATAGGCGTAGTTATATGCTTCGGTAAACCCGAAGCCCGCCATCACCTGCTTCACTTGTCCAATCCATTGCCGGAACTCGGACGATTCGGTTGGCATAATCGAAGTCGCGGGAGCGACCACCGGAATCCGTTCGAAGCCATTGAGCCGCCCCACCTCTTCAATAAGATCTTCCTCGGCAACAAGATCCGGGCGGTATGTCGGCACCGCCACGCGCCACACGCCCGCTTTCACACGCTCTACAGAGAACGAGAGACGCTCCAAGAATCCAAAAACCTGCGCTTCGGTCAGGGACGTGCCAAGGAGCGAATTAATGCGCTCAAGCCGGAAGTGTATCGGTTGGGGCTCGCGGGGGTTTGGATACAGGTCGTGGCTGCCCCACGCCACCTCGCCTTGGGCAAGCTCCCGAATGAGCCCGGCCACGCGATCGAGAGCCATAGTCGTGAGCGTCGGATCCACGCCCCGCGAGAAACGAACCGCCGCGTCGGTGCGCAGGTTGAACCGCACGCTCGAACGCCGGATATTCGCCGGTTGAAAATTCGCAGCTTCAATGAGGAGACCCGTGGTTGTTTCGTCCACGCCCGTGCTCAACCCGCCCTTGATGCCAGCGAGACCAATCGCGCCTGAACTGTCGGCGATGACCAGCGCGTCGGGATCGAGCTCGAGCGTCTGGTTATCGAGCGTCATAAACCGCTCGCCTGACTTTGCGCGCCGAACCTGAATTGGACCGCGCACCTTTGCGGCGTCGAAGGCGTGCAGCGGCTGACCAAGTTCAAGCATCACGTAGTTGGCCGCATCCACCACGTTGTTGATGGGCCGCAGCCCGAGGGTCTCGAGGCGTTGCGTAAGCCACGCGGGCGACGGCGCAACCCGCACCCCGCGCATGGCACGCAGGCTGTACCGAGGACAAAGCCCATCATCGGCAATCTTCGGCATCGGAACGTCGGCTATGGGAAACGACCTTGACTCGTTCACCCGCACCGACGGCGGAGTGAATGACTTAGCCAAAAGGAGTGCCAACTCCCGCGCGATGCCCACGTGGCTCAACGCATCTGCCGCGCGGTTCGCAAGCACGTCCACGTCGAAAACCGCATCCTTGCCCCGCTGCTCAACGCTCTTAACCTCGAAGGCGTGAGTAGTCAAAAGTTCCGCCGCTTTTGCCGGCGTCGGGGCACCCTCTGCATATTCACGGATCCAGTCGTACGAAAATTTCACAGGTTCAAAATTGTCTAAGAAATCTCAAATCGCCCGAGTGGAACAACCGAATATCGTTGATGCCGTAGCGCATCATGGTGGGCCGCTCCAAGCTCATGCCGAAGGCAAACCCTTGCCATTCGCCGCGGACGTAGCCCGCGGCGGCAAACACGTTCTGGTGCACCATGCCCGCACCCATAAGCTCAATCCAGCCGCTCTGTTTACACACCACGCACCCCTTCTGCCCGCACGCGAGACACGCCATGTCCATCTCGAAACTCGGCTCGGTAAAGGGAAAGTAGCCGGGCCGGAGCCGGAGTTTGACCTCCTTGCGGAACAGCCGCCGGAAGAACTCATGCATCACGCCTCGGAAATTCGCTGCCGAGACGTCGCGGCCCACCATGAGCCCTTCCACCTGATAAAACTGTGTTTCGTGCGTGGCGTCGGTCGCTTCGTACCGAAACACCCGGCCCGGAATAATGATACGAAAGGGCGGTGTGTGTGCCTGCATATAACGTACCTGAAAGGCAGAAGTGTGGGCGCGCAGGAGCAGCCGCTCTCCCACGGTCTGGGTGCTACGCAACTCTGGCTTCGCCTGGCGATTCGCGGGGTCGCTTTGCACAGTTTGGTTGCTGCGCTCGTTAGGCTTCGCCAGGCGACTCGCCTCCAGCAAGTCGCTAAGCACGGTCTGGGCGCTACGCACCCAGACCGTGTCCCACATCTCCCGCGCCGGATGGTCCGGGGGCATGTTGAGTGAGTCAAAGTTGTCGTATTCGCTCACCACTTCAGGCCCATCCGCCACCGCAAACCCCATCGTCTCAAAAATGTGCTCAATCTCAGAGCGCATTTTGGTAAGCGGATGCAGGTGGCCTCTAGCCGAACGCTTGCCCGGCTGCGTGAGATCAAATCTATGGACAGCGCGTTCTTGCACCAGCGAACGTTTCGCTTCTTCGAAAGATTCGACAAGTCGTGCTTTTAGCTCGTTTACCTTCTGGCCGTTTTTCCGGCGTTCGGCCTCGGCCAGCGTGCCTAAGCCCGCCGTGAATTTTGCGAGCGCCCCCTGGCGACCCAAATACTTCACGCGCCACGCCTCAAGATCAGAGGCGCGCCCAACCACCTGCAAATCAGCACGGGCTTGTTCGCCAAGATGCTTTAACTTTTCTTCCATGGCCGCCAGAGAAAAATAGTTTCAAACGCAATGGTGAGGGCGGCCGCAAGTCCGCCGGTCAAGACCGTAAGCTGCCGCTCGGCCTGCAACCACAAGAGACTGACGGCAAATATGGCGAGCAGTACCCCTTGACGCAAACTCGCGGCTACCGCCGTCTCATGTCCAATGGTATGCCGTCGCAGGACCAAACCGACGAAGGTAAATGAACTCGCGAACGCCAGTCCGACGCTCACGAAAAATAAAAGTGTCCCCGTGCGGCCTGCCGCAACCGCGCTCGTACCGAATAGAATAGTCGCCACCGATGCCCAACCCAGCACCGCAACGGCCGCAAGCACAGCTCCATATGCCTTGAGTGTCATGACTCGTTTTCAGTTTAGGGGAAAGACGGCCTATAGACAAGAGAATAACCGTGCGTTATCATGACCCTGCGTGCACTATCGCGGGGTGGAGCAGTCTGGTAGCTCGCAGGGCTCATAACCCTGAGGTCGTGGGTTCAAATCCCACCCCCGCAACACTAACAAACGCTCACCACCCCTTCGGTGGTGAGCGTTTCTGTACCGTGTAGGGTGGGATTTGAAGGGGGTCGGAAGAGTTTATTTTGACGCTCTGGATTAGACCTTACCTTCTCTGAAAAAACAGCATCTAGCGCTTTTACGCTCACGTTTACCGAGAGAACGCCAAAGATCCCAGTGCTTCTTATCGTAACCAGAGTGCCGCATTACAGAATCGCGCATAGTGCCAGGCGTTAACTGTAGTCTCCTCACCGGAAACGCAACCTGTGCGTCCTCGCCACTTGGTGCCTTCCCCCTCCATAGAGCGTCGTCGCCATCAATGCTCACAAGCTCAAACCCATGAGCTACAAGGAAACCCTCGACAAGCGAGGGCTCCCATGTACCAACATTGTAATGCGGCGGGTTACCTAGCCGATTACCTTCTTTCTTAGACATTGATAGCAATGGGACGAGATGAGCGAGAACTTCGCCGCCAAATGAATTCACGGACAATACCCTCCCATTTCAATTTCAATGCTTCAACCTCTTTAGCTTGAGCTTGTTTATATCTTGCTAGGTAACGCTGGGGTAGCTTTTGATTCAGTAATTCATCGCTCAAATTACTTTTTATCACAGATTGCATGTACCTGAGGGCAATCTTGTTTATTTGCTGTATCAGGCGGTAAGCCTCCTGACCCTCGCGTACCAGCGCAAGTTCGAAACAAACGGCTGTATACCACCCCGTGCGCCTAGAGGGGAAAACCATAAAGTGGAGGACCCACTTCTTTTTCGTATTTCTTTCGAAAAGCCTCATAGGCCGTCTTGTGAGATAGATATTAATAAAATCGTACCTCCACGAATCTCATTATATTGTAGTATAGATAACTGTTGGTTGCAAAGCGTTACTCCGTAAAGGCCGTTGACAACCGACCGGTGGCCTAAAGTTGTAGACAAGACGAAAATGCTATATAGTAGCAACCACGGGAAAGGAGGAAGAAATGGATAAGCTCTCTGTAGATCTCACGGTTCTTGAAGATGCACGCACAGCTCCAGCCCCTCAGCCAAAGCGCCGGTGCACAATATGCAGAAAGCCCCTGGGCCTGTACAACAGGGGGAACCAGTGCTACTGCCATGGGAACGGTGGAGCTGATGGCGCCGCCGAAGTGAGGCCGATGCATAACCTACCGGCTGAACTTCTCACCTCCGACCAACGCGCCCAGCAGCTCCTAAGATCAGTCGGCGAGGTTTGTCGCGTTGAGCCGGAGGCGATCCTTGGCCGAAGCAAAATTCAAGACTTCGTTTTGGCCAGACACCTGGTCATGTACCTGCTTTCAGCCGACCTAGGCTGGACACCCGACACGATTTCGCAGGCCTTTGGTCACTCGGACAATGCTATGACGACCTATGGCCTGCGCAAGATTGAGACGCGCCTCAACGAACCGTATATCCAGCAGCTGGTTTCGGAAATCAGGGCCGCTCTGGCTGCCAGCTAACGCCTGCCGATCCGCTAGGACCCGGCAGGCGCTTTGCTTTACCGCTAGAACGCGCTATCCCCACCAACAATACAAATAGATACAGCCGATGGATAGGCCGCTATACAGTGGTTTGCGAAAAGAACTGCCGGTTGACCGGCAGCTACAAAGCATGCTATTGGTTTCTGAAACCGAAAAGGGAGGGAACCATGCAGGGAGAAGCCTACTCGCGGTCGTTGAGTACGGAGGCAAAAGCAAAGCTCATTGAATTCATCGAGGCATG
Source organism: Candidatus Parcubacteria bacterium (assembly GCA_016196625.1). Taxonomy (GTDB): domain Bacteria; phylum Patescibacteriota; class Minisyncoccia; order JACPXH01; family JACPXH01; genus JACPXH01. The sequence continues at coordinate 79,903 of JACPXH010000007.1, read as the reverse complement.
CATTGAATCGCTCCGGAAGCAAGTCGTTGACGAAACCAACGATCTCGCCAAAGCGAAGGGTCGAGCTGTGCTCGCCACCGACATTGACCTTGTGAGTTTCCTCACGACGATCGCCGCAATGTATTCAGATGCGGGAATACGGTTGGTCGAGCAGGCCCTCACCGATGGTTCAACCCAGCGGGCAATCGCCGAGCTCATAGTGGAGGTCAGCGAACTGGGCCGAGCGCAGGATAAGTCCCGGCGAGTCAACTAGGAGGGCACCATGACTGATGCAGAGCTGCTCCAAGAGCTCCCGCCTGCGGCAAGAGCCGCACTCCGGCTTTTCATTCGGGAGTGTTGCCTCTCTGTCCAACGTACCAATCAGGAGGCCGAAAGCGCCAAGAAAGGTCAGGTGTTTAAGAGAAGCGGAAGGGGTATTCTTGGGGTAACCGCGGCTGCCTTCGAACTCCAAACGGGAGAGCTCACCGGCAAGTCGCGGATGCGACGTACTGCCCTCGCGCGTCAAGTCGCAATGTACCTGATACGAACCGAGCTCACATGGTCCTACTCGGCCATCGGAGCGATGTTCGGAAACCGCGATCACACCACCGTGCTGCACGCCTGTCGGAAGATCGCCGAGCTCGCCGATCACGACGCACCACTGAATGCCGCGCTCTCCCGAATCAAGGCAGCTCTTGTGGAATCCGACCTGCTGGAAAGAACCCTGTCAGAGAACGACATGGCCACTGCTGTGGACAACGCCGCTTGCCAACTACGGCAAGCTACTGTAGAGTGAGAGTACGCAGCTTTTCGGGTTGCGTAATGGTCTTTTAAACAAATCGGAGAAAGGAGGGTAACGCATCGGGCAACCGGCTCTTCGTAAACTCTTTTCCGCTCTGCAGGAAGGAGGAAGGGGGCATGAGACGCGCGTTGTTCGCGATCGCACTGCTCGCCATTCTGTTCGTTGCGGCTCCGCCGCCGGCGATCGCCACCGACACGATGAATCCCGGCAGCGAGCCGATCCTGACGGTCAACATAACCGCCAGCGGCGACATCGACATCACGGTCTGGATTACGGTTCCCCAATACATGGCCACCTGGACATCCTTCCAGCGCGACGGCCTGACGACCATGACGGCGGCGATTCCGGTTACTGTGACTGCTCCGGCGACGGCGACCCTGCGCGGCCTCACGGCTGACATATCATCGAGTCCGCACTGGCGACTCGCTGAATGCACGGGTACTGGCACGGCCCACGGCGATATCGATACTACGACGAAACCGGCTCCGGCCTTGATCGCCAGCACTGACGGCGGTCTCCTCGGCCAACCGCTCCGCAGGTAGAACTTCGACGGGGAGCGTCGCTCCCCCTTCGGCACTGGGCTCCGGTCCTTCGGGATCGGAGCCTTTCTTTTTTGCGGCGAAGGTTGACTACTTCCCTGCAATTGCGCGGTGCCAAACACCTGGGATACACTAGATGATGTTCAGAATGGCGGTGTAGCTCAGCGGTAGAGCAGTGGCATCATAAGCCATGGGTCGGGGGTTCGAATCCCTCCACCGCTACCAGTACAAACCAGAATGCGGGCGTAGCTTAGCGGCTCAAAGCGCTGCCCTGCCTGCCCCGTACAAAATATATGCTCGCGTAGTGTAGCCCGGTCCAACACGCCTCCCTGTCACGGAGGAAACCACGGGTTCAAATCCCGTCGCGAGCGCTTCGGTTTTGGTGCGGGGTCACGGCAGAGGTTGCGGGTTCAAATCCCGTCGTCCCCGCCCCACTCGAAACGTTTGAGCGCCCCGCCCATTTGGGCGGGGCGCTGATCGTTCAGCCGGTAAACAACAACTCCATCCAAAACGAAACTTTAGAGCTTCTGCTGCCTCAACCGCTCCTCTTTCTCGCGCTTAGCCTTCGCCTGCTCTTGGAGTTTTTTGATGATCACGTAGATGATGCCGTAGAGGAATGCGATAGAGACAACGGCCGAAATCCATTTGAGCAACGTGAGGCTCACAGCCGCGACTGGTGCGGCGAGAAAAGACTGAATTGTCCCAAAAACATCTTGTTCAGGCATGCTAGAAACTTCTCCTGATGATTTCTATTACACTAGTATATTAGAAAGAATTGCGCGAACGGCCGTAACTCGCCTGATAGGCTGCGGCGATATCTAAAAGCAAATCATCCGCACCGAATGAACCCATGAACTGCAGCCCCACGGGCAGCTCATGCCCTGAAACAGCACCCGCGCTACGAGATTCGACAGCCCCACGCGGACACGGCACGGAAATAGCGGGTATGCCCGCAAGATTCGCGGGCACGGTAAAAATATCTTCAAGATACATCTGGAGGGGATCCGCGTTTTTCTCGCCCAGCTTGAAAGCCACCGAGGGCGAGGTGGGCGACACAATCACATCCACTTGCTCAAACGCTTTGGAGAAATCTTGCCGGATGAGCGTACGAGCTTGCATGGCTTTCCGGTAGTAAGCTTCGTAGTAGCCAGCCGAGAGAACATACGTGCCCAGCATGATGCGCCGGCGCGGCTCGGGGCCAAAGCCGCGACCGCGGCTCTGTAAGTACGTCTCAAGCAGTCCACTTCCATGCTCGGAGAGCCCGTAGCGGATGCCATCGAATCGGGCCAGATTCGAGGAAGCCTCGGCGGGCATCACGATGTAATAGGCCGCGATTGCGTATTCGGTATGCGGCAGCGACACGTCAACGATGTCGGCACCGAGCGTTGTTAAATGCTCAATCGCCTGCCGGATCGTTTTCTCAACGTCGGGGTCGAGCCCCTCGATGAAGTGCTCCTTCGACACGCCAATTTTAAGACCGTTCAATCCGCTCTTGGGTTTTGGGTTATTGTTGTGGCTTGTCGCGTCAAACTCATCTACCCCCCGGATTACGTCGTAGACCGCCCGCGCATCCGCAACCGTACGCGTAAGCGGCCCAATGACATCGAGGCTTGAAGCCATGGCGATGAGCCCATGGCGCGAGACAGAACCGTACGTGGGCTTGAACCCCACAATACCGGTGAACGCTGCTGGCTGCCTGACGGAACCGCCGGTATCAGAGCCAAGCGCGGCCAAACACATTCCAGACGCCACCGCGGCAGCTGACCCGCCGGAAGATCCACCCGGCACGCGCTCGGGATCAACCGGGTTCCTCGTAGGACCGAAGGCGGAATTTTCCGTGGACGAGCCCATCGCAAACTCGTCCAAATTGGTTTTCGCGACGAGCACCGCGCCAGCGGCTTTAAGCTTGGCCACCGCCGTCGCATCATAAGGTGCGATATAGTTTTCGAGAATCTTCGAGCCGGCCGTCGCCCTCGCTTCGGCCACGAGAATATTGTCTTTGATCGCCACGGGTACGCCGGCGAGCGAACCGGGATCTTCTCCGGCGGCAATCTTGTCATCAACGGTTCTGGCCGCAGCGAGCGCCTGCAAGGCGAGAGGCGCCAACACCGCATGGAGCTCGCCATTTTTATCCTCGATTGCCGCCAGCGCAGCCTTCGCCAGCTCTGCCGCCGAGAACTCGCGCTGGCGCAGACCGGATTGGATTTTCTCGATGGTAAACTCCGCTAAACGCATGGGCATATTCGCGATCACTCTTTAAATACCGCCGCCACTTCGAGAAACCCGTCTTTCTTTTTCGGAAACGCCTCTTTGAGCGGTCCCGGATGGTGCGCGGGCGCACGGCTCTCGGCATCATCGCGCCACACGTTCTCAAGACCGCCCACCTGCATAGTCGCCTCAACGCGTTGAGTCTCAAGCTCTTGGAGCTTGGCCACGTACTCCAAAATCGCCGAAAGCTCTCGGCTCACTTTCTGCTTTTCTGACTCCGAGAGTCCCAGCCGGCAGAGCTTAGCAATGTGTTCTACGGTTTTCGCATCAATCGCCATGTTGTTTATGCCCGAACTGTCAGGGGTGCCGCGTTATAATACGATCGTAGTATAATGCTGCCAATAACTCGTCTGACTTACTTACTTCGAGATCAGTTTCAGAAATTGTCCCTCATCTATCATGGGTACGCCGAGCTCCTTGGCCTGTTCATATTTGGAGCCCGGGTCAGAGCCGACCACCACGTAATCGGTTTCTTTTGAGACCGCTCCAGACACATCCCCGCCCAGCGCGCGAATCTTCTCTTTGGCCTCGTCGCGGCTCAAAGTCTCCAGACCGCCGGTGAACACGAACACCCTGCCCCTCAAGGGCTGGCGCCCCTGTTTTGGTTTTTCGATTTGCACGCCGGCTTGGAGCAACTTTTGCACCAACTCGCGGTTGCGTTCCGCCCCAAACCAATCGTGAATAGCTGCGGCCACCTTCGGCCCCACGTCGCGCACTCGCTTGAGCTCTTCGACGGAGACTCCCATCGCGCGTTCAAGCGAACCAAAGTGCTCGGCAAGATCAATCGCGGTTTCCTCGCCCACCTGCGGTATTGAAAGCGCATAGAGGAACCGAGCCAACGGGAGTTTCTTTCTCGCCTGAATGCTCGCTATAAGTTTCTGCGCTGATGTCTCGGCAAACCGCTCGAGACTCGCGAGGTCGCCTGCGGTAAGCGCGAACAGATCCGCCGGATCTCGCACGAACTTATGATTCATCAAAAGTTCCACCGTCTCGGGACCCAAACCCACAATATCAAAGGCCCGGCGCGAAGCAAAGTGTTCGATCCGCTGCGCTGCCAGAGCGGCGCAGTTCTTGTTCGTGCACCGGTGCGCCGCCTCGCCGGCTACGCGCACCACCCGCGAGCCGCAGATAGGACACTGCCGCGGCATCCGGAAGGCCCGGGCGCGGCGCGGACGCAACTTCGGCAGCACCCGCATGATATCCGGGATCACGTCGCCAGCGCGTTGAATCACGACTGTATCACCGACCTTGATTCCCAGGCGCGCGATCTCATCTTCATTGTGCAAGGTCGCGCGACTCACCGTAACCCCGCCCACCTCAACCGGCCGCAACAGCGCCACCGGCGTGAGTATCCCGGTGCGGCCGACTTGAACGACAATGTCCTCAACCACCGTCGTTACTTCTTTGCCCGGAAACTTGAAAGCTACCGCGGCGCGGGGTGCTTTGCCCGCAACGCCCAAGCGTTCGTAGAGATCGTTTTGATTGACGCTCACGACAATGCCGTCAATGCCAAAGGCGAGCCGCGGACGCAGCGTCCGAACTTTCTCTCTAAATTTCAGCACTGCTTCGAGCGTCTCACAGCGCGCCTCAGGTTGGACGGTCTTAAACCCCAGTGCCCACAAAATCGCGTGTTTCTGATCGTGCCGCTCCTGTCCCAGATCGGTTACGAGGTCATAGGCGAGGAAGTCGAGCTCGCGGGAAGCGGCCACGGCTGGATCCAGCTGCCGAATGGAGCCGGCGGCTAAATTGCGGGGGTTCGCATAGATCGGCTCGCCTGTCTTTCTCTGTTCGCGGTTGACCTTGGCAAAGGCGGCCTTAGTCATGTAAACCTCACCGCGAACTTCAAGGCGCCGAGCGAACGCGCCCGAAGAGAGCTTGCGGCCCGTAATCTTCTCAATGGGTCCTTCGGCTTCGCGCAGCTTGAGCGGAATTGCCCGAACGGTTTTGAGATTTTGCGTTACGTCTTCACCCACCCGGCCGTCGCCGCGCGTAGCTCCCACCTGCAAAATCCCCTTTTCGTACACGAGCGAGACGGCAAAGCCGTCAACTTTGAGCTCGGCAAAGTATTCGAACGCCGCCCCTTTGGGCACAAGCTTACGGTTACGCTCATCCCACGCCCGAAGCTCCGCCTCGTCAAAGGCATCGGTGAGCGAGAGCATCGGCGCGCGGTGCGCTATTTTCTCAAACTTCTTGAGCGCCTTGCCGCCCACGCGCTGGGTGGGCGAGTCGGGCCTTTGGAGCTCCGGCCAGGAGACCTCAAGCTTTTTCAGTTCTCGCGTCAGCGAGTCGTACACCTCATCGGTCGCTTTCGGGTCGTTGAGGACGTGATAGCGGTACCGAAGCTCGTCAATCTCGCGCCGGAGTTTTTGAATTCGTTCTCGGACTCCTTCTTTGTCCATATTGAATTCGCATCAAATGTACGGGGCTCGCCCTCCATAAGTCATGAGGAAGATTTTTATTATGGGCAGCTCACGCTTCCGCTCTGGGCTTTGTAGAGGCCGCAGATTTGAGTGGATGAAAAAGCCTGATCGTATATCGCAACCTCATCAATCTTCCCATTGAAAAAATCAGAAGAACCGGTAGGCCACTTGCTGAGAAATACTGTCCTACTGGTATCTGATAGCGAGACACCTCCACCATCTCGAGTGGAAGTGACATCAACGCCGTTTATATAAACATACATTTCATTATTGTTTACTACTCCAACAACGTGGGTCCAGGTATTGAGTGGAACTACGTTAGTTGCAGAAACGGCTCGTCGGTAAGTAGTGCCGCCAGGATTATCATAAAATAGGAACATTAATTGCCGGGGTGTTCTAAGACCTAAAATTCCAGCCTCATTATAATCTCCACTATTGCCAATGGTCCAAATGTCTCTATTATCATCGCTAGCAGCATAAATCCAAGCCGATACGGTAAAGTTATTGCTTATGCCCCATGTTTTTGCCGCTGTGTCTACATAATCGTTAATGCCATCAAAACTCCTGGCGTTGCTCCCCCCAATGCCGCCGCCAATAACAATGCTTGCGCCATTCGCGTCTCCGTGGTTGTTGTTGCCAGAAGAGTCGCACACGTCCTTGCCCGCGCCGCACTGGTTATTCGCGGTTTCTTCCATTTTCCAGTGGGCAATAGGAGGCAAATTAAAGGTCGCCGTAACACTTTTGGCAGCAGCCATGGTTACTATACAGGTGCCGCTTCCCGAACAACCCGCGCCGCTCCAAGCGTCAAAAGTGGAGCCGCCGCTGGCTGAAGCAGTAAGGGTTACAACAGTGTCAAATGGATAATCTTTGGAGCAGGTTGAACCGCAGTCAATGCCTGCCGGGCTGGAAGTGACCGTACCGTTGCCTGATCCGGACTTATTAATAGTTAGAATATAAGAAATTAGGGTTGATAAACTCGGCACGTTAGAAAGAGCGGAAACGTAAGGTATTTCATCCGACGTCTTCATGGCAAAATAGTAAAGAGTGCTTGCTGACAAGCCGGAAACAGTCATAGATTGAGCTGAACCGGCTACGAGCGGAGAAGGTTCTCCGCTAACCTGGGTGGCGGAACCCCAGTTGGCATCGGTAATGGCCGAGGTTGAGTAGCGAATATCATAACTTGAGGCCGTGCCAGTTGTACCGTCGTCTCCGGGCGCGGTCCAGCTTAAGTTTATGGAAGAAGCGGTTGCTCCGGAGGCGGTAAGATCAGTGACAGCTGCGGGAGGAGTTCCATCAAAGGGACAAGTTATAATCGGGTCTGGATAACTGCCGGTGCAAGCCACAGGTCCCGGACTTCCTCCTGGGGGTGTGGTTCTATATACTTTTACCCTATAAGGCGCAGGTCCGTTTTGTTGCGCGGATCCAGGAATTACGGTTGAGATGCATGGTATGGGAAGTATAGTTCCTGGACACAATCCTCCATTGGGATCCAGATACGGTTTCATTGTGCTAAGCACTGACGGACCCCCGGGCCACACAAAATCATTAATATACCAATAAAATGGACCGCCACCACCGGACACAAAATCATGGTAGTACGCCTTAATGGAACACATGGTGTCGCCCTTATACGCTATTGTCCAAAGTGGGGAATCACACGACGGAGCAGGAATAGTAACCCCAAAACTAGTATCATTGGTGGCCGTTCCGTCATTGCCCGAGACTTTAGCTGTCCACCACCCGGCCCACATTGACCCTGCATTTTTAAAAGTTAGTTGGCTTGTGCAGGTGGGATTGGGGGTACAACTAGACGGGTTAAAGGTCGCAGTAACACCAGCGGGAATAAATGGGTCGTTAGTCAAACTCAAAGAAACTAGCTGGGGAGCGCCGGAGGTTAAGGTTACTGTGATAGTAGAATCAACCGTGGGTTTTGAACCTGAAATATAAAAGGGCAGATTGACATTGCCGCTGCTGGATAGGGTAAATGTTGTAGGTGTAGGCGGCGTACCGCAGTCAACCGTGCCGGCGCTTTCGGTAAAGCCGGATACCTCAATGGTCCGGCGGCTGGCGCGGAAACTGCCGGTGGAGACCACCTTGAGCGCCCCAACGCCCCTATCCACCGCATATGAATACTGCGCCGAACCCACGGGTTGGTTGCTTTGATCTGACTTGTCGTTTTGCTTACACAGTTGATAAAGCGCTCGCTCTACGCCGGCATCGGCCCCAAAAAAAGCCGCGACCGAATCGCTGATGATGCGGGTCTGCTTCACCTCACCCAGCACGAGCGCGGATGCGCCCAGACTTGCGGCCAGAGCAAACCCCAAAATCAAAACCACGAGCCAGAGCGTAACCCCCCGATTGGACGCGCGTCCGGGTAGCCGAATCAAACGTCGGTGCCTCGGGGATGGCGCATTGGATAAAAAAAATCTTTGGCCCACAGACAGGTAGCCGGAATCAGCCGCTGCCGTCTACAGCGACTCGTTCCGGGCCGCGACTACAGTTGAAAAATAAAACTGCCCCAAACTACCTCGGGCGCTGCGCACCTTGGCCGAAATGGCGATCCGGCTATTCGGTGCGGGTTTAAAGGTGAGGGCGGTTACGGAAATCAAAGGTGAAGTAACCTTGCTCCACGTAGCTCCGCCATCGCCCGAACGCTCAATGGCTCCGTCAGCTGCAAGCCGATAGGCCACGGTTGCGGTGGCTCCACCATCTAGGGGTCGGGTAAACGCCAAGCTCTGAGCGCCGTAGAGGGCGGCGTTGTACTGGAAGGACTGGCTCGCACGTATCTCGCGGGTCATGGTTTCCATGGTCGTGCGCAAGCTTTCAACCACTGCCACATCGCCCCTGACCTGCAGCTGCCCCTGAATGGTCGCGAGAAACAGCGCTGTCGCCGCGATCGTAACAAACCCCAAGATGGCGAGGGCCGCAATCAGCTCAATGAGGACCAGCCCCGATTCTCTGAAACGCCGGTTGTGGACCAATGCAAGCATGGATCCTAACGCCAATCGGTAATGACACCGGCGGCCGTGAAAGTCCGGCCGGGCCACGTTACGGTTATGGTTACCTTCCGGTCGCGGGCCGGATCACTGTAGGCGTCAAAGGCCACGGTTCTCTTGAAGGCAGTGGGGGTGCCGGCGCCGTAAGTGTAAAAGCCGTCCGCGTCAATGTTGAGCGTGGCGCCGTCGTCACGGCTAAGCAACCCACCTTGGAAAGCCTCGACCCTGAATACTTGCCCCACGGTCAAGCCCTCGCTCCACGCGCGACCATCGACCACGTTCTGATCACGGATGCTGTGGACAATCTCCAAAGCTTCTTGGGCCAGGTTCGTCCCAATCACTTCGTTGCGCACGGCTTGGGCCGAAGCAATACTATGAATAAGGAGCGACAGAGCGCCCGTCACGCCAACCGTAATAACAGCCATCGCAACCAAAAGTTCAATGAGTGTGAATCCCCGCTCGCGCGAGCGGCGCATGAATAATTGCGCCAGAATGGACCGCATAAGAAATTACTCCACCCGAATTTGACCCCCTTGGGCGACGACAACGGTCTTGCGCAAATTCAGATCGCTCGCAAACGCAAGCACAACTCGCCCTTCGGTCTGGTCAAGGGCGCTCGTGCCGGCCCGAATGGTGGCCGCGCCGTAAGGCGGAACAAAGGTAACGTCGAGGGGGCTGTCGGGCGAGAGACTCGCGGCGATAACACCGGAGCCGAAGACCACGCGCTCCACGCATTCCCCACTGCAAGAAGCAAAATTGCCTTCGAAGCGTTTGTTGCCGTTGGTGTCGGCGAAGAGGACCGCGACGTTGCCTGCCTGCGCCAGATCAAACCGTACCCCATACCCGCCGGTCGGCACTGCGCCCTGAAAAATAACCGAACCCAAAGCGTTCGTCCGCGCACGACTGACCATCTGCGACAGCCGCAACGCTTCATTGTCGAGCAAGGTCTTGCGCTGCCCGAGCCGGAGATTCGCAAGCACCAGCGTAGCCACGATCGCGACAATAGCGAGGACCGCGAGGCCCTCAATAATGGAGAATGCTGACTGCTCACGGCCCGCAAACTTCTTCATTGAAACCGTAGGTTGAGCCGGTCGCCCGGCCGAATGGACGTGCGTTGCAGATTTTGGATGGGACCACGATCGTTCAACCAGACCTCCCACTGGCTTTGGGTGTTCGTCCGAAACTCTCCCACTTGGACCAGCACCATCTCGTCCTGTCCGGCCAGCTCAAGCTCAAGACTCCCTGCCGCCGCCACAAACGCCATCACGTCGAGCGCCGTTGTCTCCGGCCCGACCGGCCCGGAAAAGGCGCGCCGCTCGCCATTCCCGAAGTCAACCACCACCTCGGCCTCAGTTTCGGTCTGCAACGCTCTCGGCGCTGTGGCCGGTTCGCCGCTGTCACGAACGGACGGGGCCGGTTGGGGCACAACGCTCGCAATCCCGAACCACACAAGCACCAAAAGTGCGAGCAAAAGCCAGTTTGATTTGTCAGTATGCATTGCGGAAGAGTAATCGCGAATATACAAATTACGAAAACAATATACGAATACAGCGGATTGGTATATTTGCGAACATCCGTATATTCGTGATTACTCTATTTACGATCAAAACAAGAACCGCACGAACCACCAAGTCTGACTAATGACATCCCCTAACAGCATCACAGTCAAGGCGCCGAAAACCAAGTATGGACCAAAAGGGATGGGACTCGAGATTTTTTTGCGTCCGGCTGCAAGAAGCGCCCCGCCCACGATCGCCCCTGACCAGAAGGCTAATGCCAAGGCCGGCAAAATCCTGGGCCAGCCAAGCACCAATCCCAAGAACGCCACCAGTTTAACGTCTCCCAAGCCGAGCCACCGGCCGCGAGAGAACACCACAATCAGCCAAAAAAATCCTGCTGCCCCGAGACCCGCGCCCAGCGCTCCCAGAAACATCAAAAAATCCTGCTCTAACAAGCTCCGCACCCCATTATACACGAGTGCCGTAAAAATAGCAGGCCAGATGACCCGGTCAGGAATTACGTAGGCCCGGGCGTCAAAGACCGCAACCACCACGAATACCGCGGCCACGTATAGCTCAAACAGTAGCGTGATCAATCGAACGGATGCTGGCTGGCTTTGACTCGCCACTTGCCAAAATATGAGGACGAACAAAACCGCGGTCAGGAACTCCACGATCGGATACTGCCAAGAAATTTGCACCCGGCACGTGCGGCAACGCCGGCCTAAGGCAAAAAAACTCACAAGGGGTATGAGTTCAAACCAGTTGAGCCCACGCCGACAGGCCGGGCAGCGCGAGCGTGCGAGTTTCCGCCTTTCGGAAAATATCACCCCTTCGCCCCGCTCGAGCCGGTAGATGAAACTGTTGAGAAAACTCCCAACCGCCAAACCCAACACGCCCCCAGCGCTCACCGCAAACCAATAGAGTGCCGGGTACTGTAAAAATGCCGCCATAGCTGAGTTGCAGTGGTGGTGGTGGCGTCAGTTGGTGAGGTCGTAGCAGTAGCGGTTCGTGCCGACCACGTTCTGGCAGCCGTTAGCATCCTCGGGGCTGGAAGAGTTGACAATGCCGGCCCCGCCGACAGGGGTGGAGCCAATCGTATAAGGCAAGGAGCCCGGACAGGTGCCGCCGGCACCGTCGTCGCAATCCCGATCGCTCTGCAGGGCACCCACCGCCTCTTCCAGATTTGAGCCCAAGTGGAAAAGCGTGGGCGCTGCAGCGGTCTGCGTATAGGTGTACCAATACTTGCTGCTGCTACCGCCGGCAGGATCAACGGGCAGGGGGTTGATGCACCGCTTGGTGCCGCAGGCATCCGCTACCGCAAGCCCGCAGTCCACCCCGCCGGCGCACAGCGTCACTGCGTCGTAAATGTCGTGCGCCGGATAAGTTTGGTTATGGCTGTCGGCAAAGAGCTCGAGTGCGAGTTGAATCTGCCGCAAGTCGCTTAAGCGCTTGATGTCCCGCGCGCGGATGCGGGCGGAGTTGATTGAAACCAGCACGATAGTGGCGAGTAACCCAATGATGGCTATCACCACCAAAAGCTCCACGAGCGTAAAAGCGGCTTCGCCCCGACGCCTCAAAAGTAAAGAAGGCATGATCATGGATTGTATCGGCTTAAACCATTATACCGAACCATAGGGGATCAAACAACACAAAAATCCCCAGCTGGGGATTTTTGTGTTTACTCTCGGTCAGAATGAATCAGTTCGTTACGTCGTAGCAACCTCGGTTAGCTGCACCACCACAACCAGTGGTATCAACTATAACCGAAACACCACCCGCTGCGCCGCCAACCGCGTAGGCTGCGGCACCAGTCGCGCAGAACCCGGCGCCCGCAGGAACAGTATCCTGACAGTCGCGATCGCTGTTGAGACCCGAATTAGTAGTCTCTTCAAGATCCGCACCCAAGTGGTACTGGGTCGGCGCTGTAGCTGACAGGAAATCATACCAGTACTTCACCCCTGTACCGGTTGGATCCAACGGCACACTACTCATGCAGGATTTCGTGCCACAGGCATCGGCTGACGCCAAACCGCAGGCAGTGCCAGCCCCACAAGCCGTCAATGAATACAGATCGTTAGCGCCAGTACCGGATGGATACACTTGATTGTGACTGTCGGCAAATAGCTCTAGTGCCAGCTGAATCTGCCGGATGTCGCCCAAGCGCTTGGTGTCGCGCGCTCGGATTCGAGCCGTGTTGAGTGAAACCAGCACAATCGTGGCCAAAATCCCGATGATGGCAATCACCACGAGAAGTTCGACCAGCGTGAAGGCGCGCTCTTCGTTACGAAAAAATAATTTGTGAAGCATAGACTTTTCCGAGATGGATAAATCAGTTAAATGAAATTAGGTTTGATGAGACCACCTGAATTTGGGGGCACTGCCCTCGACCAAAGCAATGTTCCCATGACTTTATTGCCCCTTAGGGGCGTAGCTATATTTTAACATAAACCGGCGGTTCGCTCGATAACACACTTATCCACAATCAATTCGCCCGGCTGCTCATTTAAGTTCAACAATGTCGTAGCAAAAACTCCCCGCTTGCGTCGCCAAGCAAGGCCCGGCCGCATCATCTCCGGCAAACCCTTGAGCCCAACCAGCAACAACCGAACTAAAATCAGAATCACTGTCCCGGGCCGCACTCTGGGCGTCTTCCATGGTCGCTCCCAGATGATATTCCAGTCGATCGGCTGAAATCGCATAGGCGTACGCTACTGCGCCGAGCGGCTCCCGAGGCACAACCGGCATGAAATCAGGCGAAAGTCCAGCCGGGTCGGCGCCGGGGGCGGCGTAGATATCAACGGGGAACTTATGCTGTCGGCCTTCGTAAAGCGCCAAGGCCGTCTCAATCTGACGCAGATCGCTGATCCGCCGGCTGTCCCGCGAACGGATACGCGCGAGTTGGTAGGAGCTGATGGCCGCCGCGAGCAGTATCCCGATAATGGTGAGCACGATGAGTAGCTCGACCAGCGTAAAGCCCGCTACTTTGGGCATGCTCCGATACATCATTCTGTTCATGGCCAAGAACCGAATAAATGAAAAATCCAAATTTCAAAGTCCAAATGACAAATCGAGCTCAAAAATCAAAAACCAAAACAGCCAATCGTTTTTGAGCTTTGGATTTTGGATTTGATTTGACATTTGAGCTTTGAAATTTGGAGTTTCTATTTAATCGCGCTCGCGAGGTTATATATGGGCAAGAGCACCGCCGCGATGAGTATGCCCACACCCCCACCCAGCACCAAAATGAGAATAGGTTCAATTAAGTTGGTCAAGTTCTCGACCAAGGATTCCACCTCCCGCCGATAGAAGTCGGCGAGCTTGCGCAAAATAGTATCCAGCTTGCCGGATTTCTCGCCCACGCTCATCATCTGGGTAACGAGGAGCGGAATCGTGGGGTGGTGGCTGCGCAGCACGCCGGACATCATCTCGCCCCTCCGAACTGCCTCCATGACTTCACCCAGAATCGTCCGGTAGACGGTGTTGCCCACCACATCACTGGTAACCCCGAGCGCCTGAACAATGGGGATGCCGCCCACAATCATGGTGGAGAGCGTTTCGGCAAGCCGCGCGAGATACATTTTCTTAAACAGATTTCCGAAGCCGGGCAACCGCAGAATAAGCCGGTCAAAAAACTCCTTGCCCTCGGTCGTGCGGCCGTAGCGGATGAGAAAAAATATGCCCACCACAACGCCAATGCCAACCAGCCACCCCCACGCTTGCAAAAAGTTGCTGGTCCCAATCAAAAGTCTGGTCAGAAACGGAAGTTCCACTTCGGATTCGGTCAAAATGAGAGTGAGCTGCGGCACCACGAAAACCAGCATGATGACCGCGACGACGAGAAACGCGAACAGCACCACCGCCGGATAGACCGTGGCGCGCCGGGCTTTAGAAACCAACTCGTACTCGCGTTCCAAGTAGCTCGCCAGGTACGCGAACACCTCCTGCAGTTTACCCGAAACCTCCCCTGATTTGACGAGCGTTACAAAAAAATCAGAGAACACCTGCGGGTGTTTCTGGAAAGCTTTCGACATCGACATCCCACCCTCCACGTCAGCCGAGATTTCAAACAGCACGCCCCGGAACGTAGCCGAGCCCGTCTGTTCCATGAGCGTCCGCAGGGATTCGGTGATTGGCACTTCGGCATCCAACAAGGTCGAAAGCTGTCGGGAGAAAATCACGATCTCCTTACTTTTGACGCGGTTGAAGAACTTGAGGGGGGCGTCAAAGATCGACGCGCCCTGAGGCCGCAGACTTATAACCACCAGCCCGTGCTGTTGCAGAAGTTCCACGCCTATGTCCGGCGAAGCTGCCTCAATCGTGCCGGTCTGCATCTGACCGTCAGACGTGCGCGCGGTGTAAAAAAACAGCATACCCGGTGCTATAACTCTGGTTGTGAAACCACTCGAGGCATACCGCGCTACCGCGACAGCAGTTGCCGGAGCTCTTCGGGGTTGAGCGAGTAAATCTCAGCCATGTCCGGCGAAACCTCGCCGCGCCTAACTCGTTCTTCAAGGCTCCGGTTGAGCGACACCATCCCCTGCTCGGCGTTCGTCTCAACCACCATTTCAATCTGGTGGGTTTTGTTTTCACGGATGAGGTTGCGCACCGCGGGGTTCGCGATCAAGATTTCGGCAACGGGCGTTCTGCCGCCGTCAATCCGGGGGATGAGCCGTTGCGAAACAATGCCCACGATGGTGCCAGAAAGCTGAGCCCGGATTTGGGCTTGCTGGCCCGGCGGGAAACTGTCAATGATCCGATCGATGGTCTGCGCGGCGTTGTTCGTATGCAATGACGCCAACACGAGGTGCCCCGTCTCCGCCGCGGTAATTGCGGCCGAAATAGTTTCAGAGTCACGCATCTCGCCAATCATGATCACGTTCGGATCCTGCCGGAGGGCGCTGCGCAAAGCCCGGTGGAAACCCTTCGTGTCGTGATGCACCTCGCGCTGGTCCACAATGGATCGATCCTGCGAGAAAGCGTACTCGATGGGATCTTCAATGGTGATGATGTGTTCGGTCCGGGTATGATTGATCTCATCAATGAGGGCCGCAAGTGTGGTGGATTTGCCGTGTCCAGCCGGCCCAACGCACAAGAAAAACCCCTGCGAGAGTTTGGTGAAACGGTGCAAGACAACGGGTAAGTTAAGCTCTTCGATGGTCCGGATTTTGCTCGGGATCAGCCGCAAAGCGGCCGAGACAAAACCGCGCTGCCGAAAAACATTCACCCGGAAACGGGCCTTGTCGGCGAAGCCGTACGAAAAATCAATCTCTTGCTCGGCAAGGAAAAAGTTTTTCTGCTCCGGTGTAAACAACAGAAAGCTCAACTCCTCGGCTGCCTCCGGCGTAAGCACCGGATACTTGGCGAGTGGCAAAAGCGCTCCGTCGATACGGAGGGTCGGATGGCGCCCGACGGACACGTGCAGATCGGAAGCGTTCGTCGTCACGACCTCACCCAAGAGCTCTTCCAACTCAATTTTCGCATTCAGTGCTGACATACAAACCCATACTTACGCTCGCTTAAACTCCCTTCGGGCGGCGAGAGCAGTGGCCAAGGCCACAATTTCAATTGGCGTCGCAGACATTTTTGGAACGTAGCGCTCGACCCCGAAACGAGCGGCTTGGCTACGCTCGTCAGGGGAACCGGCGTGCCCCAGCATGACCACACCCGCCACGCCGGCAGCCGGAAGCGAACGGATCGCATGCAGCAAGGTTGAAGTGGCAACCGGGCCGACTGCCGCGTCAAGGACGATCGCCGCCGGCGTGCTCCCACCCATGAACGTGAGAGCACTCTGCCAATCGCCAGCCAGATCAACCTCGTAACCAAGCTCTTCAAACCGGCGCGTCAAAAGCTCTGCCCAAAACGCATCCGGCTCGACCATAAGAATACGCCCCGGCATGATGCGTTCCATTATACTATACTACACGTATGTAACATTTTCGAGTGTTGTTTATATCAAGCGGGGCAGGCTCGAGCGGCTTCTGAGGCCGAGCGGGCATGGTGCCCCGAGTCTGTCGAGGGGCGAGCGAGGCCGAAGGGCAGCGAAAATCCTCGCTGGGGATTTTCGCGTAGCGAGAGCCGCCCCGCTTGATATCAAATCGTGTCATGTATATTTTCTGTAAACAATGCTGGGATTTCTGACAACAACTACACTTCCACCGCCTCCAGCACTTCTTCAAGACCCACCAGTCCCTGCAAGGCCTTGATGACACCATCGTGTTTCATACGCACCACGCCCTGTCGCTCGGCTTCTTTCACCAGGGCTGACTCCAGAAGGTTGTGGACAGTAATCTCCTCGAGCTGCGGGGTCATTTCCAGTACCTCATAGATCGCGATGCGCCCACGCGTGCCCTTATGCCCGCAGCGCTTGCATCCCGGCGCCTCATAGAGCGTAAAGGGAGGTGTCCTAGTCGGGATGAGCTTGAGTTCGCTCTCGGGTAAAGTAGCAACGGTTTCCAGAATGATTTTTTCGGCTGCGGCTGCGGCTGGGTATGGCCGTTTGCAGTCAGGACAGAGACGGCGCACAAGTCGCTGGGCCAGGACGAGGTTGAGCGCCGAAGGAATGAGAAAGGGTTGAATGCCCATATCTACAAGCCGCGGTATGACGCCTAGCGCATCATTGGTATGCAAAGTCGAGAGCACGATGTGCCCGGTGAGGGCGGCGTGAATCGCTAGCTCCGCCGTCTCTGAATCGCGGATCTCACCCACCATGATGATGTCCGGATCCTGCCGGAGCACATGGCGCAGCCCCGTCGCAAACGTGTAGCCGATCTCCGGACGAATCTGAGACTGATTCAGGTTTTCAATGTAGTACTCGACCGGATCTTCCAACGAAATAATATTGACGTCTTCTTTGTTGAGCACGCGCAAAACCGCATAGAGAGTCGTAGATTTTCCCGAACCGGTAGGACCGGTGGCCAGAATCATGCCGTAAGGCCGGTTCATGCCCTTGTTGAGAGCTTCAAGGTTGCGCCCGGAAACGCCCAGCTCCTCGAGCGTTCGGATGCCCACGGAAGGATCGAGGATACGCATCTCCACTTTCTCGCCGAATGAAGTGGGAAAAGTGGAAACCCGAAAGTCAATCTCCTTGTCGCCGATACGGGCGTGGAACCGACCGTCTTGCGGGATTCGCGTCTCATCAATCTTTAAGTCGGAAAGAATCTTGATGCGGCTTGCCACTGCCTGATGGATCGCGAGCGGCAAAACAAGACTGGTGCGCAGCGCGCCGTCCACCCGGAAACGCACTCTCAGCTCGCGCTTGCCCGGCTCAATGTGAATGTCAGAGGCGTTCCCCTCGGTGGCATGCTTTAAGATTACTGCGACCACCTTGGTGATTGGCGCCTCCTCTGAGATAACTTCCTCGTCAACCGCCGGCTCATGCTTGCGCTCGCCGAGGGTAACGGTATCGCCCGAGAGTTCGCTCTCGAGCTCCTCGAGGGCTTGGGCTACTTCGCCCCGGAGGGTACGGTACCGCTTCAAGACTTCCTCGAAGTCGTGCTGGCTGATGAGATACACCTGCGCCTTGAGAGACCGGCGCGCCAAAATGAATTTGAGAGCCTCTTGCGTGCGCCAATCGCCGGGATTGATGATGCCGACGGTGAGTGTTTGGCCGCGCTTCTCCAAGGGCACGAGCTGGTAGAAGCGGGCGGCTTCCTCCGGGATGGTCTGGAGGGCTTCTTGAGTTATGTCGTCAACGTTTTCAACGGCCCGAACCGGAATGTTAAATAGCCGCGATTTCGCCTCGAGAATCGCGGGTTCGGGTACGTTGCCGGTCGTACCCAGCACGCTCTCTAGATCGCGTCCGGTCGTCGTTACTTCGCGCTCGATCGCCTTCCGGGTAGACTCGTCAATGGCCTTCGCTTCACGCAGCGCATCGAGTAGAGTTTTTGGTTGAGGGAGTGTCATAACGATCGGCATCAACAAATCCGGGGATGCTGCCGGCTGATCTCTACGCCCGTGGGGCTGGTCCGCTATCGGGCAAATGGGGTTGTCCGCAGGGGGGGCCTGGAGACTGTTACCGGCAACGTTCCGAAAACGCGCAAAGTCTGGAAGCGTGGATCGCGCAGTACCTCAAGGTTAAAACGCACTCCGCGCAGGCGCGCATCGTTCGGGTTGACGACTGCAGGTTGCACCCCCACGGTCGCGGGGGGCACCTTCGCCGCCGGCTGCGCGAAAAAAACGAGGTAAATGACAATCGGTCCCAGCAGAGCCACCGCCCCCAGCCCATAGACTAGAAATGGAGACCTCTTTGCTGGTTGTTGGAGCGGAACGATCATGAACTACTGATAGTAAGCGTCGAGTTTAAGCCCCGCCGAATACAGCCCATCTTCACGGCGACTAAAGCTAACGGTCTCAGCCTCGAACAACCGGATGTTCTGCTCGATGTTCCGCACCAGGCTCTTGATGGCTTCGTATGAACCCGCAACATTCATGTTGATTGCTATGGTGGGCAACGATATGTTCCCTGACGTTGCCGGACCGGTCGCCTGCCCCCCGGCAAAACCAAACGTGTCAAGCGCCACGCCGCTGACAGTAGCCAGCGCACTCACCGTCTCAAGCAGCCCCGGAATGTCTCGGCCCACCGGGATAACCAAACTCGCCCGGCCGGCTTCGACCCGGTTCGCTTCGTACTCTTTTTGAAGCTCGGCGATGTGACGAACAAACTCCTGTTTGTCATTGAGCCGTACGCGCGCATCGTTGAGTAGGCGCGACGCCTCCTGAGATGAAATCCACAGAGGCCAGACAAACACCCACGCCGCAATGAGCGCTGCCGCAATGAGTACGAGTCCGATTATTTGACGGTACGCCATACGATCAGGGAGTCACGGCCCGCACGACGTCGGGCTTAAGGGTGAGCGCCATCGTGAAACTGACCCCACCAGCCGATTCAAGAGTAAAACCGGTCAACTCTACGTTCAGCACCCGCGCATCTTGCGCGTAGACCAAAAGCTGCCGGCCCAAGGCGTTGTAATTGGAAACGTCACCCGTCAGCGTAAGCCGTCCGTCCGAAGACCAAACGAAGTTTTTGAGCACCGCTTCGGAGAGCGTTGTCGTTTCAAAAAAATCGAAAAGCCTGATGGGACGGATATGCCCATTCAAAAGCCGGGCGAGAGTTTTGAGCTGCGTGTCGAAGGCAAGAATTTTCGCTTCGTCCGTTGGTTTACGCGCCTCATCCAACGCCTTAATGCTCGAGGCAACCTGTTCGGCCTCGCGCTGCGCCCGGCTACGCACGAACATGAGTATTCCTGTGAGTGCCGCCAGGAGTAAGACGAGTACGATGCCCACGATAAGCGCGACCGGCCTCGCTGGCGCTGTCGCCCGCCCCGGAGCTGGTGCGGCAGTAGCGCGCTGGATAGTGCTGATATCAATGGCCATAGATTTAGCCACTCAAAGCTTTTTGGGCGAGCCCAATTGCAACGGCAAAAGATGGCCCCAGCTCTTCCAACTGAACCTTCAAAGCCTCCGGATACAAAAGGTTCTTGAAAGGCTGCGCGATCTCAATGGGCCGACCAAGCTTAGTCGAAACGTATTCGGCCAATTTGGTAAGTCGCGCTGAACCACCAGCCAGAACGATGCGTTGAACCTTGACGCCCGAACGCTCGTGAAGCCCCAACACCCGCTCGGCTTCGGTCGTGAGCACCTCGATATAAGAAAGCATTAAATGCGCAATTTGTCCTTCCCCGCCGCCCCCGGCAAGCCCTTGAGTCTGTTTGCGCTCTTCGGCGCGCGCCGGCAGAATGTTGAGTCCCTCGGCTGTCGCTCGCGTAAGATTATAACCCGCGATCTCAACGGTATGGGTGAGTGAAACAAACCCCTCCTCAATGATGCTAAAGTTCGTGGAGCGGGCGCCAATATCGATGAGCAAAGAAGGATCCGGGGTCTGGTCGGCGAGCGCGCGCGCGAGGCTGAAGGTCTCCACCTCAAGAAACAAAAGCTTCAGTCCGGCTTGGCTGGCAGTCGAAACGGAACGACTCAACACTTCGCGCGGCACCGCAGCCAGCATTACCTGAATGTTTTTGCTGGCAGTCCCGGGGGGTGAAGAACCCTTGCCGATTCCTAAGAGCCGCAACCACGGCGCCTGATCTTTGAGGAGCTTGGGATCGCGCTCGCGCTGGAGCACTGTCCACTCCATGACCACTTCCGAAAGCGGTACGGGAATCACCTTGCGCGCTTCAAACTGCACTGCCTGCCCAACTTCAGATTCAGACATGAGCGGCATTTCAATAAGCGTCGAGAAACTCGAGAATACCGGGACAGCGATCGCGGCTGGCGGGGCTGAGCGCCCAAAACCCATGGCCGCAAGAAGCGTTCGAATCAGATTCGCGACGTCTCCCACCGCAAGCTGTGTGAGACGCCGCGGCAGTCCCCGGTCGTCGTCTGACTCGGTGACACTCACGGAGCCGTAATTGCTGACCCGAAAACGTTTATCTTCCCACGCCAACTCAACGATCTTGACGGCGGAAGAGCCGATGTCAATGCCGATCGCACTCTTCGGTTGACGCCGGAAAAGTTGCAGCATACCTGCCTTAAGTATTTTAGCAAAACAACACCACCAGACGGCGAGCCGTTGTACCTGTGGCCTAACTCTCAAGCGCACAGCAAGAACTGCAACGCCTCAACACACGTCTCGATACGTGTGGCTCTACTCCTGATTATACGTCGTGCTTTGCTGTAGCGTAAAGTGCTTATCCACAAAATGAGTTGAGCGTGCTATAATCTCGCCCATGAATCACTGGCTGCCCGAGAGCTACCTTGAGCGGCTCACCCACCGCGCCCGCGAGGCGCTGGGCAAAGCAGAGCACCTCGCGCGCGAGTCCGCAACCGCGCTCACTCCGGCTATCATTTTAGCTGGACTCGCAAAAACAAACGGCTCTCTCGCGAGCCTCATGTTGCGGCACTACGGACTGACTGACGGGACGCTCCGGGGAGCGTCGACCCTAAAGGAAACGGATCTTTCGTTGGCACCCTTTGTCAAAGCCGGCCTCAAGCACGCGGCGGCTGCGGCGGCAAAACACGGTAACCGCTACATCGGCACCGAACACCTTCTCTACGGATTGATCGGCTTGGGCCCGACCCCCTACCACGGCACCACCGTAAAAACAGCAACCCTTAACAAACTCCGCGCGCATCTCGAAGAGGTCTTTGCGAGTTTTTCGACTTTTCCTTCCGCGGACACCATCGCCGCCTTGCCCGCAGGCAAATCGCTCCAAGAGCTGACTCAGCTGCTTGGCGTTCACCGCCGGCCGAACACCTCTAACCACTTGGAGGCTCGTTCAGTGGCAGAGCCGCGCGGTGACGATACCAAATCAGCCCTCGCCCACTTCGGAGACGACCTCGTGGAACGAGCAAAATCAGGCGAGCTCGACATCCTCATTGGCCGCGAAGCTGAACAGGAACGGCTCGTCCATATTCTCTCGCGCCGCAGCAAAAACAACCCCATTCTCATTGGCGAACCAGGCGTGGGAAAAACGGCCATTGTCTACGGGCTTGCCCGGCGCATGGCCGAGGGCCGTGTGCCCGAACACCTCACTTTTCGCAAACTCATTGCCCTTGACTTGGGACTGGTGATTGCCGGCACGGTCTTTCGAGGTGAATTCGAAGGGCGCCTCAAAGACATCCTCCGCGAAGCCAAACACAAACACGCCATCCTGTTCATAGACGAAGTGCATAACGTGGTTGGAGCTGGTTCAGCCCAAGGATCGCTCGATGCGGCCAACATCTTGAAGCCCGCCCTAGCCCACGGCGACATTCAATGTATCGGGGCAACGACGCTGGACGAGTACCATCGTTACATCGAAAAAGACGCTGCTCTCGAACGCAGGTTTCAGCCCGTGCTCGTGCCGGAAGCCACGCCAGAAGCAACTTACCAAATTTTAGAAGGACTAAAGCCCGCCTACGAAAACCATCACGCCATCGCCATCACCCCGGAGGCTCTGCGGGAGACCGTGCGGCTCGCAAATCGGTACCTGCACGAACGGGTCCTGCCGGATAAGGCGCTCGATGTATTGGACGAAGCTGCCTCGCGGCTCAGAACGCGCGAGCCCCTCCGCCCAGCAGAAAGTCGGCTCAAGGCGCTCCGCTTCGATCGTGAACGTCTGGCCGGAGAGCTTAAGCAGGCAATTTTTGCCGGCGAATACGAACGGGCGCTCGCGGTCCAGCGTGAACAACGCAGTCTTGAACTGTCCGTGGGAACG
This sequence comes from Candidatus Parcubacteria bacterium, assembly GCA_016196625.1. Taxonomy (GTDB): domain Bacteria; phylum Patescibacteriota; class Minisyncoccia; order JACPXH01; family JACPXH01; genus JACPXH01. The sequence goes on along the minus strand of JACPXH010000007.1, from coordinate 57,206 downwards.
CTGCGCACCCACACGACCGCTCTGCCAACTCTGGTTAAACCAACGCTCAAACCGGAACACGTAAGAGCCACGGTCGCGCAAATGACCGGCATACCCGTCCACGACATGGAGAAAGGCGAGGCTGCGAAGCTCTTGGCTCTCGAGCGCGTGCTCGCCCGGCGGGTGCTAGGCCAACCCGAGGCCATCTCGGCGGTCGCCAAAACGCTGCGACGCGCCCGAGCGGGGCTCACCGGGGAAAGACGACCGTGGGGTTCATTCTTGTTTCTGGGGCCAACCGGAGTGGGCAAAACAGAACTGGCCCGGGTGCTCGCCGAGACGATCTTCGGCAAACCCGAAGCGCTGCTCAAAGTCGACATGTCTGAATACAGCGAACCCCACTCGATCGCGCGCTTCATCGGCGCTCCGCCCGGATACGTGGGCTACGAAGAGGGCGGCGCGCTCACTGAAACGATCCGCAAAAACCCCTTCTCGCTCCTGCTGCTTGATGAGATTGAAAAAGCCCACCCGCAGGTCCATAACATCCTGCTGCAAATTCTGGAAGACGGCATTCTGACCGACAGCCACGGCCGGCACATCAACTTCTCCCACACCATCATCATCCTCACTTCGAACATCGGCACCGAGGAATTCACCCGGGCCGCCGCACTCGGCTTCTCGTCCCGCGAGCGAGCGCTTGACTCATTCCAAACGATCCGGGAGCGAACACTCTCCACCTTAAAGCACACGATCCGCCCGGAACTCCTAAGCCGCATTGATCACACGATCGTCTTCCGGCCGCTCGACCCCAAGGCCATCTTGTCGATCGTGCGCCTGCATACGGCCGCGCTTAAAAAACGGCTTGCCCAACGTGGCTGCGCGCTCTCGATCGGTCCAGGCGTCGAAGAACTGCTTAGCCGGACATCCTGGAAGCCCAGCGAGGGCGCGAGGCTCATACGGAGAATCCTCGAGGACAAGCTGGAAAACCCGCTGGCGCAATTGCTCATCCGGCGCGGGGCAAAGAAGACGCGCGTGCATGTGAGCCTCAAGGCGAACCGGCTGATGATCCGCTGATGCTCGCGTTTGGACGCAACCTCTACTCGGCCGGGTTAAGCCTTCTCTTTCCGCGCCAGTGTGTGGGGTGCGGCACTGAAGGAGCGTACCTTTGCTCCGCCTGCGCGGCCCGTCTTGTAAAACTGCCTGGGCTCACCTGCCTTGCTTGCGGTCGGCGCCGGCCGGACGGCCGAACCTGTGGCGCATGCCGCAAAAAGCTCAATCTTACGGGCCTCGTAGCCAGCCTCTCCTACGGCGATCCGCTCGCGCGAGAACTCATCCACGAACTAAAGTACCAGCGGGTACGCGAAATTACCACGATCCTAGCCCACTTGGTTGCGGGAACCCTCCGGGAATTCGCGCCGCATCTGACCCGTGATGCCGTATTCGTGCCGGTGCCGCTCCACCCCTCCCGCCTGCACGAGCGCGGCTTCAATCAGGCAGAACTGCTAGCCGCCTCTCTGGCCGCAACCTTCAATCTCCCTCTCGTGCCGGCCATTATCCGAACTCGCAGGACCAAACCGCAAGTAGAACTTTCGAATCCAGATTTGCGCCGGGCCAACGTGGCCGGAGCTTTTGCACTCTCCGGAAACGCGCGAATCTTGCCAAGGGTGATTGTCCTCGTAGATGATGTAGCCACCACTGGCGCCACACTCTCTGCGTGCGCGCGGGCCTTACGGTCAGCCGGCGCAAGGGAAGTGTGGGGCGTAGTTGTGGCCAGATAATGCGGCGGGGTGCCTGAGTGGTTGAAAGGAACGGTCTTGTCCCGAACAAAGCGGCGAGGTGCTGGAGTGGTTGAACAGACCTGTCTTGAAAACAGGTATACCCGAAAGGGTATCGTGAGTTCGAATCTCACCCTCGCCGCTTTGGACGGGATCCTCGATTTTGTAATCACGCGTTCCGCGTGAACAAAATCGGGAAAAACCAGTTGGGGGCTAGTCCCCTTCGGAGGTTCGAATCCTCCCGCTTCCGCAAGTCAGGAAAACGCAAATTATGGACAGATGCCTCGCGGCGCGGAACGCGCCGCTCGGCTAGGATTTGAAAGGGCTTTTTTGGCGAAAAAGAAAAGGATTTATCGATCAAAATATGGTTCGAGCCGATTTGTTTTAGAAATGTTGTCATTTCCGACTTATCCCCAGACAAAAGCAGTTTCTCCGCTTGATTCAAGGATTTAATCCACGCACGAGCTGGTTCGAGCCAAGACACGCCTTTATCCTCGATTTCATGAATTTTCTCTTTCAGCTCTACTCTCTGGTCGAGCATTTTTTGTTTTTGCGCGGCATATTCTTCCGATGTAATTACTTTATCGAGGTAAGCAGAAAGCAATTTGTCTAACCTTGTTTCTATGTCCACTAAATCATTTTTCAAAGTACTAACCAGAGCTAAACTATCCTCTCTTGCTTTCTGCTCGTCCTTGTCCAACTCGCGCAAAACTTTTTCCATGTCTTGGCTCGGCAAAGAAACTTTTTGAAGAAAACTTTTTACTTGCTCGGTGAGCAATTCTTCGCGGACATATTTTTGTGAACACAGTTCGCGCTTCTTGGTGCAACGATAATAGTTGTGTCCTTTTTGTGTTTCGGCGGTAATGGCGCATTTACATTCTCCACAAGTGAGCAAACCGCGAAATGGAAAAGTTTTCTCTGATTTTCTAGTCATAATATGTCCGCGATCCTTCATTATTTCCTGACAGTTATCAAAAAGTTTCTTTGAGATTGACGGCTCGTGCGAACCTTGATACGTCTCGCCATTGAACTCGAAAATTCCATAGTAAAATGTACTTTTCAAAATTCGCTGGACACAGGAAACTGCTAGAACATTGCCTTTGTAGCTCCGCAATCCGAGATCTTTCCAAATTTTAGCTATTTGCTTAAGGGTATATTTACCAGTTGAGTAAAGCTCAAAACCTTTTCGGACTAGCGGAGCTTTCTCCAAATCAACATCAACATCTCGCGTTTTGTGATTGTTCGTATATCCTAGTGGGGCAAAGCTCGGCCAAATTCCTTTTCGTAGTTTTGCCCTATGTCCACGCTTGATGTTCTCACTCAAATTGTCCACATAATACTTGCTTTGCCCAAAGGCAATGTTCAGCATGAATTTTCCTTGCGGTGTATTCTCAAACCAGTGCGTTGGAAATTTCAAATCTTTTATCTTTCCTGTGTCCAACAGATAGATAATCTGTCCTCCGTCTATGGAATTTCTGGCGAGACGATCTGGATTCCAAGAAAGTATTCCGTCTGCTTTTCCTGATTCCAAAAATGACAACATCTCTGCGAATTTCATTCGCCCAGGTTCTTTGGCAGTTTGGGCTTCGCAAAGCGAGGCAACAATTTCAAGTTTTTCTTTGGCGGCAAATTCTTTCAATTCAGATATTTGAGATTCAATGCTTAATATCTGTCGTTCCTCACTCTCCGTGGATTTCCTCGCGTAAATTATATATCTCATAGTTTTGTAGTTAAAAAATTCTTTTGCCCTGATTGATAAATCCCTTTCCTTTTCGCCAAAAAAGCCCTTTCAAACCCTAGCCGAGCGGCGCGTCCCGCGCCGCGAGGCATCTGTCCATAATTTGCGTTTTCCTGACTTGCGGTGTATATTGAAAATAGCTCGAACGGAATTCTGTCCTCGCCCGCCTGCGGCGGGCTCGGGTCGGGAGGGCAAAAAATCCGCGCGGCTCCGCCGCAAAGATCCCAAACTGCCAAAGAACCTGAAAAACAAATCGGCTCGAACCATATTTTAATTTTTGGGGAATTTTTTAATCATATGAGAACAAAAGTAACTTGGGTAATAATAATCGTTGCAATTATAGTGTTAGCAAGCTATTTTATTGCAAAAAAATCGGGAAATGTTCCTCTGCCGCTAAAACCGGAACCTCTGAGTCAGATTAAAACTTTTACCTGGAAAACATATAGAAATGAAAAATATGGATTTGAGATAAAATATCCAAGTGATTTAAAACCACTGGAACAAGACCACACACTTCCCAAGGATAAGAATCCCATACCACCGCCTTATTTTTACCCTGAACCAAAACTAAATTCTTTATACAGTATTTGCTTTACTCCAGTTCATCAAAGGGAATTTTCTTGCGGGGCCGAATTATATGTTGCGCCGAGCTTCACCGCTTCACCACAAAATCTTAACTTCTTGAATTCCAATACGTTTCTTGGATTCCCTCGGGATATTGAGGAAGAAAAAGCATTAATACCATTCTTCGATGGCGTAAAAGGAAAATACATTCCCGTTATATACGCCTCATTCGGGGGAGAAAATAGTTACCTTGAGAATGCATTTGTGACTAGGGATAGTTGGCTTTATCTTCTGGTCAAACAGAGAGATACAGAAGCGCCCGCACCCGATGAGATATTTCTGGAAATGATCAATTCTTTTAAATTTTCAAAATAACGTAATTGCCGCCAAAGAAAAACTTGAAATTGTTAATGTTCGCGGCGGAGCCGCGCGGATTTTTTGCCCTCCCGACCCGAGCCCGCCGCAGGCGGGCGAGGACAGAATTCCGTTCGAGCTATTTTCAATATACACCGCCAGTTAGGGATACAAGGAGGAGGCGTGGCTGAGTGGGTCAAAAGCGAGCGTGCGCAGCTTTTGACGGGCGACAAAAAGTCGCCAGGGAAGACACGAGACCACGACTTGATTAGGCTTTGCCGAGAAATTTAAAATGGTGGGCTGGCCGAGTGGCTTAAGGCAGCAGTTTGCTAAACTGCGGGGATCTAAAAAATCCCACAGAGGTTCGAATCCTCTGCCCACCGCCAGTTGGGAAATGAAGTCATTGGCTCGCGGCACGGGACGCGCCGCTCGGCTAGGATTTGAAAGGGATTTTTTGGCTCCGCCGTCGCCAAGGCTTTGGCGGACAAGGAAAACGAAGAAGATGTATCAACCTGTGGTGAGCTTATCGAACCATAAAGGCAAAAGAAACATTTTTTCCATAATTCTGTAAATAATCGTGGACTTAATATTTTTTCTTAGCATTTTAGTAAGCGTTTTTGCACTCACCCTAGTGTTGGTTGGCATACCAGCCCAGATAGCAAAAAATTATCGCGAAAAGAGATCCGGGCAACCGGTAACGGCAATATTGATTGCCTATGTTTTTACGCTTCTCAAATTGCATTTTTTTATGCTACCCACGCCTTTCTACCTCTAATATCTTTTTCTGTCGGCATTATCATGTGGGGAATCACTCTAGTACAATATTTTCTTTACCGAAAAAATCCTGACTTGGAGCAACACAACCGATAGAACCACACATCCTCTTTTTATAAAGAGCTAATCATGAGCACTCCGCACGCTCAAATTTGTATTCCGCCAAAGAAAAACTTGAGATAAGCCCATGAATTCAACAATAAAAAAGCCTAGTGCTTGGATTCCAATAGCAATGTCGTTGATTGTTTTGGCTACAATGCTGATTTATATTGCGATATCCGGCGTTCCCGTCCGTCAGCCAGATGAAGGAACGGGCGCACATCTATTTCAAATTTGGCTAGTTCTAGAAGTACTGATGGTGTCGTTTTTCGCAATTAGGTGGTTGCCGCAGAGACCAAAGCAAGTGCTCTTGGTCCTCGCAATTCAAATTGTTGCCATACTTGCGGCATGTGCTCCTGTTTTCTATTTCAGATTGTAATCTCCAGCATTGCCGCCAAAGAAAAACTTGAGATCATTCTTTCCTTAGCGTACAATACCATCAAGGTCGAGTAATAAATCATTAAAAATGCAACGACTATGAAAAAATTTATTGTAGTTTATCACATGTCAAAAAGTGCAATGGCGGGTATGAAAGACGTAAGCCCAGAAGACATGAAAAAGGGGATGGAACCGTGGATGGCATGGGCTAAAAAATGTGGTAGTGGGCTTGTGGACATGGGAACTCCTTTGGCTAATGGACAAAAAGTTACCAAAGACGGAACCTCTCCGAGCGACAAAGATGTTGTTGGCTACTCAATTCTGCAAGCTGAAAGTATGAAAGACGCCGTAGCGATGCTTAAGGGACACCCCCATCTTGAGTGGTCAAGTGGATGTGAAATCGAAGTGCACGAATCAATGCCGTTGCCGATGTAGACTTGAAATCGCCCCCAGTAGTAGAACGCTCCGCGTTCACTACGGGGCATGCTTTCCGCTCCGGTTCCCGCCTATCGGTCGGGCAGGCAAGGCGAGGCGGGCCCCGCACAAATCCCTTCGGGATTATGCGGGATAAACTCCAGGGGGTCGGGGGGAATTTTTACCCCGCACTTCGAGCGAAGCGAGATAGTTGCGGGGCCGCCCGCCGACCTGCCCGCCGAAGTTTCAACGCAGGCGGGGCCCAGAGAGTTCCGTTCGGATATTTTCAAACAGACACCGCCAGTTAGGAAATGAAGTCATTGGCTCGCCCGCTCCCACTTCGCCCTTCGGGCTACGAGGGACAAATACGCGGGCTCGCCAGCCGTTTTTCGGGGAAATTTCAAGCCGTTTTGAATTCAGCGTATAATACTTTGATATATGCCAAGAAAGCAAAAAATCACACGGGTTGGATTTTTCCTCTATGATCCAAATAAGAAACTGGTTTTAGTCCACAAGCGCGATGATAAACGAGATATATCAAGTCCAAATAAGTGGGACTATTTTGGTGGCTCCCTCGAGTCGGCAGACTTAGATGATCCAAACCATGCGCTTGAACGTGAGTTGTACGAAGAGCTTGGCGTATCAGTCGAACAAAAATGCATCAAAGTTTTAGCGCACAATAAAAATGAGAAGATGCATTATATCATTTATCCAAAATATAAAACTAGAGAATTCAGATTCGATGAAGGCGCTGGGTTTGCTTGGCTTTCTTTCAAAGAGGCATTGAGTCTTTTTAATAAGGGGGACGATACAAAGAGTTTTATTACGAAGGAGGCAAATGGATATTTGCTGAGATTCAGGAGCAAGTTGCGTCGTCAAAGAAAAACAAAATAAAATTGCAGAAATTCGGTCAATTTTCTGCATAAAAACTAATACACAAGGAGACTACACATGCCCCAATTCTACCTTAACTGGCTGCCCATCATCGGCGCTGCCATCGTCAGCACGGCGCTCGGCGCAGCTTGGTACTCGCCCACGCTCTTTGGCAAAGCCTGGCTCAAGGCGATGGGCTGGAGCCACGAAGAACTTGAGTCGCGCAAGAAAGGGATGAAACGCACCTACGCGCTTGGTTTTGTGGGTGCGCTGGTGATGGCGGCTACGCTCCAGCACTTTGTGTACTTTACCCGCGCCGAGACTGCTGCGCTTGGCGCTAAGACGGGCTTCTGGCTCTGGCTAGGGTTTATCGCGCCGGTGTTTCTAGCTGCCTATCTCTGGGAAGGCAAACCCGTAAAGCTGCTCAAAATCAACGCCGGCTACTACCTCGTCTCGCTCCTAGTCATGGGCGCACTTCTTGCGGTTTGGCGGTAAACGCCCCAACCACGGCTCTCGGAATTTGCCCTAGTTGACTCCGCGGCTGGACTCAAGGCTCATGGCCTTTGCGCCCAAGAGCCTCGCGGTTTATAGTGGCGCCATGGGCACGCTCCGACCAGACACATCGCTCCTGGTTTCATTCGCGCGTAGATGATGCGCAATCATTTTGAGCAACCTCACGGCGGGACGCCGTCGAATCCAGAACCCGCAACGCCGGAGCCAATCGTCGAGCAACGCGCCGAGACGCGCGAGCAAATCATCGAGCACGCCCGCGCGGGCCGCCGAAACCTCCTCAAAGAAATTTTCACTTCCCGAACCGCAGATCTCATCGGTAATTTCCTCCCCGGAATTGACGTGCCTAAGATGATCGGGGAGGCGCTCCGAGGTGAAACTGTAAGCGGCGAAAAGCTCTCGAGTCGCCACCGCTTCGATCACTTCGCGATCGCTGGGGCTACCTCGCTCGCCTACGCCCTTGAGTTTGCCGGCCTGCCCGCTGAAGCCATTGCGGCTCGCGCCGCTGCTGCGGTACTCTCGAAGGTCGAATACGGCCCTGAATTTCTGGCCGAGACCGCACGGCTTGCGGCTGAACGTTTCCCCAAAACCGCGCACCTGCTCGACCGCACCGCCACCGTGGCCATGCGCCAGCGCGAGCGCTTCGCGGGCATCGGCGCTTCGGTGCGAGCTGCTTTTGAAAAACATATGCCCGCTGCCGCATGACCGACCCAGGCCCAGAACTCGGTGAACTCGTCCGCAAACTCGTCTCCCACGGCGAAGATGCCGAAGAACTTTCGTACTGGCAAGACATCTTTACGGACCTCACTGCGGCTGAACAAGAAAAACTACTCGCTGGCCTACGCCAAGAGCTCGCCGCGCTGGAGAGACTCGAATCGCCCGATGACGCCCAACCCAAACAAACGCCTTGAGATTGCGGTCGGCGCGGAACGCTGGCAACGGCTGCCTATCCGCACGCATGTGATTACGGCGCGCGATCAACTGCCCAACATCATGGAACGCTATGTCCGGCCGCACTTGCAGCCAGACGACCACGTGTTCATCGCCGAGCGCGTCGTGGCTATCGCCCAAGGCCGAGCCTTCCCCATTAAAGATATAAATCCCTCGTGGCTGGCGCGTCTCCTCGTGCGGTTCGTCCACAAATCTCCCTATGGAATTGGCCTGGGCAGCCCGTGGACTATGGAGCTTGCCGTTCGGGAGGCTGGTGCCGCGCGGATAATACTGGCCGCACTCGCCGCCTTATCCACGAAACCCTTCGGTATCCGGGGCGTGTTCTACAAAATTGCCGGACCAACTGTCGCCGCCATCGATGGCCCGTGCGACTATACCCTGCCGCCCTACAATAAATACGCCAAGCTCGGCCCCAAAGAACCGGATCGCGTCGCGATAGCGCTAAGCGCAGCCGTAGGCGCGCCGGTCGTCATCATTGACGCCAATGATCTTGGGGTTGCGGTGCTCGGGAAAAGCGGGGGTATCACGGACCAGTTCGCCAAAGCCGTCTTCCGCGACAACCCGCTGGGACAATCAGACGAACAAACGCCGATAGCCATTGTAAGAAAATCCAAATGACAAATCAAATTCAAAGCTCAAAGCGTTGTGGGCCTTGGATTTTGAACTTGATTTGACATTTGAGCTTTGACCCCGTTAGAAAACTCGTTGGTCTTGCTTTCTTCGACCCGTCATCTAAAAATAGGGTTTCCGCTTTCGATAGAACAAAATCTTGTTTTCTAACGGGGTTGATATTTGGAATTCCGCCGATGCCTCTCCTTCCAGAAACCAATAATCCTATCGTAAACCTGCGGCCCGCAGGGGCAGCTGCCCCTGCGGGCCGCACCCAAACACCCACCACAGTGCCAAAAGCAACCTCTTTCGAGTGGCAAGCGCCGGAATATACGCACCGCGCGAAGCCCAAGGGGTGGCGCCTGACCGTGATTGGTGCGGCGGCGATTTTCGCCATCTTCGGCGCACTCACGGAAAACCCGCTCTTTGTCGTCATCGTGGGGCTTGGCGCGATTCTCATTCTCGTCTACGGCTCGCGCCAACCCGCCCTCTTGAGCGTACGCATTGACCACGCGGGTGTCACGATCAACCAACAACGCCGCGAGTGGAAAGAATTGAACTCCTTTTGGGTGTCTGCGGACGCAGGAGGTCGTCGGGAGATACGGCTGCGCACTGCGCAGTGGCTAACGCCAGTACTTATTATCCCTTTGGCAAATCAAAACCCGACGGCAGTGCACGAATATGTGGCTGAATTCCTGCCAGAGAAAGAAGAGCGTCCGTCGCTTGCGGAACTGATTGCGGACGGGTTAGGATTTTGAAACTCGGAATAAGGAATACCCCGGGCGCCACGGCCGCTGTGCGGCATCGTGGCGCCCCGCTCGGCCGTCGCAAGACAATAAATTGTCTTGCTCAATCCGCCAGCGGGCGGATTGACGGCCTCGCGCCCTCGTCGTTCAACGGATAGGACGCGAGATTGCGGATCTCGTAATAGAGGTTCGATTCCTCTCGAGGGCACACGCCTAACCAGCGCCGCGCCATTTGGCGGGACGCTGGTGTGTTGCGGTCTAACCGCCCCGTGCTGATATACTGAAACGAATGATCAAAGGCATTATTTCTCCAAACCTCGCGAGCCCCGTGGTTAAACTGCCGCGGGTGCGGCCTATGGTCGCGAAGCGCCTGAAAAATCTCGGCATCGAAACCGTACGCGACTTGCTCTTGCACCTGCCCCGCCGGTACGAAGATTTTTCGAACGTAACCGCAATTCGCGACTTAAAGGCGGGGGAGACTGCATCAATAAAAGGAGAGGTCGCCTCGGTCAAATCCCAGCGCACGTGGCGAAAACGCATGATGGTTACCGAGGCGGTTCTGCGGGACGCTACCGGTTCGGTCCGTGCGGTCTGGTTCAACCAGCCGTACCTTTCCGATTCCCTCCGGCAAGGATACCTCGTCGCCGTCTCCGGCAAGGTTTCTCTCGACAACCGCGGCCTACTCTTCTCTCACCCCAGTCACGAGGTGCTCCGCGGAGCGCGAACCGAAAAAGGCGATTCAGACATGCTGCACACGGGGCGCCTTGTCCCCGTCTACCCCGAGACCGCCGGGCTCACCAGTCGCTGGCTCAGATTCCTCATCCAACCGCTCGTGAAAACAGCAGGGGACTGGCCCGATCCCCTGCCCGCAGAAACGATCCGACGCCAGACACTCCTGCCATTAGACCAAGCGCTCCAACAAACCCACTTCCCTACTACGCTCGAAAGGGCCAAAGAGGGGAGACGCCGGCTCGCCTTCGAAGAGCTCCTCCTTATACAACTCTCGCACCTCAAGGCGCGCGCAAAAATCAGCGAGCTGGCCGCTCCGGCTGTCCCATTGGATCTGGCCGAGGTAAAACAGTTTGTCGCATCCCTCCCCTTCCCGCTCACCAATGCCCAACGCAAGGCGGTCTGGGAGATTCTTCAGGACATCGCCAAGCCCCACCCCATGGCGCGACTCCTCGAAGGCGACGTGGGTTCCGGCAAGACTGTGGTGGCGGCCATCGCGGCGTACCTCGCGAGCCGCGCCGGCTGGCAGACTGCCTTCATGGCGCCCACGGAAATCCTCGCCCGCCAACATTTCCTCACGCTCAAAAAACTGTTTCCGTTCGGCACTGCCTCGGCCGCGCTGCTGACCAGCTCTGAAGCGCGTTTTTTTTCCGGCGGAGAGGGAATGACCACCTCAAAAAAACAACTGCATGCGCACATTCGCGAAGGCCTCGCCGACATCGTGGTCGGAACACACGCGCTCCTGCAAAAGCACGTCGCCATCCCTAAACTTGCGCTCGTCATCGTAGATGAGCAGCATCGGTTCGGAGTTGAACAGCGAGCTTCGCTCATTGCCCGCGGACAGACGCGGGCAGAAGCAGCTACCCCAGAAGCTCCGAATGCTCCGCTAAACCCTGATAAGCTCACCCCCCATCTTTTGAGTATGAGCGCCACCCCGATTCCTCGCACGCTGGCGCTCACCATCTACGGCGATTTGGACCTCTCCATTCTCGATGAACTGCCGCAAGGACGACGACCCATCGAAACGAAACTCGTAGCACCGACCGAACGAGAGCGTGCCTACCGGTTTATTCGGGAAGAAGTTCGCCGCGGACGGCAAGTGTTTGTCATCTGTCCACGCATCGAACTCGAAGATGCGAATAGTCCACACCCGAACGCTCGCGGTCAGCTTGCGCTCCTTCGCGCCGAGGTCAAGGCCGTCACGGTTGAATACGAAAAGCTCTCCAAAGAGGTATTCCGCGATCTCCGAGTTGGCATGCTCCACGGAAAATTGCGCGCGAAAGAGAAGGCATCGGTAATGGCGCGCTTTGCTCAAGGTGAGTTGGACCTCCTCGTTTCTACCTCGGTAGTGGAGGTAGGCGTGGATGTACCGAATGCAACCGTAATGATGATTGAGGGCGCCGAGCACTTCGGGCTGGCCCAGCTCTACCAATTCCGCGGTCGGGTGGGGCGGGCCGAGCACCAATCTTTCTGCCTTATACTCACCGATTCAACCTCGCGTACCGCGCATCAAAGGCTCAGAGCCGTCATCGAGGCGAAGTCCGGATTTGAACTCGCGGAGAAAGACTTGCAGATCCGTGGTCCCGGAGACTTTCTGGGGACACGGCAATCCGGCCTGCCGGATCTCGCCATGGCGAGTCTCGCTGACGGCCGGCTCATCAAAGCCGCACGAGCCGAAGCCGAATTGCTGCTTCAACAAAGCGCTGATCTGGTGCGCTGGCCGCTGCTCAAAAAGCAGCTGGCTGAGTTTGAGTCAGAGGCACACCTAGAGTAATGAACGCATCGGTGAAGCTCCAAGGGCAGAGCCCGTGGCCCTCTGCGACGGCGGAGAGATGTCTGGATGAGAAAAAATTATCATTATTTCACGTTCGTACCACAAGAGGAAAGGTGCGGCGTGATGGAGGTTGACAGCGTGGCGTTTCTTTAATATCCTTCCACGAGGAAGTAGTACCTTGATTTAGTTTTAGTAGACACGGGAGAGGGTCCGCGACTAAAACCCAGAAAGGGAGGCCCCCCTTATGGCACCAAGCGGATCCGCAACGCAAGAATTCATCCCAACCCATCGGCTCGCGCCGGAGTTCTTGGGTGGACTCACCCGAGACCTCATACCCCACGCCAAGACGCTGTCGAAAGCGGTCAATGGACGGGGATTGATGGTACTCGGTGTGAACCGACACCACCCGGGCATGCTTTCGATGCGGCTTGAGTGCGGCACGAAGGTGTCGGTACCCGAACACGCTGTCATCTTCGCGCCCACCCATTGGATCAACGAAGCATTGCTCCGAAAACTCCCCGAGAACCTCCAGCTAGACTACGGACTGATCAGGCGAGGCGCCTCGCAGGGCGTTGTGCTCGCCCGTTCGATCGGCGGGAACGGCCAGGCCCGATCGCGGGTGCGCTTCGCGACCGGCGATGAACTGGAGGTGCCGGCGTGGGCCGTGACGGAGGAACGGCCCGGTAAGATGGTTCTGCCCGCGGCGAACGGCAAGAGGAGACCGCCGTACGTCAACCGCCACGGCAGGTTCAACGGCTCTCGTGGGCGGTAGTTAACCGTAACGTTGCCGCCCTCTCCCGTGTCTTCCTTGTCGTGCCCTTTCCGTGAATCCCGGGGGGCCCTCCCGGGATAGCCGGCAGCGCTGCATCGGCGAAAGCCGACTGAAAACCGCCCCAGCGCTGCCGGTTTTCATTTTTTGTTTTCACGCTGCTGCGGACCTGCGCACCTTAGGCGTGACCCAAAACCCCATGTAGCGACCCAGCATCAACCGCGTCTGAGCTTCCAAACCGGGGAGCGCGCCAAAGACGATGATAGTCAACGGCATGAATAGCCACTGGAGCACCATCCACAGATATCGGAATCGTCCGTATTCCGGGGGCCTCGGCGGAAGCAAGTTGAGTGAAAGCACGGCTGATGACACCAACCCGATCATGGACAGCGTCATGAGGTTGCGCGTTACCACCGGCAGGTTGGCCGAGAGCACGGTTACGTTAAACAGCCGTCCGCCCAAAACTAACGGCAACCACCCCAAAAGAAAGATAATGAGCGCATTGGTGGCCCAGGCGTGGAAGCCCTCAATCACCATGAACCCGAACCGAAGTTTTTTCCGAAAGGGAACCGCCTTGTTTTTCAAAAACCCGTAGAGAAAGTAGGGCACGTTTTCAACCCCGTATCCCCACCGGCGCTGCTGCTTATATACATTGGCCATCGTCTGCCAGAAGGTTGGAGCGAGGTTCGCATCCATTTCAACTGGATAGTACAGGGGGACCACCCGCCAATCGCCGTCAAGGTGAAGATAGCACTGCCAGAAAATCCGCGAGTCCTCGGAGACCACGTTGGTCTGCCAGAAACCGATCTCGACAAGCGGGGCAAAGGACATGGCGTGCGAAGAAAAAGTGGTCTGTCGCTCGGGCCGCTCTTGTTGCATCATGTGCCAGAACGTGGCCGAGAGCGCGACCACCCGAGCGAGTGCCGGCGCCTGCCAGATGTTGTTTGAATAAAATGGAACAGGTTGAAAGCTCTTGCGGGTGGGGTTCGGGGTGGTTAGGTACTGGTACGTGAGGCACGCGAAAAAATCCGGCCGAACCACGGTATCAACATCAAAGACCGAAGCGATGATGTGTTCGTAGGGAATGCGGCGCGGATCAACAATCTTCTCTTTCACCTCCCGGGCCGCCCACGTCTCGTTCGAGCCTTTGCCGCGAATCTCTCCGCCAAGTCCATCGGGGTGGACGGTAACGAGAAACGCGCCGAAAAGCGCTCCGAATTCTGCTTCGATCGTCTGGGCCACCTGCCGAGCGGACTCTCCTACCCGCGCTTCAATGGCCAATACCACCATCAGTTGCTCCAAGGGGTAATGCGAGGCGGCGAGCATCTGCATGGTCGGCCGCACCACTTCCAACCCTTCGTCCACCATTGGCAAAATCACCAAATGGTCGAGCTGACGCCATGACTCAATCGGTAGCGTGTATGCATGCGCCGGCAACGCTTCGAGCTTTTGCCGCCAGTCAGTGGCCAAGTTGACACGTAAACGACGGTACGCGGCCCGCAGGTGTAGCGACAAATAAACTGTTTTAAGCAGCCAATAGACGTCAAAAGCAATAATAAAAAGGGCAATCGCCACCGGGAAAAACGCCGAGCCGATGACGACAAAAACAAGCGTCACCCACGCCAAAGCGCCCGGGAAGATCTCGAGTGCCCGGTAGAGGTGCCGCTCGGACGAATCAACCAGATCAGTGGCGCGGCCGACGCGCAAATAATGGCGGCTTTCGGTCATAGAACGCGTATGTACCGTAGCGCGCAAAGTGGGCCAAAAACAAGAGGCCTCGCCCCGTGGGGCGAGACCTGATACCTCCCTACGCAAGGACGGGCGTCATCTTACGCTCGATAGACGGCTGGCCCCTCCAAGAATCCGTGATGGCCAACCACTGTTCAAAGAGCCGGCGACAACGGATGACCCGCTCGGCTCTCGCCCTCACGTCGTGAGCCCTGCCTCCTGCGAAATCGGCGACTATCTGCTCTGGGGATCCCAAGTGCCCTCTCCCAAAAATGCCCAGCAGCGCGCCGACCATAAAGTCCGATTCGCTCAAAGCCAAGTGGATGTCCTCCCAATCGGGTAACTCTGCCGTAACAGCCCGAGCAAATTCTTCGGGGTAGCTCCTGTCTGGGAAAAGAGCACTCGTGAGGAGCTCGTTTCTCCTTGTCGGATACTTCGCGGTCGCTCTCACAGGACACCTCCTCTCTACTCTATTGAAGCCCTCGCGCGAAGCGCGGGGGCTTCTGGCCAATGCGAGCTACTTACTCCCCGCCGAACTGAACATACGTGTTGACGATCTCATCGGCTGCGGCGATCGAGGCAGCTTCGCCCGTGCCATGCCCTCGCCGCTCGGCCTCTTGCGCCAAAAGCTCGTCTATCTCTTGGGCCAACGCGTCGAGCTTCTCGCTGACCTTCTTCCCTCGTTCGACGGTCTCGGGGTTTGCGGCTGGTGGCGAACCTCCATCTGGGTCCTGACGACGTTGCGCGCGCTCGACCCGCTTCTGCGTTTTCTCTGCCATTTCGTTCCCTCCCTGACGATGGGTTGCGTAACTGGTCCCGATGAGAGGCTGCACAGTCAGCGCGATGAGCCGGTCCCAAAACGGCTAATGGACTGGCTGTGGCGGCCAGCCTCCCATCGGGATGCCACATTTTATCTCCAAAGAAACCAAAAAGTCAACGGCGGCTCTGTTGGACAAATAGTCTCGCCGCCTCCTCCCACATCTCGGGCTTGCCTTGCCTCATTTTCATCCAATACCACCACTCCACTCCCCACCAATACACTTCATCAAAGCCAGTCTCTTGCTCAAAACGAATAATATCCCGAAACTTCTCCACGTTCATGGATTTGGCCATCTCCTCAATGGAAATCTCTGGAATCTGCTTGGGCCCCCAGGGCTCAGCTTGCAGTTCCGCCACGATGATGCGTTTAACTCGAACAATGTGCTGGGCAATCCAAGCCTTGATCCGAAAGAACACCGGGCCCATAGGATAATGCACATAGCCAACGCGGCGATCCCAGACGGTTCGGTACATGGTGGTACCAAAAATGTCAGCCCGACGCGCGGGCCTGATCCAGCGGCCCAGCTCGCCCGAATCGGTGATAACGACGGCTCGATCATCCAGGGTGCGCACGAGAGCAATCTCCTTGTCCAAAAATTGCACGTCCAAAGCCGGACACTCGCCGAACCCAAACAGGAACGGTTCATTTTCCACCTGCCAGGCCCAGACGGCTCGCGAGGGTTTGTAGCGCTCGACCGCCCGTTCAATGAATGCCAGAATTTTTGCTTCGCGTTCTGCGGTGTTCAAACTCTTGACCCAATCGGGCATGTGGCATTCCGGCCAGCCGGGCAGCCGCAAGCCCACCGCGAGCAAGACCGAGGCGTTACGCGTTTCTGCCTCTTTCATCTGAAAGTCGAGTTCTGCCCAGTCATAGGCTCCGCTCTCTTTCTCAATCCGGTCCCAGTACGCCGGAATCCGCAAGCGGCGAACTTTGAGATCGTCAAGTACGGACAGATACGCCCGTCGCCAATCGAGCCGAAACAGATCTTCGGCGCGTTTGGCCGAAAACGTAACGCCGTAGCGCACGTGCGGGTTATCAGGCACTGCGCGCACCTGCCACCAGGCAAAGGCCACTACTGCCGCCAACACGAGCAAAACGAGCAAGACCAAACGGAAAAACCAACGCGGGAGAAATCTCATGGTTTGCCAAATGTAAGAAGCGCTAAGCCGAACGCGACCGAAACCAAGCCCGCGATTTTTTCAACCACGCGTTTTGCCCGCAGCTCTTCCTGCAACAGCTGCGGCGCAAACGCAGACAGTGCAAACGCCAACAAAAACAGGAACGCGTACTCGCTGCCTCTGAGCGCGCTCACCAAGGCCGGACTCGCCAGCGCCACGGCTCCATTCATGAGCACTGAACCAACTCCGGCTACGGTACGGTTGGCCAGCACCAACGCACTCGCTGCGGGCATCGGCTCGCCGCGGCCGCGCAACCTCAATACCAGCCACAGCACCAACGCCCCCAAGAACGCACCCAACCGAGTCCAGATAAACCCGTTCACAAACCCGAGCGCGCCGAAAACAATCTTGGCCAAAAACAAATAAAGTGCCCCCAGACCTCCGGCCGCCAGCGTAAGCCGCATGAACCGCCCGCGTTGAGCTGCCCCGCTGCTACGATGTGTCAGCAAAAAAATGCCCCCAAGCAAAAGCACCACGGCCGCAAGTTCCGCGCTCGTGAAGGTTGTACCCATGAGCAGTCGTTCCGCCGCGAGTAATATGAGCACCGTGGCGGTGCCTGCCACCGCGGCCGAACGCGAGGGTTCGAACGATTTAAGCAGCTGGAAGATAACCGCCAAGCTCCCGAGAAACACACAACCGGTAAGTATGCTCAATACCGCGAGCCCCGCACTCGGCACCCCAAACCCCCACGGCGCCAGCACCAACGCAAAAATACTCACCAAGCCCACATACGTGGTATACGTGAGCGGCTCC
Organism: Candidatus Parcubacteria bacterium; assembly: GCA_016196625.1. Classification (GTDB taxonomy): domain Bacteria; phylum Patescibacteriota; class Minisyncoccia; order JACPXH01; family JACPXH01; genus JACPXH01. The sequence continues at coordinate 39,694 of JACPXH010000007.1, read as the reverse complement.
GGGATGCGCCGGCGCAACAGAATGCTGTCAACGGTCGTGGCGACCGCATTAAGAAAGTACGCGCTCAGAGCGAAGAGGAGCCAATTCATGGGGCGGGCAGCCGGCCGGTCCGGCAAATTTCTGCATAGATCTCGGCCGATGGTCTGGGCGTTCGCTGCTGGTTCAAGTAGTTAACGGCTAATAGTCCAAAACGCGGCCCAAATCCTTGGGCCCACTCAAAGTTGTCCAAGAGCGACCAGTGCAGGTATCCACGCACGTCAATTGCTTCTCCCAGCGCCTGCTTGACGCACCGGAGGTGACCCACGATGAAACGAGCCCGGTAGGTGTCGGTTGCGTCCGCGATCCCGTTTTCCGTAACCAGGAGGGGTTTCAAATGCCGAGCTAGCTCTCTCAACGCCCGGAGCAACCCTTCGGGGTAAATCTCACACCCGAGGTCTGAGGTCGCCAACACGGAGGGTTCAGTCTTGATAAACCAGTCGGCAGGGCGCGCAAGCGAGAAGCGTACGCGCCGGCGCGAGTAGTAGTTGACGCCGATGAAGTCTGACGTGACGAGCGTGGCCGCAATGGGGCGGCTCACCGCAACCGCTCGGGCCGCGCGCGCGGCCAAGGCGTCGAAGAACGAGTGCGGCCGCGCAGGTTCGATTGCCGAGATATGGTGCGCGATGCCAACCGCTGACACGGGGTCAACAAACTTGATAACTTCGTATGCCTTCCGGTGCGCCTCAAGAAGTCGCTCTAATACCGTCTGGGTGCGCGCGGACGAACGAACCTGCGGCGGCCACTCTCCTTTCGCATACGCTTTCCACGCGTAGACCGTGGGCTCGTTCACGGTAACCCACCAACGCACCTGGCCCGCAAAATCGTGCACCACGCGGCCGACAAACCGGCTAAAGGCCCTGATCGCGTCAGGCGCTTCCCACCCGCCGCGCTCGGCAAGCCACGCAGGCAAAGTCCAGTGCCACAAGGTTACGATCGGGACTATCCCCCGACGCCGCAACGCTTCAAGCACTGCGCCGTAATGATCGAATGCCGCTTGGTTAAACATGCCTTCTTCCGGCTCACACTTGGCCCATTCGACTGAAAAACGGTGGGCGTTGTGCCCAAAATGTTTGGCCCAAGCGAAGTCTTCCTCAAATCTGCGTGAGTGATCGCACGCCTCTCCGGAAATGAAATCTAGGGGATCAAGACCGCGGCGTTCGAGCTCTATGCGCCGCGCCCGGCTGCGCTCCCAAAGCCACCAGTCGCTCGCAACGTTATGGCCTTCAACCTGATGGGCAGAGGTTGAAGCGCCAAAGAGGAAATCCGGCGAAAAATCGCGCGCAGAAGCCATAACCACATGATACTCCAGCCTGCGTAAGAACAAAACGAAGGAGCGGCCCACCGATTGGCGGGCCGCTCTCATGATTCGTACGGACACAGGACTACGTTCGCCGCAACACTCGCCTCCGCCGCGGCTTCTTCCCCCTGCCGTTGTCTGTATCTGGCGGCAGCGGGTTGAACTCGCTCTGCCAGCCATCTGGCACCGTCATCCGAAGCTCGAGTCCTCCGCGCTGACGTGTGCCTCCTACCCGGATAAAAACTTCATCGCTCCCCCGCCAGGCACGCGCCGTGAAGAACAGGTGGTGCATCTGCTCGCGCCGCTCCTCCATCTTCCTCCTCCCTCTGCTGCTTGATTTTCTTCCAGATCTCCTCGCGATGCACCGGAACCGCCGACGAAGCTTCAATCCCCAACCGCACCTGGCCACCCTTGATTTCCAACACGACCACGGAAACGTCATCCCCGATTTTGATCCGCTCTCCTAACCGCCGCGTGAGCACCAACATCTCGCTCCTCCTTGAACGATGCGTTTAACTGTACCGCTCCTCTCCCCACGGATCTCCGTGGTTATTATACCCCCTCACCTCCCAAAACCCAGGCTCATCTTCCTCCACAAACCGGATCATCGTCAAGAACTTGGCTGATTTCCAGCCGTAAAGGCGTGGAACAACCATCCGCACCGGCCCGCCGTGTTCAGGCGGAATTTCCTTGCCGTCGAGTTGCAGCGCAACGAGCACGTTCGGCTTCTTGAGCTCTTTGAGCGGCACGTTCGTGGTGTAGCCGTCGAAAGAGTGAAAAATAACATGCGCCACCTCGGGTTTCGGCTTGACGAGCTCCATGATCTTCACGAACGGGATACCGGTCCAGTGGACGTCATACGCTGACCAGCGCGTTACGCAGTGAAAATCAGACGTCTGGTCAACTTCGCCGAGCTTGCGCAACTCATCGAGTTTCCACTCCATCGGTCGCTCCACCAACCCTTCTACCGTTACTTTCCACATGGGATACAAATCCCGCGTGGGCCGCACCCCCAAATCCAAAATCGGAAACCGATCGGTTTTGACCTGCCCGGGCGGCAGACGATTCGGGTCGTCGGTTTGCGCATGAGATTGCTCATGGCGTTTTACCTGCGCTTCTTTGGCTTTAATGTACGAGTGGTTAAAGTTTTTTGAGTCAGGAGTAAGCATGGGATCATTCACCCCTACGAGGAGGAGTACATCGAGCTTACGCCGCCACCGAACCCTGTTTCCGCAACTCCTGCTTAAGCTCTGTGAGCGAAACGGTTGCGGTCCCGTGCTTGCCTACCACAATGCCCGCAGCACAGTTCCCGGCTCGCACCGCATCTCGCATTGACAGTTTTGCCGCGAGCGACAACACGAGCGCCGCGACCACGGTATCGCCGGCTCCGGTCACGTCGAACACCTCCCGCGCCTGTGTCGGGAAATGTTCTACCCGCTTGCCAATAAATAGCGTCATGCCGCGATTCCCCTGCGTAATCACCACATCACAATGGAGCCGCCGCTGGATGGCCTTACCGGCCAATTGAACGTCGCGAAGCCCCGTAATGCCCGCGGCTTCAAACGCGTTCGGTGCGAGCAGCGTCATGCCTTTCGCTTCGGTGCGGTGCGCGGGCTTGATGTCGCCGACGACCGGCTTACGGTGGCGGCGCGCAAGACGAATCACGTCCCGCATGAGACCGGTCCCGAACATCCCTTTCGCATAATCAGAAATGGCCACGGCATCCCATCCCGGCAGATGCGCGCGGATGAACCGCACCAAGGCCTTGCGCGCGTCCGCGTCAATGTCCTGGGCGGTTTCCCGATCAACTCGCAACACCTGCTGACCCCGAACCAACACGCGAGTTTTCTGGGTCGTCGGACGATGCCCCAAACGCACGACACCGTCCGAATGAATCCCCCGCGTGGCAAACTCAACGAGCAACGTCTCGCCGGAGATATCCTTCCCCACCACCCCCACCACCCATGCCTCGCCTCCGAGCGCCTGAATATTGGCCGCCACGTTACCGGCTCCACCGGGCACGCCGAACTCGCGGTGGTTCATCACCACCGGTACCGGCGCCTCTGGTGAAATCCGCTCAACTTCGCCCGTAATATAGTGATCCCAAATGAGATCGCCAACCACGCCAATCTTCTTGGCGGTGAAACGATCGAGGGCTTGATATAGTTTTGGAGATGTCATACCACGTCATCGGAGTCCCGTGGCGACTCCTTCAAACTGCGCGTGCAAGTAATCCGTGCTTGGCGGCCCCAATGGGATTCGAACCCATGTACCGAGCTTGAAAAGCTCGTGTCCTGGGCCTCTAGACGATGGGGCCCCGTTTCCTCGCCTTGTATTGCAATAGAGTACCAAAAAGATTGAAAAGCGGCAATAATTCCGGTATGCTCTGCGGGATGCGCATTCTCGCCATCGAAACGAGCTGCGACGAAACGGCGATCGCGATCGTTGAGGCCGCGGGGAAAACTGCGCCTCGCTTCAAGATTCTCTCCAACGTCGTCTCCTCGCAAGTGAAAACCCACGCGCCGTTCGGCGGCGTGGTGCCGAATCTTGCCAAGAGAGAACATCAGAGAAACCTGGTGCCGGTCGTGATACACGCACTGCGGGAAGCAAAACTTCTCGCAGTAGCTAGGGGTCAGAAGTTAGGGGTTAGGGTACGAAAGAAGAAAACCCTAACTACTAGCTACTTACCCCTAGCTACAATCCTCGAACGCGAGCCGGATTTACTCACGCGACTAGGAGCATCTCCACTCCTCACGCACGTTCCGGCAATTGACGCCCTCGCCGTCACGATCGGACCGGGACTCGCGCCGGCGCTCTGGGTGGGAGTCAACTTCGCCCGTGCCCTTGCGTATGCGTGGGGCAAACCGCTCATCCCAGTCAACCACATGGAGGCGCATCTCTATTCCAATTTCTATGGCCCGCGTCGAACCTTTCACTACCCCATCGTATGCCTAACTGTTTCTGGCGGGCACACCCAACTCATCGTGCTTAAATCGCTCAAAAAATATCGCGTCTTGGGCGAGACGCGGGACGACGCAGCTGGCGAGGCCTTTGACAAGGGTGCGCGGCTCCTCGGGATTCCCTTCCCCGGCGGCCCGCATCTTGCCAAACTGGCCAGACAAGGCAACCCCGCTGCGTTCAATTTCCCTCGCCCCATGATAAATCCGCCAGCTGGCGGACAAAACCACGAATTCAGTTTCGCAGGCCTCAAAACGGCACTCCTCTATCTGCTCAGGGACAATCCAACATTCATCCAAAGAAAAGCGGACCTCGCCGCAAGCTTTGAAGCCGCAATCGTGGACGTACTCGTCATAAAGACCATGCGCGCCGCCCGCGAACACCGCGCACACACCATTTTTCTTGCGGGCGGAGTCGCCGCCAACCAAAAGCTTCGCCGTGAGCTGCGCAAACAAGCAAAACTGCTCCCGACCGCCCCACGCGTCTATGCGCCCGAAAGGAATCTCTCTACCGATAACGCGGTGATGGTGGCGATGGCCGCGGCCATCGCGACGTCGCGGCGACCGACAACCGTCTCATGGCAGTACCTCGGTGCTGACGCGAATCTCGGGCTGTAAAACCCGCATGGCGTGCGCGGCGACGCATAAAAAGAATTGCGGCCGATCGCTCAACGCGTTGAGCGATCGGCCGCGGTGTACCCCCCAAGAGCAAACGCGAGATGCGTTAGCCAGATCCCCTGCGCAAATCGCTGAGTATCGCGAACGGCTCTACCATGGGCCAATGCGGCGGCGCAAGATACTTGCCTCGCGCCAGCGCTTCCCGTACTTCTTCGGGCAACTCGAGTTGCCCGGGATTGTTGAGCGCCCGCAACGCGCTCAGATACTGGACGAGTGCCTGTTTCATTGCCAGGCACTGTGCTCCGTCTGCGTCCGCGCACGAGACGATGTGGACGGTGGCTGCCCGGACCAACTCATCGGCAGTTGGCTCACGCAACGTCCTCTGCGCCCACGCACAGTCGTGTTGCGATCCGTGGGGAACCGAAGGTGCCGCCGCTCGCCCACACGCTGCCCGGAGCCGCGCAGCGCTCGCCAGAAGCTGTGCCCAACCGTTCCAGATGCCCGCGCATATCCCCCTGCGGCACCCCACGATGTGGAGGATCGCTCCTTGCAGCATCCGGCCACCACCACGCAAGTGAAATATCTCACTGCGTACACGCTGACACTCCGTTCGGACCGCCATGGCAGGCCCTCCTTCGTTATTTCGAGAACTGCCTTCCTCAATGAACCTGCCGAGAGTATACGCACAGATCAACGCCGAACGCAAGACCGAAACCAGGCGATACACCCGCCGGAGCGCTTCACGGCATTCCGTTACCAGCTCTACCGCCATCGTCCCCTCCTCAATCGTTGCGCGCTGCAAGCCGAATCGCCATAATACGGATACACAGGAAAAAACGCAACCACCGCCCATGAACCTCCCCAAAGCATACGCACCCCGCGACGTCGAGAGCAACATCGAAGCCCTCTGGGAAGCATCGGGGTTCTTTAACCCGGATAACCTCCCCGGTAAACGCCTAAAAGTCTTCTCCATGGCGCTCCCCCCGCCAAACGCAACAGGGGTGCTCCACGTGGGCCACGCCGTCATGCTGGGAGTCCAAGATATCCTCGCGCGCTACCACCGCATGGCCAGCTACAAAACGCTCTGGCTGCCGGGCACGGATCATGCGGCTATAGCCACGCAAAATGTCGTCGAGCGAGAGCTCGCCACAGAAGGATCCTCGCGCGAGCACCTGGGACGGGAGGCATTCCTCAAACGCGTTGAGGCCTTTGCTGAAAACTCAAAGAGCACCATCCGCGGCCAAATCCGAGCCTTGGGCGCTTCGGTGGACTGGTCGCGGGAGCGTTACACATTAGACGCTGGACTATCCCGCGCGGTTGCAGAAATTTTCGTGCGTCTTTACGGAGACGGCCTCATCTACCGCGGCACGCGGATCGTGAACTGGTGCCCGCGGTGTCGCTCGACGCTCTCTGATGATGAAGTCGAATACCAGCCGACAAAGGGAAAACTCTACTACATCAAATACGGACCCTTCACGCTGGCTACGGTCCGCCCGGAGACAAAACTTGGGGATACCGCGCTTGCCGTGCACCCAAACGACAAACGCTACCAACGCTACGTCGGCAAGGAGCTACAGGTTAAATCGATAGATGGCGAAGTTACGCTCAAGGTTGTCGCGGACCGGGCGGTTGATCCGACTTTCGGCACCGGCATCATCAAAGTAACGCCGGCACACGACTTTGTGGACGCGGAAATCGGCGCGCGCCATAAACTCGCATCGCGCCAGGTTATCGGCGAAGACGGCCGGATGACCAAACAGGCGGGCGCCTATGCCGGATTCACCGTCAAAGAGGCCCGCGAGAAGATCGTGGCAGAACTCCAGAAACTGGGACTGATCGAAAAAATCGAGGATTACGAACACAACCTCTCGGTCTGCTACCGGTGCGCCACGCCGATCGAGCCGTTGCCGTCTTTGCAGTGGTTTGTGGCGGTCAACAAAAAAATCCCCGGGCGCGGCAAAACCATAAAGCAACTCGCGACCGACGCGGTCAAATCCGGCGCCATCAACGTTGTCCCCGAACGCTTTTCCAAAATCTACTTCCACTGGATGAGAAACCTGCATGACTGGACCATCTCGCGCCAGATTTGGTTCGGGCACCGAATTCCGGTGTGGTACAAGAAAAGTTCAGGGTTCCCGCCTGCGCCAAGGCTTCGACGGACAAACAAAGTTCAGGGTTCAAGGTTGTCTCGCGACGACGAAATCTACGTTGGCGTTGAACCGCCGAAAGGCGATGGCTGGAAACAAGACCCGGACACGCTCGACACCTGGTTCTCCTCGGCGCTGTGGACTTTCTCGACCCTCGGCTGGCCGGACAAAACCAAAGATCTCAAAACCTACCACCCCACGTCAGTCCTGGAGACCGGCTATGACATTTTATTCTTCTGGGTCGCGCGCATGATCATGATGTCCACCTACGCTCTGGGCGAGGTGCCGTTCCGCACGGTGTACCTGCATGGGCTCGTGCGCGATGGTGAAGGCCGAAAGATGTCGAAATCTCTTGGCAACGTTATTGACCCCTTGGAGATGGCCGCCAAATACGGCGCCGACGCGACGCGCCTTTCACTCATCATCGGCAACACTCCGGGTCAAGACATGAAGCTCTCGGAGGCCAAAATCGCGGGCCTGAGAAATTTCTCAAACAAACTCTTCAACATCGCGCGCTTCATGTTTCTCACCATGAAGGCGGGCACAACCGTGCCGAAAACGCCCCGGCCCCGCACGTTGGCCGACCGCTGGATCCTCTTGCGGCTTGAGACGCTTACCCACGAGGTAACCGCTGACATCGAAGCGCTGCGGCTCTCGCAGGCGGGCGAGAGACTCCGCGCGTTTACCTGGGAAGAACTGGCCGACTGGTACCTTGAGATCGCCAAAATTGAGGGCGCGAAAGATGCGCTACTTGCGTATGTCATCACGCGCATACTCGTTCTCTGGCATCCCTTCATGCCGTTTCTCACCGAACATCTCTGGCAACTCGCCCGCCAGCACGTTAAGGGACTGCCGACAGAACTCCTCCTGATTGCGCCGTGGCCGCACAGCGCTCCTGAGCGCACCGATCGGAAAACCGAGGTCCAGTTTGCCACCGTGCGCGCCGTCGTCACCGCTCTGCGTCGGCTGCGTCAGGCAGCCGGGTTTGATCCGAAAACGCCTGCCGCGGCTTTGAGTTATGCGAACAGGCACTTAAAGCTCCTCCAGGCCGAGGCGGCGCTCATAAAACACCTCGCGCGTCTGGATGCGTGGGAGGTGTTCACCACGGGCGCTGCGCCACCTAACGCCAGCCACTCGGCCACCATAGAGGCAGGCCTCACCGTTCACCTGTTCGACAAATGATCAGCGGACTTCCTTTTCTCTCTATTGTCGCCGCCCTCGGGGCGAGTTTGGTGTGGCTCGTCTTCTACTTGCACGAAGACGAGCACCCGGAACCCAAACGTCTCGTGCTCGCCGTCTTTGCGGGCGGCATGGCCGTAACGCCCATAGCACTCCTACTCGAGTGCAGCTGGTGGCAGCTATTGGGCGGAGCGTGCGGAGCGGCCACCGCCCCTTCGTTCTTCGCTTTCACCGGCTTTGCGTTTATCGAAGAGGTGCTCAAGTTCTCGGTGGTCGCACTCGGGGTAAGCCACAGCCGTGAGTTCGACGAGCCGGTCGATGCCATGATGTACCTCATTGTGAGTGCGCTCGGCTTTGCCGCCGTGGAAAACTTCTTTTTCTTGTGGGCTCCGTTCGGACAGTCGGTTGGATTCGGGATCCAAGTGGCCGGACTTCGATTTGTGGGCGCAACGCTACTGCACGTGCTTACGTCAGCGGTGCTGGGGTACTTCTTTGCGCTCGGGCTCATCATGCGCGAGAGAACAACGCTCTTGTTGGCACTCGGCTTGGGGCTCGCCACGCTCTTGCACGCACTCTTCAACTCGCTTATACTGATCAATAGTCGAGTCTCCATTGTGCTCCTTGGAGTCCTCCTGATTTCACTTATTCTTACTGTGGCTGCGTATCTGGCCCGCCTCAAACGCATTGCCGGACGCGCCACCTAAACTCCTATGGCACCATCTTTTTTCGAGCGTTTGACCGGCATGTCTACTCCGGACGAACCGGAAACTCCGGCGAGTCCGCAACCGACACCTCCGTCCCAACCGGCTCCGGCCGAGCCGCAAACGCCCGCGATCCTCGTTACTGCGGTGAACGAACCCGAGTCCCCCGCCCCGCAGACTCCCCGTCCAACGACAAAAAAGGAGGACTGGCTCCAAGAGCCTGAGGGACAACTCACTATAGACGTTTACCAAACGCCCGCGGACATCGTCATCAAATCCACCATTGCCGGCGTTACGCGCGATAACCTTGATATTTCGATCACGAACGACATGATTACTATAAAGGGCAAGCGCGAACGCGACGAGCACCCGACCGACGATCAATACTACTACCAAGAATGTTACTGGGGCGCTTTCTCGAGGTCTGTCATCCTGCCGGTGGACATCAAAGTAGAGGAGACCGAAGCCATCTTAAACAACGGCATCCTCACGGTGCGGCTCCCCAAGGCGGAAAAAGAAAAGAGTAAACGCATTTCGGTCAAGACCATCTAACCGGGCTCCCGTATCGGCTTTGGAAACTTAGAGCAGGTCCGCCGGCTGGCGGACCTGCTCTGCATTCACCATGAGAATTTTGAGAATCGCGACTGCCGTTTTCCTCCTAGCCGGCCTAGGCCTGGCCGTGTTCTCTTCCGCCAACAGCGGACAGGTAGCCCGGGGCGTGCGCGTGGGCGATCTTTCGTTTGGGGAGCTTACGAGGAATGAAGCCTCAGCTCTCCTGGGGGCCCGCATCGACCGTTTTAGTGCCGCCTCATTCATCTTTACATCTGAAGCGAACTCTATCGGGGCCACGCCGGCCGAGCTGGGTCTCACCATCGACGCCAAGGAAACTCTGGCGGCAATCTGGCAAGCGGGGCACAACCCGAACCCGCTCCGGGCGCTCATCGAACAAGTCGAGCTATTCTTGAAGCCCCGCCGCATTCGGGTAGCCTACCGCCTGAACGAACTCACGCTGGCACATTTCCTGAAAGAACACTTTGGGGATCTGGAGCGGGCAGTACGAGAGCCGGCGCTCACTTGGCGAGGAGATACGCTCGCGATCACACCCGGGCAGAACGGTCTTGTCATTGATCGCACAAAACTCAAGACGCAACTGGCAGACGCAACCGAACAACTCCAGTCCTCGCACCCGCCTTTCAACGTTTCACTGGTTTCGCGCGCGCCCGCGACCACTGGAACTCAACTTGCGCGCGTGCAAACAGATGCGTACCGCATTCTCGCCACAGCTCCGTTTCGGTTCAGCGTGGACGGCCGGGTGCTCGCAATCACCACAGACGTGCTCAAACCGTGGCTCACGCTCACGGCGCCAGACGAAAGGCTCGAACCGGATGCGGTGCGCGGATTCCTGGCCGACCTTGCGCCATCGGTCCACCGCGATCCGTCTCAAGCATACCTTGCCGAACAGAACGGGATCCTAACCGAAGCCACCCCCAGCCGGAACGGCGCAGACTTGCTCATTGAAGAAAACGTACCGCGCATAACCCGGCACATCCTTGAAACAAACACTGAAGTGCTGTCCTTGCTCGTTGCCAACAAAAGTGCGGCGGTCAGCTTGGAGCGGCTGCGTGAACTTGGCATCACGGCGCTGCTCGGCCGGGGGGAGACTGATTTTAACGGTTCCACCCCCGCGCGCAGCCACAACATCAAAGTGGCTGCCGAACGGTACAATGGCCTTCTGGTTGAAGCCGGAGCCACGTTCTCGTTTAACGAAACCATCGGCCCCATTGACGCCACCACCGGCTACCACATCGCGCTCGTGATCAAAAACGGCAAGACCGTGCCCGAATACGGCGGCGGGGTGTGCCAAGTTTCAACCACCATGTTCCGCGCGGCCGCCAAAGCCGGCCTCGAAATCTTGAAGCGCTTCCCGCACGCCTATCCGGTCCGCTACTACGGCACGCCCCAAGGGTTTGACGCGACCATCTATCCGGGCGGCCCGGATCTCGTATTTCGGAATGACACGAACGCCCCAATTCTAATCCAGACCCGCGTCGAAGGTACAAACCTCACCATTGACTTTTTTGGCGCCCCTGACGGCCGTGAGGTTACAATTGACGGTCCTTACGAATTTGAGAAAAACCCTGACGGCTCGCTCAAGGCCAAAATAACCCAGATCGTGAGCCGCAACGGCGAACTCATCGGCAAAAAAACATTCTGGTCAAACTACAAATCACCGGCCCTCTACCCGGTCGAGCGCAATCCGCTCGAATAAGAATCCGGGAACGTCGCACCCGTTAAACGATCGAAGCACAGATAAATCCAGCACCTTCCCGCGGGGTATTCTGAAAGGTGCTGGATAAACATCTATAGGCGATCGCTGAAAGATGTTTTTCGAAATTCCGAAAAAGCCAGTGTTGAACCTACACCTCGAACTGCTCGCGGAGAAAGCGATCGCAATCAATAGCCGTCAACTCTCCATAGTGTACGTACCGATCGATATGGAAGTAACTCTTGAGGAACTCAATCACCTCGCGACAGGCGTACGGGGTGATAAACACGCTCCGTTGAAGCTGGTAGAACTCAAGGCTTCGGAATTTCGCCCGGAGTGCTTCGCGGACCGCTTTCCGTTCCTCGGGGATGTCGAAAATAACTATGCGCCACCGACCGTCCCATTGTTTCGGCTTTTTGATGGCAAGATTTGCGACCCGATATCGGAGCGCGCGCTGCTTGCCAGTTTCCGTCAGCGCCACGGTGGTGCGGCGACCACGCTGCTGAAGCTTCACCAGACGCTGCTTCGCGAGCCGATACGTTGCTTGCCGCACGGCTGTGGAATGGTGCCGCCTGCGCGGCAAGAAGGGCCGAAGTGCCAATGCCAAACCAGGGAGCGTCGCCACGGCGAGAACCAATGACCCTGCCGCCAGAGTCGTGAGAATAGCTTTCGTGAGAGCGCCGTACGGAAGACGGTGTGCTACGGTTGCCATGCCGAAAAACTATAAGAGAAATAAACGAATCGTCTATAAAACATTCTACTGCGATCGCAGAAAGATGTATAGGGCCGATGCCGAAACTTCTCTGGGGCATCCCTGCTGATTGCATCACAAAAAGTTAGCTGCAATCTCCTACGATGCATGCCTCCGCCACGCTGCGAGTACAGCGGCGAGTATCAGTGCGCTCACCAACATCGGAAACCCCACTGGCGCCACCCAAGGCACGGGAATGAGAAAGAGGACATCCGGCGCGGTAATGGACTGTGGCCAGCGCACGGTCGCCCACAGCCCCGCATAGTACGTGAGGTCCCAAATCGCAAACATCCAGAAAAATATTGCCCAGCGTTCGCGGCGCGCTGGCGCGGCGAGCATGGCGAGGGTCGCAAGCATCACGAGCGTTGCCGCTTCGCGGAAAAGCTCAATTGTAAACAAGCGCCCGGAAAGTTTGCCCAGCGCTTCGATGTTCTGAACAAGTGCGGGGTCGGTAAGCCCGACCGCCGCGCGCAAATACACGACTACCGCCGCCTCCACAAATCCAAACGCCACACCGAAAATCGCGGCGAGGACGAGAGTTTTCGGCGCTATGGCAAGGCCGCTCAGCCGCCAAATAAGATAAGCGACGAATGGAACTCCGAAGACAAGATTGACCCACCAGGGATGGGCAAAAAGTTGGAAGCCCGCCATAGGCGGTGCTGGGAGGGAGATTCGAACTCCCACGAGATTGCTCTCAACGGCTCCTAAGGCCGTCGCGTCTTCCAGTTTCGCCACCCCAGCGTTGACTCACGCATTTTACTGACCAGAATCCTTTTTTACAAGCCAAAAACAGCCAATTCTAAACGCCCTATTGACTTACGTATATAATGTTAGTATAATCTAGTCAAAGCGTCCTGACAACTGCATAGAGCAGCCAAAACAGGACGAGCGCTCGTTGACAGCAGAATACGGAAACCAAAGAAGGGCCGAAAGCCCGGGAGGACGTGATGGCAGATGAAGGAAGAGACAGAAGGGAGCGACGGCGTCAGCGACCGTCGGTAGAGATTACCAACACACCCCTTGCCCTCGCGGCGGATGACACCTACTCCACGACGCTACGCGCGTTTGCGCGTGGCGACTGGGAGGGGGAAATCCCCGAGGCAATCTTCTATATGGATGGCGAACGGTTCGGCCGGGCAGTACCGGTTCAAGATCGCTATGCCACCAAAGCCATCACCGGCCTAGGTCCGGGTCACCACTACCTCGCCGAGGTGGCAATCGGAGGCCAGCGGACAGAACGACTTCTTATGGTCCCCGAGCTACCGAAACAGAAATCGGCCGAGGAAGTTTCGCTCGAGCACGACAAACTCAAACTCGAACGGACGAAGGTTGCTGCGGAACTTGCGAGGCTCCGCCAGCGGCCCGATTCGAACGAGAAGAAACTCGTAGACGCGCGCCTCCGGCTTGAGCTTGCTCGCATTGACGCCGAACTCAAGAAGCTTGGCGCAACGCCGAGCGATACCGAAAGGAATGTCACGGAAGCGCGGCTCAAGCTCGAGCTCGCACGCATCACGGCTGACCTCGAGAAACTCGGGGCACAGCCGAGTTCGCTCGAAAAGCAGGTGGCCGAGGCGAAGCTTCGGCGTGAGCTCGCGCAGATCGAGCAAGAGTTGGACCAGGCCAGCCAGATACGCCGGGCGGACGACTGGGAGATTAAGGTCAGCGGCGAAGATGGGAAACAAACCATTCGCGTTGCCGTCTTCGACGCTGCCAAACAGCCGGTGCCGGACTGGCAGGTAGAGATCGTTGGCGCCGGCATTGATCCGCCCATTCGGCGAACCGATGCCGACGGCATCGTTGAGTTCAAGATGGATTTCGCCGAGAAAAGTCGGGGGGTCCACCTGTTCCTCCGCGGAACGTCGAAGGACCATCGACTGTCTCTCGACGGCCCCGTCCGGGATGTCAGCAATAAACCCTTCTACGTATTAGGAATCCTCAACGTGATCCTCCTCGTGGTCGGGCTTACGATGGTCGGCTTCAACCCTTCCTCATGGGAGGTTAAGCTGACCGCGCCGCCGAGCGAAATCGCCCAGCGGTACCGGAATGAGTACCGTTTCGGAAAGTTCAAGACCGATGCGGAGCTTGACCGGGAGGGGATCAAGGTCCAGCGGCCACAACCGAAAATGGTTTCTGGTTTCGTGAAGTGGTACTGGCGCGGATTCTGGGCTTCCATCATCGTGATGATCGTCTGCTTCTTCGCGGTGTTCCGCGACGACGCGCGCCGCTCATGGCGACGTGCGAAGCAATCGATTACTCGGAAATACGGCGTAGGCGAGGTGGATATCCGTGAAGGCCGCGCCTCGTTGGGCGAAACCGTCGCCGCGATCAAACAGGGTAAGCAGACCGGCGGCCAGCCGGGCGCTACCCCGACGGCAGGAGAGACCCCCCTCACCTCACGGCAGTTCTGGCGCGTGTATCCGCTCATGGAGTTAGGCATAAGTTTTCTGAGCGATATGGTGAGCAACGCCGTCTTCCACCGGAAGTCGGCGTAAGGAGGAAGAGTCATGCCGCAAGTGATGCAGTACGGGCTGTGGGGACTGGTGGGGAGCCTCGTGCTCTCCGCCATCCTCTACTTCGCCGGGATCGTTCCGGTGTTCTGGGCGACGTTCGGGCTACTCGCGATAGCGATCGCGGTCGTAGTAGCGATGCACACGCTCGGCAAAGTGCACTGGCCGCTCACGATACCGCTCGTCGCCATTGCCGTCACGTTCCTCACCGTTGTAGGCGTTCAGACCTACCTTGTCTACCAGCCAAGGACACAAGACGCGCTCGAGCGCCAACGCGAGAGTACCGATGTCACGAACGCGGCGAGGATTTCACCAGTGGGACTCCGCGCACGGCAAGCCGCGCTCGAAGCATGCTTGGATTACGACGAGATCGAGGGTGGACGCATCCGCCGAGAGTACGCGGCGATCCGGGGCATCCAGAACATCACCGGCCGCACTCTCGCAATGAGCGAGAACGACCTCAAACGAGTTTGGGCGCGCGCTGAACGCAGCAGCAAAATAATCGCTACGTGCTTGCGCAAGGCACGTGACGCCTCCTGGTGGGATACCCTAAAGGAATCCCTGCCCGACTTCTCGCAAGCGGGCACAGCCGGCGGGCTCATCGCGCTGGGCCTCTTGCTCTTCGGCATCGGATTTGCGATGTCGAAAGTGAAGATTGGCCCCGCGTGGATTGCGAGTACGCTCGGCGGGCTTGCGCTGATCGCGGGTCTCGTATGGCTCTTCTTCGGCGCCGACATCGCGAAAGCGATGGTATCGAATGATCGGGGGCCGCAGAAAGAACTCGAGATCCGGTATCCGCCTGTGGCGCAGGCAAGCTCTACGCAACCCGGCACAGGGCTGGTATTTCTCAAGGGTCTTCCCCATTTCCCGACCCCGATCGCGGTTCAACCGGGCCAGTGCGTACGGATCTGGATCGAGGGTGCGGTGCAGCCAGGTTGGGAACACATCTCGCTCGACCGGCGACCCGTCCTCAACAAAATCTACCTCGAGAGCCTCCGAACGGACCGCAACCCGATCCTGAGGGAGACCGCTATCGTGGTGGGTGGAAGCGAGTACCGCTTCGATGCCACCACACTCGACAGCAAACCCTGCAATGACTCCGACCAGCCGCAGTACGTGGCGTTCAAGACGAACGGCTGGGGCGGCTCCGGGGATTCACTCACGGTCCAAGTAAGGCCGCAGTAAAGCTCTTTCCGAAAACCGTCTGCCCAGCCGCCTTTGAGGCGGCTGGGCAGATTTCTTTTCCTTAGTACCTTGAAATACTTTATTGCGCGCCAACCACGGTCTTGAGAGTCTGAGCAATGGCAAAAGCGGCAAAACCCACGATCACCGCAACGGCGGCGTAAATGAGATAGTTCTTGGCGTTTTTCTGCGCATCCGGGCTGCCCCCGCCCACAAGATACATAAACGCACCGATCATAAACATAATAAAGGCCCCCACCAAGAGAAAACCAAACATGAATACCCCCACCCGATCAATCACTCTAATGAGCCCCTGCAAATCCGTGGGGATGTTAGGCACGTTCTGCTGCGGCACCGGAAGAAAACCTCCTTGGCCTCTCGCAACCAGCGGCAGGAATGAAGACACGGCGGCAATCACTGAAAAAAGTATTTTTCTCATAACAAAAGGTTTTTAATAATAAAAATTATATTTCGCGGCTATCTCTAACCGGTGGGCACCCCAAGAATCTCGCTCACAATATAAGCGATGCCGCTACCCACCAAGATTATAGCATACCCCACCAACGTCCACAACAAGGTGGTTTTGGCCTTGTTGATAAGATCAGGAGAGGCCGGCGAAAACATCAGCATATAAGCGGCCCAAATGACCATGGGCGCGACGATGACGGTGGCCAAGATAATGAGCTTGGGGATAACCGCGTTGATCACCGCTTGAATGGTGTTGAAACCAAGGAAGTTGGGGATGGTAACCGATCCTCCCGCACCGCTTCCAACCACACCGCCTTCGCTTTGGCAGACCTGTTCGCACGTCTGCCCGGGAGGCGCCGTGATGCCGGTACGACCGCTATTGCAGTTGCATGTCTGTGCGAAGCTCGCGGTCGGCTGAAACAATATCAGGATGGTGGCGATTTCGATGCCGACCAGAGATGCCCCAAAAGTCGTCCGTTGCAGAGTCTTCATAACTTTCGTGTTACTTCGTCGCCACGCGCATCGCATTGACCGCGGTCTCTAGCGCTTCGTTCGGCGTTTTCTCGCGTTTGACCACTGTTTCAATCATGTCCGCAAAAATCTGCTCGACCTGGCTGCTGTCATACTGGTAGAAGCTACGGGCGGTCAACGCCTGCTCGGCGAAAACGCCAAGGTTCGAATCGCTCCGGAAGGTCTCGATCAGATCGCGCCGGGCCGGCGGACGCTGTGTTGTCTTCAAATATGATACCACCGCATCCTTGCCGCTCGCAAAAATAATGAACTCCCACGCCGCCCGGGCGTTGCGCGACTGGAAGGAAACCGCCGGCGCCCAGTAACTCGCATAGTTGACATCAATGGTCCGGTTTTCAATTTGGGGCATGCTTGAAATCCCGAAACGCAGGTTGGGGTTTTTCTGGCGGATAACGGGCAATTGGTAGGCGTAGTTGAAGGTCATCGCCGCCGACTCTTCGGCGAATGCGTCCACTGACCAGTGGAAATTCGACCCCACTCCCCACGTATAAACGCTCCGGCCGGGGTCGGTGAAGGCGGTATAAAATTCAAGAGCGTTGAGACCGGGTCGGTGGGCTTGGCCATTTAACTGTTTCGATTCGTCCATAACCACCTGACTGGTTTTGCGATCCACGATGGCGGTACCCGACTGCAGCATGAGGAGGGCCAGGATGTCGGTGGAACGGTTAATGTTTTTTGCCGTGCCGATAGTGGCTGCGGCTCTGGTTACCGCACCCGTGCGGGCGTCAACCGAAACGAGCTTGGGCACGGCCGCGTTGAATTCGGTCCACGTGGCCGGCGCCTTGGAGAGCCTGGCTGAATTGAGCATATCCTGGTTGTAGTAGAGAGCGAGGGTATCCACATACAGCGGGAGTGCATAGATCTGACCGTCTGTCGTCAGATCTTCAACCGCCACATCCACGAATGTCTCCTTGAACTCTCGGAGCGCCATGAGATCTTCGGGCAGGGGACGGAGCTTCTCGAGGTAGCGCTTGAGCCACGTGTGGTGGATGAAAAAGATGTCCGGGCCCCGACCAGCGGCGAACGCTTCCAAGAGCTCCTGCTCGTAGCGCTTCGGGTCGCGCGCGTCCATCTTCCGATAATTTACCTTCACGCTGGGCCGCAGCGCGCGGTAGGCGTCGATGAACGGCTTGAACGCATCCGTGTCGTCAAACACGCCCCACACCTCCAAGGTCGCGGCTTTGTTTTTATCCGAGCAGTATTTCACCCCGGGGATAACGCAGGTCAGCATGAGCGCCCCAACCGCAAGGATCAGGGCGGCGATGACGGCGGCGATGATTAGACCACGGGAGAAAGAAGGCATACTCACAAATCCAAATGACAAAATCCAAATGACGAATCAATGCCAAAGCTCAAAACCGAAACGAAAGTTTGACGTTTGAGATTCACTTTCTAAACACAATCGCAAAGTGGAATGAGCCGGCTTCAAGCGTATGCTCCAGTTTAAACCCCACCTCGGCGGCGAGAGCTTTGACGTCAACCGGAGTGGGGCGGAGCGCGAAGGCGGGGCCAAACATCCTTTCGCTGTGCCATTCGACCGCGACAAACCGTCCCTCCGGCTTCAGGATGCGATACGCCTCACCGATGATGGCGCGTTGGTCGCGCACCTGAAAGAGAATGTTGGCCGCCACCACCATATCTTGCGATCCGTCCCTAAGCTTTGAGCCGCGCTCGGCCTCCAAATCAACGCGTTCGGTCTGAACGTTGTAGAGCCGCTCGAGTTTGGCCCGGCCGACCACGGCTTCCAACATCTCCGAGCGGACATCAAGCGCGTGCACCACGCCACGGTCTCCCACGAACCGCGCCAAGGGGATGGCAAAGTGCCCGGCCCCGCACCCAAAATCAGCCACCTCCATGCCGAGCTTGAGACCGACTGCTTCAAGCAGTCTCGTGGGGTCTAAAAACGCGCGCGCGCCTGCGGTAGTCTTAGTTTTCATGGAAACACTGACCCGTAAGATTTCCGAGCGTTATTTGCGAGAACTCTACCTTCATCAAACGGGCAAGCTCCAAGCGGCGTCTGAAGGGCGAGCGGCCAAGGCGCCAAGCCCTGAGCCGTGTCGAAGGGCGAGGCGAGCGAGCCCGAAGAGCAGCGAGAACCCTCGGTGGGGGTTCGAGCGTAGCGAGAAGCTCGCCCGTTTGATGTAAACAACGCTGGTATTTTCTACAGCTAACCGTACCGGACTGAAACGCATAACCCCAGCCATTAGAAAACGGTGGCTGCCGCGACCCGATCCCCGGCCTCCACTTTCATGAGACGCACCCCTTGGGTAGCCCGGCCCAAAATCGAAATTTTCTCAACCGGGGTGCGAATCACCTGACCTTTGGCCGAAAGGGCGATCACCTCGCCTGCTTCGGGCGCCGGCACGGCAGCCACCACGAGTGCTCCGGTCTTCTTGGTTACTTTAGCCGTTTTCACGCCCACGCCGGCCCGCTTTTGCTTTTTATACTCCTTGAGGTACGTGCGCTTACCGTAGCCGTTTTCCGTTACCACCAAAACCGCCTCACCCATCGGCGCTTCCGCTTTCTTGGCAATCACTTCCATGCCGACGACCTCGTCGGTGCTGCGAAGCCGAATGCCGGTAACGCCTGCGGCGGGGCGCCCCATGGCGCGGACATCACGCTCGGAAAAACGGATGGCCTGCCCGTTTTTAGTCACCAGCATAACTTCATCCCCGCCGCCCGATGCCCGCACCCAGCGCAGCGTGTCGCCTCGGCCGAGTTTGATCGCAATGAGTCCGGAGCGGCGCACCTGCAAAAATTCCTCAATCGCGGTTTTCTTGATTATACCACTGGCCGTGCCCATCACGAAGAATTTTGCGCCGATCGGCTCGTTCTTGCGCAGCCGGTAGGGCAAAATAGCCGTTACCGCTTCACCGGGGCCGAGTGCTAAGAAGTTTTCAATGGCTTTGCCCCGGCTCTGGCGGGAGACCTCGGGAATCTCGTAGGTCTTGGTCTGAAAGACCTTACCGGTGTTCGTGAAAAAGAGCAGGTTCGAGTGCGTGTGGGCCGAGACGGCGTGCATCACCACATCTTCTTCTTTGGGCACCACGCCAACCACGCCCTTGCCGCCTCGCTTTTGCGTGCGGTACGCAGCCGGGTTCATTCGCTTGACTGATCCGCCCCGAGTCAAAATGACGAGCGATTCCCCCTCCGGCACCAAATCTTCCTCCTTGATTTCGCCGGGCGCGTGCGCCACCACCTTGGTTTTGCGCTCGTCGCCGTATTTCGCCTTGACTTGCGCAAGCTCGTCTCTGATAACGTCCAAAATCCGTTTGGGATCGCCAAGCAAAAGCGTGAGCTCACCCATAAGCTTGCGCTTCGCACTCAACTCCTCGCGCACCTTCTCCTGCTCGAGACCCGCCAAGGTCTGAAGCCGCATGTCGAGAATGGCTGAAGCCTGCAGATCCGTGAAGCCGAACTTGGACTTGAGGGCCTGATGCGCGCTTTCGCGATCGCGCGACTGGCGGATGGTTTTGATGACCGCATCAATCTGATCGAGCGCTTTGACCAGACCTTCAAGGATATGCGCCCGTTCGCGCGCCCGGGCCAGATCAAACTCGGCACGCCGGCGCACGATGACCTCGCGATGCTTCAAATACTCCTCCAACATCCCCTTGAGCGAAAGCACCTGCGGCTGCACGATGTCCACGAGTGCCAACATGTTCAGGTGAAAAGTCTTTTGCAGATCGGTGTATTTGTAGAGGCTGTTCAACACCTTCTGGGGGAAGGCGTCGGCTTTGAGATCAATCGCCACCCGCAAACCATCTTTATCAGATTCATCGCGGATGTCCCTGATGCCCTCGATTTTCTTTTCCTGCACGAGCTCGGCCAAATGCTCAATCAGTGTGGCTTTGTTCACCTGAAATGGAATCGAGTTGATGATAATCTGTTGGGTGTTGCCCTTGCCTTCCACAATCTCGGCGAGCCCCCGCGTGATGATGGCTCCCCGACCGGTGCCATAGGCGGCAGCGATGTCTTTAACCGAATAGATGGCTCCGCCGGTCGGAAAATCCGGCCCCTTGACGAACTTTAGCAGCTCTTCGACCGAGGCCGAGCGGTGATGGGTTAGGTACGTGAGCGCGTCAACAACCTCGCCCAAGTTATGCGGCGGGATGTTCGTGGCCATACCCACCGCAATCCCGACCGTGCCGTTGAGCAACAGCTGCGGCACCTTGGCGGGCAGCACCGTGGGTTCCTGGCGCGTGCCGTCGTAATTGTCCACGAAATCAACGGTATCGCGGTCGATGTCTGCGAGCATCTCGGCGGCCAGGGGCGTCAATTTTGCCTCCGTGTAACGCATCGCGGCCTGACTATCGCCATCTATCGAATTGTGCACGAAGATTCCGGCAGCTAACGCGAAGTTGTGAGTACCATCAATGGTCAGATCATAGACGTCCTCGCGCTCCCGTAAAAATTCCACCGATACTACCTTATGGTTATACCGCCTCGCGCGCTCCACGATTTCCTCAAACGAAGAGAAATACTGAAGGGCGCGTTCGAGCCGAGGTACGCCACCTGCTCGTTCCGCTTCGTACCGCTCCGGAGTTACCAACCCCCCGCCAGCAACCAACTGCGCCACGTAACCAGCGATTCTACTACGGAGCACAAGTGCTTTGTATGAAGAATCTTGCCACCTGCGTCGCAGCACAATGCCGGCTTTCGCCGCAAGCCGCGCCATGAACGCTGGGTTACGATTAAGGCGAGCGCTATTAGATCGTTTGACAGCGGCAATGACATTTTCTCGGAACTGCTCATTCCGCCACTGCCTCACAGCCTTTTCTCGATGGAGTTCTCGCGTCGCGGGGTCTCCCCATAGCTTACGCGCTGCCTTACGGAAGTGCTCTTTTGAGAACTTCTGCTTATAGGCCGGGTCCAACCATCTGACTTTCGCTTCTGCTGACCGCCGTCTACGGTATGCGTCGTCTTCCCACAAGGCCTTCATCATAGCTGATATGCGGCTTCGGTGGCCCGGGATCGCCCAAATCTGCGTTGAAAGTTCGCGCATCTTTTCGCTCCAAAAAGATCTGTACGCGGCATCGCGCCATCGGGCTTTCAGCTCTGTTGATTTCTTGTGTCCAACTGCTTCCCGAAACCATGCCTCGCGCCACTTCGCTTTAAGACGGGAACTCGCCTGCTGTGCCATAGAAAGGCGATACTTTGGATCCGCCCACAGCTGCCGAATGCTGGCCAGTTTGCGTGCCCGGTATACGGGATCCTGCCACATGCGCTCATTGTACTCTCGTATGCGCCGAGCACATTTCGCCTTCGTGTCGGCACGAGCATAGTAAGATTCCCGACCATGCGCGATGCGTTGCCGATACTCCGCATCGGTCCGATGTCTAAGCGCGGCGCTATCGGCGTGGATGCGCCAGTGTTCGCCCCAGGGAAGACGCCTAATATTCTCTGGATTATTGTTTCGTTTATTAAAATCGATGTGATGCCTGACTTTGCCATCGGCACGAGAATAGATGTTCTGGGAAACGTTCCACTCGTCGGCCAAACGATGAGTGTGCCCCCAGGCTTGTAAGACTGGCTGATACACCATTTCGTAACCAACCGCATACGGATCGTCCAGGTTGGTCGAAAGTCGAGTGTAGAGCGCCATAAGCGCGTCTCCTGCTTCAAGGTCCTTAGCCTGACGGTACGAGCCGTTTCGCATCAGAAACCGATGGTCAAGGGTGCAGCTGATTTGTGCGCCGTTATCTAAAAAAATCCTTGCAAGCTTCGCATCCCGTTTAGTCCGCCGCGGCAACCGAATCGCCGCAATCTCGATGCGCCGGGTGTGTTGGTTATAGGTGTACGTATAGTGTCGCTTCCCCTGCTTAGATTCCGCAATGAGCTCAACAAACGAGAGGGCGCGACCATCCACAAGCTGCACCTTCGTATCACCAGTAAAACAGCCAAAATTTCCTTGCCCCAAAACAAGCGGATAGCGCATAGAAAAATCCTGTGCCAAGCGCACCATGGCGTCGTAGACCGGAGAATCGCCGTGCGGATGGTACTTGCCCAAAACCTCGCCCACGACTGTGGCGGACTTTCTCAACTTTGCCTGCGGCCCAAGGCCGAGCCCATGCATGGCAAAAAGAATCCGGCGCTGGACCGGCTTCATGCCGTCGCGCACGTCAGGCAAGGCACGCGCCACAATCACCGACATGGCGTAATCGAGATAGGAGTCCTTCAGCTCTTCGGTGATCTCGCGTGGTTGGATTGATCCGATGTCCATGCTTTGATAAAACGATTACTCCGGAATCGGAAGTTTCCGCGGCGCAAACTCTGGCGTGTCCGCAACTGGCGATGGCGGCGCACTCGGCCTGGGCCGACCCACGAGAGTCCGCAGAAAACCCCACAGGTCATGAGCCGAAGCGTTGAGACTTTGGGGGATGGAAGGCAGGATGCCGCGACCTGCCGGCGCGGGCTCGCCCGCCGCAATCTGAAAGGTTCTCTGGAGCGACCACAAAAATAGGACTGCGGCCAGCGCCCCAATCACGGCCATAAAAACAAACATCAGCTGGCGGCGCACCGTTTCGTCCTGACGCTCCATGAAGGCAAGTAATCTCCACCACCAGCTCCGCCTCATTTCTCAAGCGTTAACTCAATCACTCTAGTCTCTGCGGTGGGCAAATCCTTGCGCTTGGCCACAAATCGGCTCATCACCTCCGGGGTTACACCCATCTCTTTGAAAAATCGCGCGGCGGGCTCCAGCGGCAGTGTAAGCCCCGGCACTCGGTAGTGCATTGGGATCACCACCCGGGGCT
This sequence comes from Candidatus Parcubacteria bacterium, assembly GCA_016196625.1. Lineage (GTDB taxonomy): Bacteria > Patescibacteriota > Minisyncoccia > JACPXH01 > JACPXH01 > JACPXH01. The sequence continues at coordinate 16,296 of JACPXH010000007.1, read as the reverse complement.
CAATGTGACTTACGACCTCGGCGGCTTCAACCGGACCTATAGTGTAAGTGCCGCCCACGGGCACAAAGAGCACGTCCACCTCGCCGATCTGCCCAATTTGCTCTTGGGTGAGTTTTTTCTGACCCAGATCAGCTAAGTGGCAAAACCGGATGTTCTCAAGCTCAATCGTATAGATGGTTACCTTGCCCCGCAGCGTGCCCCCGGCCTCGTCGTGATCCGCCAGAATCCCCCGCACCGCAACACCCTTGGCTTCGTATTCGCCCGGACCGTCAGCGACAATAGGTTCTCCCTCAATGGTGCGAACATTGTCGTGGTCAGAGTGGTGGTGGCTCACCAACACCACATCAGCCCGGCCCCGCTGCGGGGTAAGCCCGATGTCCTTGGAAAAGGGATCAATAACCAAGACAACGCTCGTCCCTTGGAGGCGAAAACATGACTGACCGTACCAAGTTATGATCATAGATAGCCGAAATTGAGCTTACCAACGTCTTCTTTCACCCATACACTGTATCAAAAACAAGGCCTGCTTACAAGCCAAAAATGATGCGCCCGCGGCCAATTGGCCGCGGGCGGCGCTCAAGCTCCCGCCCGAGCTAAGAAGCATTGACGAGCCGGTTTGCGAGCGCGATCAACTCGGAGACCGGCACAGGCTTGTGGCGAACGTCCGTGGCGCCCGCGTCTCGCGCCGCACACAGCACCGACTCGTCATCCCCGCTCACGAAGAGAATCGGGACCGACACGCCGGCCGCGCGAATCTGCAGGATCGCGGAGATCCCCGATCCCGGCGAAAGCTGCGCATCCATGAGGATGAGATCCCAGCGGTCACCGGTCGCCTCCCTGATTGCCTCGTTCTCAGACGCCACGGCGACAACCTCCGCGCCCGGCCACCCCATGTGGAGCGCACTCCGATACAGGGCCTGAATTCTCACGCTATCATCTACCACCAAGAAACGAAACGCCATGGCAGCCTCCTTTCTATGGACTCCGCGTACGCCCAGTAGCGCCGCACACCGGAAACGCTCCATCCGCGTAGATGCATAACATGTCGAGGTTTCTGTGTAAACAGCCTACCCCAAGCGCGCGAGCTCTCCGCGGGATCTGAGGCCGAGCGGGCACGGTGCCGAGCGGAGCGAGGCGAGCGAGGCCGAGGGCCAGCGAAAATCCTCGCTGGGGATTTTCGCGAAGCGGGAGTTCGCGCGCTTGGGGTGATACTGACAATACTTTTTGCAAACAGCGCTCGAAAATCTTACGGCTAGATTACCCCAAGAACATTCAAACAACGCGATTGTGGCCGCTCTTGCCGTGCCGCAATCTTCCTTATATACTGTGAGCGCCTTATACCGCCATGCCAGAAAACGAACTCGACATCCACACGACTCTCCCGAAAAACCCCCGCACCCAGATGACCGAGGTGTTCGCCAAAGTGCCTCTGGCACAGGTCTTGGCGCAGGTGGGGACGGTCGTAGAAGGACGGGTGATTGAAAAAGCGCCGGCCAGCCTCTACGTTGATCTGGGCCTCTATGGCACCGGCATTGTCTACGGCCGCGAGTACCGCGATGCCGTTGATATTGTGCGCAAAGTCAACCTGGGCGATACGCTATTCGCGAAAGTCGTTGATGTGGACAATGACGAGGGCTACATTGAGCTTTCGCTGCGGGAAGCGGGGCGCGAGCAAACGTGGGAGAAATTGCTGCGTCTCAAGAAGGAAGGAGCCATCGTTACAACGAAAATTCTGGAGGCAAATCGCGGCGGCCTCATCGCCGAGCTTGAAGGCGTGCGGGGGTTCCTCCCCGTCTCCCAGCTTGCTTCTGACCACTACCCGCGGGTGGAGGGCGGAGATAAGCAAAAGATCTACGCTGAACTGCAAAAGTTCGTGGGGAGAGAACTCTCCGTGAAAATTCTTGATATCGACCTGAACGAAGAAAAACTCATCGTCTCGGAAAAGGAAATCGAAGCCAAGGAGATCCGAGACCTGCTGAACCGCTGGCAGGTGAACGATGTCGTTGAGGGCGAAGTGTCGGGAGTGGTTGACTTCGGCGCATTCGTCAAGTTCAAGGCTGACCCCACCGAGACAGAAAGCCCCTTGGTGGAAGGACTCGTGCATATCTCCGAACTCGACCACAAACTCATTGACGACCCCCGTGCGATCGTCAAAGTCGGCGATGCGGTCCGCGCCACGATCATCGGGCTCGAAGGCGGCCGCGTCTCGCTCTCCCTAAAACGCCTCAAGGAAGATCCGTGGACGACCGCGGGCGAACGCTACCAGAAAGACGCCCTAGTCGAAGGCACGGTCACGAAACTCAACCCCTACGGGGCTTTCGTAAGGCTCGACGAAAATATCCACGGCTTGGCGCACGTGTCCCAGTTTGGCTCGGAAGAGCAGATGCGCTCGGCCCTCGCGGTGGGTCAACGCTCTAAATTCAAGATTCTCGAAATCAAACCGGACGAACACCGACTCGCCTTGGAGCTCGTGCCGGAAGGCAGTGCCCTCACCCCCACACCCACTCCAGAATCATAATGCGGAACCTCTCGAAAAATCTGCTCATCGCCATCGCCGTCTTCGTGGGCATTGCAGTACTCTTTGCGCTTCTAGTGTCGCCCATCGCGGAGACGCCCAAAGTCTCGCTCAAAGAACTCGTTGAAAAAATCAACGCGGGCGAGGTGCAAAAAATTCTCGTCAAAGGCGATACGCTCGAGGTTACGCTCTCGAGCGGTGCCAAGGTCAAGGCCCGGAAAGAAGCGGAAGCGGCTTTTTCCGAAACGTTGCGCAACTTCGGCGTGGTTGAAGACAAGCTTCGCGCCGTTGATCTCGAGGTCAAAGACGACACCGGCCTCACCTTCGTGCTCAACACGCTGGTCCCGTTCCTCCTCCCGTTCATCCTCATCGGGTTTTTCATCTGGTTTATGTTTCGCCAGGCGCAGCGCGGCAACATGCAGGCTTTCACCTTCTCCCGGGCCCAACCCCGCCTTGCCTCCCCCTTGGACAAAAACCGCATCACTTTCGACGACGTTGCCGGACTCAAAGAAGCCAAGGAAGAACTCAGAGAGATCGTTGAGTTCCTGAAAAGCCCCAAGAAGTTCCTCGACATCGGCGCGCGCATCCCGCGGGGCGTGCTACTCATGGGCCCTCCGGGCTCTGGTAAGACCCTCCTGGCGAGAGCCGTGGCCGGGGAAGCCAACGTGCCCTTCTTCCATATCTCGGGTTCGGAATTCGTGGAGCTCTTCGTCGGGGTGGGGGCCGGGCGAGTGCGGGATCTGTTTCGCACGGCCAAGCGCAATGCGCCAGCGATCATCTTCGTTGACGAGATTGACGCGGTGGGTCGGCACCGGGGCGCGGGACTAGGCGGCGGACACGACGAACGCGAACAAACCTTGAACCAAATTCTGGTGGAGATGGACGGTTTTGATCGCGAAACGCAGGTGATTGTGATAGCGGCAACCAACCGGCCTGACATTTTGGATCCTGCCTTGCTAAGACCGGGCCGGTTCGACCGCCGGGTGGTGCTCGACGAACCAGACATCGAAGACCGGCAAGCAATTCTGAAAATTCACGGGAAGGGCAAACCGCTCGCAAAAAACGCAGACTTGGTACAGCTGGCCGAGCGCACGCCGGGCTTTTCCGGCGCCGACTTGGCGAATTTGGTCAACGAAGCAGCCATTCTTGCGGCTAGGCGTGGCAAAAATTCAATCAGTCAAGCCGAACTGCTCGAATCAATCGAGAAAGTCATGCTGGGCCCTGAACGCAGAAGCCACCTGCTTTCTAAACGCGAAAAAGAAATCGCTGCCTACCATGAGGCCGGCCATGCGCTCACGGCCGCGGCGCAACCCGACGCCGATCCGGTTCACAAAATCTCGATCGTCTCGCGCGGCCTAGCTGCCGGCTACACCCTGAAACTGCCCGTCGAAGATCGCCACCTGCACACCCGATCCCAGTTCCTCGCCGACCTTGCGGTCATGCTCGGCGGCTATTCGGCCGAGGAAATCGTCTTCAAGGAAATCACCACCGGCGCCGGAGATGACCTGCGACGAGCCTCGCAGCTGGCACGCAAACTCGTTACGAGTTTCGGCATGTCGGAGAAAGTCGGCCCGGTGGTCTACGGTGAAAAAGAGGAGCTCGTGTTCTTGGGCAAAGAACTGGGTGTGGAACGCAACTACTCCGAAAAAGTAGCCGCACTCATTGACAAAGAAGTGGAACGCCTCATCAGAGATGCGCATGAAAAAGCACGCAGCATACTCTCGGAAAAACGCGCACTGCTTGAAGAAATTGCTCGCCGCCTAATTGCCAAAGAGACGATCGAGCGCGAGGAATTCGATGCGCTGGTGGCAGGCAAGGTCCCGCCCAAGCGCGAGGCGGGCCTGGCGCCGATCCCGGATCTCGGTCCGGCCGCGGCGCTGGATTGAGCGTATCGAGCTTATATCTCGACGGTTCTTGGCCCGCCCCGTACCACATTCCCGGTCCGTAGCTCAATTGGGTCGAACGCAAACTGCTTTGCGTTCGACGGGAATTTTAGGCGAGCCTGCCGCAGAGCGGCGTACGAGCCGTTAGAAAATTCCCCGGCTACAACGATACTTTGCCCAACTCGCTCTTCGATCGCGATTCAAAATTCAAAGACGTCGGTTGTAGGTTCGCCCCGCACCAAATCGCCATGGGCATGTAGCTCAATTGGCAGAGCACGGAGCTTATACCTCCGCGGTTCCTGGTTCAAGTCCAGGCATGCCCACATGGATTTGGTACGGGGTGAAAATCCTACCGGACCGACTAGACCGTTCGCTCACCTTGCGAAACAGGGGCGCATAGCTCAGTTGGCAGAGCGCTTCCTCGACACGGAAGAGGTCTCTGGTTCGAATCCAGATGCGCCCACCACATAGAACATGCGGGCGCTCCGCTCGCATTTTCAGCCTCAACTCGCCATGGACCTCAAAGTCATCAGCGAAACCGCAGCGTATGTAGTGGTCAACAAGCCCGCCGGTGTTCTCACGCACCCCACGAGCCGCGCTGAACCGGACACCATAATTGCGGCGGTCCTGAAACGTTGGCCGGAGGTTGGCCGCGTGGGCGACTCAACCATCCGGCCCGGCCTGGTCCACCGACTTGACCGCGATACCTCGGGCGCTTTGATAATCGCCAAAACGCAGCGAATGTTTACCGAGCTCAAATCCCTCTTCCAAAAACGAAAAGTCAACAAGACGTACCTCGCGCTCGTGCATGGCACAGTCCGTGAAGACGAGGGCTTCGTTGATCTTGCCATCGGCCGATCAACTAAGGGTTCTGTCCGGCGCGTAACCGCGCTCAGCCGTGTGGCCAAAGATCTCAAATCTGCCCGGACGCGCTTCCGGGTTCTCAAGCGCCTCACCGCCGGCAAAACCGATTTCGCGCTTCTGGAAATCTCGCCGGAGACCGGCCGCACCCATCAAATCAGGGTACACCTCGCTCACCTTGGTCATCCCGTGGCTGGCGATGAACTGTACCGGCAAAAACGAACTGCTCCGCCCACGGGATTAAAACGCCTGTTCCTGCACGCGCTCCGGCTCGAAATCCCATTCCCCGACGGCGAAAAAACCTTTGAATCTCCCCTGCCAGCCGAATTGAAAACAATACTCTCAAGCCTTGAACCGAAACCGGAATCATGATATCCTCAAAAGCTGTATGGCCCCAATTACCCTAGCGGAACAGCAAACTCGAACCGACCTGCCCGACCTGAACCCGGGCGACACCGTCCGGGTTTGGCAAAAAATCAAAGAAGGCGACAAAGAGCGTTTGCAGGCCTTCGAGGGTGTGCTCATCGCTCGCCATCGAAAGTCCGGCGCTTCGGCCACTTTCACGGTCCGGCGGATTGTGTCCGGCATTGGTGTTGAACGCGTCTTCCCGCTTAACTCGCCCGCCATCGACAAAATCGAGGTGGTCAAACACGCCAAGGTCCGTCGCGCCAAACTCACGTACCTGAGGCTGCGCTCGGGCAAGGCCGCGCGGATGCGGGAAACAAAAGTTGCCGCAGAAACACCCGTGCAGGCCGAGTAACCGGGGTACGAAATCAAGCCGCCCCGCAATTTAAAAATAAGGAATCCCCCGGGCATCGCTGGTCGCTACGCGACATCGCGATGCCCCGCTCGGCTGCCGCAAGCCAAGCAGTTGGCTTGCTAAATCAAATTGCTGCGCAATTTGATTTGCAGCCTCGCGCCCAGGTGGCGGAACTGGTATACGCAACGGGTTGAGGGCCCGTGCTCGCAAGAGCGTGAGGGTTCGAGTCCCTCCCTGGGCACCACGTAGAAATTCGCAAGCAAGAGGGGTTCGCCTCGCTTCGCTCGGCGACTAATTTGTATTGGATTTTGGGGGTAAAAACGAATTGGCGGTTTCGCAAAATATGGTTCGAGCCGATGTTTTTCAGAAATGTTGGCAATTCAGAAAGATTATCTGTCTGCATAAGATTTGTGGCTTGATTTAATGATTTTACGAACTCACGAGCCGGTTCGAGCCAAGACAAACCTTTTGTCTCAAAGTTGGTAATTTTCTCACTCAACAACATTTTTTCGGAAATCAAACTCTGTTTTTTAGCGGCGTATTCTTCTGTGAATAAAGCATCGGCAAGGTAGATGTCCAGCAATTTTTGAAGTCTTTTTTCTACGCTGGCTAATTGTTCTTTCAAAACGCCGACATTCCTTTGCGTGTCCTCTTTCGCTTTATCCTGCTCGTTATCCAACGCCGCCAAAACTTTCTCAGTGTCTTGGCTCGACAAAGAAACTTTTTGAAGAAAACTTTTGATTTGTTCGGTTAATGCTTCCTCGCGAAGATAATGCTTTTCTTGGCACAAACCTTTTTTCTTGGTGCAACGGTAATAGTTATGGCCCTTTTGTCGCTCTCCTGTAATCGAACAGCCACAAGAGGCGCATTTCATAAGGCCAAGAAAAGCAAAGTAATGTTTACGAACTTCCTGCACTTTTCCACGCTTTGCCATAACTTCTTGGCATTTATCAAAAATTTTCTTTGAAATTAACGGCTCGTGTTTTCCCTCAAAAATTTCCCCTTTCCACTTCATCAAACCGAGATAGAAAATATTTTGTAGATTTTTCTGGATATTTGCGATAACCAACGGCTTGCCAAGATTTCCAACTAAACCATTTTCTTTGCACCAATTTGCGAGAGAGTGAAGCGTATATGCTCCGGTGGCGTATAGCTCAAACATTCTTACCACTTTAGAAGCTTTTTCTAAGTCAATATCTATGGCACGAGTTTTTGGATTGTTAGCATAGCCCACCGGAGCCCAGCCGGGCCACACGCCATTTCGTATCTTTTGGCGTAAACCTCGCTTCACATTCTCTCGCAAATTATCTACAAAATATTTAGACTGGCCGAAAGCAATATTGAGCATGAACAAGCCTTGAGGTGTCGGTTCAAACCAGAAAGTGGGAAATTTGAGGGATTTAATCAAGCCGCGATCCACAAGATGTATAATCCTTCCGCCGTCTACCGAATTTCTAGCTAATCTATCGGGGTGCCAAGAAATTATTCCGTCTGCTTTTCCGGATTCGAGAATTGCCAACATTTCTGCGAATTTAATTCGCCCAGGTTCTTTGGCAGTTTTTGCCTCTTGAAAAGAGGCGACAAGAAACCGTCAATTCGTTTTTACCCCCAAAATCCAATACAAATTAGTCGCCGAGCGAAGCGAGGCGAACCCCTCTTGCTTGCGAATTTCTACGTGGTGCTGTATTCTTAAGATAGTTCGAACGCATTTCGCCGCCGCAGGCGGCGAGGAATTCCCCCCGCGAAAATTCGGAAAGGCGGCGGAGCCGCACCGCTCAAAACCGCAAAAGAACCCGGAGAAAAACATCGGCTCGAACCATATTTTAATTTTGGGGGAAGAAAATTTATTCATAATTCAAATTTTTTAATGAAAATAAGCACTTCTACAAAAACAGGATTAGTGATCGGAGTTATTGGAGCATCCATAATTTCGTTATTGATCATATTTTCGATTTTTAGATCAACATCATCTACAGCTGCCATTGGATTTGTTTTCATTCCTGTTTATTTTGCTATAGCTTTCATCGGTTTTTCCATTTTGGGTTATTGTGTTGGATATGTTAAAGCTTGGTTGGGAAGTGTTCCAAGAATATTTAATTTCAAAGTAGGATTAGCTTTTATTGTTAGTATATGTCTCGCCATATTTGTGATTGGGGGACTTGGAAAAGGATTACTGCTAACCTCAATTACGTCGCAAATCCGTGGAATGAATACAAACCAAGAACTACTAAACACTTTCGACAATTCATTTTTCAATCGCGATAAGTTTGTTCTCGGTGCAATCGCGCAGAATCTAGCGGCATCCCCAGAACTTTTAGATAGCATCGCCAAGTTAAACGATCTGAGTTTACAAAATGCAATTGGATCTCTCTTTCCGCTCTTGGGTGATAATCGAAAAGGTTTAGCTGTTATGCGTCTCGTAGTGAAAAATCCAAATGTTTCCGCAAACACCATTGAATACTTAGCAAACACCAACCAGACCGATTATGTACTTGGCGACATCGCTGGAAATTCCAAAACTTCAATTGAAACTTTGAGACGATTGGAGCTCAAGAAAAATTATCTGATAGATTGGGGACTTGCCCAGAACCAGAAAACTCCGTCTGATGTGTTCTCTAAACTTCTTGAGAGAGAAAAATATTTTACTCAAAGAACTACTCTCGAAATGCTACTTCGAAATCCTTCTACTTCTCCAGAAATTCGGACTAGGGCTTCCGAACTGCTCAAAGAGTATTGAGGATTTGCCGCCAAAGAAAAACTTGAAATTGTCATCGGTGCGGCTCCGCCGCCTTTCCGAATTTTCGCGGGGGGCTTTCCTCGCCGCCTGCGGCGGCGAAATGCGTTCGAACTATCTTAAGAATACAGCACCAGTGAACGAAGTGAACGAGCACAGGAGCGAGCCAACTGCTTGGCTCGCATGAGGGAATCGAGGGCCGGAGGTTGTCGCCGAAGGCGACCCGAGGCGGGGTCGCGAGCGCGAGCGAAGCGAGCGACTTGTGACCGAATCCCTCCCTGGGCACCAAATCTGACTTTTGCTTGTCCCGAGCTTGTCTGAGGGTTCGGAATTGACGACCACATTCAAACACATCATCTCATTATGACTCCCGCAGGACACCTTGCTGGTGGCTACCTTGTCGGTACTGCCATCGCGCAGCTCATACCGGAAGCGCGGCCTTTCTCCTCTCTGGTCATTGGCGCAGCCATGGCGGGCAGCGTCTTTCCAGACATTGACCTGATCTACCACCTGTTCATCAAACAACGGCGGCCCCGGATTGAATACAACAGCATCTACCACCGCGCCTACCCCACCCATGCGCCCTCGATTTACGGCGTCGGTTTTTTGGCGCTCCTGCCGCGGCTCGCCACCGAGCAAACAAGCACCCTCATCGTGGCGCTCGCGTTTTTCGCAGGCATACTCCTGCACTTCCTTCAAGACAGCTTTGGCGTGGGGCCCGGCATCCGATGGCTGTGGCCCTTGAAAAGACGCTATATGCGCGCCCCAAACGCCTACCGGGCTGATGGTTCATTCCGTAAAAACGTCTTCATCCGCCCCACCAAGTACATCTACCACTGGCTCTGCTGGACAGAAGCAACACTGGTAGCTATCGCAGTATTTGTTCATTGAATTTAGGGACGATTAGCAACGCACCGCGTGAACTCCGGCGAGCGGAGCTCGCCCACTAAAACCAACACGGGCAACTAGCTCAATGGCAGAGCGTCTGGTTTACACCCAGAAGGTTAGAGGTTCGAGCCCTCTGTTGCCCACTCTCGTTGACGCGAAGTGGAGCCCCGCCGACGGGAGTCGGCGGCACCTCTCATTTCGGTGGCGGGGCGGAACCCCGCACCGAAGGCCGACGCACCAACCATTCATCCACCGGCAGGAGCCGATGGCCTTCTGGTGCGTTGGGTAAAACTCTACACCGCCAGCTCATTATGACTATCGGCGTCATATCCGACACTCACGATCGGTTCGACACTTTAGAGCCGGCCATCCGAACCTTCAAAAAAGAAGGGGCGGGGTTGGTTGTCCATTGCGGCGACTGGATCGCACCCTTTACGGTTGCCAAGATTGTCATGCTAGTCAAAGAACATCTCGGCTGCCCCCTCAAGGGTGTGTTCGGCAACAACGACGGCGATCTGTTCTCTATTCTCGCGAAAAATTACGCTCAGGGCTGGGACATCGAATTTTCGGATACAATTTTGGAGCTTGAATTCGACGGCCGGAAGATCGCCGTCTATCACGGCACTGATCGCGCAATCACCGATTCACTCATCACCTCCAAACACTACGACGCCGTATTCTCTGGCCACACGCACGTGCCGCTGAACGAGACCCGCGAGGGCGTCCTCGTGCTTAACCCGGGCAGCACCTCCTATATCCGCAACGGCTCCATCATTGACGAAGCGACGGTTGCTGTATACGACACCGCGGCTAACAAAGCCGAAATCATCCAGCTCTAGACGCGCTAGGGATAACTCCATTTGCATAAGAGTACATCAAGGCTATACTTATAAGTGTAGCCTTGATGGTTCAACTCTCATGCGACGCGATAAGCAGGCCGCCCTAAAACTTCGACTGGTTGGGAAAAGTTATACGGAAATCCAGAACGCTCTCGGCGTGCCGAAGTCCACACTCTCCGGCTGGTTCTCGAATCTTGCGCTCTCCGATAAAGTCAAAGAACGGATTCTTCTTCGCACTCAGCGAAAATCATTAGCCGGTTTGCTAAAGCGGAACCGAGACCAGACACCGCGTGCGAAGAAACGCAATGGCAACATACGGAGAACCGCTGCTCGCGAGATCCCAACAATGACAGAAAGCGACTTGCGCTTCATGGGCTGCGCCCTGTACTGGGCTGAGGGGTATAAACGGCTAAAAACAAAGAACGGCCGCGAACTAACACACCACCCCGTAAACCTGACGAACTCTGATCCAGCCTTGATTCAAGCGTTCTTGAGGTTCCTGAGAGAAATCTGCCGCGTCCCGGAAGAGAAAATCCGCGCCGATATTCGCATCTACGAGCACCACAACGAAACAAATCTCCTCAACTTTTGGATGCGGGTAACAAAAATACCACGGAAGAACTTTGGCCGAGCGTATTACGGCGTCAGTAAATCGAGCATCGGGAAACGACCGTATAACCGCTTGCCATACGGGACGATTCAAGTTAGAGTGAACGACACGCAACTGTTCCACAGAATCATGGGTTGGATTGAAGGAGTGAAGCGCGTCATCGGAGCAAATTGACAATCTGCCTGGGTAGCTCAATGGTAGAGCGCGTGCCTGAAATCTTCGGGCCGTCCCGCCGTAAGACGGGGATGACAATCGGGTGAATTCGGGGGAAACCCTCGACAGCAAAACGAATCGAGGAACAATCCCGAGCCAAGCCCTTCGACAAACTCAGGGCTAACCCCGAGCGAAGTCGAGGGGAAGGTGTAGAGACTATCCTTTCGAGGAGTACTGCTCCGACGTAACGTCGGAGTGGGAAGCGCCCGACTCCACCTAAATTTTCTGCGTGAAAACTTAGGCGGATGATGATATAGTCCAAACTTTGGAAGAGCACGGCGTCGGGGGTTCGATTCCCTCCCCAGGCACACAGTCAGTTAAAAGTTAAAAATGAAAAGTGAAAAGTTAACTAGGTAGTTATTTAATCATGGCCACAGAAGAAAAACTCCTTATTGGTTTTGGTATCTTTATAGGGATCATCGTCGGCGGATTCATTGGAGCCCTGGCAGGAAAGTTCCTGTTGTGAACATTGTCCCAGAAACCCCAGCAGAAAAACTCATCCAGCTGGAGGCCGAACTCCGCAAACTCAAGCGCGACGCGCTGGATGCCGGCGGCAATGGCTGGCACGATAACGCGAGCTACGATATCATCGTCCAAGACGAGTATCGCCTGCTCCGGAAAATCGCCGATCTCAAAGCCAAAATCCAATCAAGCTAGTGCGGGACTAGTACAGTGGCAGTACACGTGCTTGCCAAGCACGAGACGCGAGTTCGATTCTCGTGTCCCGCTCCACACCACCCGTGCGCGGGTAAGTTGTGGGAACTCCCTTGCCCCGTACCAGAGCAAGCTCGGTACGGGACTGCGCCACCAAGCCGTTTATCATCGTTAACGCAATTTCCAAGAAGTTGTTTACTGGGAAAGCTCTTGGTTCGGGGCTTATTTAACACAAGCAAACTTTGTGATACAATAAATCTATGATCGACTTGCGCGAAAAACTTTCTGAAAATCTTATAATTCCTAGCGAGCCCCCAGATGAAAGCTTGCTTTCATCTGGAGCGAGCGACGGAATTTCAGGAAATGCCCCGACATTTCTTATAATTTTTGTACTCGCCTCGTTCGCTTTCATGAGTATTTTGGGGATGGACATGAGTATGAAGCCGAAAGACGACCAGATGTCCGGCTGCCCGTTTATGGCGGGTCAAGCAACAATGTGCCAGATGGGCGTTACGGAGCATATTGCCAAGTGGCAACAAGCATTTCTCGGCATACCAACAAAAACAAACTTTCTTGCATTTGCCGCGGTGTTGCTGATCGCAATTCTCGCCTCGCTAATAAAACCATTTCCACAACTCAAAAAACTAACCGCATCTACAGCGCGGTTCCTTGCTTATCATAAAGCCAGCTGCATAAAAGTTTTCGACCCACTTCTCATTGCGTTTTCCGACGGCATTCTCAATCCTAAAATTTACGAACCGGCGCACATTTAATACTGGCGGGCTTTGCCAAGTTTAGTTTTGCTTGTCCTGAGCTAGTCGAAGGAGTCGTGGCAAAAGTGCTTCCCGCAAGTATTTTTGTTTGCTTGCCCTGAGTTTATCGAAGGGTTGATTCCTTAGAAATAAATCCATGAACCCCGTTAGAAGTCCTCGGCAGAAAAACTTTTCTAAAACTTTTCTGCGTTGGATAAAACGAGTGTCATGGAAAATCAAGATGTGCAGAAAGGTAATCAAAATAATTCTACACAACAGACTTCTAACGGGGTGAATAAAAAATTGCAGATCACAGTTATCGCTATCGCGATCCTTGTCGGAGGGTACTTCTTCCTTTTCTCTGGGCCCGCGTTCAATCTTTCTAAGCGCTCTTCGGACGAAAGGTCATCTCACATCGTAAATGAAGCTCTTGCGGCAAGGTTTGATTACCTCTCAAAGAATGGCAATTCATCGTGTTCGGCATCGTTCAGGGGCTCTATTCTTTCGATGCCCGACGACGAGCGTCTACGCGGTTCGTGTTGCAGTCCTATGAGCGTCCACCGCTATTCTGAACAGGTTGAGGGACTCAAGAAATTCAAGTCCGTTGCCGGCCAGAACATCGATAAAATCCCCGACGATCCCTACGATATTAAAGCTGGGCTCGCAAAAGAACTCATGTCTTATTACGATATGGAACTCACGCTAGAAGAACAAAAAGCGTATGACTACGCCATGCAGAACTCAAGCGAAAAAGGCCCATGCTGTTGCAAGTGTTGGCGCTGGTATGTCTACGGCGGCTTGGGTAAATACCTCATTAAAAATCATGGATTCACTGGCGAGCAAGTCACCGAGGTATGGAATCTCTCTGACGGCTGCGGCGGCGACAGCGAACATCATCACTAATCCTTCGACAGGTCTTCGACTCCGAGGCTCAGACTCGAGGAGATCAGGATTATGGTGAGCTTATGCTTCGACAGGCTCAGCATCATGAGCATAATCGAATGGTCGAACCATAACATGACCAAGATAATTCAATCTTCGACAAGTTCAGGATTGGCCTCTTCGAGCCTGAGCCTCAGACGTTCGTCCCGAGGACTCAGTCCCGAGGGGGCCGAAGGCCCGAGCGATGTCGAAGGGCTGACAAAACTTTTCTACGGGCTTATCGGCATTGCTTCATCGCTCGCTTTCTTCTTTGTGCTCTATTGGGTCCTCCGACTTGATTCGGCGATTACGAATGTTATTACCAACACTTACTCGACGCCTCTCTACTTCTGGCCGTATGTGATTCTTACCTTTGGGGCAATTGTATTCTTTGGCGTAAATGTCTCGCTTCTTGTTTATCGCTGGAGAAAATTTGGCTTTGCCCGCCGAAGCTTTAGCGGGGGCGGGGCCTCTGGTGGACTTGGATCGTTAGTAGGCATTGCCGCTTCCGCCTGTCCCGTCTGTGGCTCAACGCTTCTTTCCGCAATCGGAATCGCCGGAGGGCTTGCCGCTTTCCCGCTGGCCGGGCTTGAACTTAAAGCGTTGTCGTTCGGATTGCTGGCGTTGCCGCTATGGCTGACGCAGAGAGACATCAAAAAGCTTGAGGCTGATTGCAAGAGCGGCGTGTGTCCGCTACCTAAAAATCACTCCTTCAAGGAAGCCGACAGGCCGTGGCTATTTGGACTTCTTGCTGTGGTGATTGTTCTGTCGCTTGTCATCTGGAATATGCTCAAAACCGAGCCGATTATTGCCAAGGCCTTGAGTCGGGGTACTGTTAACCCCAACGACAATACACTCTATAGCGCAAATGTTTCCCAAACCCCGAAGGAGTCGCTTCGCGACCCTACGGGGCAGGCTGGCAACGCGCTTATTGACGAAGTAACCGCGCAGGTTCTGCCGGAGAAAGGTTTTCAGAGTAAAATCGCGCTTGGCGCGAGCATAGTAAAACTCGCGCAAAGCGGCGTGATTGACCGAGATAAATTCTTGGCGATTTATCAGGATCGCGCCCCGAAGGAGTCGCTTCGCGACCCTACGGGGCAGAGCGGCCTTCCGACAGAACTCGAGGATGCGCTTGATAAGCCATCCCAAGGACCGATTCTTTTGACCAGACAAAATGCCAACTACTATGTAAATCTCTTGTGGCCGCTCGGGCTTGCAAATTACATGTCCTCAAACAGAGAAAGCCCTATCAATGGCAAATCCCTTTTCAGCTTTGCTTCCACTGGCGGCTGGGATTTGGGCAAAGAAGAAAACGGCGGGGCGTACTTCAACAAATTTAAAATCGTTGAACTGACGCCGGAACAAGAGGCATTGGTTACGAAAATCGCTCAAAACGCTTACCGGCCATGTTGCAATAATTCAACTTTTTATCAGGACTGCAATCATGGATCAGCGTTGCTCGGGCTGCTTCAGCTCGGCGCGGCGCAGGGACTTTCCGAAGATGAACTCTACCGCGAAGCTCTTGCTTTCAATTCTTTCTGGTTCCCGCACAACTACATCCAGACCGCACTTTACTTAAAGGCGGTAAAAAACATTGATTGGGGCAAGGCAGACCCAAGGATGGTCATGGGCAAGGATTATTCGAGTGCTGGCGGCTGGTACGCGAATGTAGATGCAGAAGTAACGAGGCTCGGACTTGTGCCGCAGGATCGCAGCGGCCCCAATTGTGGAGTATAAGTTATGGGTTTCTCGACAAAAGTTTTAGCCGCATTCCTTCTGCTTATTTTTATTTCGCCTGCACTTACTTCGGCAAACGGCGGCGATCAACGAGTTGTTGAAGGTAAATATCTCATCAATCTTGCCCGCTCGCCTTTCACGCCAAGAGTCGGAGATAAAACCGCAATGCTTATTTCGTTTGTTGACCTTGAGACCAACAAACTCATTTCAGAAGACCTGATTGCCAAAATTCGTATTGCCAAACTTGGCGGGATCGACAGCGCAAAAAGAGAGTTCCTATTCGAGAAAAGCGACATTTTGGTGCGAGGTGGGGTGTCAGAATTTCCCTATACATTCGAGGATGCTGGTCTCCACGAAATTTTTATAGACTTTGCACTCGGCTCAAATTCGCAGAAAATCTATGAATCGCCTGATTTTCTTATGGACGTGCAAGGCAAAGCACCCCCGTTGAATATAAATCGGTTTATAATCGGCTTTATGCTAAGCAGTGTTGTTGGGACTGCTCTTGGTTTTATTTTTGGCCTCTGGCTTGGGCAACGCAGAACGTAAGTTGATCCTTCGATGTTACTCAGGCCGTTCAGGTTCTGAAGAGCCTTCAGGCTCGAAGAGATCAACCCTGAGTTTATGGTTAGACGACGCTCAGAGTTCGACTGAGGCTCACTCGAAGTCCCATCATGAGCTCCTCGAGTCTGAGCCTCGGAGTCGAAGACCTGTCGAATGATCGAGCGGGTCGAAAGCCCGCCGCCAAAAACTTCGCCAGCCCAAGCGATTGGATTTTTTCAGGAATTTCGCATGAAATGAGGTCGAGCGCAGTAATATAGGGTAAAGTCTCAAAAATGACACCGATTATGGCACAATGGGATCAATGGTCTGTCCTCGGTGCAGAACAAGACGGTTATGGCAGCTGGCCTCAGGGCGTGTCCGGTGCG
>JACPXH010000005.1 GCA_016196625.1 Candidatus Parcubacteria bacterium | reverse complement strand
CCTGTGCGCGAAGTTTCGAGGCTCCGGGTCTGTTCGTGCGACTTCTTCAAGGTTCACGGTCCCGTCGCAGGGATGCGTGCCATCACTCACAAGACTGTCGGGAACAGTACCACAATGAGCCCCTGTGCATCTCCGTTCTCTCTTCTTTTCTCTTTTCTTCTCTCTTGCCTCATGCACCCCTTTCCCCCCTAACCCATGCATTACCTCGGCTTGGATGTGAGCAAAGATACAATCGATGCCGCGCTCATCAATTCCTCTGCCACGATCGTCGGTCGTTGGAAAATCCCCAACGCTGTGCCAGACATCACGACAATCGTGCAACAGATCCTCTCCACACATCCGCATCTGACGATCGCGGCGGAATCCACGGGCAGCTACCAACTTGCCACAATGGAGGCAGCCGAATTGGTGGGCCTTTATTGCAGAATCATCAATCCCATTCTGACACGTCAGATGCTACGAGGATCGATCCGGAAGCGGAAGACGGACCGGGAGGATGCAGTGGTGATCGCCAAGCTTGCGCTGCAGGGCGAGGGGAGAGAGATGCGGGTGGCACAGCTGCGCGACGAACGGAAGATCATCGCCCGGTCAGCGATCAAACTGCTCAGTGCACGTCAGTCGTTGCATCTCCACCAGAAACATCTTCAGAAGCTCTTAGGTTCCATCCCGGTGCCGGTCCAGACCGCCTTCGATGCCATCCAAAGGGCGCGAGAGGATATGCAGAACCAGGCGATTGCGCTCGCCGGCGGTACCGAACAGGAACTGGTATCCAGTATCCCGGGCATCGGGAAGTGGCTCGCATCCGTGATCGTCGCAGAACTCGGTATGCATCTGTACGAACTTCGGGGGGATCAGCTGGTAGCATTTGCCGGGCTCGATCCCAAAGTGCGACAGAGCGGAACGACACTGCATACAACTGGCCGGATGACGAAACGAGGTTCCCCGCATCTGCGCTGGGCAATCGTGCAGGCAGCAAACATCGCCCGAATGCACGATCCGGATCTCAAGACCTACTACCAGAAAAAAAGAGAGGAAGGAAAACGCCACACAGCGGCAACCTGCGCTACTGCCCGGAAGCTCTGCTACCGAATTTCCGCAGTACTAAAACGAAAAAGTCCATACATTGCAACTCGAATCACTTGATTCGAGATTCAAGGTCTTCGCGTTCAAAGTGATACTGATCGATCAGGGGTTATTCTCATCAATGAGCCGCCAAGTGAACGCTACGCGGTATCTTTTTGAAATAGAAGTGGTATGAAAACAGCAGCAGTCGCAACAGCAGCAGTCGATTGGCGCACGATCGGATGTCCTTGGAGAGAGCACTACCATATAACGTTAAATGGTAGTATCGATGCGGATACAGAAAGTCACCCTTCGACTCAGCTGCTTCGCAGCTTCGCTCAGGGTCATTCGACTCGGCAAAGTGGCCGGAGTTCGCCGAAGGCGGACGACGACCATGAGCGAGGCCCGAAGGGCCGAGTCGATGGGATACATGGCTCTTCGACTGAAGCCTGCCTGTCCGGCAGGCAGGCGCGG
>JACPXH010000004.1 GCA_016196625.1 Candidatus Parcubacteria bacterium | reverse complement strand
GATTCGGCCGCGCGAAGCGCGGAAAGGTATGGAAACACTGGCTCGCCGCGCACGGCGCGGCTCGCCAAGCGCAGGTTCGAAACCCCTTGCGATTTTAAGTATTTGCTTTGCCCAATTAAAAACTAACAACATAAATTTATGAACAACAAATTTTTTCTATACGCCCGCAAATCAACCGATGTTGAGGATAAACAAGTTTTGTCTATTGAAGCGCAGATCACAGAATTGCGCGCCTTTGCCAAACAAAATAATCTTAATGTTGTTAATACTTTTATTGAAAAACAATCTGCCAAAATTCCGGGCCGTCCGATATTTGGTGAAATGTTGAAAGGGATTGAAAACGGCGAGGCGGACGGAATTTTGGCTTGGCACCCGGATAGATTGGCGCGCAATTCTGTAGACGGTGGACAAATTATCTACTTAATTGATTGCGGGCGTATTGCGGCGTTGAAATTTCCGCAATTTTGGTTTGAACCAACGCCGCAAGGAAAATTTATGTTGAATATCGCTTTTGGGCAAAGCAAATACTATGTGGATTCTCTTTCCGAAAACACGAAGCGTGGTTTGCGCCAAAAAGTGAGACGAGGCGAATATCCGAGCGTTGCCCCGATTGGATATATCAACGATGTAAGAAATAAAAGTATTATTGTTGATAGAAAGAAAGCAAAAGTTATCAAAGCGGCTTTTGAATTTTACGCCACCGGCAACGCTCGACTGGAAGATGTCTCGGACTTTTTGGCGCAACGCGGGATATTTTCCCGCGGCGGAAAGAGAATCCACAAGACGAGGGCGACTTTTATACTGTCCAATCCGTTCTACACTGGGCTATTCAAATATGGCGGCGAACTTCACGAAGGAAAATACGAGTCAATCATCACAAAGAAACTTTTTGATACGGCGCAAGAGATTTTACGCCAGCGTGGAAAGCCGAGGCATAGGCAAAAGAATGAACCACAAGCATTTTGCGGACTTATCTCTTGCGCCGAATGTGGAATGATGATAACTGCCGAAAAACAGAAAGGGCATATTTACTATCGTTGCACCAAAAAGAAAATCAAATGTTCGCAACCCTACATCCGCGAGGAAGAGTTGGATCGGCAGTTATCATCTCTCATTCAAAAAGTTTCTTTGCGTCCGGATTGGGCGGAAAAACTTTTGGAAATGGCAGAAACCGACAAAGAAAAATCCGCCCAATCCGTTTCTGCTTTTGTTCAAGAAAGCCAAAATCAAATCCGCGCCATACAAACGAAACTCCAGCGACTTCTCGATGGATATTTAGAACAGGATATTGAGCGCGAAATCTACAATCGCAAGGGATAATGACCTTTTGCAGAAAAAGGTCATTGCCAAAGAAATCTTTGGCTCGAACCTGCGCTTGGCGAGCCGCGCCGTGCGCGGCGAGCCAGTGTTTCCATACCTTTCCGCGCTTCGCGCGGCCGAATCGGTCGGGCAAAAATCGGAAAGTTTGATTGTGGTGCCGGGGGAGGGAGTCGAACCCTCAAGGGCTTACGCCCACATCGTTTTGAGTGATGCGCGGTTGCCAGTTTCGCCACCCCGGCTTTTAAGCCCACCGTATCATCTTTTCCGTTCCTTTTCAAGCCAAATTTTGGCTATTTGCAATGATTCGCGCGCCTGCTATGATTACGAGTAGCAAAATGGCTAAAATTATTTGCTTGGCGAATAACAAAGGCGGAGTGGGGAAGACCACGACAGCGATGAACCTCGCCGCGTACTTAGCGGCGCAGGGAAGACGGGTACTCTTGGTGGATTTGGACCCTCAGGCGAACGCAACATCTGGCCTTGGCTTGCGGCCGGCGGAGGTTACCCCGCATCTCTACCACGTGATCATGGGCGCGGCGGAGGCGCGGGCTGCCATCCGGCCCACGTCGGTCTTTGGCGCAGAAATTTTGCCCGGTGCGCCAGACCTTGCGGGTGCTACGGTTGAGCTCGTCAACGCCGAAAATCGTGAATTTCGATTGGCGGCAGCGCTCGACAAGCTGCGGGATCGGTATGATTATATTTTGGTTGACCCGCCGCCGTCCGTGGGGCTCTTGGCGGTGAACGGTATTGTGGCGGCCGACGCCGTGCTCATTCCGGTGCAAGCCGAGTATTACGCGCTCGAAGGTCTTGGCAATTTGATGAAAACGATTGAGCTCATCAATGAAAATCTTGAACGCAAGGTTGAGGTAATGGGCGTGGTGCTTACCATGTACGATAAGCGCAATAAGCTCCATCAGGAGGTCGCCAAAGAAGTGCGCCGGAACTTTCCGGGCCGCGTGTTTGATACCGTGATACCGCAGAATGTGCGTTTAGCCGAAGCGCCCAGTTTCGGGGCCACGATTTTGCAGTTTGATCCGGATTCGCATGGCGCCCGCGCCTACCGGCAGCTGGCTGAAGAGGTGCGTGCGATTGTCGAGGGTAGTGCGGCCAAAGAGCGATCATCCCATTGGAGTTTTAAGCGGGCGGTTGCGGCGCCGTTTAATAATTTGTTTAAGTTGTTCTAATAACAAGGAGCTAAAAACTAAACTGTTATGCCCAATGGGTTTCTCGGAAAAGGACTTTCAGCTTTAATCCCGAAAAAATCAGACGCGCCGCAACCCGCGGCGCCGACGGTACCAGGGGCAGCGCCGCTCGGAGTAAAACCGCCGGCGCGCGCCAAGCGCTCGGCCAGCCGCACCGAACACGGCGATGCGGTTTTTGCGATTGAGATTGACAAGATCACGCCCAATCCCGATCAGCCGCGCAAGGACTTTAACAAAGAGGCGCTGACTGAACTGGCTGATTCAATTCGTGAACATGGCATCATCCAGCCCTTGGTGGTTTCAAAACTTGAGCACGAGACGGCGTCGGGTACGGGCGTGGAGTATCGGTTGATTGCGGGCGAACGCCGGCTGCGCGCGGCCAAAATCGCGGGACTTAATCAGGTGCCGGTAGTAATCCGGGCCGCAACTCCGAGGGACAGCCTGGCGGTCTCGCTCGTGGAAAACATCCAGCGCGACGACTTGAATCCTCTTGAAGAAGCGCGTGCGTTCAGACGACTACTGGATGAATTTAAGCTGCTCGAAAAAGAGGTGGCCCAGCGCGTGGGCAAAAGCCGGGTGGCGGTGGCTAACACCATTCGGCTGCTCACGCTGCCAGCGGAAATTCAGAAGGGGGTTGCGGAAGGACGAATTTCCGAGGGGCATGCGCGGGCGATTCTTATGGTGAAAAAACCATTGCAGCAGAAAGTGTTGTTTGAGCGCGTGCTCAATCAAAACCTCTCGGTGCGCGAAGCAGAAGAGACGGCGCGCGTGATGCTGGGGAGCGAGACGAAAGAGGTCAAGTCTCGTAAGCTGCGCGATCCAGAGACAGTGAAGCTCGCAGTGAAGCTGGCCGAGGCGTTGGGGGCTCGCGTGAAGGTTGATCACACGCCGGCCGGCCGCGGGCACATCAAAATCGGGTACGCGTCGGTTGACGAACGCAGCCGTTTGATTAAGCGGTTGCTTGCGGGGTGAGGAGCCAATTGATTGGCTCCGAACGGGCGGCGCCGGCCGAGCTTGTCCCGAGTCGCATCGAGGGACGCGAGGCCATAAGGGCCGCCCCGGGAGTTCCTTGCAAGTTCTTTGTTCCGATGGGAGTGGCGCGCGGTCGCGCTGGAGGGCAGCCAACCCTCCATGGCCGATCGAAACGAAGTGGCTGCGCTCCTTCTCCGACGGGGAGGCGTGAAGCCCTCTCCGACAATCTCTGGGCAGCCCGCCGATGCCGCGATCGGCCATCGGGTTCAACTCCCGTCCATCGGAACATTGCCGCCGCGCTTTTGTGGACAAAAGCGCGGCGGTCCTCGTTTTTTGCGCTATTTTTCTTCGGTTTTGTTCGGCTGCGACTTGGCGTAATTGCAGTCCTTATTCGAACACGCGATCTTCTTTCCTCGCTTCTCCACCAAGAGCGATCCGCACGTCGGGCATTTCTCCCCGGTTGGTTTGTCCCAAAGTGCAAAGTCGCAGTTTGGGTATTGGTCGCAGGCGTAAAATGTTTTTTTGGTCTTGGTGCGCTTGATCACGAGGTTGCCCTTTTCGCACTTCGGGCATTTTACATCGAGGGATTTCCCAAGGGGCTTGGTATTGCGGCATTCGGGGAAACCTGAGCACGCGAGAAACGGGCCGAACCGGCCGATTTTAACCACCATGGACTTGCCGCATTTTTCGCAGACCTGCGGTTCAGCCGGCGCGCCGTTTGCGCCGGTTCCGTTCGCAAATGTTTGGATGTGTTCGGCAATTTTTGATTTTGAAATTGTTTGATACTTCTCGTCGAGGTTCTCTTTGAAGGGGCCATAGAACTCGCGGATAACCGGCACCCAGGGCATTTTGCCTTCGGCAATCTGGTCCAGCTCATCTTCCATCTTGGCGGTAAACTGGATGTCCACGATTTTCGGGAAGTGCTCGACGAGCAAATCATTGACCAGCATGCCGATCTGCGTGGGGCGCAGTTGTTTCTGCTCGTCCCGTTCCACGTAGCCGCGATCCTGAATCGTTGAGATGGTGGGCGCATACGTGGAGGGCCGGCCGATACCATGCTCCTCGAGTGCCTTAACCAGTGTCGCTTCAGAGTAGCGTGGCGGTGGGGCGGTGAAATGCTGCTGCGGGGAAATGTCGTCCGTCGTGAGCGGATCGTCTTTGGCGAGCGGCGGGAGCAGGACGTCTTTGCTCGAAAGCGGCCAGATTTTGAGGAAGCCGTCGAACATGAGCACCGAACCAGATGCTCTGAATATCCACGCGTGGGCCTTGCCGCGCGCCTCGGCTTCTAGGGCGGTTGCGTCAAAGACCGCAGCCGCCATCTGGGTGGCGAGCGCCCGTTGCCAGATGAGTTGGTACAGGCGGTATTGACGGGGGGCGAGGTACTGCTTGATGGCATCCGGGTCGCGGTTGGGGTCGGTCGGCCGAATGGCTTCGTGCGCCTCTTGCGCGTTTTTGCTTTTTGTGCGATACCGACGCGGCTGGGGAAGCTCGTAGGCGTGGCCGAAGCGCCGGTCAATGGTTGCGCGGGCGGCACCGAGGAACTCTTGCGAAAGATTGGTTGAGTCGGTACGCATGTAGGTAATAAGGCCCACTTCGCCGTCGTCTCCCAGCCGGATGCCTTCGTAGAGTTGCTGGGCGAGCCGCATGGTCTCGCGGGCAGAGATGTGTAGTCGAGACGAGGCCGCTTGCTGGAGGGTGCTCGTGGTAAATGGCGGGGGCGGGGTGCGGCGGACTTCTTTTCGTTCAACTTCAGCCACTTGCCAGCGCGCGCCAACGAGATCCACCGCCACTGCTTGTGCGGCATCTGCATTGGGCAGGGCAAATTTGTCGAGGGTGTTGCCGTCCTGCTTGGTTAGGCTCGCGACAAACGCTTCTTTGGGCGGCGCGTTTTCTTTGCGCAGCGTCGCTTCTACTGACCAGTATTCTTGTTTCTGGAACTTTTCGATTTCGCGTTCACGCTCGACCACGAGCCGCACGGCCACCGACTGCACCCGGCCGGCCGACAGCCCCGACGCCACCTTGCGCCACAGGAACGGCGAGAGTTTGTAGCCCACGAGTCGGTCCAGGATGCGGCGCGCCTGTTGGGCATCCACCAGCTGCATATTGATGTCGCGCGGGTTCTTCAGGGCTTCTTCGATAGCCGAACGGGTAATTTCATGAAATACGATTCGTTGAACATCCGGCAGTTTTGAGTTTTGAGTTTTGCCTGCCCGCCGAAGCCCTGTCCGTCCGGCAGGCGGGCTCGGCGCAGGCGGGAGTTTTGAGTCCGCAAGTCCGAGGGCTTGCGTGAGATGCCAGGCGATCGCTTCGCCCTCGCGGTCTTCGTCGGTCGCGAGAATAACGGTTTTGGCGCGTTCGGCCGCGGCCTTGAGCTCGTCCACGGTCGGCTTCACCTTTTTCGAGACTACGTATTTGGGCTTGAAGTCGTTTTCGGTGTCCACCCCCAGGCTTTTTTGCGGCAGATCACGGATGTGACCATAAGAAGATTTGACCGAGTATTGGCGGCCGAGAAAATGTTTGATGGTTTTCGCCTTGGTGGGCGATTCGACGATGACGAGGTTCATGGTTTAGACATCACAGAACACAGAGCACAAATGACAAACAAGTCTCAAGAATATAGAACACAAACTATTTCGCCTTCTCGATGATTGCAGATAGGATATTGCGCAGCTCGTGGACTTCCTGGAAGAGAGCAGTCATTCGGGCCGCGACGTTCGGATTAGCCTCCGCGATAAGTTCAAACCAATGTTGAGTTTCCTTCCCCTCTTTCCTTGCCAGCCGCAGTCGGTAGAGGAAATCTTTCTTGCCGAGTGCCTCGTTCGCCTCGCGGTAGTTCGCGCCGATAGAGCCAGATGAGCGGACCACCTGGCTTACTAAGGGGTTATTGACACGATTTTCTGGTAGGGATTGGCATAGGTGAATAACCCGTTTTGCAAACGCCGTCGTCCGCTCTTCGAGGGCTCGAAATTTGCTTGTATTGCCCGTTTCGTTCACCGTGTTTTGTTTGGTTTTTGTGCTCTGTGTTTTGTCATGTTTTCGCGTACACTCCTCCTCCGAGATTGCGAATATAGCCGGCAAGTTCCAATTTGGCAAGTTCAACATTAACTTCGGCTACATCCAAACCGCTTGACCGCACTATTTCGTCAACGTGGATGGGTGTTGCGGGGAAGTGCGCGAGGAGCGGAGCGTCTGGCCGGTTCATGTGCGTGGGAAGCGGAAGTTCGGCTAGGTGCCATGCATCCAGTATATCATCTGCGCTTAAGATTGCTTGAGCGCCTGCGGCGATTAGGCGGTTGGGGCCGGCGGAAGTGGGGACGGTGATGGGGCCGGGTACAGCAAAGACGTCCCTGTTTTCTTCAAGGCTGAAGTTAGCGGTAATGAGTGCTCCGGATTTTTCGCGTGCTTCAATCACGAGTACGCCCCTGGACAACCCTGCGATGATTCGGTTGCGTTGGGGGAAATGGAAGGGTTTCGGTTCGGTGCCATCGGGGAATTCCGATACGACGCCTCCACCGGCTGCCACGATGCGCCGCGCCAGCATGCGGTTCTGCGGCGGGTAGAGGCTCGTTTCATCTACGCCCGAACCCAACACTGCGACGGTCCGGCCGCCAACCTCCAGTGCGGCTTCGTGCGCCAGCGTATCAATACCGATTGCCAGACCGCTTACGATAGTGATTCCGGCGCGGGCGAGCGCCGCAACGAGCGCCGGCGCTACTTGTTTGCCGTACGCAGACGGCGTGCGCGTGCCTACGACCGCGAGACACGGCGCGTTCAATGCTTCGAGCGAGCCGCGGACGTACAGAGTCTCGGGCGGTTGGGCAATTTCTGCAAGCAGCGTTGGGTAACGGGAGTCGGTGCGACCGATGATGGTGATTTCGCTCACGATATTCTCCTCACGAAATAGCAGAGCCAGTCAGTGCTCTGCGGACTTCGGCGTTTCTTTGTGTGGAATTTAATAAGCCGAAAGCCGTTCTGTTTTAAGGCCTTGGCAAATTCGTCTCGACCATAGAATGCAAAGAAGCGCGACTGGTTACCATATTTTTCTTCTGTGATGATTGCTTCGTCTACCGTCCTTTTTTCCTTAATGGAGACAAAACCAACGCCTCCTCTTCTTACGATTTTCCGAATCGAGCGTAGAACCGAACCCAGTTTCTTTTTCGGAATGTGGAGGAGTGAGGCGCCAGCCCAGAAGCCGTCGAACGTCTCGGCTGGGAAGCGGAGCCGATAGAAATTCATGAGTAGGAATTTCCCCCGCGGCGCGCGTCTCCGGGCAATGCGCAGCATGTTTCGTGAACCGTCAATCCCAACGTAGTCGAACTTGTGATTCGTAAACAAAACTGCATCACGTCCGGTACCACACCCGATATCGAGCACGTGGCGTCCAGGTATCAACCGCGAAAATACTTTGAACTCTCGTTGCCAGAATTCTGGAGTGAAGTGGAGCGCGTCGTAACGCTCCGCGATTTTGCTATACGTAGCTATGGTGTTATCGGGGATAGCTGTCATAGACGCAAAGGATTTTCTATCGTTCTCCAGAGGCGCTACTTTATTTTTGTTCTTCGACGCGGCTCAGGATAAAGTTTTGACTTTTGCATTTTGGTGTTCCCGCAACGTCTCCACCGCTTCTGCCAGCATATCACAGTAGAGGTTAAGGCCAACTTGATTTAGGGACCCCGACTGTTCGCGGCCCAAGACGTTGCCCGCGCCGCGCAGCTCAAGGTCTCGCAGAGCGATCTCGTAGCCAGCTCCTAGGTGTTGCAGTTCTTCGAGGGCTTCAAGTCGTTCCCGTGCCGCAGCGGTCAGATGCCGGGAACGGTAAAGGAAGTACGCGTAGGCTTCTGTAGTACCCCGACCGATGCGGCCCCGCAACTGGTGGGCCTGCGCCAGCCCGAGGCGCAGGGCATTGTCTACGATGAGCGTGTTCGCGTTCGAGAAGTCAAGTCCGTTTTCAATAATGGTGGTCGCGACCAGCACCTGGACGGCATCTTCACGGAATCGAGCCATCGTTTCAACTAGCATTCGTTCCGAGATCCGGCCGTGCACAACCGCGATCCGGGCGCGGGGCAGACTGGTCTCAAGGCGGCGCAGCACCGCCTGAATGGTCTCGATGCGGTTGTGCAAATAATAGACTTGACCTCCCCGTTTGAGCTCGGCCTGAATTGCCTCGCGCACCAGTTTCCAAGAAAAGGGGAGTACGTAGGTCCGGGTAGGGAGCCGTCCCGGCGGGGCAGCGGTGATGGTGGAGACGGCGCGTAGGTTAGATAGCGCAAGGTAGAGCGTGCGGGGGATGGGAGTGGCCGAGAGCGAGAGCACGTCGAGATCGTGACGGAGCTCTTTAAACCGTTCCTTGTGGCGGACGCCGAAGCGCTGCTCTTCGTCAATAATGAGTAAACCGAGGTTTTTGAATGACACGTCTCGGGAGAGGAGCCGGTGGGTGCCAACTACGCAGTCTACCGTTCCGGTCCGTAGGCCAGCGAGCGTTTGTACCACTTCCGGTTTTGAGGTGAGACGGGAGAGCGCGGCCACCGCAAAGCCAAGCGGCGCCAGGCGAGGCGCAATGGTAGAAATATGCTGGTGGGCGAGGATGGTGGTCGGCGCGATGAACGCTACCTGTCGACCCGAGGCGAGTACTCGTCCGGCGGCCCGAAGCGCCACTTCGGTTTTCCCAAAGCCGACATCTGCCACCAGTACCCGATCCATGGGTCGATCAGACGAGAGATCGGCAAGAATTTCTTGAAGAGCCTGCGTCTGAGCCTGCGTTTCCGCATGCTCGAAACTTGCCGCGAGCGCCGCTTCCAGGTCTCCTTCGCCGAGCGCTGGCGGGCGCCGTGCCAACTCTCGGCTGGCGTAGAGTTCGAGCAGTTGTTTAGCCAGTGCCAATGTTTCTTCTTTTACGCGTTGTCTGGTTTTAAGCCAGACAGATCCGCCGAGGCGGTGCACCGTCGGTTTGTCAAAACCGATGTACCGCGTAATTTTCTCGCGTTGGTCCGGCGGCACGAGCAGCCGATCGGGCGGTGCGTTCGGGCGGGGTGGTGGCGCATAGGCAAGAGCAAGGAAATTCTGCCCGGTTAATGGGTCTAAGATTGTCCCCCGGAAAACGCCAATGCCGTGGTCTGCGTGCACCACATAATCGCCTTCGCGCAGAATCTCCTCTTTGAGCTTGAATTTCGCGCGCGGGGCCGGTAGATCAGCGGTAAGTTCCCGGATGGCTTCGACCGTGTTGCCGAGGAACTCAATGCGCCACGGGTGCGCGGCGGCGAGCGGGAACACATCAAGCGTATCTCCCAGCACCCTAAACTGTCCTACGTGCTCAAGGGAGTTTACGCGTTCGTAGCCGAGTTCAGCCAGCTCGCGGATCGTTTTTGAAACGAGGCGGCGTTCAGCCGCGTCAATGATGAGTGCGTGTTTTTGCCACCACGGATCGGCCAGGACCGCTCTCCGGATGTGTTCGGCGTTTTCGGAAAACCATAATGCCGGCCGACCCATAAAAGTGGGGGTCAGCCCGGGGATGATGAGATAGGTTTGGTCTTGCGCGGGTTGGCTTGACACTGCCGCAGTTCGGCGCCATCATAATTCGCAGTCGGGCTTTTCGCCAGAGTGCTCCTTGCCCTATCCGGCGAGTGGCCACACGGTGCCGCCATCCCTCCTAGGTGGTACCCGGCCGAAAGTATCGGGGCTTCCTGTTATTACGGGGGTGCTCCGACGCTCGTCGGTAGGGTCAGGGGCATTGTGGTTTAAGCGTCCTTTTTATAATGGGGAGGGGAGTGATACTGACGTTCGTATTGGCAGGCATTGGTCTGGGTGTTTCCGTAGCTCTCGTGGGATATGCCGTCTTTGCGGGGGCTGGCGAGACAGACGACCTGGTCGAATCTTCGGCTAGGTCGTCGGGGAGGACCTATGGGGTGGATTCGTTCGATCGCCGAGTTTTTCCGACGACTCCGGCACTTCGCGGTGGTAGTTGCTGCTCGGGTGAGCGGCGAGCTTGACCACGGGCACGAAACCGATCTTTAGCGCGAAGGAGCGTTCGATGTCATGGTGGCTCTTGCTCCTCGGGTCTTTCTTCGCCACGGCGGTGGCCTTAGTTTTTGTCGTTCTCTATTATTGGGAGAGCGCCGAGATGCGCCCGTGACGTTGATCACTGCGCATTGTCTGGTTGGCCGCCATCGAAGCTCGCTTCTATGGCGGCGATTGCTTTTTGGATGATTGCGGGAAGTTGTTTTTCTTCTTCGTTCGTAAAATCGGCGAGCACGAATTCGTCGGCGGTCTTTGTGCCCGGTCGGTACTGTCCGTTCCGGACGCCGATGCGAACGCGATGAAACTCCTTCGTGCCGAGCGCTTCGATCAGCGACTCCACCCCGCGGTGGCCGGCCGAGCCGCGGCCTGCCTCAATGCGGATTTCACCGAAAGAGAGGTCCACATCGTCGTGGGCGACGAGGATCTCTCCGGGCGTGAGACGGTAGTAATGACCAAGCTTCGCAACCGCCCGACCGGAGTCGTTCATCATTGTTGCGGGCTTTGCGAGGACGATTTTCGCACCATCCCGCGATCCCTCTGCGACGGTCGCCTCACAGTCGGCGCGTTCCCGCCACGTAAGCCCCCACGCCGCAGAGAGCGCGTCTGCCACCCGAAACCCAATGTTGTGTCGGGTGCGTTCGTAGTCCCGGCCCACGTTTCCAAGGCCGACGATCAACTTCATGGTATTTGAAAAAAGTCTCCGACGCGCTTTTGAATTTCCGTATAGTCTGTCCAGCCGGCGCGGGGCCGGACCACCTGTGCTTCGCCCAGCCGGTCTCCCTCGACAAGACCCGCCGGATCAGAAGCGAGATCGAGCACGCGGACGTTGGCGCTCACAAGCCCACGGCTTTCTTCAAGGAGTCGGCGGACGTCGTCGATGGCGAGATCCGTGAGCACCCGGCGTCTCAAAATAGTGGTTAGTTCGAGAATGGTGTGTAAGTCGGCGAGGGGGTTCAACCCCAGAATTTTTTTGTGGATTGCCTCGAGTACATACTGCTGACGTCGGACGCGGTCAAAATCTCCGCGGCCGCCATGGCGCGTGCGGATGTATTTTTCCGCTGTTGCGGCGTCGAGGTAGCGCCAGCCGGCTTCAATGGCGAACGTTTCGGTGCCGCCACCGGCAGTGGGGAAAAGGTGATCGGCAATCGTCTCCGGAACTTCCACGTTAACGCCGCCGAGAACGGACACTACTTCTCGAAAGGCAGTCAGATCAACCAAGGCTGCATTGGGGATGGGCAGGCGTATGACGCGTTCGACTATTTCTTTTAGCGTTGCCACTGTAGCTGTCGGTTGGTGGCGCGCCTTTGCCTCGGCGTAGATACTGTTGACGCGTTGGAGAGCGCCGTCTGATCCCGCCACGGCTAAGTCCCGAGGGATGGAGACGAGTTGCAGTGTGGGTGCGGCGGGCGGCGTGTGGGTAAGTTGAGCCACGAGGATAGTATCAGTTAGATCCGGGGCCGGGTTGCCTTCGCCCGGGATGCCTGCCACCAGGATGCGGGCGGTGAAGGAAGACGGAGCCGGGGATTGCCGTCGGGTCTCGTTGAATCCGGCGGCGGAACGGATAGCTACGGCGAACTCATTTTCCGAACGCGCCAGCACCACGAGTCCGGCAAAACCGGCAAGCCCAAGCGCGCCAAGAGCGGCAGTCTTCGGTAGTCGCATCTTTAGATGGTAGCAGAAAACTCAGGCTGCTTGTAAGAGGGTGAGGGCCGTGGTACAATTGGTCCCGTTATGGCTCTGGGAGCGAAGCATTGGCCGCACAGATCAGCGGGAAGATTCGGGTGGGAGCTCCTAGTAATCGGAGTAGCGGCCTTTGGCATTGCCTTTCTCCTGCGCACGTTCCTGTTCCAGCCGTTCCTAGTGCATGGCGCTTCAATGGAGCCAACGTTTGCCGACGGCGAGTACCTGCTCATTGACGAAATCTCTTATTCGTTCCGCTCGCCCGAACGGGGGGAGGTGGTCGTCTTTCGGTTCCCGCAAAACGAATCGCAGTTTTTTATTAAACGGATTATCGGCCTTCCCGGCGAGACCGTTCAGATCCGTAACGGAGTGTTATGGATCGTGAACAGCTTTAGTCCGGCCGGTATGCGTCTTACCGAGTCTTACTCGCGAAGCCCCGATAGCAGCGGCGAGACGACGATTACCCTGGGCGACGGAGAGTACTTTGTGTTGGGCGATAATCGTGCCGTCAGCTATGATTCGCGCCGCTGGGGCCCGGTGCCTCGGCGCGATATCGTCGGCCGAGTCTGGGTGAGAGCTTGGCCGGTGAACCGAGCCCGGGTTTTTTCTGCCCCGGCGTATCGTCCTTGACCACACCCGAATGATCAACAAAGGGAAAACATTTGTCCTGCAAGCCCCTAGGGGCATGCATGACATTTTGCCGGCAGACCAGAAACACTGGGAGCGTATCCGGCGGGCGGTCCGCGAAGTGGCGGCGTTCTATAGCTTTGAGCGGATTGATACTCCGATCGTGGAAGCCACCGAGCTTTTTGTCCGGTCGGTCGGGGCGGACACTGATATCGTTTCCAAGGAGATGTATTCGTTTAAGACGAAAGGCGGAGACGATCTCACGCTGCGGCCGGAAGGTACGGCCGGGGTGGTGCGAGCGTATCTCGAGCGGGGCATGGTGAGTTGGCCGCAACCGGTCAAGCTTTACTATCTTGGTCCCATGTTCCGTCACGAGAATCCCCAGCGCGGCCGCTATCGGCAGCTGTGGCAATTTGGTTTTGAGGTGATCGGCGAGGCCGATCCGGTCATTGACGCCCAAATCATGCAGCTCATCACCGTGGTCGCGGCCGAGGTGGGACTAAAGAACTTGATGTTGAAGATTAACTCTATTGGTTGCCCCGAATGCCGGGCTGCCTACCGGAAAGCGCTCGTGCAGCACTACCGGCCGAAGGTGGTCAAGCTCTGCAAGGATTGTCGCAGTCGCATCAAGACCAGCGTGCTCCGTCTCCTTGACTGCAAAGAAGAGACCTGTACCGAACTGCGCCAGACGGCTCCGCACGGGGTCGATCATCTCTGTTCGGGTTGCCACGGCCACTTTAAAGCCGTGCTCGAGTTTCTCGATGAGCTGAACGTGTCGTACTACTTGGATCCGTTCCTCGTGCGGGGGCTTGATTACTACACCCGGACTGTCTTTGAGATTTTTCCGGAGGAGTCCGGAGTAACACCGGGCGATGCCACCGGATCGGCTGCGCTTGCGTTGGGCGGAGGCGGCCGCTATGATGGCCTTGTTGAGCTGCTTGGTGGCAAACCCACCCCGGCGGTGGGGGCGGCCTGCGGCATGGAGCGCTGGGTAGAGCTCATGCAAGTGCGCGAGGTACGCATCCCAGAGCGGAATCGCCCCCGGGTGTTCCTCGCCCAGTTAGGGGAACTTGCAAAGAAAAAATCTCTCAAGCTCCTTGAGGATTTTCGGAAAGCAGGGGTCGCGGTGGCAGAAAGCTTGGGGCGGGAGTCTATCAAATCTCAGTTTCGGTCAGCCGCGCGTCTCGGAGTTGAATTTACTCTCATCATGGGCCAGAAGGAGACGCTTGACGGCACTGTCATCATCCGCGAGATGAATTCCGGCATGCAGGAACTGGTGGCCTTGGAGAAGGTGGTGGCCGAGACGAAGCGTCGGCTGGCCGCTTCTCGTCCGGCCGGGATGGTCCGCCCTCCGCTGGCGACCACTGACCACGATGAAACCTGATCGATCCGATTGCATCTTTTGCCGGATTGCGGCTCATGAGGTGCCGAAAACATTCCGGTATGAGGACGATGTTCTGATGGTTTTCGACGATATCCGACCGAGTGCGCCTGTGCACCTCTTAATTGTGCCCAAACGCCACATCCCTTCGGTTGTTGATTTCGGCACTGCCGAGCGCGCTCTAGCGGGTGAGCTCATACTCGCGGCAAATCTGGCGGCGGCGGACGCAGGCATCAAAGACGGTTACAAGTTGGTTTTCAATGCTGGCCGCAAGGGTGGGCAGATCATTGATCACGTGCACCTGCATCTGTTGGGCGGGTGGAGTCAGGACCAAGAATAAATTTTTAAGCTTCTCATTTTAAGTTTTTTCTGTGGCCGTTGAAGTAAAAAGGAAAGAGCGAGAAACAACCGGAAGTCTCCTTCGGCGCTTTACGCGTCGGGTGCAGCAATCGGGGATTCTTATTAGGGCCCGCAAGGTGCGCTTCTATGCGTCAGAACGGACCAAACGAGAGCGGCGTCTCTCGGCGCTCCACCGCGAACGGATCAAGGCCGAGCGAGAACGGCTGCGCAAGTTGGGGTTACTGACTGAAGAGACCGCGGGACCTTTACGGCGATGAACCTTAAAGATCGGATCCAGAAAGACCTTGAGGCTGCGCTCCGGCGTCAGGACAAAGCCGTAGTTTCGGTGTTGCGGCTTTTGGCCGCTGCGGTGCACAACGAGGAAATCGCCAAAGGGAAGCAGCAGTCCGGCCTCGAGGAGGGAGGGGTGCTAGACGTTGTCGCCCGTGAGGCCAAGCGCCGCAAGGAATCAATCGGGGCCTACGAGAAAGGCGGGCGGGCTGATTTGGTTGAGCAGGAACGGGCTGAACTCGCCATACTCTACCACTACCTGCCCGAGCCGCTCGACGCGGGCGCGCTGGAGCAGTTGGTAAGGGCAGCTATTACCGAGACGTCGGCAACGTCAGCCAAAGATTTGGGCAAGGTCATGGTGGCGTTGCGGCCCCGCATTGCCGGGCGGGCCGACGGGGGCGTGGCGGCCGAGTTGGTTCGGAAGTTGCTCTCCGGCTAAAGCCCGACCTAGTCCGACCGTCCGGTCTCGGAGGCTCGCCCTTTAGGGCTGAAGCGATGGGAGACTCTTCTGATTTTGACATTTTAAACTTTACACGCACGCGGATTTCGCCCCAAAGGCTGGCGTTAGCATTAAGGTTGAGTCGGGCGTACTGCGGCCGGAAGATTCGGGCGGTACGGGTGAGCGTGGCGTTGGTGGGCGAAGCGCGCATGCAGCGGCTCAACCGGCGCTGGCGGGGCGTGGACAAACCCACCGACGTCCTCGCATTTCCTGCGGCACCCGACTTCAATACGCCCCGGCAGGAGAGAATTGCGGGGGAGATCGTGATAGCGGTGCCCGTGGCCAGACGCCAAGCTCGCGAGCACGGTGTGACTTTGGAAATAGAGCTGGTGCGTCTTGCCGTTCATGGGTTCTTGCACCTCGCCGGTTTTGACCACGAAAAAAGCAAGCGTACCGCACAGGCGATGACGAACGCCCAGCAGCACATAATGGAGCTTTTATTGATTCAGAGACATGGCGCGGCCTCAACACATCGTGGGCATTGACTGCGGATCCTCCACGGTCCAGACCGTGATTGCCGCAGAGCCGGCTGAACCGGGCGGCAAAATGCGGGTCATTGGAGTTGGGGTGGCGCCCTCGCAAGGGTTCCGGCGTGGAGCGGTGGTGGACGCCGAGGAGGCGGGGCGTTCCATCCGTCAATCTGTGGCGATTGCCGAACGGATGGCCGGAGTTAAGGTTACCCAGGCTTTTGTGAGCATCGGTGGCGTCCACATCGGCTCGCAGCCTTCGCGGGGAGTGATTGTGGTCTCGCGTGCCGACGGCGAGATTTCGACCGAGGACGTCGGAAGAGTGCTCGCTGCCGCACAGGCGGTCTCGCTGCCTTCAAACCGTGAGGTAATCCACGTGATCCCCAGAGAGTACTTCGTCGATGGCGAGGGCGGGATTCCCGACCCCATTAGCATGACAGGAGTTAGACTTGAGGTTGACGCGCTTCTCATTCACGCCTCCAGTCCCTACCTTAAGAACATGCAAAAAGCCTTTGCTTACGCCGAGGTCATGCCGGAGGGGTTTGTCCTGGACGTATTGGCGGCCGCCCAAGCCGTGTTGCATAAACGCCAGAAAGAGCTCGGCGTGCTCGCCATTGATATCGGCGGCGGGACGGTTTCATGCGGCGTCTTCGAGGAGGGGAAGCTCTTGAGCGCTGCCGTTTTGCCGGTTGGCGCGGCTCACATCACCAATGACATCGCCATCGGCTTGCGGACCGGCATCGATGTGGCCGAGCAGGTGAAAATAAGTTACGGCACTTGTTTTCCTGAGGAATTTTCAAAGAAAGAGCTGGTTGAATTGGAACAGTTTTCGCCCTTGGAGCGCGGAGTTGCGGTGCCGCGCCGGATGGTGGCCGAAATCATTGAAGCGCGAGTGAGCGAGATGTTCGATTTGGTGGTTAAGGAGTTGAAGCGTATTGGCCGCGACGGGCAGCTGCCGGCCGGAGCGGTCTTGGTGGGCGGAGGCGCAAAAATCCCAGGGCTCGTGGATCTTGCAAAAAAGCGGCTGCGTCTCCCCGTGCAATTGGGGTTCCCGACGGAGTTCGACGGACTTTCGGATCAGGTGGATGACCCTATGTTTGCGTCTGCGGTTGGGCTTACGCTGTGGGGCGAAGAGGCGCGACTCCAAGGGGGGTTTAGCCGTCGGTTGGGATTGGGGACGCTCACTTCATTTAACAACGCCTACGGGGCATTCCGGAGATTCCTTAAAAACTTTCTTCCCTAGCCGGTTTGCCCCGCACCACAACGAGAAAGTTTGAACGCTTAGACGTCCCCGGAGACGTGTCCCCAGAATACCGAGGACGATGCACCGAGCTGTCTCATCCATCTGCCGCCGAGGCGGTCATTCCTCGTTGTGGTACGGGGCTTGCAAAAAAATTCGCGGTGGCTATACTATGAGCACACCAGTTTTGACTGGGCCGGGAGGACATTTGTATAAGTGCTAGAGCCAACTTTCGTCTATGCCTCAAATCAAGCCGGAAATTGAGACATTCGCGCGCATCAAGGTGGTCGGCCCGGGGGGGTCTGGCAACAACGCGGTTGCCCGCATGATGCAGTGTGCCATC
Organism: Candidatus Parcubacteria bacterium; assembly: GCA_016196625.1. GTDB lineage: Bacteria > Patescibacteriota > Minisyncoccia > JACPXH01 > JACPXH01 > JACPXH01. The sequence goes on along the minus strand of JACPXH010000004.1, from coordinate 125,664 downwards.
AAGGGGGTTGACTTCATCGCGATCAATACTGACGCCCAGCAGCTGCATCATACGAACGCGCCCATCAAAATTCACATTGGTAAAAACCTTACGAAGGGTTTGGGCGCAGGCATGGTACCCGACGTGGGGCGGCAAGCAGCGGAGGAAACCAAAGACGAAATTCAAGACGTGCTGCGAGGAGCAGACATGGTGTTTGTTGTGGCCGGGTTAGGTGGCGGGACCGCATCGGGGGCCGCACCCGTCATCGCCGAAGTCGCGAAAGATGCGGGGGCGCTGACGGTGGCCGTAGTCACGAAACCGTTTTCATTCGAAGGCGTGCAGCGCGCGCGCATCGCTGACGAGGCGTGGAACACCTTGCGTGAGAAGGTGGACGCGATTATCACGATTTCAAACGACAAACTCCTGCACATCATTGATCGCAAGACCACGCTCACGAACGCTTTCTGGGTGTGCGACGAGGTGCTGCGTCAAGGCGTGCAGGGGATTTCGGATTTGATCACGATGCCCGGGATCGTCAACGTGGACTTTGCCGATGTGCGTACCATTATGCAAAACACCGGTTCGGCCCTCATGGGCGTGGGCCGGGCCATGGGCGAAGATCGCGCGGTGCAGGCGGCACAGGCGGCCATCAATTCCCCCCTCTTGGATATTTCCATTGACGGCGCCCGCGGGGTGCTTTTTAACGTAACCGGCGGGGCAGACCTCACCATGGCAGAAATCAATGATGCCGCCAAGGTGATTACTGAATCCATTGACCGGGACGCCAAGGTGATTTTCGGCGCCGTGGAAGATTCAAAGATGAAGAAGGGTGAGATCAAGGTGACCGTGGTCGCAACCGGCTTCAGTCCTGTGTCGGTCGAACGGCCCGAGGCTGTCTCTGACATTTTCCGGCGTGAAGAGCCGAAAGCGTTTTCCGTGGGGGTCAAGTCAGTGGAGAAAAAGCCGGTGCCAGTGGCCGCCGTAGCTTCAGCGCAGGCGCAGGGTGGGGAGTTTTCGCCCGAAGTTACCTCGGTGAGCGATGAAGAGTGGGATATTCCCGCTTTCATTCGGCGGAAGATGAAGTGACTTTTGACTTGGGGTTGGATAAGCAGCGCGGCCCCGGGCCGCGCTGCGCTGTTTTCTGGCGCAGCCCGCGTGTGGATAACCACTACGCCGGTTCTATCTTTTTGGCTTGGCGGCAGAACTTTTAACACCGAGACGACGATTTTTTGACCCCCGGTTTTGCGGTGCTAGAATTGAGGCACCAAGTGTAATTTTTCACCTGACGATGACTCCTTATCACCCCGGGGCGATCCAGGCGAAACGCCCCCCAGACGTTGCAGCTCTTTCAGGGAAGGGCCGTGGCCTTGCCCTCAAGCGGTTTTTTACGAACGAAGGCCGTCACCCATTCGATGAGGTGGCGTGGGATCGGCGTACCGTCAAAGTGCACAGCCAAGGCACGGTGTTGGAGGATACCGGCTTGGAGTTTCCGGACTTCTGGTCTCAAAACAGCGCGAACATTACCGCGGCCAAGTATTTTCGCGGCAAGCGCGGCACGCCCGAGCGCGAGACGAGCGTCCGGCAGATGGTAGGCCGCGTGGCCAAGACTATCCGCGGTTGGGGTGAGGAATTAGGGTATTTTGCGACCAATACGGACGCCGACATTTTTGAAGGAGAATTGAGTCACATTTTGGTCATGCAGCGGGCCGCTTTCAACAGCCCCGTCTGGTTTAATGTTGGCATTGAAGCTCGGCCGCAGTCCTCGGCTTGTTTCATCCTTAAAGTGGAAGATACGATGACTTCCATTCTCGATTGGATTCGCACCGAAGGGATGATTTTCAAGGGAGGTTCGGGTGCGGGCATTAACCTCTCGACTTTGCGCTCGAGCCGCGAGGGCCTGTCCAAGGGCGGGCACGCTTCGGGCCCGGTCTCATTCATGTGCGGGGCCGACGCGGTTGCGGGCATGATTGCCTCGGGTGGCGCCACCCGGCGGGCGGCCAAGATGGTGGTGCTCAATGTTGAGCATCCGGACATCGTTGAATTTATCCGCTGCAAGGCTGAAGAGGAGCGCAAGGTGCGGGCGCTAATGGCTGGCGGCTACGACATGACAGACATCAACAACGAAGGGTGGAAGTCCATTCAGTACCAGAATGCGAACAACTCCGTGCGCGTGCCGGACAGCTTCATGCAGGCGGTTGAGATGGATGGGCGGTGGCAGACGCGACTCGTTCAGACTGGTGAAGTGGCAGACGAGTATCGCGCGCGGGATCTGCTCACAATGGTCGCCCAAGCGGCGTGGGAATGCGGGGACCCCGGCATGCAGTTTGACACCACCATCAATGATTGGCACACCTGCCCCAATACCGGCCCGATTACCGCGTCGAATCCGTGCAGTGAGTATATGAGTCTTGATAATTCCGCCTGCAACTTGGCTTCGATCAACCTGATCAAGTTTTTGAATGAGGACGGTACTTTTGCAGTGGAAGCGTTTCGGCATACGGTCCAAGTGATGATTCTGGCTCAAGACATTATTGTGGATGGCTCGAGCTACCCGACGCCCGAAATCACCAAGAACGCGAAAGCCTTTCGGCAACTCGGTTTAGGCTACGCCAACTTGGGTGCGCTGCTCATGACGCTCGGGCTACCCTATGACTCGGGGCCAGCCTGCGCGTTGGCCGGAGCGATCACCTCTTTCATGTGCGCCGAAGCGTATCGGTATTCGGCCGAGATAGCCGCGGCCATGGGCCCCTATGACGGGTACCGGATGAACCGCGAGCCGCAACTCAGGGTGGTTGAAAAACATCGGGATGCGCTGGCGGGAGTGCCGGTGGAACTCATTAACGATGAAGACCTGGTGGTGGCGGCCAAGCAGGCGTGGGACGAGGCGGTGACTCTTTCGCGCGAACACGGCGTGCGCAACTCACAGGTTACGGTGATTGCCCCCACGGGCACGATTGCCCTGATGATGGATTGTGATACGACTGGTGTCGAGCCCGCCTTTGCGCTCGTTACCTCCAAGCAGCTCGTGGGCGGGGGCACGATGAAGTTTGTCAATCAGAGCGTACCTGCCGCGCTCCGGCGGTTGGGGTACGGCGAAGGGGCTATTGAGCGGATCGTTGCCCACATCAAGGAGACCGGCGCGATCGAGGGCGCGGCTGATCTCAAGGCCGAGCACTTGGCTGTTTTTGACTGCGCGGTCAAGCCTGCGAACGGCACGCGTGCGATCTCTTGGCAGGGGCATGTGCGCCTGGTGGCGGCAGCGCAGCCGTTCATTTCGGGTTCGCTCTCGAAAACCTTCAATATGTCCGCCGAGACCACGTCCGACGAGATCATGGAAGCGTACCTCATGGCGTGGAAGATGGGGCTCAAGTGTTTTGCGGTCTATCGGGACGGATCCAAGGCAGCACAACCACTGGTGACCGCCTCCGGCGTCAAGCCTGCGACGCAGCTTGTTTTGGGGGTGGGTCCCACGCGGCGAAAACTGCCGCCCACGCGCAAGTCCGAGACGCACCGGTTCGTGATTGCGGGGCACAAAGGGTATCTGACGTACAGCATGTACGAAGACGGCGCGCCGGCCGAGATTTTCATTCAGATCTCCAAGCATGGCGGCGCGCTCGCGGGGCTCTTGGGTTCTTTTGCCATTACGGTCTCCATGGCGTTGCAGTACGGCGTGCCTTTGAAGGAGCTTGCGCGTAAGTTTGTCTATGGTCGCTACGAGCCCTCTGGCGTTACCGAAAACTTGGACATCCGCATCGCCACCTCCATCACTGATTACATTTTCCGGTATCTTGCCTTGCGGTTTCTCGCCAAGGAAGACCAAGAAGAGCTGGGCATGGCGTCCAAGAGTAACGGCAATGGCAGCGAGAGTGAGGCGTACTCCGCCGAACCAAAGGCTGAAGCCGTCGGCGTGCCGCTTGGCGTGCGGTTGGCGAAAGTTTTGCCGAGCGCCCCGTCGCTCGTTATGCCCGCGGGCGTTACCTATGCCGACACGCTTTGTCGGTTGTGCGGGGGTATGATGATCCAGACGGGTTCATGCAAGACGTGTTTGCAGTGTGGGGAGGCATCGGGCGGGTGCTCGTAACGTTAGTGCGAGGAGCGAGATCCCTCGCTGCGCTCGGGACAAGCTCTGCAATCCTAAGACCAGTAGATCCGTTACGCTTCGAGCCGAGGGGAAAAGCAACTTTTGCGAGCAAGAGATATATCGAGAAGCGAGCCGCCGCGCCCCCATTGAGGCGCGGCGGCTCATTCGTTGCCCCGCGTGAACCGCAGGAGTAGAATCAAGCCATGCAACGCCTCCGTTCGCTCTGGGGCACATATGGCTCACTCACCTGCTGGGCGGTGTTCGGGTTGGCCGCGATCATCGCGGCCCAGCTCTCGATGAGTGCGTTGCTTGACACCAACCGTGCGTTCCTTGAGACCGAACGCGCTGCCACCGAGCCGATCCCCCGGAAGGCCGCCACGTTACCAGACACCTCGACGTGGAAAACCTATCGCAATGAGCAGTATGGGTTTGAATTAAGCTATCCAGCAAACTGGAGGTTGGCGGAGTATTCGCCAGAGTCAATCATCCTTGATCCCCCCAATAATCCAGGGATTGCAAAAACGTACTTCGGCTTGAGTATACAAAACAAGATGTTATCAACGATTAGAGAAGCAATGCCGCAAGAAGTTGCCCGAGAGGATATAGTTGTTGCTGGACGCGCAAGCGATAAGTACATTTATGATCCGAGTCATATATCGATCTATGTTCCCTTTGATGATCGAGTGGGAGTTTATGCGGTTGATCTTTATATTCCGCCGGGTGTTGATGAACCCAATCAAATTCTCTCCACCTTCAAATTCATTGAGCCGACCGCAAGGGAGATACGCGTGGACGTAGATAAACCAAGCTATGCCCGCGGAGATAGCGTAAAGATTACTATCACGAATAGCACTTCAAAATTATTCCTCTATGGTGGTCGTTCGAGCGCGAGACTGAAGCCGCCTTTTTCGAGTTGGGTGGAACGATGGCAGGAAACTACTGGTACATGGCATCAAGTGCGTTCGTGTCTCCCAAACCTTCTCACTATTGTTCCCAGTCGGGAACTCAAGCCGGGTGAAATGGTAGTAGACAAACTTGATACCGAGCTTTTATTTAACGGGACGTACCTGAGCGATGTTTCGGGAACATACAGTTGCGTTGGCAAAAAACCAGCTCCCGATGCTGTAAGGGGTACTTACCGCACCATCTTTCGTACTTCAGAACCTCGAGATGCTTTCTACTCCGCACCGTTTGAGATTCGATGATCTACCTTTTCACCGGCCACGGCAAAGGCAAAACCACCGCGGCCTTGGGGCAAGCGTTGCGGGCGGTCGGTGAGGGGAGGGCGGTTTTGATGTTCCAGTTTATCAAGGGGCCGTGGAAGTCTGGCGAGGATGAAGCGGTGAAAGTTTTTGGCGATAAATTTCGAATTATTAAAGGCGGCAAGGGGTTTGTGGGGATTTTGGGAGATAAGCTGCCGCGCTCAGTTCATCGAAGAGCCGCACAAGAGACGTGGCGACGCGGCAAGCGTGCGCTCCAAAAACGAGAGGCAGACATCGTAATTTTTGACGAACTCAACAACGCGCTCGCGCTTAAACTCTTGGCGGTTGGCGAGGTGGTGCGGTTTCTAAAAAGGGTGAAAAAGAATCGCGAGATTATCGTAACTGGCCGCGACGCGCCCAAGCAGCTTATTGCAATCGCTGATCTCGTCTCCGAGGTGCGCGAGGTCAAGCACTACTATCGAAGTGGCCTTCTCGCGCGCCGGGGCATTGAGTTTTGAGTGAGCGTTTTAGCATATCCGCACTGGGGAGCATTCTAGTATACTAGTATATTAGAATGGGTGAATCGTTCAGATGAGCTAGATAGGCATGACGAAGTCGCGCATTTTTCTGGCGTTGTGTCTCGCGTTTGTTGTCGGAGTTTCTGCAGCTTCGCTCGTTGGCCTGCCGTTCACGTTCGCGGCAGCTGTTTTTATTTTGGGAGGACTGGCGGTAACCGTCGGATGGTATCGGCCCCGGGCGCGACTTATCGGGTTCCTCGTCATGGTGGTCGCGTTCGGTATGTGGCGCTACAGCACGGCCTATTCCGCGCGCACCGATCCGAAAGTCCTGGCGCCGTTTGTCGGAAAAACCGCCACGTTCACAGCGGTCGTTGTAGAGCCGCCGGCCGAGTTCCCGAATCGCACGCAGCTTACGGTTTCGGTTGAGTCGCCTCCCGAGGCGAGAGGGGTGAAGCTGCTCGCCACTGTCCGCCGTCAACAAGCGCACCGCTACGGCGACGTGCTTGAACTGACCGGCCGCGCCCAGATTCCCGGTATCATAAGCGGCTTTGACTACCGGAGTTATCTTGCCAAAGAGGGGATTGCGGGCACGATACTGTATCCAAAGACGATGCGGGTCGGTTCGGGCAGGGGGAATCCCGTCCTTGCATTACTGTTTGCCGTACGCGGCGAGTTCCTGCGCGCGCTCCATGCCGTACTGCCATCTCCGCACGGCTCGCTCGCGGGTGCTCTCCTCGTGGGTGAACGGGCGTCGCTCCCGGATGAACTCTTGGCAGCCTTCCGGCGCACCGGGCTCACGCACATCATTGCGATCTCCGGGTTCAACTTTACGATCGTCATCGTGGCGTTGGGTTATCTCTTGCGCTGGTTTTCGGTGTCGGGGCGCTGGCAGTTCTGGGCTACTGCGGTCAGTATCATTGCATTCGTGTTCATTGCGGGCGCGACCGCGTCGGTCGTGCGGGCGGCGACTATGGGGGTGCTTGCGCATCTGGCCACGCGCGCCGGCAGGCGCTATCGGACCATGAACGCCGTCGTCTTTGCCGGGCTCGTTATGCTCGCGGTGAACCCGCTCCTCTTGCGTTGGGACGTGGGGTTTCAGCTTTCGTTTCTGGCGACGCTCGGTCTTATCTTCTTGGGGCCCCTCATCGCACCGGCGTTTGGGTGGGTGCCGACGTGGTTGGGGCTGCGCGAGACGGTCGTGATGACGCTGGCGGCGCAAGCCGCCGTGTTGCCCCTGACCGCAAGCACGTTCGGTCAAGTTTCGGTCATCGCGCCCATCGCGAATCTTCTCGTCGTGCCGCTCGTTCCGTATACGATGGCGGCGGCGTTTGCGGCGGGCATGGTTGGTTTGGTTTTGTCTGCGGCCGGAGTCGCGGCGTCATTCCCGGCGTGGCTCCTGGTGCAATATGAGATTGTTTTGACCGCTGTGCTTGCACGGGTGCCGTTCGCAAGTATACCGGCACCGATCCCCACCCCGGTGATTCTGGTCAGCTACGCGGCCTTGGTATTCGTCGTGTGGCGGCTCTCACCGCGTCCGGTATTTCCGTACGCTCAACAAGTTCATGAACTGGCGTGAATGGCTGATAGCGTACCGGCTCGCCATTTTTGTAGGCTCCCTCGCGCTCGGCAACGCCGCAATCTGGACGGCGCTTGGTGCTGCGGCAGAGCCGGGGCAGCTTCGGGTAACGTTTTTCGACGTGGGCCAAGGCGATGCGATCTTCGTTGAGACGCCCTCGGGCCGGCAGGTGCTCATTGACGGCGGTCCGTCAAACCGGATCCTCGCGAAGCTTTCGGCTGCGCTCGGGTTCTGGGATCGAGATCTTGATCTTGTCATCTCGACCCATCCCGACGCGGATCACTTGGGAGGTCTTACGGACGTGCTTCAGCAATACCGTGTCGCCGCGGTGCTTGAAACCGGCATCAGGCGTTCGGTTCCGGAAGCCGCGGCATTCGATCGGGCGGTCGCGGCCAGTCGCATCCCCGTCAAATTCGCGCAGGCGGGCCAGCTTATGGATTTTGGCGATGGCGCGGTGATGGCAGTGTTGAATCCTGAAACATCAGTGGCCGGCGAGACCATCGATAAAACGAACGATTACGGGATCGTAAACCGTCTCATCTTCGGCCACACCGAGTACCTGTTTACGGCCGACGTAACGAGCGTAGTTGAGGGGCGGTTGGTCTCTGGCGGTTTTAATCTTGAGTCCGACGTGATCAAGATTGGCCATCATGGGTCAAAGTATTCGAGTTCGGCCCCGTTCCTCAACGCGGTCCATCCCCAAATAGCCGCGGTTTCGGTGGGCGCGAAGAACCCATACGGCCACCCGACCCCCGAGGCGCTCGAACGAATCGCTAATGTCCAAGCAAAGGCATACCGTACGGACGAGCGAGGCGATGTGAGTATTGCTACCAATGGGGAAATGTTGGTCGTGCAAACCGAACGGTAGGGGTTACGTTTAGTTGCCTCGCCGGCGAGTAGCATGCTATAAGGGAGGGGTTAAGGCTAGGCAGGTTTTTATCCGCCTTCGCAGAAAACCGCGGGCGTGAACCCACGGATGAATGCGGGGCGGATATCATGAGTAAATATCAAAGGGCATACCTTCGGAATGCTGCGGCTGATTCCGCCGAGGATACCGCAGGCGTAAGCCCGCGGAGCTTCATTATGCGTCCCCGACAGCGCACAAAAAAGCAATCGGTCCAGCAAGAGCGTACGGTGGTCATCATCAAGCCCGATGGGGTCAAGCGCGGCCTCACCGGTGAGATCATCCGGCGCATTGAGCAGCGGGGTCTCAAAGTTATCGCGCTCAACATGATTTGGGCGACCAAACAGCAGATGGACGGCCACTATTCGAGAGATCGCGACTACATCATCAATTTGGGCGAGAACACCTTGCGGACGTATACGCAATATGAGCCGGAGACTGACATCAAAGCCGAGTATGGCACTGTTGATCCGCACAAAATCGGATTGCGTGTCCGCCAATGGTTGGTGGAATTCATGTCTTCCGGCCCGGTGATCAAGATGATCGTCGAAGGGATTCATGCGATCGACATGGTCCGCAAGCTTGTGGGCAAAACTATCCCGGCCTACGCCGAGATGGGCACGATTCGGGGGGATTATTCCATTGATTCCCCCTTGCTTGCCAACCGCCACCAGCGGGCGTTGCGTAACATTGTTCATGCCTCCGGCACGCCCGAGGAAGCAGCGCATGAAATTGAGCACTGGTTTGCGCCAGAAGAAGTTTACGATTATAAACGCGCCGAAGAGGATATTATGTTTTAGGGGCGCTGTTCTTTCTTTTTATCAAGCGGCGGATGGCCGAGGGCTCAATTCCGCGTTTGCCCGCCGTATTCCCATGGCGGGACGTTCGTTTTTAACCCTTGGTTGAGCTGTGGACATTCGTCGGTTGACAGCTGGTTGCGGCTTGAATATCTTTAGGGCTAATGACAATCAACTGGTGCTTCTCGTTTCAGTTTAGCCGTCTGGAGGCGGTTAGGTTGGTTGTTGTGCGTTCGTAAGTTTCTCCTTCGCCAAAACAGCCCGCCGAACCGCTCGGTCCGGCGGGTTTGATGTTGTGGGCTAACCCGCAACGGGAGGAGGTGCGCTATGAGCGTAAATGGGAGCGTTCCTTTTTACCAATGTCCCGCTTGCAATGGAGAATTGTCGGTTCAGTCGCGTCGGCCGGCTGGGTTTGCTTTTGTGGGCACCGGCCGCATACTCGCAGCGTACTGTACCTGCGGGGAGGAGTGGCGGATCGTCAGCGGGAAGTTCATCCGCGTGCCCCCGCGAGGCGAGTACGGGGGAGGGGCCGCATGTACCTTATAGCCGAAAACCGCGAGGATGCCGAGCGTATCATCCCGGGCATTATCCACAGGCGCTTTGGCCTTGAAACTCGGTATGTAGGACACGGAGGTAAGCATCTTGTCTTTGTTCCCACCAGGCAAGAAAGACGGAGGTCGGTGGCTAGGCGTCAGGAGCTTAGGCAACTGCTCACGAAAGTTAGGGGGGGGTGATCGCGTAGGCCAGAAAACGGGAAGCCGCAGGCGGCTTCCCGTTGTCATTTTTACAGTGTTGATAACCGCCTTGACGTGGCCTGAACTGAAGAGATATCTTTGGAGTAAGCTGATTTATGGCCTTCTTGATTTCAGAATTGATGGCGCATCGCCAGGCGTTCCAAGCCTTGGTTATTACGCTTGCGGTCATTCTGAAATCTGCAGGGAAGGCAGACGCCTGAAGCAAGTTTACAGATAGCGTTACAGGACAAGCCTTCCCGAACGGGAAGGCTTGGTTGTTTCCGCCTCCGCCCGGTATGCGTTACGAGTTCTTTCAGTCATGCGGAGGTGGATCCTCCGGGGCCTCGGCGAAGGAGGGCCGGCATGCTTCGGCGGACTCCGCTTCGCTTTTCACGGTGGGGACGTAGCTCAATTGGTGAGAGCTCCGCAGCGATCCTGCGGAAGATGGAGGTTCAAACCCTCCCGACCCCACCCTTGTTCCTTTTATCGTAAAACTTCTCCGGCAGGAGAAAGGAGACAGGATTCTTCTCGCCGGCCTATGGTGCGCCCCGACTGTTCTGGTCGGGCGTTTCCTTTTTACGCTCAGGTCGTCTATACTATACGTGGCTTTGCAGGCGTGCCACCCGCCTCTGGCGGGCACCAGCACATTGTATGATTTTGGGTCAAATTGTTTTTCCGGGGAGCCTCATATGATTCTTGGCCCGTGGGCCAAGACTGCGGGCACCCACCTGGAGCTGTGCCAATTTCTACACTCCAACTTGCAAAGCCACTAAAGAAGCCCCCACCAGGGGACTTTTTAGTTCAAAATCACTGAGGCTGTCGGTCGGGTCGAACTGATTTTATCCGCGGGCACGTTGAAGGAGCGCGTCAGTTTTCTGCGTTGCGCTCGTGCGTCTGCGGTTTAACCAGTTTTAGTTTGGCAGCGGCAGGCTGACGTAAGATGTCTGAAGCAAACGCGTACGTGAGGCGCTCCCGCGCCGCTTGGCGTTCGACTGCCAGTTTGAGCAATTCTTCCAGCAGTTGCGGCAGTTCCAGCCCGCTCGCTTTCCAGAGGTGGTGGTAGAGGGTGCCGGGCAGCGGGTTAACTTCGTTGGCATACAGGCGCTTCGAGGCTTGATCATAGAGGAAATCTACCCGCGCGATGGCGCTACAGCCAATCGCGCGGTAGACGCGCTTGGCCATCTCTTGAATTTCACGAGTAGTATCTTCGTCTACGCGGGCCGGGATGACGACGCGACTTCGCGATTTTCCCCATTGCGCGCCCCCTTCTTCCAGATACTTGGTTTCAAAATCAAAGAGGTCAGCCGAAAAAGTTGACTCTTGCAGAACCGAAGTCCGCAGTTCATCGTTGCCCACTACACAGCACGTTACGTCCATAACATGCTCCACGGCTTCTTCTGCCAGTACGGTATCGTCATAGTGGAGTGCGACCTCGATGCGAAACTCGAGATCGTTTCCGTTTCGCTCTTTCACCTTGGCAATGCCGATTGATGATCCGAGGTGTACCGGCTTTACGAATACTGGCCAGCGCAGTTCACTCTGTACCCGCGCGAGGACGGCCGCCTTGTCCGTTTCCCAGGCGTGGCGCGAGAAGGATATGAAAGGGGTAGTGGGAATGTTATGGACTTGGCACAGTTGTTTCGTGAGGGCTTTGTCCATGGCGACGGCTGAAGCGGGTACGCCGCAGCCGACATAGGGAACCCCGAACAGTTCAAAAAGTCCTTGGATCGTGCCGTCTTCGCCGAAGGTTCCGTGGAACGCGGGGAAAGCAAGGTCAATGGTTACGGTCTTTCTGTTCCAGCCTTTTTCCCTAAAGACTAACTTTCCCCGCGATGCCTCGAGGTCCAAGGAGTACCGCTGATACTTTTTGTCCCGGCTGGCCGTTCTTCCGGGATCGGTAAACCAGTTTAGTTCCCCCAGTTCTTCTCCGAGCAGCCACGTGCCCTGCTTGGTAAGGTAGACGGGCATAACCGCATAGCCGAGCGCGCGCAAGCCCGCCATGATGAGTTGAGCCGTAATGATGGAGACGTCGTGCTCAGCACTCCGGCTTCCGAAAAATACGCCGATTGTCTTCCGAGTTGGGTTACTGCGCATACGTGATTGTGATCGCGTCGGACCGCGGCCGGTTATACGTATTGGTCGCCCCAGTCGTTCTGGAACAGAATCACATCGCCCGGCTTGAGGATGTGGGGTAACGCGGCGTGGGCAGCGGCCGCATGCTCAAACCATACAATACGGCGTTCCTGAAAGCCAGATTGCCGCAACCCCTCGGCGAGCAAGGGAGTTACGCTGTTGCGGATGAGGATGACGACGTCGGCCACGCGCGCGAGTGCCGCGCCGATTTCGCGGTGGAGTGTTCCGGCGCGAGATCCCGTTTCCGCTAACCCCGGGGTCAGATAGATTTTCCGGCGGCTCCGAAACCGACTCAGGGCGCCGATGGCTTCTTGCACGCCCGCAGGATTTCCAGAGTAGCTGTCGTCAATGATCAGGATGTTGTCTGTGCCTTTCAAGACCTGCAGGCGATGTTCCACGGGACGAATCTGGCTTATACCGATTTGGATTTCTGTTCGGTTTAGCCCCAAATGCCTGGCCACCAGACACGCGGCCACCAGGGTGCCAAGCGCATGGGTTCCCACAAGCGGGATGTGAAAATGTATAGCGGCGCACGCGTCCTCCTCGGGAAACGTCAGGGTGCCCCGGATGCCCGATCCGTCTTCAAGGAACTCTTCGTTCTGTATCCGGTAACGGCACAGGGGATGGTTTGCGGCGCTAAAGAATGCAAGGCGATCTGGGGGTATCACAATCTGGTTGCAATGCGCGCGCACGTTTTCATCGTCGGCGTTGAGCACCACGAGTGCTTTCGGCTTCGCGTGTTCGACCGCTTCAAAGACGGTCGCGGCCACGGTGGCTACATCACCCATGCGCTCCAGGTGCGCTTCGTTGATGCCGGTAATGATGACGGTATTCGGCTCGGCGATGGTGCACAAGTGCGCTACGTCTCCCCGGTAGTGCTCTCCGAGCTCAAGGATAAGTACTGTGGTATCAGGGCTGACTTCCTGCAAGATAAAGCGCGCAATGCCGAGTGGGGTGTTCACGCTCTCTGGTGTTGCGGCGACTGGGAGCTGTGCGGACAAGACCGCCTGCAACACGCGTTTCATGGTCGTTTTGCCGTAGCTGCCGGCGATGGCGACAACCATGATGTTTTTGAGCCTATGCATCTTCCTGCGAGCGGCAGCGATGATCCGGCGTTTTACGAAAAAGTCTGCCGGCAATAGCAACGCGGTCGAGAGTGTATAGAGGAGGCACGGGCCGGCGGACGCCAGCAATACCCATACGCCGAGAGCCGCAAACCCGAGCGCGTAGTCCAAGCGGGAGAGACGCTCGAGCGCGAAAACGAGGATGGCCAGGTGTATGGTGCACGCAAGAAGCCAGATGACGCGCGCCTTGAGTGTCCAATGCAGAGACTTACGCAGGCCAGACTTTGGAGGAAATAATCCCTTGAGGCGGAGCAGTTTCCAGTAGCGCGCAAGTTCATACTGCTCGAGCTGCAGGAGGTAGAGCTGGTAGTCCCAGACGGCGGGCAGGTTCATGGCGTTTCTCGTAGGAATGTTTGTACCGCCTCGACGAACGCTTTCGGCTGATCGGCAAAGCTGAAGTGCCCCGCGCCTTCGAGAACGACGAGGCGCGAACGGGCGATAAGGGCGCGCATACGAGTAGCGAACGAGAGCGGAGTTTCCCGGTCGTCTTTGCCCCACAGGAGGAGCGTTGGCGCCGTAATGGCGCGCAGGTGTTCGCTCAAGTCTTCGTTGATAATGTTCGTGAATGTCTGCCGCAGCCAGGGGGTGGCGACGTAATCTTCTGCGCCTATGAGCTCATAGATTTTTTGTCGGAGGGAAGCCATAAAGGTAGGTCGGAACAAGGGGCGGAGCAGTCTGGCTGCGGCCTTCGCAATGCGGCGTTTTGCTGAAGCGTTGATAAAGCCAGCGCTGTCAACCAGCACAATCTTCCCGATACTTTCCGGGTGGATCGAAGCAAGCGCAATCGTTACCCGACCGCCGAATGAGTGGCCAATCACGGTCGGCGCCTTCAGTTCGCACTTCTGTATAAAATCGGCCACGAGGTCAGCGTAGTCGCTAACCGTAAGCGCGCGGCCCGGGATTTCAGAGTTTCCAAAGCCCGGCAGATCAAGGGCGTAGACGTCCCCGTGGCTGAATAGTTGCTCGGCAACCACCCGCCAAACTTCCTTGCGCGATCGCCAGCCGTGCAGCAAGACGAATGTCTCCGGCTGCGGTGCAGGGTGCCGGAGTGCGTCGTACGCGATAAGGATGTCGTTGATGACGACTTGTTTCAATTGGTCGCAATTACTGAACGCAGTACGAACCTACTTTGCCTGCCCGCCAAAGCCTTGGCGACGGAGGGCGGCGCGGCAGGAACCAAAAACTTAACGCTCGGACGGGGCGGGAAGAAAAAGGGGTGTGGGGGAACATGAATTCCCGCCCCGCCCTCGCTTTGGAAAGTCGCGCGAACTTTAATTGAATACTATCAGGATAAAAAGAAGCCCGCCAGATCCGAAGACATGGCGGGCGCGAACGAACTTCGGGGTGGCTAGTCCGGGTACAGCTTTTTGAGCCGTACATGGTTGTGGCGGGTTTCCAAGTCGTAGATCGCGTCCTCCTTGGTCAACCCGTATCCCTTGATCTTCGTGTGTCCCTCGTACCAGACGGTCCAGCGGGCGCGTTTCGTGCCTGGCCCTACTCTCTTGAATTCGAAAGTCTTCTCGGACTTTCGAGCGACCACTCTTGGGACCTTCGCCCACAGCGATATCTCGCCTGGGATAAGTTTCCCGTCGCCGTCATAGGTCGTAGAACACTGCGCAACGTTATCATGCCGAACGCACTTCTTGACGAGAGCTTCTTGAACGAAGTCCTCGCTGAAGTCTACCGGCGCAGGACCACCGTTACAGAGAAAGGTGTAACCGTCTTTGTGCAGGCGGCGATGTTCGGCGTCTTGTTTGAGAATCTGACGCTTTCGTTCGCGCCGCTCGCGTTTCAACTGCCCGAGTGTCGCTCTTGCCTCTTTCTCCGACTTCTTCTTCGCTTGTTTTTCCTGTCTCTTTTGCGCCTTCCAGTCGTTGAGGCAGGGGCATCTGATTGCTTGCCCCTTGCAACGCGGACATATTTCCATGTCGCAACCGGGATGATGAAATCGTCCCGGCAAACAACGGCAATCACTACAGCGTTCGTTCTTGGGCCATTCCCCTCGATGGTAGTCACTCTCTCCGAGGTAGGGAATGGACGGAAGCGAACTGCCATCTAGAAACTTGACCCTCCGGTTTTCTTTGCAACTGCCCCTTTCCCTTTCTTTTCTCGTGCATTGGCAGTGGGCTTGCTCGCGCGTCACGGCCCTCATGGGGTTTTACCTCCTCTCGTTTTTGGATTCAAGGTGCTGTTGCACAGCGACACTCTCGCTGTAGAGCATATCAGAGACTATCTCCGATACTGTCAGCAATCCTAGCATATACCTCTTGTTTCGTCAAGGCGGCGTTATGATTCAATAATCTTACATCACCTAGGGCATTAATATATGAGTAGCCATGCACAACTAATCAATATATCCCGCGCTTTCGTAATGAAGGCAGCCCAATTTGGTGAAATCGTTTGTGGAAAAAATTGGAACGAACCGCCGCCTGCTTGCCAAACAAGTCGGTTGGGATTGGTCGGGCGAATGGCGGATTGTGGCGGAAAATCAGAATAAAATCCCCCCAGCGCGCGAGCGAAGCGAGCGCGTACCTTCTTCCGAAAACTCTCAATGTCTGACTTGGTCGGGGCGCGGGGAATCGAACCCCGGTCACAAGACCCCCAGCCTTGCGTACTACCATTGTACGACGCCCCGAAATCGTTTGTGCCCGGTCCAGCCCAGCGCCTTGGGCAACATTCTTAAAGCAATGAGAGCTCATTTACTCAGGCGGGACGCGGTGGCTTCGGGTGTCACGTAGCGCTGCCGAGCTCCGAGCCGCTGTTTTGTTTGGTGGCGCGATAGCGTTCGACAACCATCAGTTATTTTGCCACCGCCAGCCGTTTGATACACCGGGTGCATGCCTTCACGCGTTTGCCACCCCCAATACGCACCCATTGCAAATTGGGGTATTTCCTCGTTTTTGCCGTCGGGTTATACTTGCCGCGTAACAGCTTTCTCGTTACGCTCATATGCGGGCCCTTGCCGCAGATAGTGCACACGCGAGCCATAAGCCCCGCAATTCTATCTAATATTCGCGTCCTTGGCAACCGTGATTTCTGGCCTTGCACAGTACGCCCTAATTTATATCATCATTGTTTTCTCGGCCATAGTGCACGAGTATGCCCATGCATGGACAGCCGAACAGCTGGGGGACACCACGGCCAAGGAAGCGGGGAGGTTGACGCTTAATCCGTTCCGGCATATTGATTTTTTCGGGACGGTGCTCATGCCGCTGCTTTCGCTTTTGGCATTTCGGGTCTTCATCGGTTGGGCTAAGCCCGTACCCATTGATCCGCGAGCACTGCGCGGGCGCTTGGGCGAGCTCAAGGTTGCGGCCGCCGGGCCGGCCGCGAACCTGATCGTCGCGGTTATCCTGGGCTTGGCCGTTCGGTTTTTGTCGCCAGCTGCTGTGCGGGGTTTCGGTCTCCCGGCCGAGGCGGGGAATTTGACGATCTTTGTGCTGGGGCTCACGGCCTACATCAACATCTTCATCGCTCTCTTTAACCTTATCCCCATTGCGCCACTGGACGGCTCTCGCATACTGCCTCGCGTGCTGCCGCCATCGGCCGAAGGGCTGCTCAACCGATCGGTCTTCGGGTTGCTGCTTGCGGTGTTGGTGGCCACCATTCTTATTCCGCCGCTTGCGGGCTTCTTATTTACCGCGATTACCGGTCAGGGGTCGTTCTTCGATGGCGGCGGCTCATAGCGTTTGACACGACGTTCCTGAAGCAGTACCGTTTCTAGGCTATGCCAACGATTCATCAACTTATCCGTCGGCCGCGAGCCACAGCGCGCCGCAAACCAAAATCACCAGCGCTCTGGCGTGGTTTTAACGTCCTCAAGAACCGGCCCTATCGGTACGCTTCGCCCTTGAAGCGCGGGGTGTGCATTCAAGTTAAAACTATGACTCCCAAAAAGCCAAACTCGGCCTTGCGCAAGGTGGCGCGCGTGCGGCTTACCAACGGCATGGAAGTTACGGCGTACATTCCCGGCATCGGGCATACGCTCCAAGAGCACTCGATTGTGCTCATCCGGGGGGGGCGCGTGAAGGATCTGCCGGGGGTGCGCTACCACATTGTGCGAGGCGTCTTAGATGCGACGGGCGTTGAAGGTCGCAGGCAGCAGCGCAGCAAGTACGGCGCGAAGCACCCCAAATAGTTTTCAGTTTTATTTTACGCCGCCATGCGCCGCACCAAGAGCGTCAAACGAGAAATTCTGCTTGATCCGAAGTACGGCTCCACGCTGATTACCAAGTTAATCAACACCCTCATGTGGGGGGGCAAAAAAGCCGTGGCTCGGGCCATCGTCTATCGCGCGCTAGAGCGGGTCGCCCAGAGCACCAAACGCGAGCCTCGCGCGGCACTCGAGGCCGCCATAGAGAACGCTTCACCCCTCGTGGAGGTGCGCTCGAAGCGCATTGGTGGAGCGACTTATCAGGTGCCGCGCGAGGTGCGGGGCGAACGGCGGCTGGCGCTGGCGCTGCGGTGGCTCATTGGTGCTGCCCGGAGTCAGAAGGGGCGATCCATGGTCGAGAAACTGGCTCAAGAAATTGAACTGGCGGCGAAAAACGAGGGCGCAGCGGTCAAGAAGAAAAACGATACCCACCGCATGGCTGAAGCGAATCGCGCCTTCGCCCACTTTGGGTGGTAGGGCGGGCGACACGCTGCGCGGGGCTTTTTTATTTTCCTCAATGCGAGAGTACCCCATCGAAAAAACTCGCGACATCGGCATTATCGCCCACATCGACGCCGGCAAGACCACGGTGACCGAGCGCATTTTGTTTTACACCGGCATCTCGCATAAAATTGGCGAGGTGCACGAGGGGGCGGCCATCATGGACTGGATGGAACAAGAGCGCGAGCGGGGCATTACCATTACCGCGGCCGCAACCACGTGCTTCTGGACGTCAACGTGGCAACTTGCCGAGGGTGAAGATGAGCGCGCAGTTCGTGATCAGCACGAACATCACATCAATATCATCGATACCCCCGGGCACGTGGATTTCACCGTCGAGGTCGAGCGCAGTCTGCGCGTGCTCGACGGCGGGGTGGTGGTGTTTGACGGTGTGGCCGGGGTTGAACCGCAGTCCGAGACCGTCTGGCGTCAGGCCGATAAGTATTCAGTCCCGCGCATCTGCTTTATTAACAAGCTCGATCGGACCGGTGCTTCTTTTGAGCGAAGTTTCAACTCGATCCGGGAACGGCTTACGCCGAATGCGGTCGCGCTGACCATTCCCATGGGCGAAGAAGAGCGCTTCAGCGGAGTGGTGGATTTGCTGAGGCGTAAAGCACTGCGCTTTGAGGGTGCTCACGGTGAGCGTGTGGTTCAAGAGGAAGTACCGGCCGAGTACGTGGCCGACATGGAGCGGTGGCGGGAGGCCGTAATTGAGCAGATCGCGGGCGCAGACGACGAGCTGGTCGAGAAATATCTGGCAGGTAAGTCACTCGCCGTGGACGAACTTCGGGCCGGCTTGCGCCGGGCCACCATCGCCGCTAAACTCGTGCCCGTATTTTGCGGCTCGGCGCTAAAAAACAAAGGCGTGCAGCTCATCCTTGATGGCGTTATTGACTACTTGCCCAGTCCCGTAGAGCGCCCCGCGGTCACGGGCACGAACCCAAAGACCGGCCAAGAAGAGTCGAGGCGAGCCCTGGAGACAGAGCCCTTTAGCGCCTTGGCCTTCAAGATTGCTTCGGATCCCTACGTGGGGCAGCTCACTTATTTCCGCGTTTACTCAGGGAAACTTGAGCGCGGCTCTTATGTGCTTAACGCTTCAACCGGTGATAAAGAGCGGATTGGTCGGATCTTGCGCATGCACGCGAACGAACGGGAAGAGGTTATGTCCATTGGTGCCGGTGGTATCGGGGCGGCCGTGGGACTCAAAAATACGACCACGGGCGACACCTTGACCGACCCGGATCATCCTATAGTGCTCGAAAAGCCAAGCTTCCCAGAACCGGTCATGTCGCTCAGAATTGAACCGAAAACCAAAGCTGATCAGGAAAAAATGGGTTTGTCGCTGCGCCGCCTCGTTCAGGAAGACCCGACTTTTCGGGTGCGGACTGATCCCGATACGAACGATACTATCATCTCCGGCATGGGGGAGTTGCATTTGGAAATTATTGTTGATCGGATGAAGCGGGAGTTTGGAGTGGCGGCGAACGTGGGCCGGCCCCAAGTGGCCTATAAAGAGACGATCCGTAAGGCGGCGGAAGCCGAAGGGAAATATATCCGGCAATCAGGCGGGCGAGGTCAATACGGGCATGTGTGGCTCCGGGTTGAACCCTTGGAGCGGGGTAAGGGTGTGGAGTTCGTCAATAAAATTAGAGGCGGTGTTATTCCCAACGAGTTCATCCCCGCGGTTGAGAAAGGCGTCATCGAGGCCGTCGAGAAGGGCGTGCTCGCCGGTTACCCCTTGCAAGATCTCCAAATTACCCTGTACGATGGGTCGTATCACGAGGTGGACTCATCCGAGGCGGCCTTTAAGATTGCCGGCTCCATTGCGCTCCAGGGCGCAACCAAGCGCGCAGATCCCGTGTTGCTAGAACCAGTGATGAAGGTGGAAGCGATAACACCTGAACAGTTCATGGGTGACGTCACCGGCGATCTCAATTCGAAGCGCGCTCACATTGAAGGCATTGGCGAGCGGGGGAGCGTGAAGGTGATTTCGGCTAAAGTTCCACTGGCTGAGATGTTCGGCTACTCCACGAAGCTTCGGTCCATGACCGAGGGCCGGGCTTCGTATGCCATGGAGTTCGATTACTACGCCGAGGTGCCGGCCAATGTCGCAGCCGAGATTATCGCCGGCCGGCTGTAGCGGCGGATGCTTATGGATTGGAATACGCTTAAAGAGTTACTCAAGCGTTGGGACGGGCGGTGCCTAATCGTTGAAGACGGGAGGCCGAAGTACGTGCTGACGACCGTTGAGGAATACTTTGGGGCGAGGCCAGGCCCGGCGAATTCGGATCAGCTTTCGGACGAAGAACTTCGGGAGCGCATCAACCGCGACATCGAAGTCTTTAAGGGGCGGGAGCGGGAGCGCGAACCAAAAGTTGAGTTGCCAGAAGAAGGTAGCGCCCCCCTCGTTTCTCTGGAGCTGGAAGATTTGCCGTTTGAGCGTAGCTCCCTTGACTCTCGTTGAGAGTTCTTCTAGAATACTCACGGCTGTCTGCCAAAGACCACTTAAAACCACTTAACCCTTTAAGGATTTTCTTTCATGGCCGAGAAATTTGAACGAACCAAACCGCACGTCAACGTGGGCACCATTGGGCACGTTGACCACGGCAAGACCACACTGACCGCCGCTATTTTGAAGGTGCTGCGCAGTGCTGGTTTGCGAGCCCAAGATAAATCGGTGGATCAAATTGATTCCGCGCCTGAAGAGAAGGCGCGGGGCATCACCATTGCCCTTGCGCACGTCGAATACGAAACCGCCAAACGTCACTACGCCCACATTGACGCGCCCGGGCACGCGGACTACATCAAGAACATGATTACTGGTGCCGCCCAGATGGACGGTGCCATCTTGGTGGTTTCCGCTTATGACGGTCCCATGCCGCAGACGCGAGAGCACATTCTTTTGGCTCGTCAGGTCGGGGTGCCGTCGATCGTGGTTTTTCTTAACAAGGTGGATCAAGTTGACGATCCGGAGCTCATTGATCTCGTGGAGGCCGAGGTGCGTGAGCTCCTCAAGAAGTATAACTACGACGGCGATAAGACCCCGGTCATCCGGGGGTCGGCGCTCAAGGCCCTGCAGGCGACCAGCGCCGACAGTCCCGAGGCAAAACCGATCATGGAGTTGGTGAATGCTCTCGATGAGTACATTCCGGAACCGCAGCGCGAAACAGCGAGGCCCTTCCTTATGCCCATCGAAGACATCTTCTCGATTGAAGGCCGGGGCACGGTTGTAACCGGCAAGGTGGAGCGCGGCGCGGTCAAGGTCAACGAAGAAGTCGAAATCGTGGGGCTTCGGCCGACCGTAAAGACCGTCGTAACCGGCATTGAAATGTTCAATAAATCCCTCGATGAAGCCATCGCGGGCGACAACGCCGGCGTGCTCTTGCGCGGCACCAAGAAAGAGGACGTTGAGCGTGGCCAAGTCATTGCGAAACCCGGCACTGTGACGCCGCATACGGATTTCGAGGCCGAGGTGTACGTGTTAACCAAAGAAGAAGGTGGTCGGCACACGCCATTTTTCCCCGGCTACAAGCCCCAATTTTACTTCCGGACGACCGATGTCACGGGCGAGGTTACGCTGCCGCAGGGGACCGAGATGGTGATGCCGGGAGACACGGTGAACGTGAGCGTCAAGCTCATCGCCCCCATCGCCCTTGAAGAAAAGCAGCGTTTTGCGATTCGGGAAGGAGGCAAGACCGTGGGTGCAGGCGTGGTGACGAAAGTGATCAAGTAACTCGGCATGCTGCCGCGCCTTGAGCGCGACTAAAGTTCTCTGGTTTACGTTCATTCATGGTAACTAAATCTCCTCCAGCCCAGACGCGCATTCGCATCAAGATTCGGGCCTACGACCACAAGATCATTGACGTATCAGCCCGGCAGATCGTCGAGACCGCCCAGCGTCAAGGTGCCGAGGTGTTGGGGCCAATTCCTTTGCCCACCGAGATGCATCGGTACACGGTTAACCGTTCGCCCTTTGTGCACAAGGACTCGCGCGAGCAGTATGAGATGCGGGTGCACAAACGCTTGATTGATATCATCAATCCGACACCGAAAGCCATTGACGCCTTGACCAACCTGACGCTGCCGGCCGGAGTTGACGTGGAGATTAAGATGTCGTGATGGTTTGAGTTTCGAATTCTGGTGCGGAGAGCTTTAATCCCCTCCGCGGGAGAGTTCGGGACTCATGCGAGATCCCGGTGCGGTGCAGAGCCCTGCACTATCAATTCGACACCTGAACCTCGTGCCTGTTTAGTGCCGGGCCCGCGCCCGGTTTTGTGTTGTCAAAACGGTATGAAAATGCTTCTCGGCACAAAAAAAGAGATGACGCAGCTTTTTGCCGTGGACGGCGAAGTCGTGCCGGTTACGGTTATTGAAGCCGAACCCGCAGTGGTCAGTGCCGTTACCGGACGGACAGTAGCGCTGGCTTTCGGTCAGGCCAAGCGTCTCAACAAACCCCAAGCAGGTTTTTTCAAGGACCTCGGCAGGTTTCGGTGGCTGCGGGAGTTTCAAGTAGGAGAAGGAGAGATTCGGCCCGAGCGGGGAGCGAAGATCGATGTGTCGATATTTTCGCCCGGCGAACGGGTGCGCGTTTCCGGGGTTTCCAAGGGCAAAGGGTTTCAAGGAGTGGTCAAGCGCCACGGCTTTGGCGGCGGGCCCAAGACGCACGGCCAGAAGCACGGGCATCGAGCACCTGGTTCAATCGGCGCAACCACGCCCCAGAAAGTGCTCAAGGGGATGCGCATGGCCGGGCGGATGGGCTTTGGACGGGTGACGGTGAAAAATCTTGAAGTGATAAAAGTTGATCTCAATCAGCATCTGCTTTACTTGAGAGGAGCGGTGCCAGGCAGCCGGGGCACACTGCTTGAAATTCGCGCCTGAGGCCCATGGAGACCGCGGTGTATAATTTGGAAGGTAAGAAGGTCGATACGGTTGAGCTGCCGGCCGATATTTTCGGGTTAGAAGTGAACCGCGATTTGGTCCATCAAGCTCTGACTGTTCAACTGGCCAACCGCCGGCGCGTGATAGCGCACACTAAAGATCGCAGCGAGGTTCGCGGCGGGGGCCATAAACCCTGGCGTCAGAAAGGGACTGGTCGAGCCAGACACGGCTCCATTAGATCGCCGCTGTGGCGAGGCGGTGGGATCACGTTTGGCCCGACCAAAGAGCGTAAGTATTACAAAGCACTTCCCAAAAAGATGCGCCAAGCTGCGCTGCGCCAAGTGCTTTCGGCCAAGGTCGCTGACGAAAAGTTTTTTGTCGTGGAGGGTTTCCCGGCAGAGTCAAAAACGAAGGCCTACGGGCGGTTTTTTGCGAGTCTTCCGGCGGGGTCAAGCCGGCTCGTGGTCGTGCCCACAGGAGCGCACGAGGTGATCCGGGCAGTTCGGAACTTGCCCAAGACCAAAGCCATTGGGGTCGGTTCACTTAATGTCGTGGATTTGCTTCGGTTTGCCGCAGTTGTGGTGCCGCGTCAGAGCATCGAAACTCTGGCCGTCACGTACGGCGCCAAAAGCGCAAAAGCTAAAACCATAAATAAGAAGTAATGGGTATGGCTATTTTCTCGAGACGAAAAAAACCAGTCAGCGAGACACGAACGGTCGAGTCGGTAGCCGGAGCGCCGCGCACAAGCGGCAGTGCTTTGGCTGCTTTGGTGTTGATGGGAGCACCGGCGACCGAAAAGGCGGTGGCCGGCGAGGCTAGGGGCGAGTATGTCTTCCGCATTCGGCCAGAGGCCACGAAGGGTCAGGTTAAGAGAGCCGTCGTGGAGCAGTATGGCGTTACCGTTAGAGCCGTTCGAGTGGTGAACGTGCCCGGCAAGGTCCGCCGGCGGGGGCGCGTTCAGGGGTGGCGGCCGGGGTTTCGCAAAGCGATCGTTACTATAGCCAAGGGGCAAAAGCTCGAATTGGTACGCGCATGAAACAGTATCGTCCAACCAGTCCGGCTAGGCGCCAGATGACGTCAGTCGACTATGCGGCCCTATCCGGCTCGAGGCCGTTGAAGCGTCTCACCTTCGGCCGGGCCAGGCGCTCTGGCCGGGCGCGCGGTATTGGCATTACTGTGCGGCACAAGGGCGGCGGAGCAAAACAGCGGTACCGCCGCGTGGACTTCCGGCAGAATAAAATTGGCATCCCCGGCCGAGTTGTTTCTATTGAGTACGATCCGAACCGGACTGCCTTCATCGTTCGCGTCGTCTACGTTGACGGCGAGCAGCGCTACCTTTTGGCAGCTCAGGACATGCGGGTGGGAGATACTGTTTTGACCGCTCCCCAAACGCCGCTTCGGCCCGGCAACAGGGCACAGCTTAAACATATTCCGGTGGGCGCCTTCGTGCATAACGTGGAGTTGTTTCCGGGTAAAGGCGGTCAGCTCATCCGCAGCGCCGGCGCTGCAGCGCAGGTTATGGCGCACGAGGGTGGCTGGGTGCACTTGAAGTTGCCGTCGACAGAAGTTCGTAAGGTGCCAGAGCAGGGTTATGCGTCACTCGGGTTCGTGTCGAATCCGGAGCACGGCGCTGTGGCCATTGGTAAAGCAGGTCGGAGGCGTCTAATGGGGGTTAGGCCGACAGTGCGCGGCAGCGCCATGAACCCGGTTGATCATCCGCACGGCGGCGGCGAGGGCCGGGCGCCCATCGGACTTCCGGGGCCCAAGACTCCCTGGGGGAAACCCGCCCGCGGGGTGAAAACTCGCAAGCGTCACCGGCCGTCAGGTCGTTTAATTGTGGCTCGTCGCAGCCGGTAGTAAACTTTCGTTATGTCGCGCAGTCTAAAGAAGGGTCCCTATGTGGACGAAAAACTTATGAGCAAGATCCGCCGTCTGCGGTCGGGTGATAAAACCGTTATCAAAACATGGGCCCGCGCTTCTGTCGTCACCCCGGAGATGATTGGTTACACCATCGGCGTGCACAATGGCCGGGAGCACGTGCCGGTTCTTATGCGTGAAGAGATGGTGGGCCACCGGCTGGGCGAGTTTGCGCTTACCCGAAAGTTCGTTCGGCACGGTGGCAAGATGCAGCGGGGGATCGAAGCTAAGGAGGCCGAGGTTGTTTCGCCGAAACCCGAACCCGACAAAAAAGCGGCGTAACCATTCTTTATGAAGGTCAGGGCTGAACTTAACTATTTGCGCCTGAGCCCACGGAAGGTGCGGGCCGTGGCGGAATTGCTCAGGGGGCGGCGGGTCGTTGACGCAAGAGCACAGCTGCTGTTTCTATTGAGGCGGTCGGCAGAACCGATCCGTAAATTACTCGAATCAGCCGTCGCCAACGCCAAGCATACCTTCGGGCTTGAAGAGTCCAATCTGATGGTGTCTGAAATAACGGTGGACGCGGGAGCGACGCTCAAGCGTTTCCGCCCTCGTTCGCGAGGACTCACGCACCCCCTCGGGCGCCGGACAAGCCATGTCACGCTCGTGTTGACAGAACGCGCCGCCGCCGAAGAGCGCCGGCCAGTTGTGACCACAGCAGCTGTGGCGTCGGTGCCGGCAGACCGGGAGCAACACCGGGAGTCAGAGCGGGAAGGCAAGAAGGGTCTCCGAGAGGCAGCCAAGGTGCGGCCAGCTCCGCGGCGGCGCATGACCGAGTTTGGCCGGAGAGTATTTCGTCGTAAAGCGATGTAACGATCACATGGGCCAGAAAGTGAATCCAACCGCATTTCGTTTGGGGCAGACGTCCAATTGGATCAGTCGCTGGTTTACCTCGCGCACATACCGAAAATTCCTTGCCCAAGACGTCGCGCTCCGGCGGTTCCTGGCCTTAAAGGCCGAGAAAGCAGGCATCGCCAAGGTGGAGATTGAGCGTTCGGGCGCGACCACCACGGTTATCATCTCCACGAGTCGGCCCGGAGTGCTGGTGGGACGCGGTGGCGGGGGTATTGAAACGCTCAAGAAAGACATCGTGCGGCTCTTAGGAGTTCAAGATCGGGAGGTGCGCCTTGAGGTGCGCGAGGTGCGCCGACCCGACTCGGAGGCCGCCCTTATTGCCCAGCTGATTGCCCAAGAGTTACTCAAGCGGCTGCCGTTCCGTCGGGTGATGAGGCAGACGATGATGAAAATCATGCAGTCTAGAGACGTCAAGGGTGCCAAGATTATGCTTTCTGGTCGGCTGGGAGGAGCCGAGATGTCTCGATCAGAGAAGCTCCAGCAGGGGCAGTTGCCGCTGCAGTCGCTGCGCGCCAACATTGATTATGCCCAGAAGCATACGTTTACGCCGTATGGCGTCATCGGCGTCAAGGTCTGGATTTACAAGGGGGAGGTTTTCGAAGACAAGTAGCCGACCCGTATGTTGATTCCCAAGAAGGTAAAGCACCGTAAATGGCACAAGGGCCGGGCCCGCGTGAAACGCGAAGCGCGTGGCACGGAGCTCGCCTTCGGCAGTGTCGGTCTTATGGCCGTTGACGAATGCTGGGTGAATGCGCGTCAGATTGAGGCTGCCCGGCGCACCCTGGCCCGTGCGACCCAGCGCAGCGGCAAGGTCTGGGTGCGTATTTTTCCGGATAGACCCGTCACCCGCAAAGGCGTTGAGGTTCCGATGGGCGGAGGCAAGGGGAGTGTCGAATTTTACGTCGCCGCGGTTCGCCCCGGCCGGATCCTTTTTGAAATGGATGGGGTGACTATGGTGGCGGCTCGGGAGGCACTGCGTCGGGCCGGGCACAAGCTGCCGCTGAAAACGAAAATAGTGGCACGATCATGAAGGCTTCTGAACTGCGCACGCAGTCGCGCCAAGCGTTGACGCAAGAGCTCGCCAAGCTGCAGAGTGCATTGCAAGCCGTGCGCTTTGAACAGCTTGCGTCAAAGTCGAAGAATGTCCGCAAACTCCGGACGGTCCGGCGCGATATCGCTCGGGTTTTGACTGTTTTGCGTTTAGCAAAGCCCGCCTAAATCTTATGCCCAAACGCGTTCTTAGGGGAGTAGTTGTTTCCACCAAGATGGCGAAAACGCTCATCGTAGCCGTTGACGTGTTCCGGGCACACCCGCGCTACCGGAAGCGTTACGTTGTCTCAAAACGCTACAAGGTGCACAGCCACACGGACGAATACCGGGTGGGCGATGTGGTAGAGATCGTTGAATCCCGGCCGGTTTCTAAGGATAAGCACTGGACGGTGCGAGCGAAGGTAGGCGAGCAGAGTTCACCGCCGGAGACAAATGAGGAGCCGACGATATGATTCAGCCGCGAACCATGTTGAGCGTTGCCGATAACACCGGAGCCAAAAAGCTTCAGTGTATTAAGGTGCTCGGCGGTACCCGCCGGCGCTATGCGGCCGTGGGTGATATTATCGTTTGCGCGGTCAAAGAAGCCGAACCCCGCAAGCTCGTCAAGAAGAGCGACGTGGTGCGGGCCGTGATTGTGCGCAGTCGCAGCGCCATCCGCCGGCGCGACGGCAGCCATGTGCGGTTCGATGATAATGCCGCGGTGGTCGTAGATGGCAAGGAGCCGAGAGGCGGGCGCATCTTTGGGCCTATTGCGCGAGAGTTGCGCGAGCGCGGCTTTAACAAAATCATTTCGTTAGCCGAAGAGGTTATCTAATCGTATGCGACTTCGTAAAGGCGATACCGTTGTCATGCTTTCCGGCAAAGACCGCGGCCGGCGCGGTAAGGTGCTGCTGGTTCTGCCGCGAGCTGGGCGTCTGGTCGTTGAAGGGATCAACATTCGGGTGCGCCATCGCCGTCCCCGGAAAGGCGGCGAGAAGGGGCAGAAGATTGAATTTCCGGCCTCCTTCTCGGCAGCCAAGGCGATGGTGGTGTGCCCAACCTGTAGTAAGCCCACGCGGATCAAGGTCGTGATGGCGGGTGCGCACAAATCCCGAGGGTGTCTGAAATGTGGGGCTGCTTTCTAGTTTATGGCCGCAAAGACCACCAAAGAGAAAACGCACCGTCTGCAACTGCACTATCGGGCCACCGTGGTCCCGGCCATGCGGGCTCGGTTCGGTTATCGTAACGATCTGGCCGTGCCCAGGGTGCTTAAGGTAGTGTTGAATGTGGGCGTCGGGCGCATAGCCAAGGACAAGGCGCTCACGGACAATATCGTCGCGGGCCTTACGGCTATCTCTGGACAGAAGCCCGTTCCCACTACGGCGAGGAAATCAGTCGCTTCGTTCAAAAGCCGCAAGGGCATGCTGGTGGGCTACCGGGTGACACTGCGGGGTAGGCGCAGGTTCGACTTCATGGATCGGTTGATCTCGGTCGCACTCCCCCGCACGCATGACTTCCGTGGGCTTGACGCATCGTCCGTTGATGAGCGTGGCAACTTGACGATCGGTATCCGAGAGCATATTGTATTCCCCGAGATTTCAACCGAACAGGCGCGCAGTACTTGGGGGTTAGAAGCAACGGTGGTCACGAATGCCCGCAGTCGCGCGGAGGGCATGGCACTCTTGCAGCTCTTCGGTTTCCCGATTCGGGCCGAAGAGAAGTAGTTTTCTTGCGCTCTCCCATATGGCAAAAACATCGCTCATCGTCAAGTCTCTTAGACCGCCCAAGTACTCGACTCGGGTCGTGCGACGGTGCTTTCGGTGTGGCCGGGTGAGGGGATACTTGCGCGAGTTCGGCATCTGCCGGATTTGCTTTCGGGAGTTGGCGAGCCGCGGCGAGTTGCCGGGCATCAAGAAATCTTCTTGGTAAAACTCTATGCTTACCGATCCCATTGCTGATATGCTCACGCGACTCAAAAACGCAAGTCGTGCCCGGAAGGACACGGCAGTGATCCCACATTCAAAAGTGAAGCTGGCCATCCTTCAAATTCTGCAGAGCGCCGGCTACGTCGGTGAGATCACGCGGCGGGGCAAACGAATCAAAAAGCGGCTCGAAGTTGAGCTCAAATACGATGAGAGCGGTGCCCCGCGCATAGAATCAGCGAAACGTGTCTCCCGACCCGGTCAGCGCGTATATGCGCGAGCGCGAACGCTGCGGTCGAGCCGTCACCGTCGAGGGATCGCTGTGCTTTCGACTCCGCGGGGGATTCAAACCGCCGAAGAAGCACGGAAGTCTAATGTCGGCGGAGAGATGCTCTGCGAAATTTTCTGAATATCGTACCCATGTCGCGTATCGGTCAAAAACCCATTCCCATTCCAGCGGGCGTAACGATGGATATAACCGGACAAACTCTCACGGTGCGGGGGCACAAAGGAGTTTTGACTCGTCTCGTGCCGCTTTTTTTCACGGTGCGTGTTGCGGCGGGTGAAGCGGTCGTCACGCCCGAGACGCCCGAGGCAGCTGGGCAGCACCGTGCCCGGTGGGGTTTATTGCGGGCGCTTGTCGCCAACATGGTAGTGGGTGTGTCTGAGGGGTTCGCAAAGCGGCTCACCATCGAGGGCGTCGGCTACCGGGCAGAAGTGCAAGGGAGCGATCTCGTGTTGGCACTCGGCTTCTCGCATCCCGTCCGGATGAGCGCGCCAGCTGGCATTGTTTTTGGCGTAGCCAAGAACGTCATTACCGTCTCCGGCATTGATAAAGAAATGGTCGGGCAGGCGGCGGCGAGCATCCGGGCGCTGAAAAGGCCTGAGCCTTACAAGGGCAAGGGAATTCTGTATGAAGGCGAAGTTGTCCGGCGCAAGGCCGGCAAGAAAGCCGTGGCCTCGGCTAAGTAACCACACCATGGCGGGTCGTACGATTACCGGTCAGGTTCGACTCTTGCGGCGCCGCAAACGCGTCCGGTCAAAAGTTTCAGGCACAGCTCAACGTCCGCGTCTCGCGGTGTTCCGTTCGAGCCAGCACATTTATGCTCAGCTCATTGATGATGCGAACGGTCTCACCTTGGCCGCTACTTCTGACTTAGGTCTGAAGAAAACTTCTGGCGGTCGGTGTAAAACAGCTGAAGCCGTGGGCAGGTTGATTGCACAGGCTGCAAAAGCAAAACAGATTACGGCCGTCGTGTTCGATCGGGCCGGCAGGCGCTACCACGGTCGGGTTAAAGCGCTAGCTGAAGCAGCTCGGATCGCGGGGCTAAAGTTCTGACACCATTTCCATTGTCATGGCGCGTTTTACCGCTCGCAGAGAAAAACCAGAGTTCGATCATACCGTCCTTGACGTGAGGCGCGTTGCCCGCGTGGTCGCTGGCGGCCGACGTTTTTCCTTCCGGGCCACCGTTGTCGTCGGCAACCGGCGAGGGCTGGTTGGGGTTGGCATCGGCAAGGGTTCAGATGTCTCAAAGGCCATCGAGAAAGCGAAAAACCAGGCCAAGAAGCGGCTGCTTTCGGTCCCCATGACAGTTCGGGGAAGCATTGATTATGAGGTGGAGGCCAAGTTCAGTTCGGCCAAGGTGTACTTGAGGCCAGCTGCGCAAGGCCGCGGTATCATTGCCGGCAGCGCCGTGCGTGCGATATGCGCGCTCGCCGGCATTGGCAACATCACGGCCAAAATCCTCTCGCGTTCGACCAATAAGCTCAATATCGCCCGGGCCACCATGGCGGCACTCGGGCAGCTCAAGGCGCGGCGATAATTTCGGTGTTCCGCCTGTATGCAGCTCCACACTATCCGCCCCTTCCATGCTTTGAAAGCCCGCCGGCGCGTAGGCCGCGGCGGCAAGCGCGGGGCGTTTTCCGGCCGCGGTATCAAGGGGCAGAAATCCCGAGCTGGCGCCAAAATTCGCCCGGCACTGCGCGACGTCATCAAAAAAATTCCTAAGCAGCGGGGCCGCTCCAAGCATCAATTCAAGAGTATCCAAGCCAAACCCGTCAGTGTGAACATCGGGGAACTGGGTCGGCTCTTCGCTTCGGGTGGCGAGGTCACTCCACAACTATTGCTTAAAGCGGGCGCGGTCGAACGCGTGCGCGGCCGCATTCCTCGGATCAAAATCTTGGGCGAGGGCGAGGTGCACGCGGCATTTAGGGTGCGCGGGTGTGCGGTCTCGGGGGGCGCCCGGTCTAAAATTGAAGCCGCCGGCGGGAGTGTGGTCGTGTAAATGTCCATGTGGGAAGCGCTGACGCAATTTGTAAAAGCGCGGGACCTGCGCCGCAAGGCCATCTTTGTGTTGGCGCTCCTGGCTATTTTCAGGTTGGGCGCTACCGTGCCAGTGCCCGGCGTTAACGCCGCCCAGCTCCAAAATTTATTCTCTGGCGAGACCGGTCAGATCTTGGGGTTGCTCAATTTGTTTTCCGGCAGTGCCCTAGCCAATCTTTCGGTCATGATGTTGGGTGTGGGACCCTACATTACCGCTTCCATCATTATGCAGTTACTGACTATGATTTTCCCGCGCCTCAAAGAAATGTATCAGGAAGAGGGGGAGGCGGGTCGTCAGCGCTTCAACCAGTATTCGCGCCTGCTCACAGTTCCGCTCGCCTTGCTGCAGGGCTATGGGTTGCTTACGCTCCTTGCCCGGCAGGGGTTGCTCTCCAACCTTTCGCTCTTTGGGCTCGTGGCCGATATGCTTATCATCACGGCCGGCAGTATTGTGCTCATGTGGTTGGGGGAACTCATTACCGAAAAGGGTTTGGGCAACGGTGTTTCGCTCATTATCTTCGCCGGCATCGTGGCGCGTTTCCCGACGGATTTCACGCGTTTTAGCGCAACGTTCGAGGCGTCGAAAGTACCGAGCGTTATTGCCTTCCTGGCCATTGCGGTGATCGTTATTGCCGGAGTGGTGCTGATCAATGAAGGCGAACGAGCCGTGCCGGTTTCCTATGCCAAGCGCATTCGGGGCTCTCGGATGTACGGCGGCATCTCGACGCACTTGCCCCTCCGAGTCAATCAGGCCGGCGTCATCCCCATTATCTTTGCGCTCTCCATCCTTCTCTTCCCCAGTATGATTGGTGCTTTCTTGAGTCGAGTACCCCAATTGACCGCGCTCGCCCAGTTCCTAACCAGCCTTACCCAAAACCAGTTGGTCTATGGCGGGCTCTACTTTGTTTTGGTCGTTCTCTTTACCTATTTTTACACCGCGGTCACGTTCGACCCGCAAGCAATTTCTTCCAACCTGCAAAAGCAGGGCGGCTTCATTCCCGGCATCCGTCCGGGCAATACCACAGCTGAATATCTCTACCGTATTTTGACACGCATCACCTTGGGGGGCGCAGTTTTCTTGGGGCTTATTGCCGTTTTACCGTTGATCATCCAGGGATTTTTGCGTATCACGACGCTCACCATTGGTGGTACCGCTTTGCTGATTGTGGTTTCGGTGGTGCTCGAGACCGCCAAACAAGTCAAAGCTCAGCTCGTCATGCGCGAGTACGAAGGATTTTGATTGTCACCGTGTCCCCTCGGGTACTGTCTCGAAAAGACGTGTCGGCCTGTCCAGCGAGCGGGCCGTCTCCTGCCTTACGTGTCGTACGATCGGCGAGGCACAGCCCCTCTGCGAGCATTCGCTCGTCCAGCGACTCGCTCACTCTGTCCTCGCTGACGGGGTCGCTGCTCCGGCAGCGCCCACCATGCCCGTCAGCTGCGGATGTCGCCTCGGGGCTGCGCCTCGCCTCAGGAGCTCAGCCGGAGTTTACCCAGCACGGTCTCTGCTTCGGTAGACTCGTGCGGGGCGGCGCTTTTCTCGACAGTAACCTTCGGGGTCCTTTGTCGATCAGGCGGGGTTGAGGAGGATGGGTGAAGTTGGTATGCTGGGAGCATGGCAGTTATCGATGTTGTAATTTTAGGCCGCTCAGGTTGCGGTAAGGGTACGCAGGCCAGGCGCCTGGCCGAACGTTTCGGGTTGGCCGCTGTTAGCCCAGGCGATCGCTTCCGCGAGCTCGCCGCAACTTCTTCTTGGACTGGTCAGAAGGTCAGATCCATTATTGATGCTGGTGGGTTGCCGCCCTATTGGTTGGGCGCACACCTCTGGCTGGCGGAACTCATTGATAAAATCGCGCCTGACCAAGGGGTGATTTTTGATGGCACACCTAGGCGGCTCGAGGAGGCGAAGCTTATTGATGAGATTCTTGCGTGGTACGAACGGACGAACGTGCACGTGTTTTTGCTCGACATTAGCCGCGAGGAGGCGCGACGGAGGCTCATGGGTCGGCGCATCTGCGAGGGTTGTGCGACGCTGTCAGGTCCGGTCGCAGACGCAGCGGCCGAACAGCAGTGTGTCGTGTGCGGCGGCCGACTCGTGAACCGTCCTGACGATACCCCCGAGGCAATCGAGAAACGACTCGACTGGTTTGATGTAGACATCATGCCTCTTGTTCACTACTACGAAACACAGGGGCGGCTCACGCGCGTAAAGGGCGAGCGGCCCATCGAGGTGGTCGCTGGAGAGCTGGCGCAGGCAGTGGCGACGCACCTGACGTAGATGTTTCACTTGAAGACCAAAGAGGAAATAGCAATTATGCGCGAGGGGTGAGGCCGTTGGCGCGCGCAAACTGCTTTGCGCGCGCTCGGCCGAACGGGCGCTCCGATGTTCCGAGTTCATCGAGGAACCGGAACGCCCCGGCTTCTATGCTTTACTTGAAGACCAAAGAGGAAATAGCAATTATGCGCGAGGGTGGCAGAATCCTCGCGCGTATGCTTCGGGCGGTGGCTCGCGAGGTCCGGGCAGGAGGCAGCACTGCGGCACTCAATGAATTTGCCGAGCACCTCATTAACGACGTGGCCGTAACGCCGGCCTTTAAGGGCTACCGGAATTTTCCGGCGGCGCTATGCGTCTCCGTCAACGACGAAGTGGTGCACGGCGTGCCGTCCCAAAGGGTGCTCGAAGCCGGGGACGTTGTGAGTTTGGATTTGGGCATTCGGCACCGGGAATTTTATACCGACACTTCGGTCACGGTTGGAGTCGAGCCGTTGAGTGCAGAAGCGCGCCGACTCATTGAGGTAACCCGTAAGGCGCTCGAGGTGGGCATTCATGCGCTCGAGGTTGGGGCGACGACCGGAGATGTTGGTTGGGCCATTGAACAGTTTGTCGGGCAGCATGGTTTCGCGGTGGTGCGTGAGCTCGTGGGGCATGGTGTTGGTCGTGAGCCTCACGAGGAGCCGATGGTGCCAAACACCGGCAAGCCCGGGGGTGGCGTGCAACTCGAAGTTGGCATGACGCTCGCCGTTGAACCGATGGTGGTTACCGGAGGCGCGGGGGTCGTGGAGGGGGCGCGCGGCGTGTGGAAGACTAAAGACGGAGGACTTGCTGCTCACTTTGAGCACACGGTAGCGATTACCGAAAGCGGCCCGGAAGTTCTAACTATGGCTTGAAGTAAGCTTCGACAGCGTTGTTTACATGCTTTGGCATCAAGCGGGGCAGGCTCTCGCTACGCGAAAATCCCCAGCGAGGATTTTCGCTGCTCCTCGGCCTCGCTCGCCCCTCGACAGGCTCGGGGCACCCTGCCCGCTCGGCCTCAGAAGCCGCTCGAGCCTACCCCGCTTGATGTAAACAACACTCGCATTTCTCACAGTTCCGTTCCCGCGGTCTTTCAAGCGCTGCTTCCTTTTTTGGCAGCTTATTGGTAGACTGGGGGCGGAGATGCGAATTTTAGCCATTGATTTTGGTCTGCGGCGGTTCGGCCTCGCTGTTTCGGACGAAGGCCGCTCGTTTGCTTTTCCCCGGGGAGTGATGGCCGTTGACGGTTCTCTCGTGGCCCGTCTTGCCGAACTGTGCCGGAGCGAAAAGATCAGTGAGATCATCGTGGGCTGGCCGCGATCGCTTTCCGGGCAAGAAGGTGCGCAGGCCGTGGCGGTGGCTTGTTTCATTGAACGTCTGCGGGCAGTCGTGTCGCTTCCGATCAGGACCCAAGACGAACGGTTTTCTACGGCGTTGGCCAGGCGCAAACTGCAAACCTCCGGCCGGCGGGCCTCGCTGGATGCAGCCGCGGCGGCGACAATCCTGGAAAGCTATCTCGTCCGATCACGTTATAATTCCAATGCCTGATTCAAGCCGGCCGCGTCTGTCCGTAATTATTCCGGCCTACAACGAAACGCGCGGCATCGCCGCGACTCTGCTAGACATCGATCACTACTTGAGTCGGCAGCCTTACGCGTATGAAATCTTGGTGGTCAACGACGGTTCCACCGACGAAACCGTCCAGATAGTCCAGCGCTTTGAAGGTACCGTGGCGCACCTCAAAGTGCTGAGCAATTCTGAAAATCACGGCAAGGGGTACGTGGTGCGTCAAGGGATGCTTGCTAGCCGGGGGGACGTGCGACTCTTTACCGATGCTGACAACTCGACCTCTCTAGACCACGTTGAATCATTCTGGCCGTATTTTTCCGCAGGGTACGACGTGGTCATCGGCTCTAGAGCAGTGCGTGGCGCCCGCATTGCCGTGCATCAAGCTTGGTATAAAGAACTGGCTGGACGTCTCGGCAATAAAGTCATCCAGGTCTTTGCAGTGTGGGGTATTTGGGACACGCAGGCGGGCTTCAAGGCATTCAGCGCGAAAGCGGCTCAAGATATTTTCTCGCGGCTCACCATTGACCGATGGGGGTTCGACGTGGAAGCGCTCGCCGTGGCCCGTCTCTTGGGCTACCGGATTAAGGAAGTGCCGATTCGTTGGGTGAACGATGCCAATTCCCATGTGGGGTTTTCTGCGTATCTCGAGGTGCTCTGGGAAACAGTCAAGATTCGTCTGAATATCTGGCGGGGGAAGTATGGCGAGGTTAAAAGTTTAAAGTGAAAAGTGCAAAGTTAGAGCCCCGCTCGCGGCGGACGGTCGAACTTTCTTATGCGCCCCGTCATTTTTAACCTTTAACTTTTCATTTTTAACTTTTACGTGGAGCATATTTCCGAACTGCGCCAAGATCTCGTCTCGGGCGATTGGGTGGTGGTGGCTACTGGGCGTGCCAAGAGGCCCGGGGCGTTCAAAGAGTCTGCGGGCGAGGCGCCTAGCCCAAAAGAAGGGTGTCCCTTTGAAGACCTAGAGGCAGCGGGTAACGGGCCGGCTCTACTGGCTTATGACCGCGTTGGCCGTCCGGTGGGCGCGAGAGTGCCCGATCCTTGGTTCGTACAAGTTGTACCCAACAAGTTCCCGGCCTTCGGACAGGGCACCTGCGACGAGTTCCGTGCGGTCGGACCCTACACGGTTCTCGACGGCGTTGGTTCCCACGAAGTGGTCATCACCCGCGATCACGATCGGCAATGGGGAGACTTCTCGGACAAAGAAGCAGCGGCGGTGTTTGCGGCGTACGGCGAGCGCTATCGGGCACTCCTCGGGGTGCCCTGCGTGCGGTACGTTTCCGTCTTTCACAACCACGGCCGCGGGGCGGGTGCTTCGGTTTGGCACCCCCACTCGCAAATTATCGCGATTCCCGTGATCCCGCCGGACGTCAAGCGCAGCCTCGATGGATCCCGCCGCTATTGGCACGAAAACGAGATCTGCGTTCACTGCGCGATGATGGCGTGGGAAAAGGAAGAACGTGCCCGTATTGTCTTCGAGAACGAACACGCTCTCGCTTTTTGCCCCTTTGTTTCGCGCACGGCCTTTGAGGCGCGCATCTTCCCGAAGCGCCATGAACCCTTCTTTGAACGTTCATCTCCGGACGAGCTTTTGGGTGTGGCCACGGCCCTGCGCACGGTGCTTCAGATGCTTAGTCAGAAGCTGAATCATCCGGCCTACAACTTTTTCATTCACACTGCTCCCGCCACGAGTGAAGAGGATTATCGTCACTACCATTGGCACATTGAGGTTTTGCCGAAGACCGCAATCTGGGCCGGATTTGAACTTGGCACCGGAATCGAAATCTCGGCTATTTCTCCGGAGATGGCGGCTCGCTACTTACGGGGAGAAACCAAGACATGAGCACCTCAGCGCCGCAACTGTTTACTGCTTCCATCATTGGCACCGTCAGTCTCTGGGTGATTCACGTGATTGAGCTTACAAGCTACCCCGGCATTTTCTTTTTGATGACGCTCGAGAGTGCGGGTGCGCCGGTACCTTCAGAGATCATCATGCCGTTCTCCGGCTTTCTGGTTTCGGCCGGCCGGTTCAAACTTTGGGCGGTGGTTTTGATGGGTACTCTCGGGAATCTGGCGGGGTCGTTGCTGCTCTACTGGATCGGTTATTTTGGAGGGCGGCCCTTCATTGAGCGATACGGCAAGTACTTCTTGCTTTCTAGGAGAGAGCTGGCGGTGACCGAGCGATGGTTTGCTAAGTACGGCGGACCAACTGTTTTTTTCGGCCGACTCCTCCCGGTGGTGCGTACCTATATCTCCTTGCCGGCCGGGTTAAGTCGCATGCCTGTAGGCAGGTTTGCCTTCTATACCTTTCTCGGTTCTGCCCCTTGGTCGGCTCTCTTTGCGTGGCTCGGCGTGCGGCTGGGGGCAGATTGGAAAGTGATTGAGGGGTTTTTCCAGAAATTTGATATCGTTATCATCGCGGGCATCATCGCATTTATCGCTTGGTTGATTTGGCGCCGGCGCCGCCACTCCGGCAAGCTCACCGCGCACTGACGCCCGGAACGCCAGAACCTGGCAACCGAGTGCTCGAAGCGGCGAGGACCGTAACGCGAGAACATGAACCTATGCGGAAATTGATCATCGCCAATTGGAAAATGAATCCGCAAAACTACGCGGAAGCAGAGCAGTTGCTGGCCGCAGTGCTCGGCGGAGTTAAGCGCATCCGGGGAGTCACGGTGGTCTTCTGCCCGCCTTTTGTCTGGCTTACTGATTTTTCTCATAAGATGCGGCCGGTGTCCTTCGGCGCCCAGGACGTGTTTTGGGAATTAGCGGGCGCTTACACCGGAGAGGTTTCGCTCTCAATGCTTCAGACCTCGCGGGTGAGTCACGTGATCGTGGGACATTCGGAGCGCCGGCGTTGGCTCGGCGAGACCGACGAAATGGTGCGCCGTAAAGTGGCGGCGGTGCTGGCAGCGGGGCTCACCGCGATTCTGTGCGTGGGGGAAGAGTCTCGCGAGCAAGACAACGTTTCTGCCGTGTTGGAGCAGCAGCTCGTGGCGGCTCTCGGTGGGCTGGCCAAAGCTTCGCTTGCGCGGCTTGTCGTGGCCTACGAGCCGGTGTGGGCCATTGGTACTGGCGAGGCCGACAGTTCGAGTAACGCGCTCTCGGCCGCGATCACCATTCGGAAGGTGATTCGAGATCGCTTCGATCAAAAAGTCGCTCAAAGTGTTCCGGTGCTCTACGGCGGCAGTGTTTCTAGCGAAAACATCGTTTCTTTCCTGAGCGAAGAAGGTATTGACGGCGCATTGGTGGGCGGTGCGTCGCTCCGCGCGTCAGAGTTCATCGAATTGGTTAGACGGGCTGCTGCGGTCAGTCGTTCGCAAGGTAGATTGAAACTCCCCGTGTCCACACCGCGACCGCCCGGGAGAACGGCAGGATGGAAAAAAGGTACAGGAGTTCAACCAGTTGCTTGATGCACCAGCCCAGGAATCCCCAGATGCGAAGGTAGATCATGTCAGCCATGGCCCACTTGCCGCCAACCGGGATGACGACTGGGTAGCGGTGGACGGGGTAGGGCATTGCGGGTTGGCGCAGGATTGTGGCTATGGTGTTGCGGGCGGCAACTTTCCCCTGGGCGATGGCGATGCGCGCAACCGCCGGGAGCGGTTTTTTTGTTTTCGGGTCGACGAAACACGAGTTGTCTCCGATCGCGTAAGTGTTTGGCGTACACAGTAGTGCCGTGTTAACCTCGGCCCGGCCGCGGACGTCCCGAGGCAGAAGTAGCTCTTTGAGGATGCGGTTGGGTTGGATGCCGCCGGTCCAGATCGTGACAAGTGATCGCACGTACTCACTCTGGTTTCTGCCGGCTTCAGTAATCCAGACGCCGCCTGCGTCAGAGCTAACCACTTTTGCATTCGTTCGCACTCGAACCCCCAAGTTCTTAAGTCGTTCGGAAACTGCGGCGACAACTGCCGGATGGAAACCCGAGAGGATCCCGGGGCTCGCCTCAATAATGGTGATGTCTGGTTTGGCCCAGCCGAGTTTGCGTGCGAGCCCCACCAGTTCCCCGGCCACCTCCACGCCGGTGGTCCCGCCGCCGCAGATGACGAGCGGTTGGCGTTCGCCCCGGAGTAACGCCTCGCCGATGTGGTTTCGAAGTCGGATGATGCTCGTAAATGACTTGAAGGTGAAGGCGTGTTCGGCGAGGCCCGGGATTCCGAAAAAATTAGGCTCGGCGCCAAGGGCCAGCACCAACTGAGAGTAGGGGAGGGTTGATCCCCCCCGCAGTTCAACGGTCCGGCTCATGGGGTTGACCGAAAGCACTTCGGCTTGGATGAACTGGACTCCGGTTCTGGCCAGTATCTCTTCGTATGGGACGGTGATGGCTTGTCTGAGTTTAAAGGCTGGTGCGTCCGCTTTGGTGCTCGCCGCTGCTTCGTAGAGCGCCGGTTGGTAGAGTTGGCCGCTCTGGCGGTCGACCAGAAACACCCGAGCGTGGGCACTCAACCGATGGCGCCGGATGAGTCGCCCGAGTTCAAGCGCGCACGCGACTCCGCCGAACCCTCCGCCGAGGATGACGATGTTGACCGCGGGAGTAGTCTCTGTGTCCATATGGCGATTATATCACGGAGTGCGGGGGAGGGTATGGTAGAATGGAGTAAACAGAAATCCAAAGCCCAAAGTTCAAATGTCAAATCAAATCCAAAATCCCAATGTCAAAATGCGTTTTGGATTTTGAGCTTTGAATTTGATTTGAAATTTGTAATTTGAACTTTTCGGTATGTGGCGGACGCTCGACAACCTCGATGTTTCCGGTAAGCGCGTCTTCTGGCGCGTTGATTTCAACGTGCCACTGGGCCGAGACGGCGAGGTGGATCGGTTTGAAGACTGGCGCATGGCTGCAGCACTGCCCACGCTGGATGAGCTTTTGCGGCGGGATGCGCGCGTGATTGTGGCAAGCCACCTGGGCGAGCCGGATGCTCCGGATCCACGGTGGTCTCTGGCGCCCGTGGCCAGGCACCTCGCCAAACTCACCGGGAGGCGGGTTGAGTTTACGGGCGAGATCACGGGGCCGGAAGTTGAAGTTGCCGTACGCGCACTTAAGCCGGGCGGCATACTCATGCTCGAGAACTTGCGCTTCGCGCCGGGCGAGACCGCCAACGATCCTAGTTTTGCGCAAGCGCTCGCCGCGCTGGCCCAACAGTATGTATCGGATGCTTTCGGCACTGCCCACCGCGACCACGCTTCGCTGACGCAGGTGGCAAGGCTTCTGCCCGCCGCAGCTGGTGAACTCATGGTCGCCGAAATAAATCATCTGACCGATTTTCTTAAAGAGCCGCGTCGTCCGGCTGTGGCCGTGTTCGGCGGAGCCAAGGCGGAAGCGAAACTGCCGGCGTTGGCGCGACTATTACCCGTGGTTGATCAACTTCTCCTTGGCGGAGTGCTCGCGAACACCATGCTTGCTCGTCGTGGCCTCGCCGTGGGTTCTTCGCCGGTGGCGAAAGACGCCGCGGATGCCTTGGGTGAGCTTGATCAGTATGCGAATAAGATTCTGTTGCCGGTTGACGGTCAATTCGCTCTGCCGGGTCCGTCCAGGATGGCCGGTCGCACTGCCAACCTCGAGGATATTCAGACCGGAGAAGTCATCTTCGATATCGGGCCGGAAACGGCGCGGCGCTACGGGCATGTTTTGGCCACAGCGGGCAGCGTTTTGTGGAACGGGCCGGTAGGCGTAATTGAAGAGGCGTCGTACGGGCTTGGCACTAAACTTATCGCCCAAGCCATTGATCCCAAAAGAACGGCTGCGGTGGTGGGCGGAGGCGATACGGTGATGTTCCTGAAACGAGAGAACTTGCTGGGGCGCTTTGGGCACGTGTCCACCGGAGGCGGGGCGATGCTTGAGTTTGTGGCGGGTAATCGCTTGCCGGCCCTCGAAGCTTTGGGCTACTATTCGTAGCATACACCTCTTGCAGCCATGCCTAAGATTCTCATTGTCGATGATGACAATTTCGTCCGGAACGTCTACGCCGAGAAGTTCCGGGCAATCGGCTTTGAGGTGTTGACTGCCGTTGACGGCGCTGAAGCGCTCGAGGAAATTCGGCGCGCATCGCCCAAGCCCGACGCGGTGTTCACCGGCATCGAGATGCCCAAGATGGACGGATTCTCGCTCCTGCTTGAGATCCGCAGGGATTCGGCGACGAAAGATATCCCAGTGGTCATTTCTTCTCACCGCGGTCGCAAAGAAGATGAGCGTCGCGCGCGGCAACTCGGCGCGGTGGATTTTATTTTCGCGGGGCTCGTGACACCCAACGAGGTCGTGGAGCGCATTAAAGCTGTTTTGGGCGGTTTGCCGACGTATCGGGTTGCGCTCAATAAGGGCACGCACGACGCCATGCGTTTAGCCGAAGATCTTGATGCCGATCCAAGTTTGGCGTGCCGTTCCTGCGGCAATGATCTGTTGCTTGAAATTACATACGTGCCTCAAGAGAAGTGCTATCGGCTGTTTTTTGTCTGTAGCGCCTGCGGGCAACGCGCCGTTGGATTTTGAGCCGTACTACGCATTGTTTTATCTCTTGTGAAGCATTCGTTGCGTGTTTCCACTCAAGTCTCTTGCGCCAGCCGAGTTCCACGTCCGATTCCCAGAATATCCGCGGGTCGTCCGCGAGCTCATGTGGCAGCGTGGTCTTAGGGATCAAACAGCCATTGATGAGTTTTTCAACCCCGACTACGGGACGGATTTACACGATCCGTTTTTGCTTTCCGGCATGGAGGAGGCCGTGTCTCGGATTCTGGCGGCGGTCCAGAAGCGCGAGTCCATCTTGGTCTACGGCGACTACGACGCCGACGGGGTCTGTTCGAGTGCGCTCTTGGTGGTCGCGCTCAGGATGCTCGGCGGACAGGTTCAAGTCTACTTGCCCCACCGCAACGCCGAAGGGTATGGGCTTAGCTCTAGTCGCATTGAGCAATGCGTTGCGGAAGGCGTGAAACTTTTGATTACGATTGATACCGGCATTACCTTCGGCGAGGAAGTTGCCCGGGCCCAAGCGGCGGGCATTGACGTCATCATCTGCGACCACCACCTGCCGCCGGCGGTACTCCCCAAGGCCTTGGCCGTTGTTGACCCCAAGCTGCCTCAAGATCGCTACCCTTTTAAGCATCTGGCCGCGTGCGGAGTAGCCTTTAAACTGGTGCAGGCTCTTGGGGTTCGCGTCAAGGACAGGATGGCACCGGGTTGGGAGAAGTTGTTTTTGGATTTGGTGGCTGTCGCCACGATTGCCGATGTCATGCCGCTTCTGGGAGAGAACCGTACGCTCGTGCGCGCGGGCCTTTATATCCTTGCGCATACCTCGCGGCTGGGCCTGAAAGCGCTCATGGCCGTTGCCGGCGTTGAACCCAAAGTGCTTTCTTTGGGGCAGCCCGTGGGGCACATCCCGCTCACTAACCTTGACGCCCATACCGTGGGCTATCTCCTGGCCCCGCGTCTTAATGCCGCGAGCCGCATGGACCACGCCAATACCAGCTTTGAGCTGCTGTTGACGGAAGACGTTGAGATCGCAGCTGCCCTGGCCCAGAAGCTCGACGAGAAAAACCGCGAACGCCAAACCCTAGTGGAAGAGATGCTGCGCGCGGCGGAGCGGACAATTGATCCCTTTAAGCTCCCGCCGATTCTCATTGTCGGCTCGCCCGACTGGTCGCCCGGCGTCTTGGGGCTGGTGGCGGGCAGGCTCAAGGACAAGTACCTCCGGCCCGCGGTGCTATTCCATCAGGGCGAGACTGAAGCGCGCGGTTCGTGCCGCAGCATCGACGCCTTCAACATCGTCGAGGCCATGCGTAGCTGTGGCGACATTTTCACCCAAATGGGCGGGCATCCACGTGCGGCCGGCTTCACCATCCCCACTGAAAATCTTGTCGAGTTCGAGCGTTGCCTCAAGCGCACCGCGGCGGCCTCGCTCAAACCGGAGGATTTCAAGTCTCTGGCGGAGGCTCAAACAGAGCTTTCGAGCCGAGAATACACGTGGGAGCTCGCGGACTGGTTTGGTCGCATGGAGCCTTTTGGTGAGGCGAACCCAGAGCCGAAACTTCTCATGCGCGGTCTTGAGGTTATCGAAAGTCGCTCGGTCGGAGATTCGGCCCGGCATCTCAAGCTCGTGCTTAGACCGTCAGATGAGCCGCGTCGACTCTTGAAGGCAATAGCTTTTGGTCAAGGTGATGGCGTAACCGAGTTGAGTCCGACGGGCAACGGTCGGCGCATGCCCGGCGCAGGCGACCGAATTCAGGTTCTCTTTCGGCCTTCAATCAACGAGTGGAACGGCAACCGCGAGTTAGAGCTTAAAGTCGAAGCGTACGAGCTGGAGACGTCTTAGGCACCGCGGCCAAGAATATTTTGGGAGCAGCCAACGCGCGGCATGGAAACCGAACAGATTATTCTTGTTGATTCTCGCGATCGGAAGGTTGGGGCGATGGGCAAGCTTGTTGCCCATCGTAAGGGTTTGCTTCACCGCGCCTTTTCCATCTTCATCTTTAACCCGAGAGGAGAACTTCTCTTGCAGCGTAGAACGCGCCGCAAGTACCACTCCGGAGGGCTGTGGTCGAATACCTGCTGCAGTCATCCCCGGCCGGGCGAAACCGTGCTCCGGGCCGCGCACCGCCGGCTCAAAGAAGAGATGGGGTTTGATACG
Source organism: Candidatus Parcubacteria bacterium (assembly GCA_016196625.1). Taxonomy (GTDB): domain Bacteria; phylum Patescibacteriota; class Minisyncoccia; order JACPXH01; family JACPXH01; genus JACPXH01. The sequence goes on along the minus strand of JACPXH010000004.1, from coordinate 82,558 downwards.
AAGCTCAAAGAAATTTTCAGCTTCGTCTACAAAGTGAAATTCCTGAACGGGCTCATTGAGCACGAGTACGATCATGTGTTGGTCGGTCGCTTTGGCGGAACGCCCAAGCCGAATCCAAAAGAAGCCGAGGCGTGCAAATGGATTGCCCTTGCCGCGCTCCGGCGCGACATCCGACGCCATCCGCGCCGGTACAGCTTCTGGCTCCAAAAAGCACTGCCGCGCGTGTCAAGACAAATGAGATTGCGCCCGCTCCCTAGGGGGAGCGGGCGCCGCGGTCTCAGTAGTCGGCAGTGGAGTACTCTCTGCCGGGCCATAGGAACAAGTTATTGACAGCAACGTTCTCGTTGCTGGGGCTGTCGCTCGGTTCGGTGGCATCAATCTCGGCCGCGAACGCAACGACGATGTACCATTCGTCGCCACGGAAGATGTTTGCGGGGAGCGCAAAGCTCGGCGTGGTTGAAGCTGGACAGGTGTAGATGGCTCGGCGCGGCGCAAACCGCGTATAGACCCAACACCAGTAGCGCGAAGCTCCCGGCACCGGCTCAAACCAGAAACGCGTCGGGGATACGCTGTTGATGTTGAGCCCTTGCGGGAGCGGTAGCTGGCGGGGTCGATCGAACGAGTGTGACGTTCCCCTCACCGTACGGCCATCGGTCGTCGTAACCGCGACGTCGAACACTCCGGCTTCGCCTCCGTAGTCTCGCTCAAAGATGTAGCTAGCGTTGCCGTTCGGGAGACGCCACTCGAGGTCGATCGCGATTACTTCGCCGGTTCGGCGGCTTCGTGCTTCAACGCGCGAGACGTAGTCAGCGGCTGATCCGCGTTCATCCGAGACGATCACCTCAATGTGGAATCGGTACCCCGGCGTCCACGGTGATCCCCAGTGGTAGGGGTTGTTCTGGGTTGAGACGAAGATGCGTTCAATGTTCGTGGGTGAGCTCTCCACCGCGGCGACTCGGAACTTCGTCTGGGCGAGATTGGAGATGCGCGTGCCATCGTAGGGGCTCTGATCAGGCCGGACGAGGAGCGCATAGAAGGTGTACTCGCCCTCGCTGCCGCGGTTGAGCGAACGAAAGTTGATCAGATACAGCTCTTCTTCGCTCAGGCGGTTCGCGGCGGGCGCGGCTGCGGCGGCCCATCCGGGGTTGTCAGCGTCCAGGGTGGTTTGGAACACGAACTGTCCGTTCGGCATGAGTATCCCGGCATAGAGATCCGCAGTGCGGTTTGCGGAGGAGACGAGGAGTTTGATGCGCAGGGGTGAGCCCATCCGTGTCGTGGGCGTATCGGTCTTGAGCACGAGCGCGACCGGTCGGCGAGCTATCTCGGCCGTGACAGCGACTCGGACGTTCTCGTCCTCGGTTTCGCACAGGTGGTTCAAGCGGTTGAAGGTGCAAGGCTGAAGCAGGCGGATGCGAACTTCGGTGTGCAGGGGGACCTGCAAGCCGACGTTCGTAAAGTTCTGGCTGCGTTCACTCACTACATCGTCGTTGTCCACGATGATGGAGTTGTAGGCAATCGGGGTGTCTCGGTAGCGGTTGAGCGTGTCGGTGTTGAGCTGGTTGAGCTCGAGGGAGTTCGGCTGCAGGATGCGTACGGCCGTGACTGCCCCCGAGAAACCAGCACTCGCGGCAATATTCGCGAAGTTCGAACCCAAGTGCGGGGTTCCCACCGCGATGATCTGGCTTACCTTTGGCCGTCGGACATAGCTCATGTAAGCGCGGCACGCGAGCCCGCCCATGCTGTGCCCGACGCAAATCACCTTTGATTTACCGGTCAGCTGCAAGATGAACTCGATCACGCCTTCCAACTCGGCAGCTTGCTCTTGGTAGGTGAGGGCGACGCTGCTCGTGAAGGTGATGGTGTAGATGTCGCCCGGCTTGATGCGCCCGCCAAATCGGGCGTCTGGGAAGTAGTAGATTTGACCGTTGCGGTATTGGGCTTGTCCCCCGAAAGTCCACCCTTGCTGGGTGACGGTATCGAGGAACGTGTCCCACGTACTCGCGTCGGCGGTGAAGCCGGGCACGAGGATAATGGGATGCTCGGGCGGCGAAAGTGCTGGCGCTGCACTCACCCAGGTAGCAAGCAGAAAAACCGTCAGCCCCTGAATCTTGAAAAGAGCCAACCATCTCCGTGGTCCCATCACGCACCCTCCTTTCGCTGTGGCGGTGCCAAGTGTCGATTTTCAAGGTTTGTAAAGAGCAGGTCGTTGGGCACGCACTGGCAGTCCTCCTTTTCTGTTTAGCGCGGGCCATTTTATCCTGTTAGTATACCACGAACTGTGTGTTGTGTATTGCTAAAACTTCTGGTTGCTGGTATCGTGTCGGTACGGGGAGTGGTCTTTTCACTTGTGCCAGAAGGAGGTGGACGATGGTCAGGCGCGCGGTGGGAGCGACGGTGATGATAGTGCTCGGCGTTATGGGCGTACTGCCAGCGCGGGCAGCATCAAACGACAATCGGGTAGTAGTTCGGCGATTTGAGGGCAATCATCGTTTGGCCGGGAGCGAAGATGTGAGTGGCAGGCTCTCGGTTACGCTCTGGAGCGACGGGAATTTTGACGCCTATGCCGATCTTGAATCGCTTGATTGCGAAGCGATCAGGTTCTCGGTCTCGCAGCGCTCGAGAGGGGTGCTCTTTAACGATTGGTTTCACCCTGCCATTTCGGCCGAGATGCCGGGTGAGTTTGCTCTTGATGTGACCATGCTTACGTTTCGTGCGCCACTGTTCGTGCACTCGCCGACCGGCGCAGTTGCCGATCGGGGAGCGCTGCGCAGGTGCAGCGGCGATGAGATGGTTGTCGCGTTTCGCCTCACCGTCAGTTCAGCCAACTTCGCGCCGCTCGGTCGCTACGACGGCGATATCGTGGCGACGCTGTTGAGCGGTGCCACAATACAGCGATCTTTCAGCGGCACCTTCACCGCGGTCTCCGCGATGCCGTTCCGGCCAGTCGTCGGGTTTGGGGTGGAGCCGAGCAGGCTCACGGCCGGAGAGTGTTTCGGCATTCGTTGGCAAACGTTACCGGGTGCTGCGTATTATGCGCTCGAATACGTCGGGCCGTATCGAGAGTTTACCGGCCGCGTTTTCTCCGACGGGCCCGAACTGCAACGCGATCGGGCTTGGGGAGCGGTTCTCCTGCCGTCAGCTACCGCCACCACCGTCTGCACTTCGCGCCTCACGCCCGGTGGTGTTTATGAACTGCGGGTGTTCGGACTGGACTTCGCATTCAACGTCGCCCCGGGCACTGGTTCTTCAGCTCCGGTCGCGTTGAGGGTGGGGTTGCCTCGTTGATCTTCGGCGCCCTCGCGCGCCAACCCGCCCGACCCAATAATTAGACTTCGTCTCATTGGGTCGGGCGGTTTTCTTTTCCGATCGCCCCTTCGTGCTATGATGCGTCGTACCGTGGCATCAACACCGGACATTCAAATTCTCGTGGCCACAAACGAACATCGCGATAGCATCCGCGGGCTTTGCCTCTTCGTTGGCGGACCGCGCGATCACGTACTCTTATTCTTTCAGCAACCATTCCTCTCCGAGGATTTCGTGCCGTTTGTGGCCGTACGAGATAGCGTGGCGGTCGGCGTGGCATGCGCACTCGTGCTGGAGCCGTACGTGTGGTTGATGGGTTTGCGTGTGCACCCCGACTGGCGCAACCAGAAAATCGCTCAGCGATTGGTTGAGCGCATCACGCAGTTTGCCACGATGCGGCGTCAACCGGTAAAGGCAGTCGTGCTTGCGGCGAACGCGCCGGCGGTGCGCGTGTTCACGAACGCGGGTTTTGCTGCGCAGTCGGGGTTTACGCTCATGGAGGCCACGATTGGTGCGGTGCGCCCTAGCCATTTCTGGGATCGAACGGTTGCGCGCGAAGCGATCGCACCCGAGCGGGCCGAAATCGCATCGTTTCTTAGCGCGCACTACCCACTTGCGTTCGATCACGCTAATCTCTTTGGCGAAAATTTCGTATGGCGGCCGATCAGTTCCAACGATGAGCTCGAGCGGCTCATCGCGAGCCGACGGCTGCTAATAAGCCATGACGGATTAGGCGCGGTGAGTGGTGTGGCGGTCGTAAACAATGAGCCCGACCGCACTGTTGAAATCGGCAGAATCTGGGGGGAGCCCGCGCCATTTCTGTGGCACATCATCGAGACGACTGCACCCCCGCGCCTGCGATGGTATCTCTCCGGGGAAGCGGAAGAAGATCAGGCGCGGCAGTTCCGGTTCCAAATTTCCAGCACCGGGCCCAGCGAACGCCGGTACCTTATTTTCACGAAGGGCTCTGCCTGACGCGCAGGCGAAATATCGGGCACCACGCAGCGCCTTCGTAGTCGCTCGCGCGCTTCATTTCAACCACGGTGAAGTATCGGGAGAATAGCGCCACGAGCGCGCGCTCTTCAGGCGGCGACCATGTCCGGAACGCGGCCGGGTCTTCAATAATGGCTTGGTGGATGCTCGCTAGGAGTGGTTGCGTCATTCCTGTTTCGTTTGCCCACGCCGTGAGTTCTTGTGCGGCGAGCGTTCGGTTGAGTCTGCGGTTGGCCCGGTCGGCGAAGCGCCACAAGAGCCGCGAGGCGATGAAGTATACTCTTTGCCAGTCCGTCAGCGGACGGTCGCGGAATCGCGCAACGATCGCGCCGACATCATCGCCGAGAGCCGTTTCGTCGAGTACCTGACAGCGCGCGATGAAGACGCCTTCGGGCTTGAGTAGTTTTGCGATCTTCGTAAGGAGGCGAGGTTCTGCTTCGGGCGTTAGCTGCTGGAGCGCAAGGTCTCCGAGAATAGCGCCAAAGAATTCAGGAGGGAAGGGGAGTTTAAGCCAGTTGGTCCGCACCCAGATTTCCTCGAGCGGGTCAACGTGTTTTGTGAACCGAAGCATGGCGAGGGGCATCCGGTAGGAGAAGTCAGCAAGGTGCACCCGGCCTGCGCCGGCGGTTGCGGTGAGATCTCGAAGTTCCGGGGTAGAACCCAAGATAAGCACAGGGCCGGCGTTTCCGGTCTTCGCGAGGAACTCGCGATAGATAGCAATATCTTCGGTACTCGGACGGAACGGGCTCTCGACCGTCTCCCAGTGGTCAACGAGGTGCTCCCAGTAGCCATACTGATTTTGCTCGAGCGTCAATTCACCCGGCGTTACCAGGCGTTGGTGGATTAGGCGATCGAGCAACACAAGTTCATCCTGCTTGAGGAGTCGGCTGAGGTAAATCAAGAGTTTCTGGAGGCTGCGTGGCACAGTGGCGGTGTGGATAGCGGCGTTGTATACGGAGGGGTCTTGGGGTATGATGGCGCTACGTATTAGTGTACTGGATTGACCAACATATGCTCCAGTCTGTCCGTGAATTCCTGCGTATCATCGTGGTGGGGTTGACGGTTTTCGTCGTCGGCCTCGTGGCGAAATCATCGGCCTCGCAGCCACATTCGGCCGCAAACTCGTGCGGCGTGGGCGGCGTGGTGCCGATCGCTTCAGCGCAAGTGAATGATCCGAGCTGTTGGACGTCACCACCGTCACCACCGGGCGACGGCGGGAACGCCGGCGGCGGGCAGGGCGGATGTGGCAACTCGGGCGGTATCTGTTGATGCAGGTGCGCCGTTGGATCAGGCCGAGCTTCATCATCGCGGGAGCCGTTGCGCTGGCAGCGGTCTTTTTCGTTTCGGCACGTGTTCGGCCACCGGCACAACCATCGCTTTTCGAGAAACCGTTGCTCATCGCGATTGACGAGGCGCGCGATCGCTTTTTCGTATTCAACGACGCATCCGGGATCGTCGTGGGTTTCCGGGCCAGCACAAAAGAGGTGATCGGTCGAGCCCAAGCGGCACCTCGGGCTCAGGCCATGGTGCTCGATTCCGAGAGCGGGGCGCTCTACCTTACCGATGGACAGACAAATTCCGTAGTCGAAATACGTCCAGATACATGGGGGGTTAGGCGTATTCCAGTAGGCAAACGGCCGGTCGCGCTCGCGCTCGATCCAGCGCGCAAGCGTTTGTTCGTCGTAAACTTTATCGAAAATTCTGTATCTCTCATCGATACCAGCACGTCGCGCGTGGTGGCTGGAACAGCGGTCGGGACCGGACCTATTCAGGTCGCTGTCAATGCGAAAACCGGCTCGGCTTATGTCGCAAACGAAACCAGCCGCTCTATCACGGTCCTGGCGCCTGAACCTCTCTTGGCGATTCGTACGGTGCCGCTGCCTTTCTCCCCGCAGCTTCTCTTGGTGGATAGCGAGCGGTCGGCGTTCTACGTCGCGCCCGCCGTTGGCGCCTCTACCGTGAGGATGGCGGAAGGAGAGTTCGTGCCTAAAGAAATTGTCGTCGGCCGCGACCCGCGGGGATTTGCGCTCGATGCGGCCACGGGAACGTTGTATGTTACGCTCTTTGTGGGTAACGCCGTTGCGAAAATTTCACCGGTGGGGGAGGCCATATCAAAACTCGAATTTCCCGCTGGTTCTTTTCCCGGGCGGCCAACGCTTGATAGTGAGGGAGGCGTACTCTACGTGCCGCTCACCGGTTCGGCTCGCGTGGCAGTTGTGGATACCGAACGCATGCAGGTAGTCCGCATGCTCGAAAGCGGCACGAACACTGACGAAGCCACATTCAATGCGCGCCGGCGCGAGGTCTACTTCGTGAACCCAGAAAGCGACACTCTTACCATCTTCGATGTCAGCGCGAACCAGACTTCGTTTCTGCCAAGGGGTGCAGACCCTCGGCGGATCGTGCGGCGCGCCGGACCGGTATTTGATTTGCCGATCGGTTTGGCCGTCAACGAAGCGGCTGGGCGCGTGTACGTCGTCAACAACATCGGCGGGTTCCTCACCGTCATCGAGGGCCGGACGCAGGCGGCTGTCCGGACGACCCAGCTTGGCCGCAACCCTCGCGCATCGCTCTACGTTCCTGAAGTGGGCAAGCTCTATGTGGTGAGTGGTGACGAGGACGTGGTGATGGTACTTGACCGTGAGGCTCGCCGCGTGAAAAAACGGATCGCGGTGGGCAAGAAACCGCGCACCATGCGCTACGATCCCGTTACCCGGCGGCTCTTCGTGGTGAACCAGGACAGCAATTCGGTGAGCGTCGTGGATGCCACAAAGGATGAGGTAGTTCAGACAATCTCGGTTGGCAACGCGCCCTTGCTCATTGCGGTCCAGCCGGCGATCAGTCGGGTCGCGGTTGCCAACACCGCCGACAACTCCGTGAGCCTCATTGATACCGCAGCGCTTCGCGAGGTGGGGCGCGTTGAACTCGGTGCGCCAATCGTGGGGCCGGTCTTCCCTGAGCGCGGGGCGGGCGCGGTTGTGCTTACACGTTCGCCGAGCACGATAGCGCTCATTGATGCGGACCGCGCCACGCTCGAACAGCAGGTTTCTCTCGCCGGAGAGGCCGTGGGCATTGCCGATACGAAAGCGGGCATTATCGTGGGTCAGAATCTTTCAGCTGGCGCCGAGATAATCATGGTCGATCCGGAGAGTTTGTCGGTGACAAGCCGGACGCATCTTGATCAGGCGCTCGCGTCAACGGGCGTCGCGCCGCCGGTTCTTCAGTCAAGCGGCGAAGTGCTGTTTAGCGACCGTGTCTCGCAGCGCCAACTCCTTCGGTTTAACCCGGCTGATCAGGCCGTCTCTGCCATCGCCACGCTCCTGTTTCCGGTTTCGTACGCGGCTTTCAATCAGCGCACCGGCGAACTGTACGCGCTCCACGCCAGCCAGCACGCGCTGACTGTCGTTGACGTCGCTCGCGGTCAGGTCGTGCGGGTCGTGAGCAACCGTACTCCGGCTAAGAGTTCACGGGAGCAGAATGTCCTTATCGGAGCGGCTGTACTTCTTTTCGTTGTGATTGTCGCCTTGGTCGGTATCCGTCGGTTTTTGCCAGAAAACAAAAACAAAGAGCTTGACAAGGAGTAATGTTAGGTAGTAAACTTCGGTCTAGAGAGTAGGAGGATTGATGTTTGACAATTGAGGTGATGGTACGGAGCAAGCCCCAATCGCCTGACAGCTGACGGGCAAGGCCTCCTGCGCTAAAGCTACGGAGGCCGAGGAGGAAAACCATGACTGCGCTTTGGAGGAAGAGCGCAGTCAGGCTGGTCCTGATTGCGCTCTTCGTCGGAGTACCTACGGCAACGTCGGCGTTCGAGCGGCTGTGCAAGCCCATCGAGTTTTGCGTGTGGGATGCGGCTGATATGCCCATTCCCTACACGATTGATTTCGCAAGCCTCGCGGCTTACCCAGTCGTGCGGCCCGGCCAGATCGTCCCGCCGTTCGACCCGATCGAAGTCATCCACCGGGCGTTCCGGGCTTGGGAAGAAGTGCCGGAAGCGTACGTGCGGTTTCGGTATGAACCGAATGCCACGTTCGACCCAGCCAATCCGAAACCGCTAATCCAAGTGTACTTCACCGACGATAACAAGACCTCGGCCTACCTAATCGCTCACCGGTCGCGCGGCACCATGGCCATGCTGTATGGTCGGGTGAAGGTCGGGACGAATCACGGCATGGTTGGCCGGCACAAGGAGGTGTTTTACGCAGACATGGTGCACGAAATCGGCCATGTCTCGGGCTTGGGGCATCCGGACCCGAGCCAGTTTCCAGGCATTGGCGGCCCGGTCATGGGCCACGGCGGCGTGCCAATCGGAGTAGAGTGGTTTCCGCTCCACCCGGACGACATCGCTGGTATCCACTATCTCTACCCGGCGCCGAGCCGAAGCGACCAACAGCTGCGGGCTTCCGGGCTGCCGGAAGTGGAGATTTGGCCAGCGTCAGGTCAAGTCTCTTACCAAGGCCAGGACTTTCAGATTGCGATTTCAGACCCAGACGGCAGGGAAGACATCGCAAGCGTGCAGGTTCTGGCGAACGGTCAGGACGTAACCGCAGGAGTGGGCTGGCTATTCGGTATGTTTGGTCGGCTTACGCCTTACGGGTATGTCCTGTCGTTGTCCCCAAAATCACAGTTCAACGCCGGCGTGCTCCTTCGGGCTGGGATGCGCTGCGGCACACTACTCGAGCCAGAGTGCTCGCTTTTCCCGCCGCGTTCAATGGGCCAGACCCTTACCATTACCGTCATCGCCCGCGACAGATCCGGTAATGAAAACCAGGTTGAGCTGACGTACAACATTGTCCCGTGATAGTGAGACACGCTCGCTGTCACGGGACTTCCTTTTTGCGAGAGGGAGTATAATGTAGGAAGCGAACTTTTCGTTTGTGGATAAGGCTGTTCTTGGCTTTTTAGATTGGTGTTAGAATTGAAAGGAATGTGAATTTCCGATGAAACGGCTCTGGCAATTTACCTCTGTTCCGTCACGACAGTGGCTGGTTAAGTTTGGTTTGCTACTCGGGTTGTTCGTAATCCTTCTTCTGGTCGGCGGGCGCCAGCTTCCTGTGCGGGAGGCGCCGCTGGAGAAGGTGGTACACTGCGGTGAGCAAAACCAGTGGTTGGCGTTGGTGGATCAACATTTCGGTACGCACTTGGCCGAAGCGCAGTCCGGCGGGCCATGCGTGAAATTGAGCGCCCAGTGTCAGGGACCCTACGACGCCTACCCGGGGTTCAAGCTTGAATGGTTCGGGTTTGATGCGTTGCCCAGCTGGAAATACCAACTGGTGATTCCCGGGTTTGAGTTTTTTATAGCAGCAGACGGCACTATCCAGCCAGCCAGCGCCGGGTTTCGGCGTTGGGATAGTGATCCCTCTGTGCCGACTCTAGGCGCTGGCAGCGGTCTTATCACGCAGCTTGTGCGAAATGAAACAGCCACCGGCCTTGCCATTGATGATGATACTTACTATCGGGCCGCGGTCTATTCAGCCAATACCACGAAAGTCCAGTGCGCTGGCACTGACGTATCTGCAAATAACCGCGCGCCAGACTGCCTGAGGTACCGGACAAAGGATTTTACCGATCCGCGCTACGGTGTGGCGGTTTCATCAGCCACCTGTCCTTGGCAGGCAGAAGAAACCACGGCCGATCTCTCTATTCCGTGCGGCGAAACCACGCTTTACACTTCGCCGTTGAGTTCAAATCGGGGCGGCACGACAGAGTGGGGAATTAGTGGTGTTACCCTTGTTTCAACTTCTCCGAGCCTTACAGCGAATTTGAGCCAGCCACCGTACGTTTATGCCGGTACGTTCAGCGATGGCTCTACGGTTTCGCTGTCCATGAGGGATAGTCAAGTAGTTGCCTCAAGAACTTCACCGCCCGGCGGCGTGTGCAATCCGCCGCCGCCAACGATTAGGTGCGATATACTCATCAATAATGTGAGTAGCGCCACTTGGCAGAGCAGCAGTAGTCCTGCCCCCAACTTAACTTGGACCACCGCAAATTTTGCAAACAACGACGACACCATCGAGGCGAAGGAGTATACCGCAAGCAACGTCCCGACTGGCAAGGCCGCCACCACCAATTTTGCTACGGGTTCAACCGGTTTGGGCGCGCTCCCGCGAGTGCGGCCAGGCGAGTCGCCTGTAACGCGCAAGTACATCGGTACGGTTACCGATACCGGCGCGCCAAACGGATCAGTGCGGTCTGAATCCAGTTCGTGCGAGGCAACACTCACCATCACCGCCGAAACAACACCTTCGACACCGGGTGGCGGAACCTGCGTGGGCGGATGTAGCCCCACGCCCTCGTGCAACTCGGTGGAAGTCACGTGGTCGCCGGTAGCCGGCGCCAAGACGTATCGGATTCGAACGTATAACAATTCGACTGCGACCGAACCGCCCGCGCGAATTGATGACGTGAGCCCCCCTACGACAAAAGTTTTGATTCCGGTTGCGTCGAGCGCCTCCTACTCCTTTAGACTGCAGACCATAGATCAGCTCGACAATGCTTCGGCGCTCTCGTCGCCCTTCACCGCCACAGTGCCTGCCTGTGTTACCGGCCCGCCTGGACCCAGTGACCCGCCCGGACCTGCACCCACGCTCTCTCTTGCCCCTGGTCCTACCTGCACGCAGATGAGTCTTTCGTGGACCGATTCGGCCAATGAAACCTCCTATGAGGTGTATCGGGGCCCGACAGCCACCGGTCCCTGGACGCTCGTCTCGACCCGGCCGGCGAGCGCTACAAGCCCGGTCACATATACTGACCCAGGCCTGGTGCAGCTTACGTCGTATAGCTACCACGTAAAAGCCATCAATGCGAACGGCTCGGTTATTTCAAACATTGCGACCGCGAGCACAGTTAGCTGCGGCGGCGGGGCAGCCGCAGACTTTACGGTTTCAGTTTCGCCTTCTAGCCGTACCATCTCGCCCGGCCAGAGCACGACCTATACGGTTACAATAACCAGCACAAACCTTCCCAACACGGTCATCACCCCCGGGGTTACTGGTTTGCCCACCGGAGCATCCGCAACCTTTGCCCCCACCCCCGTCACGACTCCGCCGACAGACGGTTCGGTTACCAGCACCATGACGGTCTCAACCACCGGCGCAACTCCGCTTGGCACCTCTTCTTTGACCGCCTCCGGTGCTGGCGCTTCGCTTACCCGTACGGCTGGCGCAACGCTGATCGTTGCTGCTGCCAACGGCCCGCCCTGCGTGGGTCGGTGCGACGGTTCCAGCCCCCCGGGCGCGCCCACGAACGGACTCATGTGTTCAACCCCGCCGCTCTTGTCATTCGCCTTCATCTATGACGATCCGGACGGGGACGCGGCTTCCAAATTCAGTTTTCAAGTCGCGACCGATGCCGGCTTCTCCAGTCTTGTCGTTGACCGACAGGACATCGTAAGCACCGCCGCGGCGAGAGATACCATCACGCAACTCGTTGAAGTGCGCAAGAACGGGGGAGCGGGTATACTGGACTATAACACCTCCTACTTCTGGCGCGCCCAGGTCTGGGATTCGCCGGGCGCAGCTTCCGGCTGGTCAAGCGGAGTCGCGTTTACCACGCCGGATCATGCCTACCCGCAAGTGGATTTCACTACTGATCGCACAAGCTTGAACGCTTCCGGTCCCACGACGGTACAGTTTACCGATCAGACTGCCACTGCTCCCGGCGCCCGGATTGTGCGCTGGCTATGGTCGTTTATCTCCGGCGCGGCCACCGCACCGGACGATCAGGATGCTGCGGCCGATCGTGTGCTCCAGACTCGTCCGCCCACCACCAGATCAGAGCCGAGTGTCGTCTATAGCGTCCCCGGCGCCAAGACCGTAACCTTGACCGCCCAAGACGACGGTGGGGCGGAGTTTAGCTGCGCGCGCACCAAGGTGCTTTTTGGCGGCACTGGGGCGAACCTGCAGTGGCAGGAGATTAGGGCTCGCTAAGAGAACTTTATGAACAGCGGTGACTCACAGCAGCGCTTGCAGGTTTTGGTCGGCCTTGGAGCCGTAGCAATAATTATATTTTTTGTGTCCGTCCAGCAGCTGCTGCCCACGGTTGAGCCGCCGCCTGCTTTGCCGGTTCGATCGAGCGGCGCGCCCACGCCTCTCCCAGATGATCTCCGAGTGATTTCAGGACTCGTGGCAGAAAAAAACGATCAAAGCATGACCGTGGAGTGGTCCATCCCGCAAAGCACCACCAATCTGGGGGCCATGCGCAAGGAAACCAAGCATATCACGTGGATAGCGCAAACTGTTTTTGATCGCGTGCGCTTGGGCGCGGGCGCTGCTGCCCCCCAAGCAGCCCGAGCTGCGGACATCCGGGAAGGGGACACGGTCCAAGTGTTTGCAGCCGAGACTGTCCAAGATCATTATGAGCTGACGGCAATACAGGTGCGCATACTCTTGCCGCCAGCCTCCCCCCAACCATGACCCTCAACCGGACAATCGCCTTTGGCATTACGCTTGGGGCTGCATTCATCACTGCGGCTTTCGCCGTGGCGTTGGCCCCAGCTAATCCTGTGTCTCCTGCCGGTGCACCGGGTACCAAGCCTGGCTTTCGCTATATACCCCCTCCTTTGTTTCCAGCAACGCAGTTGCCTCCCGATACACTTGTGGGCAACGTGGTGTCGGTTTCTGCGGCGCAGAAAATCATCATAGTAGGAGACTATCATATTGAGAATGGCAAATCGGTTTTTGTCTCGAGTAAGACAGTTCATTTTTCTGACGCCACCACGTTCGTGCAAAGCGCTTATGTTTCCGCGCGCGAACCAATCGAGGCCGGCATTGCCGTTTCTGATATCCAGGAACGGTCTTTGGTGCGTATAACCCTCGAGCCCGCCGGAATGGCGCCGGAGGTGTTGATGGCAAAGCGGGTGAACGTACTTAAGGCGCCAAACATATCAGAGCCGCCGCCGGCGGTAAAAAAATACATACCGTGATTAAGATTTTTAAACGCTTCACAAAGTATCAGGGATCCATTTGGCTTGTGGGAGTAGCTGGTGTGTTATTGGCGCTTGCGGCAGTCGTGCCATACGCCGAAGCTTCACATGCGCCGACCTGCTACAACGGATACTGTCCCGGCGTTTCCGGTTCATATAATTCCGGCGCGGCACAGGGCTCGGTAACCGTTTGGCAGTCGCTTCCCTCGCCCTCGGGGTGTGATGTGTATCATTCTGTTTTGAAAGCACGCTGGCGCAGCGGCAGCGGCGCTTGGCAGGAGCAGGGTCTATACATGGGCTCAAACTGGTCGAGCACCTTCTATATGACCACCTTCAATTTTTTCGGCCTGCCGGCAGGGAATCAGTCTTACGAGGGGATGGAAGAGATTTGGTATGCGAACGGCTGTAGCTCTGATGGGACATGGTCGCATCTGGAGACGAACGGAACGTGGCTATACGGCACATCATCTCTGACCCCGAGCCTTTCTACGTCGCAGTTTGACATTGTTATTCCGCCGCCAGTCATCAGTTCCTTCACCGTAGCCGGCGGGGGGCAAGGGCCTGCCCCAAGCATTACGGTTCCGGTTAACACTTCCGTGACTTTCGATTGGACGACCAGTGGAACAAGCTATAGCTGTTCTTCCAACGGAGCTTTGGGATCTTATCCTTCTGTCCCTCCGCAAGGACCCTCAAGCCCAGTTACCGCAACTACGCCCGGAGGACCATTTACCCAAACCCTAACTTGCAGTAATGCGGGAGGTAACAGCGCTCCGGCAAGTGTTTCCGTTTGGGTTACGCCGCCGGCACCGAGCGCGCCGACGATCAACGGCGCAACTTGTGGCACGTCAGCAGGGACAATCCGGCACGGCGATACCAATACCATTTGCTGGAGCGCGGTGTCCGGAGCGAGCTCGTACGTGGTCTACATCGTGCCCATGAGCGGCGGGGCGGCCACCTGTGCAGCCGGTTGCGCGGTGGTTGGCACACAGCTTGGTCCGGCTGCCAACCACACCGGCGTCAGCGCCGGCAGCTTTTCGGTGAGTCTCACCGCCTGCAACGCCGGTGGCTGCAGCACGCCTTCCCCGAGTGCAACTTTTGTCGTTCAGTCCAACGACGCGGCTTTCGTCTCCGAGACGGTCAAAAACCGTACCATCCCACCTGATCAACCCGCGGTCAATGTCAGCCCCAATAAAACATTCCGCGCCGAAATTACGTTCCGCAACACCGGCACCGCCACGTGGGATAATGTGGGTGAGTATGTTCTGCGCTCTCAAAATCCTGCCGGTAATACCACGTGGGGCATTTCTGAAACCATCACCACCAGTCCGCCTGTTTCTTCTGTCCCACCCAACGCCACCGTTACCTTTGCCGGAGATTTGCCCGCACCCGCCACTGCAGGCATCTACAACTTCCAGTGGCAGATGTATCGCAAGACCAATACCTTTGGCTATTTCGGAGCTACTTCAACGAACGTGGTCATTACCGTGGGCGGCCAGCCAAGTGAGCAGCCCATTCAGGTGCGTTTGCAGATTCGCGCGCGCCAGAAGCTTAATTTCTGACGCCGGGTGACTGGCCGCGGCTAGCTGCGCGGCGAGGCCCTTCCGAGAGCCGGATTTTTTATGTACCACCAATCAGGGGGTTACGTCCATCTGCGTCACAAGACGAGCGCCGGGGCACGCGGCGGGATTGAATCTCTCAGAGCCGCGTAGTACACTTGCGGTATGCGGACGACAGAGCTCCAAATGGTGGTGTGGCGGGAAGGCAAATACTACGTGGCCCAATGCTTGAACGTGGACGTTTCGAGTTTTGGCAAAACCCGTGCCGAAGCCCTCAAAAATCTCCGCGAGGCACTCGAACTCTACTTCGAGGATACCGGCACACCGTCCTTGGCAGAGGTGGAGGAGCCAACTGTTGTAACGCAACAGTGGCAGCATGCCTAGGCTGTATTCGTCTCGGCATATCGTGAGCGTTCTGCGCGAGAACGGCTTTTTATTTGTCTCCCAACGAGGTAGCCACATGAAATTTCGGAAACCGGGACTTCCGCACCTCGTTGTCATCGTGCCGGCAAGACGGCGCGAGATTCCCTTCGGAACATTTAAGTCCATCCTCCGACAGTCGCAGCTGCAGCCAGAGGATTTTGTAAAACGATGAAAGCGCAGCTCATCATCTCCGCCGACGGCGGCTCACGGGGCAATCCCGGGCCGGCGGCGTTGGGCGTGGTCATTGAGCCGGCGGCTGGTTCGGATCTTAAACCGGGTCGGAAAGAATACGCCGAATACTTAGGCGAGCTTACGAACAACGAAGCCGAATACCGCGCGCTTATTTTTGCCCTGAAAAAGGCCAAGCAGCTTTATGGCAAGGACAGGATTGCCAAAGCGGCTGTGGAGGTGCGGCTGGATTCTGAACTCGTGGTCAAGCACCTCAACGCCGAATATAAAATTGAAGACGAAAAACTCCAGCCGCTTTTTCTTGAAGTGTGGAATCTGAAGATTGATTTCGGCTCGATTCGTTTTACTGCCGTCCCGCGCCAGCACAACCGCCGGGCCGACCAGCTCGTCAATCGAGTGCTCGACCAGCAGGCAAGCCGGCTGCTCTAGTCCGCTCTCAATCTTGATTATTGATAGGTTGCAGTATATACTTTGTGTATACATAACTTGCCATGAGCACCAAAGTTCAAAAATGGGGTAACAGTCTTGCCGTGCGGCTGCCGAAAGAAGTCGCCGTTAAGTTTGGTTTGAAAGAGGGGGCGGTAGTCCAAATCGTGCCGTCGGTGAAAAACATTATCCTGAAACCCGCTTCCAGGAAAAGGTTAACATTGCGGGATCTTGTGGGGGAAATTACCTCCAAGAATAGGCACGACGAGATTTCGTGGGGTAAACCCCGCGGCAGAGAAGTATGGTAGCTAGAAATTATATCCCCGGCCGAGGCGATATAGTGTGGGCGGACTTTGATCCGGTTAGGGGCCACGAAGAGCAAGGCCGCCGACCCGCTTTCGCCGTTTCTTCGCTCGAATACAATTCGCGCTCCGGCCTCGCTCTGTTGTGCCCGATAACTTCCAAACCCAAAGGCTATCCGTTTGAGGTGGAGATAAATCTGGCGAAGATTAAGGGAGTAATTCTGGCCGATCAGGTTCGCAGTGTTGACTGGAGCAAACGCAGAATCAAGTTAATAGCCAAGGCGGACTATTCGGTGCTTGAGAAAGTGCGGGAAAGGTTGGCGTTACTGATAAATTAGATATTTCATTGCGGGATCGTCTAACGGCCCGCAGGGCGACTGAAAACTGATGCCATTGACAAGCGAAAATAACCGCAGTATACTTCCGATGCCAAGTTGATTGGATAGTCGCGCTCATTGAAATTTCAGTGGGTGAGGAAAGTCCGAACACCCCCGCCTAAATTTTCGCGAGAAAACTTGGGCGGGAAGTAGGCAGTCGCTAACGGCGACCGGGAGCAGTTCTCTCCAATGCAAGCGCGGATCACGAACTACTGCGAATAGCGCATTCGTGACTGTTCGCGGTATGCGCCGCATTGCTTTGGTGGGATGAAGCCCAGGGAAAGTGCCACAGAGACCTATACCGCCTTGCCCGATGCTTTGCATCGGGCGGGGTAAGGGTGAAAAGAGTGGGCCCGCCTTCGCGCGGGATAGCCTGCCCAAAGTTCTGCGAGAGCAGAGCTTCGGCGGGTAAAGTAAAAGCCCACAGTTCTGGTGGGTGACCGCCAGAAGAGGAAAACCCTGCCTGGTGCAAGGCCAGCGTTTCCGCCAGCTGGCGGATTCGAAAAGTTAGGCCGCTAGAGGTCGCGAGCAATTGCGATCCCAGATAAATGGCTATCGGGGCATGCGGCCTGTAAACCCCCTCAATAGGCGCAAGCACATTGAGGCGGGGAGGAAGGGCCGCACGCCTTACAGAATTCGGCTTACAGACCCACTTGGCGCCAAACACCCGCTCCTGTAGCGGGTTTTTGGTTTGGCTTTATCATTGCTTTTTCGCCGGCAATCTGCCTAGAATGCGGGCAATGAAGCGCTCTGAACTTCTTTTCCACGCGCTCCTCGTGCCGGTTGACTATCTTATGTTGGTGGCAGCCGGCGTGGTGGTGTACCTGCTGCGGACAAGTGAGTTCGGTCGGGCGATGGTTGGTCCGGTGCTGTTCGGGCCGCGACTGCCCCTTGAGAAGTTCTTCGCGTTGGTACTCGGCGTCGCTGTCATCTGGCTCATCGCCTTTGCCCTGGTGGGACTGTATCGGCCGGAAGTAACCAGACGGCCGATCGAGGAGTTTTCCAAAGTTGTCATTGCTTCGACCGCCGGCATCATGGCCGTAATTTTTTATATTTTTTTCAGCAGCCAGCTTTTCGATTCGCGCTTTCTCATTCTGGCCGGGTGGGCGCTGGGGGTGGTAACAGTTACGCTGGGGCGGTTTCTCATGCGGGTTCTGTGGCGATTTCTGGTGGTGCGTTACCACATGGGCGTGCACAAAATTCTCGTGATTGGCCGCGATGAGGTCTCGCGCGGCGTGGTGGAGGCCATTAGCGAGGACCCAGCCTGTGGCTACCACATTGCCGCCCACTTGGCCGAGCCGGATCTGGTCGCGATTGACCGGGCGATCGGCAACCCGGGGGTTGACGAGCTCATACTCACCGATCCTGACTGGCCGCGCGAGCGGGTGCTTGAGCTTATTGATTTTGCTGTTGAGCGGCGGCTTGCATTTAAATTCGTGCCAAACCTGTTCCAGACCCTTACGACGAACGCTGCGGTTGAGACGGTGGCGGGCGTGCCGGTGGTGGAGCTAAAGCGCTCGCGCCTCGAAGGCTGGGGGAGAATTGCCAAGCGCCTCATTGACATTGTGGGCGCGGCCTTTGGGCTTGTCTTGTTCGCTCCGGTGATGGCGGCTATCGCTTTGGCCATCAAGCTTGATTCGGGCGGGCCGGTCATCTATCGTAACCGCCGAGTGGGGCCGCGGGGCGCCTTTGAGACGCTCAAATTTCGCACCATGAAGCTGGAATACTGCACGGACGAGCGTTACCCCCAGTGGCGCTGGGCCCGTGAGTTCGAGGCGAAGCTCGTAGCCGAACGCAGCCAGCGCCGGGGGCCGGTCTTTAAGGTTATGGACGATCCCCGGCGCACCCCGGTCGGCCGGTTCCTCGAGCGCACCAGCCTGGATGAGCTCCCGCAGTTTGTGAACGTGCTCCGGGGGCACATGGCGCTCGTGGGGCCGCGTCCCCACATGCCCCGTGAAGTGGAGCGCTACGGCACGCACCACCGGCTCGTGTTTTTTGTGAAGCCCGGCCTGACGGGGCTCGCCCAGATTTCCGGTCGGTCTGATCTCGATTTTGAAGATGAGGTGAAACTCGATATCTATTATATGGAACATTGGTCCTTGAAACTCGACTTTGCGATTCTATTCAAGACGCCGTTTGTGATATTTTTTAGGAGACACAGGAACTAATATTTTATTTTGGTATGCGCGTTGCTCTCGTCCACGACTACTTGAATCAGTTCGCCGGCGCTGAACGCGTGCTCGGCGTGCTCGCCCGCATGTTCCCGGCCGCCCCCATCTATACGCTCGTCTACGACGACGAGCTCACCGGTCGAGCTTTCCGGGGGCGCACCATCCGGACCAGCTTCCTGCAGCGTTGGCCGTTTGCCCGCCGGCACCACCGGCTGTTTTTACTCGCGATGCCGATGGCCATCGAAACGTTCAGCTTTGCCGAATATGATCTCGTGATCTCCGATTCGGCCAGTTTCGCCAAGGGCATCATCACGAAACCCACCACCCTGCATTTGAACTACTGTCACACGCCCACGCGCTACCTGTGGCTCGATACTCATAAGCACGTCGCCGAATTTCCGGCGCCGCGCTTGGCGCGTCGCCTCATGCCGCTTGCACTCAACTACTTGCGCCTGTGGGATCGGGAGGCGTCGGCGCGCGTGGACTACTTCATTGCGAATTCCAGGTGCGTGGCCGAGAGGATCGGAAAATTCTATAACCGTTCCGCCGCAGTTATTTACCCGCCGGTGGCGACCGAAAGGTTTGGTCTGGGAGGGACGCCTAAAAATTTTTACCTCATGGTCGGCCGCATGTTGCCCTACAAGCGTTTTGACGTCGCCATTGAAGCATTCAACGAGCTTGGCTACCCTCTTAAAATCATCGGCGACGGCCCGGAGATGGCGCGCTTGCGGCGTCTCGCCAAGCGAAACGTCGAGTTTGTGGGTAAGGTTTCTGACGAGCGACTCGGCTGGTTCTACCGGCATGCGGTAGCGTTGATATTCCCCGGCGAGGAAGATTTCGGGTTGGCACCCGTGGAAGCCATGGCCTGCGGCCGGCCAGTGGCTGCCTTCCGGCGAGGCGGGGCGCTTGAGACGGTGGTCGAAGGGGTTACGGGCATTTTTTTTGAAGAACAATCAGCGGCGGCGATCATCACGGCGGTCAGGCGCCTTGAGCGTAGCCACTTTGATCCCCACGCCATCCGCGCGCATGCGAGATCCTTTGACGAGTCAGTTTTCGAGGAGCGCATGCGCCGCTTCATTGAACGAGCTTGGCAGGAGTGGCGCGGGGTACGCGTACCCATTGAAATAGCCAGTCGGCCCACGTTCGCTAGAGTATGAAGTATAAGTTCACGAGCCTCGTTTGGTTCTCGTTGGCGCTCGGTCTTGTGGCCGCGGCGACTGCTGGGGTGGTGTCTATGAATTTGCCGGCTCGGTATACGCATGCGTTCTCGCTTACCATAGCGCTGCCCGCGGCCGAAGCACCCGCCACACTCGAGACGGCATATTTTGCCGTGCAACTCACGGGTGAATTGGCGCGTCGCGCCAGGGAATTTCTGCGTAGTCCCATAACTGTCGCCGAAATCTACGCTCAAGCTCGTGTGCGTCCAATCGAGCCGCGCCCCTTTGCGTACGAATCAGGTTGGAGCACTGAACTAGTTGGGGGAGGGGTGGCCGTGCGCGCGCTCTCCACGGATGCTCGCGCCGGGCCCGCGCTCGCGGGTGCGACGGCCGCCGTCCTCGGTGAACGCGTGAGTCCGGAGACTGCTGTTCGGTTCGTGGCCAGTCCGGTTACTAGCGCCGCTACCCCCCGTCGGATTCTGCGCAACGTAATATTTGGTTTTGCGGCCGGCGTTCTCGTTGCGGTCGGCCTACGATTTTGGCACGAGCATGCGGTTAGGGGTTGATTTACGGGTGCTGGTTCGAGGCACCCTAACCGGGGTCGAAGAGTATACGCTCGAACTATTGCAAGCACTTTTGGCACTGCCCGACGGTCCGGCCATCACGGGTTTCTACAACGCTTGGCGGCGGGCTCCGGTACCCCGGGAACTCTCCGGACATCCTAAGCTCTCACTCCGGATAGGCTCGGTGCCAAATCGGCTCTTTGCGATAAGCTCCACGTTTTTGAACCGTCCCCAGCTTGATCAATGGTTGGGCGGAGCGGAGATTGTGTGGAGCCCGCATTTTCTGGCGGCCGCCGTTTCCCCGCGCGCAAGGCGCGTCATCACCTTTCATGATCTTTCTTTTGAGCGCTACCCGGAGTTTTTTCCAAGACGCCGACGTCTCTGGCATTGGTCCCAAAAGCCGCGCCAACAAGCGCAGGCGGCTTCACGACTAATTGCGGTCTCTCACTCGACCAAGGCTGATTTAGTGAATCTCTATCGCGTAGCGCCGGATAAGGTTGCCGTGGTGCATTCCGGGTTAGCTTCGCATTTTCGTCCGCTCGACCCGGCTGATCCGCAAGTGGTCTCGGTGCGTAAACGCTACGAGCTCACCCGTCCCTTCGTGTTATTCTTGGGGACACTCGAGCCCCGCAAGAACGTGTCGGGACTCATCCGGGCCTTCGACTCACTCGTTCGCTCTGGGCCTGAGACGTTCCGCGATCTGGAACTCGTGTTGGCCGGTACGCTTGGCTGGTACGCCGGCGGAATTTTTGCCGCGGCCCGGGCAAGTCCGGTCCGCCGCCGGATTCGATTTCTGGGTTTTGTGCCCCCCGAGCACAAGGCCGCTCTCTATAGCGCCGCGACCGTATTTGTCTATCCGAGTTTCTTTGAGGGCTTTGGATTTCCGCCCTTGGAAGCCATGGCGTGCGGCACGCCGACCATCTGCTCCCATGTGGCCTCGCTCCCAGAAGTGGTTGGGGACGGAGCATTAATGGTCGATCCCTGGCGACAAGATGAGCTTAAGTGCGCCATGGAGTTGGTGCTTGTCGACAGCCACCGCGCCCAAGAGCTGCGACGCCGGGGGCTCGCGCAAGCCAAAAAGTTTTCGTGGCCGCGCGCGGCCGCCGCCACACTTCGCGTATTTGAAGAGACCCTATGAGAGTCGGCATTGATGCGCGTTTTTACGGCCCCGGCGGGCGGGGGCTGGGTCGGTACACCGCCGAACTCGTGCGGCACCTCGAGGCCGAGAGTACGCCCGCTGACGAGTTCCTAGTTTTTCTGCGTCGGGACAACTACGACGCCTACCGCCCCGAGTGTGCGAACTTCCGAAAGGTGCTGGCCGATTTCCCGTGGTATTCGATTGCTGAACAAGCTCGGTTTCCTGCGCTTATCCGGACGGCCGGAGTGGACCTCGTGCATTTTTTGCATTTCAACGTACCGATGTTTTCGCGTACTCCCTACGTGGTTACGATCCACGATCTTATCTTAAAACGTTATCCGACCATTGCTGCTTCGACCCGCGCGTGGCCGACATACCTCTTCAAACGTCTCGGCTACCATGCGGTGATTAGTGCTGCGGTGCGCCGTGCCCGCGCAGTGATTGCCGTCTCGCGCTTCACAAAATCCCAGATTGTTTCGGCGTGGCCTCGCGTCGCCGAGCGGACCGTGGTTATCCCCGAGGGCGTGTCGGTCTTGGCGCGCGCCCCAGAGCCGCACAGTGCGGTTTTGCAACGCTACTCAATCGCGCGGCCATACTTCTTGTACGTTGGCAGCTGCTACCCCCACAAAAACGTATCTGGGCTGGTGGCGGCTTACCGTGTGCTGCAGAGTTGGGAGCCGGCAGCGCCGGATCTTGTGCTTGTGGGCAGCCGTGATCGCTTTTCGGAACGTCTGGCCGAGGCGGTTCGAACCGCGGGTATTCGCGGAGTGCACTTTATCGGTTTTGTCCCGGATAGCGATCTGCGCACACTCTACGAGGCGGCGGTTGCTTACGTCTGTCCGTCTCTCTATGAGGGTTTCGGTCTGCCGCCACTGGAGGCGTTGGCCGCAGGCACGAAAGTGCTCGCTCACCGTGGCACCGCACTGCCAGAGGTGTTGGGCGAGGCGGCCTTCTTTACCGATGCGCGCGATCCGGTAGGGTTTGCTCGCGACCTGAGAGCGCTTGCCACCGGCGAAGAGCGATCAGCTTACTTTCCGCTAGAAAAATTTTCTTGGGCCCAGACTGCGCGCCAGACCTACGCCGTCTACCGGCAGGCGCTTGGGCCCGGGAGTGCCCCGGACGTGCTATAATGAAAGCTAATGAGGAATGTTTTTCCTCAACTCTTCGATGTACGCCCTCGCCGACGAGATGGGGAGGTGGATATCGAAACAATCAAGCGAGTTGAGGGTATTTTAGATTTGACCCGCGTTTTCAAACGCCCTCCCGACACTGGAGTGCGAGTTCGGGTGCGCGCGGGTAGCACAGACGAACCAACTGCGGACCTACCGCTTACCAAGGAACAGGTTTTAGCCGACCTCGAAGCTGTCTATAGGCGTGATGCAAAGCTGCAGGCCATTCTGGCGCGCACGAACCTTGGGCCGGCGCTGACCAAACCCAAAGAACCGCGCGCTCTACCGCTGTCAGTCGTCTCCACTCTACGAGCGCAGGCAGTTGAACCATTCTCGGTGGCGGTGGAAGCGATTGAACCGGAGGTTGGGCCCACTGAAGACCCGTGGCTGTCTGCCCCGGCTTCTACCTCGCTACCACCAGAAGATCGTTCCGTTAAGAACGGAGTTCTCGCTGGAGCAGGAGTATGGTTGCCCAACGTGGAGCCCCGCCGACGGGAGTCGGCGGCACCTCGTACTTCGGTGGCGGGGCGGAACCCCGCACCGAAGGCCTACGCACCAACCATTCATCCACCGGCAGGAGCTGATGGCCTTCTGGTGCGTTGGGTAAAACACCCCAGTGCCGTGGCAACGGAGTTGGCCGGACTTGCGAGCGCGCGCGCGGGGGCTCTCTGGCCCTCGTGGCGCGAGCGGCGCCGGGAACTCAAGGGATTTGTTGGCGCGGTCATGGGGCTTGCCGCTGTCTTGGTTGGTGCAGCGCTGGTGGGGCGCCTCATGGCGGTCGAGTCCATCATCGTTACCCGCAGTTTCCAGGGTTTTCGGAGTATCAGTGAAGGCGTTGAGCGTTTGCAGACGAGAGATTTTCTCGGCGCCCGGAGCGTCTTTGGGTCGGCTCGTCTAAAGTTTGTCGAAGCGCAATCCTCGCTGGGCCTCGCCGGCCGGCTCCTACTGGCCGCGTTCCAGTGGTATCCGTTTAGCTCTCCGGTCAAGGAAGCAAAGCGAGCGCTCGCGACCGGCGAGGCGTTGGCAGCCGGCGGTGAGCACGCCGCTGCCCTAGGCGAACTGTTAACGTCCGGAAGGTCTTTGACCGTTATTTTGGGCGACGCTTCTGGTTCGCCCTCGCCTTTGGGTGAGGCCAAGGTGCATCTGGATGGCGCGATTGCAAACTTGGAGCGCGCTGAACGCTTGAGGCACCAGATTGTTCTTGCCAACGTGCCGGCCGAAGCGCGCGGTTCCTTCGCCGAGCTTGGAGTATTCCTGCCGCCCACGCTCTCGGGGGCGCGGGCTCTCAAATCCGAGTTTGATTTTTGGAGTCCGCTCCTCGGCAGGGATCGGCCTTCGCGGCTGCTCGTGCTTTTCCAGAACCCAAGCGAGCTGCGCCCGACCGGCGGCTTCCTTGGTACTTATGGCATTCTCGAGTTTGATCGTTTGCGTCTCAGGAGCTTGGTCGTTGACGGCATTTTCAACCCGGACGGGCAGCTCTCGGTCAAAGTGGTGCCGCCCAAACCGGTGCGGCGCATCTCCACGGCGTGGTCAATGCATGATGCCAACTGGTTTTTCGACTATCCCACTTCGGCTCAGAAGATCGCTTGGTTTTACGAGAAAACCGGCGAACCGAGCGTGGACGGCGTGATGGCCGTGACGCCGGCGGTGCTCGTTCGGCTACTCAAGATTACCGGCCCCATCGAGATGCCGGACTACCACGAAACGGTTACGGCCGATAACTTTGTCGAAGTGGCCCAGCGCGAAGTTGAGTTGGAATATGATCGCACGCTCAACCGTCCCAAGCAGTTTTTGGCCGATCTTGTGCCGCAACTGTTGGCCCGACTGGAAGGGTTGGACGGCGCTCGCCTTGCGCGGGTGGTCGAGTCCTGGTCAGCCGGCCTTGAGCACAAGGATATTTTGCTCTACTTCGTGGACGAAGCACTTGAGGCTGAAGCCGTCCGCCGAGGCTGGGGCGGCGAGGTGCGCTCTAGCGCCGGAGACTACTTGGCGGTGGTGCACACGAATCTCAACGGCTTCAAGAGCGACTACGTAACCGACGACGAACTGCGCCATGAGGTTCAGATCGAGGCCGACGGTTCGCTCACGGCTACGGTCACGATCCGCCGCACCCACCGCGGCGGGCATGCGCCGTATTCTTTTTGGAACCAGGTCAACACCGAGTGGTTGCGGGTGTACGTGCCAGCGGGGAGCGAATTGGTTTCGGCTTCAGGCTATACCCGGGGCGACGTCCCAGACCCGATCGATTATAAGCTGGCCGGCTTCAGGGAAGATGCGGACATCAAAGGGCTCGAGCAGAGCACCAGAGTTGATCCGGTTTCCGGCACCACAATCTCACGCGAATCAGGCAAGACCGTGTTTGGCAACTGGGTTTTTACGAGTCCCGGCCAGAGTACGGTGGTTCAGTACCGCTATCGCCTGCCGTGGCAGGTGCATAGTGTCAAACCTTACACCTTCCTTTGGCAAAAGCAGCCTGGTACGGCCGCCCGTTTCAGCCACGAGGTGATTGTGCCGCAGGGCTGGCAATTGTCTGGTTCGGGCCGGGAGGAGGGCGTTTTGGCAGAGGATTGGTTCAGTTCCGTGTCCGTAACCACACCATGACGTTGTGGCAGAAAGTGGTCAACGGCATGCGTTTGGAGGCTGAGACCATCACCGGTGCCGCCATTCTTATTGCCGGTTTTGGCTTGGCGAGCCGGGTGTTGGGGTTGGTTCGGGATCGGATTCTGGCGGGGATGTTTGGCGCTTCCGGCCTTGATGTATACTACGCAGCCTTTCAGGTGCCGGATTTGCTGTATTCGCTTCTCGTAGTGGGCGCAATTTCGACCGCTTTCATTCCGGTCTTTGCCGGGTATTTTGAGCGCGACAAAGGCGAGGCGTGGCGGGTGGCGAGCGGCGTATTTTCTCTCTTTGCGGTTGTGTTTAGCGCGCTTGCTGTAATCGCCATATTCTTTGCGCCTTATTTCATGCGGTTCGTGGTGCCAGGCTTTTCGCCCGAGCGCCGGGCAGTCGCAGTCGATCTCACCCGGATTATGTTTCTCTCCCCGGTTTTCTTCGGGTTGGCCAACGTGCTCGCCAGTGCCTTGCAGTATTTCCGGCGCTTCTTTATGGTGAGCGCGGCACCCCTGGTCTACAACCTCGGCATTATCTTCGGCGCGCTGGTGTTGACGCCCGTGCTCGGCCCGGCCGGGTTGGCGTGGGGAGTGGTAGTGGGTGCCATCAGTTTTTTTGCCCTGCACCTCGTGGGCGTAGCCGGTCTCAACTTTCGGTTTTTGGATTTCTCAAGCATGTTTCATGTTGGGGTGCGCACGATTATTGCGCAGGCTTTACCCCGGACGGTGGGCTTGGCGCTTGGCCAGATCGTGCAGGTGGTGGTGGCGGTCATGGCTTCGGCGTTTGCCGCAGGTAGCATTGGCGTCTACAACCTTGCGCTCAATCTGCAGGGCGTACCCATTGGGCTGGTGGGCGTGGCTTTTGCCAGCGCGGCGTTTCCGAAGTTGAGCCGGGCGTGGGCCGAGGGGAACATCGTAAAGTTCCGGACAACGCTCTCGCACACACTGCGAGAAATCCTCTTTTTTCTCGTGCCGCTCGCGGCGTTACTTGTGATACTCCGGGCGCAGATCGTGCGCGTTTTTTACGGCTTTGGGAAGTTTGGGTGGGTTGATACGCGGCTCACCGCAGCTGCCCTGGGTCTGTTTGCAATTTCCATCGTAGCCCAAGGGGTGATTCCGCTCCTTGTGCGCGCTTTCTATAGCCGGCATAAAACCGCCGTACCCGTGGGGATCGGAATTGCAGCGGTGGCGTTGACCGTGGTGCTCGCCGGAGCGCTCGTGCCGGTTTTCTCCGGGTCAAACTTCTTGGCCATACTGTTGCGGGTTCAAGATCTGGCCGACACCAGAGTACTCGCGCTCGTGCTGGCGTTTTCGCTCGCTTCGTTTTTCAATGCGACTCTCCTTTACCTCTTTGCGGCGCGGGAAATGAGAGATGGCTTTCACCGTGAGGTGGTCCCGGCCTTCGCTAAGATGTTCGTTGCCGCCGGCGCGTTGGCTCTCGCCACCTACGGCGGCCTAAGAGTTTTAGCCGCAGTAGTCAACATGCAGTCCACCGTCGGCGTGTTCACGCAGGGAGTTGGTGCGGCAGCGATGGGGCTCACGGCGTACGTGGTTGTGGCGTACTTGTTTGGTTGCCGCGAGATGATGATCTTGGCGCCGGTCGTCCGGCGGCTCGCATTCTGGCGGGAGTTCGTGCCCGCGGCGATTAGGGAGGAAGAAGATCTCCGGTAATTTCTCTCGCCATGGAGTCGCAGATTCGCAACTTCGTCATCATCAGTCACGTGGATCACGGGAAATCCACGTTGGCCGATCGACTGCTGGAAATTACCAACACGGTTGATCCGCGCAAGATGCGAGCGCAGTTTTTGGATGCCATGCCGCTTGAACGTGAGCGGGGGATTACCATTAAAATGCAGCCGGTCCGGATGCGCTGGCATTCGCAAACCCAAAACCCCCGCCTGCGCCGAGGCTTCGGCGGGCAGGCAAAACCCAAAACCCAAAACGGTTTTAACATTCCAGACCCAGAATTTATTCTGAATCTGATAGACACGCCAGGCCATACTGATTTTTCTTATGAAGTCTCCCGGGCGCTGGCGGCGGTTGAGGGGGCGGTCCTCTTGGTGGATGCCACCCAGGGGGTCCAGGCCCAGACGCTCGCCAACTTTCACTTAGCCCAGGAAGAACGCTTGACGGTGGTGCCGGTGGTCAACAAAGTTGATATTGCTTCAGCGCAAGTTGAGGCGACCGCGACCCAGTTAAGGCAACTCGTCGGTGGAACTCCGGGCCAAGACATCCTTTATATCTCGGGCAAAACCGGGCAGGGCGTGCCCGAACTCTTGGAGCGTATCGTTCGTGCCGTCCCGTCGCCTCTCGGTATCCCCGGCGGCGCGCTCCGGGCGCTGATTTTTGATTCGCACTTCGATCCGTATAAGGGCATTGTGGCTTACGTGCGCATAGTTGACGGCGAGGTATTGACGGGAGATACTCTGGCGTTTCTGGGCAGCAAGGCCGTGTGCGAAGCGGTAGAAGTCGGGGTGTTCGCGCCCGAACTTTTCGCCGTAGTGCGTCTGGGGCCGGGGGAAATCGGCTATGTGGCGACGGGTCTTAAGGAGCCGCGTCTCGTGCGCGTGGGTGATACGATTACAAAACACCAAGCACAAAACACAAAATTCCCCGAAGCGCTCCCTGGCTATCAGGAGGTGCGTCCCATGGTCTTTGCCAGTTTCTACCCCAGTCAGACGCAAACCTCCAGCGCCGGGCGCCAGAAGCGCGATCCTGTCGAAGCGCTCCGCGATGCTCTCCTCAAGTTGCAGCTCAACGATGCCGCACTTGTCTTTACCGCCGAATCTGCTTCAGCCCTGGGTCGGGGGTTTCGGTGCGGATTCTTGGGGTTGTTGCACCTTGAGATTGTCCGTGAGCGCCTCGAGCGCGAGTATGGTCTCGAGGTCGTTGTTACCTCGCCCTCGGTCGCCTACGAAATTCGCACCGCTGGCGGTATTGCGGACATAATCGTTTCTGCCGGCGACTTCCCCGTCAACCCGAGCGATCTAGAGGTGCGTGAACCGTGGGTGCGGCTGGAAATCTTTGCGCCCCTCAACCTCTTCGGTGAACTGTCGAAGCTCCTGCGTCGCCACCGCGGCGCGGTGCTCTCCACGGAAGCCTTCGGCGAGGGCCGACTCTTGGTGCGGGCGGAGGCACCTCTCGCTGAAGTTATTGTTGACTTCCACGATCAGCTCAAAAGCATCTCCTCGGGCTACGCTTCCATGAGTTACGAACTTGTCGGGTACCGGCCGGGAGATATTGTGAAGCTTTCGATTTTGGTTGCCGGTTCACCCGTCGAGGCCTTGGCCCTGCTCGTGCCGCGCGAGCGGGCGCCAGAGATTGGTCGCAGCCGCGTGGAGAAACTCAAAGCAGTCTTGCCGCGCCAGAATTTCGCGGTGGCGCTGCAGGCCGCGGTGGGCGGGACGATTGTCGCGCGCGAAACGATCCCGGCGCTACGCAAAGACGTAACCGGGTATCTGTACGGCGGAGACTATACGAGAAAGCGCAAGCTTCTGGAAAAGCAAAAGCGCGGGAAAGCGAAGCTGAAAGCGTTGGGGCAGATGACGATTCCGGCCAGAACCTTCCTCGAGATGCTCAAAACGCGTTGATTGCAAGATTTATGAGCGTTGTTCACGTTTACAACAGAAGGTGGTCGACTCACCGAACAGACGAGCTCTCTCGCTACGCGAAAATCCCCAGCGATGATTTTCGCTGCTCTTCGGGCTCGCTCGTCCGCCAGCTGGCGGACACCATGGCCGCTCGCCCTCAGACGCCGCTCAAGAGTTCGTTTGCTCGGTGTTTGGCGTAAACAACCATGGTACTGCTTACGCGTTAGTGCCTCAATCTAAACCTCAACCTAAAACTAAAAGCCGCTGAAAATCGGCAAGAGCAAATAGATGATCATGGATAGCGACGTGATCACCACGATAACCGCCCACAGGATCCGAACCGTTTTTCTTTTCCGTACGCGCATGAACTTGATTATACTTTCATGGTAGGAGATGGACAAGTAAAGCGTCCCGTCGCCACCAAGGTTTGGTGGCTGGTGGTGGTGTGCGTGGCGATCGGCTCGGCCTTGGGGGTTGCGGTCTGGCGGGAGTTCAGACGTAGCTATGTGGTGGAGCGGCACGCCCAAGAGGTTCGCTTTGATCGAGCCGAGCTTGAAGCGAATCGCGAGGCGTTGCGTACGCTCTTGGCCGCCCTCAAGAACCCCGACACACTTGAGCGCGAAGCAAAAGTTAGGCTCAACCTCCGCCGGGAAGGGGAGAGGGTGGTCGTGCTCGTGCCGGGCGCGGGGGTTGTAGAGCAGGCTCGGCCACAGACTAACGAGTCTCTCCCGGCGCCGCCAAGCCCCCCGTCGTCATCCGGGTTCATGGCAAACGCGCTCTCATGGTGGGATTATTTTTTCGGCGTGCGCCCGCCCCGTTAGAAAACTCGTTCGTTGCATCTTTTTCTGTCCGTTCGTCTGTAAGAGAGGCCCTTCTATTTTCGCAAAACAAGACATTGTTTTCTAGCGGGGTTGACGCAACCGTGTACGCTTTAGACAATGTGAGCGGGTGCCGCGGGTGTAGTACAGTGGTAGTACGCTAGCTTCCCAAGCTAGGAACGGCGGTTCGATTCCGCTCACCCGCTCCACAATTAGATTTTCCGTCCGCCAGCTGGCGGATTGACCGACGAATCAATGGGCGGCACTGTGTGCCGCCCATTGATTATGATTCCGCTCACGAGTCCGGCGGCAGGGCTGGCCTCTATACACCCTCCGTTCGGCTGAGCAGTTGGGTCCTGAGTTCACGGCCGAAGCCCTTCCAGCTGCGTCCTCGCTTGAAGTTCTTGGAAGTGGCAGCGGTTTAAAGCTAACCAAAAGTAAAGGTAAACGCTTTGAGTCCCGATTTTGGAATTCTGAATTCGAGGGTGTGGACTTCTGATTGATTGTCTTGAATAATTTTGTAGAGGCGCGCTTCTTTTATTTTCACAACCGTTTTTCCATCAGAAGTTTTTATAGCATCCGCTCCCGCTTCTGCTCCAAGAGGTTTTCCATCGCGCAGAACTTCGATGACTGTCTCCGTATTTGATTGGGAAACAAAGAAAACATCCTTCGCGCTGTATTTGTATATGATGCGAGTTTCGGGCGAGGTATTTTGGGCAAATTCATTTGTAATATCCCAATCCCCAGAAAGATACAGGGCATTAAGATTAAGTTTGGCAGGGATGGTGAGATTTTTTTGATCTCCGGCAACACCTGGTGTTCCGTTCCCCAAGAGTTGATTGCGGCTGGCACCAAAGTACGTTTCGGGACTCCTGGACCCGCCCGGAACGGGTATCTCTTTTGTTACTGACTGATCAATAGTCCCATTTTCGCCGAGGACGGCCATCCGTTCACCCAGCACTTCTTGAATTTTTTGTTCCGTTTCTTCATATCCACCCTCGCCGATGTGGTCATAGACGATGTAGCCGTCAATATCAATTAGGTATTTCCTTGGCCAATATTGATTCTTGTACGCAGTCCACGTTGAGTAATCGTTATCAAGCACGATGGGGAATTTAATACCAAATTTTTCCACGGCCGCCTTTACGTTATTGTAGTCTTTTTCAAATTCAAATTCCGGCGTATGCACCCCAATAATAACAAAGCCCTTGTCCTTGTATTTTTCGTACCATGCGTTTAGATACGGGGTGGTACGCTGACAGTTGATACAACTGTATGTCCAAAAATCAACCAGAATAATCTTCTTGCCAATAAGGCCACTGATCGTTATGGGCCTCCCGTCCGTATTTATAAAACCATCGGGGGTGGTAACTTCCTTGGCCAGTTCATAGCGTTTTGATTTTGCTTCCGCAGAAAGATATTTACTGGGCATTGTATCTTTTTTTACTTCGTTGGATCCAGAGGAGGATCGTGGCATAACTGAAACCGGTTCGCTTGACCCACCTTTTCTCACACTGTTTGAGTTAATGAAGTAGATCGTCCCAGCGAGAAGGACAACAACCGCAATAAGGGTGTATGGTTTTAAAGCGCTCATTTATTTGAGCAATATCTTATTGAGAAGACTGAAGTTGGCAATGAGAGAAAGTTTTTGGGTGAAAATAAGAACACCGAGAGCGAGAAGAATGACTCCAAAAACAATGTTGAGATATTTGAGCCCCACCGCATGGCGATTGATAAACTCTGCAGCTTGGCCGGTAAAAGCGCCAACGATAAGAAACGGAATACCCAGTCCTAGTGCATAGGTTAGGAGGAGAATAAATGCTGACCCCGGTTGTGTTGTCGCGAGACCAAGAATAACCCCTAATGCCGGGCCGACACATGGTGTCCAGCCGGCGGCAAATGCTAAACCAAAGAGGAAGGATGTGGCATAGCGGGATTTGAACTTTGTCTTCACTCCAAATTTATATTCCTTCTCTAAAAAAGGAATCCTGATAAGTCCTACTAGGTAGAGGCCGAAAAAGATGATCATTACTCCGCCAATACGCGAGAGCCAGGTTTGTACATCATATGCAATTCCTTCAAGGAGTGTATTCAATAACACTCCGAGAAGTGCAAAGACGACTCCAAAGCCAAGCACAAAGAAAACACTGTTAATAAATATTTCTTTGCGCTTTGGACCCGCCTGCGGTGAGCTTGTGGAATCCGTTTCTGCAGTGCTTGATCCCGCAAGGTAGGCAAGAAAGCCGGGAATTATTGGGAGCACACAGGGAGCAAGGAAAGAAACGAGTCCCCCTAAAAATGCCCCGATAAGAAGACTTTCTGTCATATATTATTGAGTTAAGGCCTTGTTAATCTCCGTGTCGTAGCGCGTTTCGTCCCAACCTTCAGGCGACTTGAGAATTCTTTGGCCGTTTTTGACGAACACTTTTGTGTGCTGGTATGCAACCCCGAATTGTTTGGCCAGGTTCTGTTCGTCATTGTCTGTTTGGTCGTCATTGTAATTCACTCGAAAGCCGATTACTTTATTCGTCGAGAGTTCATTAAATACCCTCTGCATTACTGGAAATTCTGCCTTGCAGATCGGGCACCAGTTGGCATAGAAGTAAAGGACAACTAACGCGTCCGATTTCACGGCCGTGTCATAATCTGCTTTCGTAAAATCAAGAAGAGGTGCAGACTCGCCGGCCAGAACTGTTCCCGTGTACTTTGCCATCATCGCTCCACCTTCTTTTTTCACCATGGTCTCTCCCTCTTTCTTTTCCATCGTTCCATCTGGTTTAACCATAGTTCCATCTGGCTTAATCATTGTGCCGTCCGGTTTTACCATCGTCCCGTCAGGTTTGATCATGGTGCCATCAGCTTTCACTACGGTGCCGTCCTCTAACGTCTTTTCACTCGCTGGCGATTGCGCTGTTTGCGGTTGTTTCCGAGTAGCGTAATAGCCGACTCCCACAATCACCACCACAAGAGCAATTATTGCGATAACGAGAGGCATCGCAAAACTTTTTTCACTCTGAGCTTGTCGAATGGGTTGTGAGTTATTGTTTGTCATATATTTATTGATTGTTATGGTTTTGAACCCTTGTGCGTTAATATTTAATTCGACCATATGTAAGCCCGATAATTT
The DNA here is from genome assembly GCA_016196625.1 of Candidatus Parcubacteria bacterium. Lineage (GTDB taxonomy): Bacteria > Patescibacteriota > Minisyncoccia > JACPXH01 > JACPXH01 > JACPXH01. The sequence continues at coordinate 49,724 of JACPXH010000004.1, read as the reverse complement.
TTGCCAGAATCATGGTACCAAGAGTAAATACGAGCCAGTAATCAAGTTCATGTTTGAAGCTTTGGACGATGATGCCGATTACCAATAGAGCCGTGCCGGCAAGAAAGGCAATTCGACCCGCCATCATTTTATGAAGACTTTCCCGTTCATCTCTGGTGTTTTCTTTCCAGACAAAACTCGCGAACACGACGAATACAACGACCAGACCAAGCACCATCATCATTAAGAGCGTAGTCGGCATCCAAAAGCCGAATGGATTTAAAAACAACACGAGCAAAATAATAAGAACGAGGGAAATAGCGATTTCCTGAATGAGATTATTTTTCATGGTTCGATCTTAATCACCATGACCCCGAGTTTTTATCGAGGGGTCATACTTGATAGAGAAAATTTCTTCTACGGAGATGGATTTCTTTCCGCTGGAGGCGGATCCGCCTTTAGCGGAAAAAAATTTGGCAATTTTCAAAGCTAAAATTACCGAAGGTGTATAATTTCCTTTTTCAATTGCAATAATGGTTTGGCGAGTGACGCCAACTGCCCCCGCCAACGCTTCCTGCGTAATGCCGGACTTTATTCGCAATTCGTAAACTTGATTCTCAATGAATTCTTTCATAGCATACACCTGATATGTTACAGTATAGAAATTAGAGATCAGTATGTCAAGCGTACTTTACATTATCACAAACCGCATCGCGCGTCACGAATTCGCAACGCGCCACGACCGCTGCCTACAGCAGCAGTTTTAACCCGAGCACCATGGCCCGACACATTGTTCTTTTTGCCTTAGCCGCAGGGGTTGTCTTGACCATTGGCTTTGAGGCGCTCGCCGTGCCGTCCCAGCCACAGCTCGAATACCGTCTGAGCGCTGAGATGGGCGAGGCCTTGGTGGCAACTTTTCCTCCTTCGGTCAGCCGCGATGAGGCCGTGCGCAACTTTCGTCTCGTCCCGCCGGTCTCGGGAGAGGCCATGTGGTTTGACGATGTGCGCGAGCTGCACTTCCGGCCCGCGCGTCCATTCGAGCCTGGCCAGCGCTACCGATTTGTTTGGCCCGGACCGGGGTCGCTCATGGCGCGTCTCGTGCCCGAGGCAAGTTCGAGCGCTGAGATTCCTGCGGCACCGGTCGCCGCCCGTTCGGTTGAGCCCGCGCGAGAGGCGTCACCCATGCTCCCTACGAGCGAGATAGCATTCTTCCAGAAGGCGAACGGTGAGCGCGTTGGTCTCGACGGGCCGCGCACGTCCGTCGGCAAAGCCATTGAAATCAATTTAAGTACGATGGTGATTCAGCTTTTCGACAACGGTCAGCGCAGGGGCGTGTTCGAAGCTTCCGGCAAGGGCAACCCGGACAAAACTCCAACGCCCACCGGTCGCTTCAAAATTCTCAAAAAGCGAGGTACCATTTTTTCGAACATCTCGCGCGTGTGGATGCCGTTGAGCCTGCAGTTTTACGGGCCGTATTATCTCCACGCCATTCCGTACTATCCCAATGGCAAAGCCGTCGTCACGCAGTACTCGGGTGGCTGCATCCGCATGGCGCCGGGCGCAGACAAGAAAATTTACGACTGGGCAGACGTGGCTACGGCCGTGGTCGTCTATGGCGCGTGATCGTCGCCGGCGAAGTTGAATATTCGGGTGAGTGCTGTTACGCTGTGCGTCTGTTCTTGGCCACCTTTACATACGCCGGGTTGAACAGGGGGAATGGTAGAAAGGATCGAGTAGCAAGCAAAAGAGCTCAAGAAGGCCGTTGGTTTATTACGGATGCCGGAGTAACTCAGCGGTAGAGTAGCTGTTTCGTAAACAGCAAGTCGCGAGTTCGAATCTCGCCTCCGGCTCCAGAAAAAGTGCGGGATAAATGCCGTGAAGGTCCCCGCCCCGCACCAATTCTTTCCGCATACGTTCATTAGGGTTGAAGTGAGCCGAGGCGATACCGAGCCTCGCGTCATCCGCCCGAGGCTTCTTCTCTTCGGAATTGGTGCGGGGTTCGAATCCGGGAGGTGGCTCCCTTTCGTTTCCCCAGCCGGGTGTGATACCATGGATGGGTTATGGAAAACCCGGCCGGAAGACTCGATCGCCTTGCTGCTCAAATCCGCCAGACGGCGGACCGTCTTTGACGTTCCCAAGCTAAAAACCGAGATCGCCGAGCTCGAACAGGAGACGAGCCGGCCGGACTTCTGGGAGAACGCGGATGAGGCCCAAAAGACCCAGCAACGTTTGAGGGAAATTAAAGAAGAGGTGGCCCGGTGGGACGGGTTTGCGTCCGAGGTTGAAGCTCTGCGCAAAGACTGGCAGGCGCTCGCCGAGCTGGACGGCACCCACGGCAATCTGGACGATCCGGAATTTGCCGGTCTTAAAACAGAGTGGGAAACGCGGGTGCAAGATATAGAGCGGCGCTTCCGGAAGGCAGAGCTGCAGGCGCTCCTCGCGGGGCCGTATGACCGGAACGCAGCGCTGCTGTCTTTGTACGCTGGCGCGGGCGGAGTGGATGCTCAAGACTGGGCCGAGATGCTCGCGCGTATGTACTCGCGCTACGCCGAAGAGCGCGGCTGGAAGGTGATAAAACTTGCCGAGTCGCGGGGCGAAGAGCAGGGCATCAAGAGCGTAACTTTCCACGTTGAGGGCAGATACGTTTACGGCTACCTCAAAGGCGAGAATGGCGTCCATCGGCTCGTTAGAATTTCTCCCTTCTCACCCAACAAGCTCCGGCACACATCCTTCGCCATGGTTGAGGTCCTGCCGGTCTTTGCCGAGGGTGAATCGGACATTTCCATTAAACCCGACGAGCTTGCAGTTGATCTTTTTCGTTCATCCGGCCCCGGCGGGCAGAACGTAAATAAGCGGGAAACCGCGGTTCGCATTACGCACGTGCCCACCGGCATCGTGGTGGCCTCCCAAGAAGAACGCCAGCAGTCCTCCAACCGCGAGCGGGCCATGGCCATGCTGCGAGCCAAGCTCTTCCAACTGATGCAGCAGGAGAAAACGCAGGAGCTCGCCAAACTCAAAGGCAAGCGCGTCAAAATTGAGTGGGGCCATCAGATTCGCTCTTACGTGCTCCACCCCTACAAAATGGTTAAGGATCTGCGCACGAACGTTGAGACCCCTCGGGTGCAGGATGTGCTCGACGGCGAACTGGACGAATTCATTGAGGCGGAGCTTCGGAGCGATGATGCAGCCCGGTATGATGTGGAGCGGCGGGTAAAACAGATTAGCGATGATTAAATTCGACAACGTTTCAAAAATTTATAACGAGCACGCGGTGGCACTGGAGGGGGTCAGTTTGGAAATTCAGCCGGGCGAGTTTGTCTCAATCGTGGGCCAGTCCGGAGCAGGGAAATCAACGTTGCTCAAGATGCTGATCGCCGAAGAAAAGCCCAGCGCGGGGCGCGTTTTCCTTGATTCGATTGACGTCCACCAGATCCCGCTGGCCAAACTTTCCATTCTGCGCCGGCGCATCGGCACGGTGTTTCAGGACTTCCGTTTGCTCGCGGAACGTACCGCCCATGAGAACGTCGCCTTTGCCATGGAGGTGGCTGCCGCGACTAACGAGGAGATTGAGCGGGACGTTCCTAAGGTGCTCGAACTCGTTGGCCTCAAGGATAAAGCCGGAAATTTCCCCCGGGAGCTATCGGGTGGAGAAAAGCAGCGGGTCGCGCTCGCACGAGCCCTCGCCCATCGGCCCGATATCATCATGGCTGATGAGCCCACCGGCAACCTTGATCCCTTGAACACGTGGGACATCATTCGGCTGCTCATGAAGATTAACGATTTGGGCACCACCGTGATTTTGGCCACGCACGATCGCGAAATCATCAACACGATCGAGCGTCGGGTGGTGAGCCTTGATCGGGGGCGGGTGGTCAGGGATGAAGCCCGGGGCAGGTACATCCTGTGAAAAGTCAAACATTAAACGCGAGAAACCTCACCGGTCGCGGCTATGCCTCTAGTTGAAACCATCAAACGGGTAACCAGATCGGGTTTGCAGTCGTTCGTCCGCAACGGCTGGCTGTCTACCGCCACCATTAGCGTGATGGCGCTCACAATTTTTGTCATGACCAGTCTGCTGTTGCTGAATGTGATTACGCAATCGCTCATTTTTAACCTGCAGGATCGCATTGATATCAGCGTGTATTTCAAGCAGGGCACGCCGGAAGATGAAATCGCGAAGGTCAGACGCGACGTGGAGCAGCTCACCGAGGTCAAGTCCGTTCAGTACGTCACGCCGGATGAGGCGCTGGCGGTTTTCAAGGAACGCCACAAGGATAACCCTCTATTGCTTGAATCGTTGGCGGAGCTCGGCGAAAATCCGCTGGAGGCCACGCTCAACATCAAGGCGCGCGAGACCGACCAGTTTGCTTCAATCGCGGGTTTCCTAGAACGCGAGATGTACAAGCCCCTCATTGACAAGGTCAACTATTCGCAGAACGCCGAGGTGATTGGACGCCTTTCGAGCATCATCGGCGGCATCCGGCGCTCGGGAGCGATCCTTTCGTTCGTGCTCGCCGCGGTGGCGGTGCTGGTGGCTTTCAATACGATTCGGCTTGCGATTTACACTGCGCGCGATGAAATTGGCGTGATGCGGTTGGTGGGGGCGTCCAACTGGTTTATTCGCGGTCCTTTCTTGGTGGCGGGCGTTCTCTACGGCATCATCGCGGCTCTCACCACAACCGCGGTCCTACTCCCCGTGGTGGGCGCGGTCTCACCCAAGATTTCCGGTTTTTTGCTTACCGGCACTAACCTGTTTGCCTACTTCAAGCAGAACTTTTGGGTTATCCTCGGCCTTGAACTTGCGGTCGGTATCGCGTTGGGCGCGCTTTCGAGCTACATCGCGGTCCGGAGGTATTTGAAGGTGTAGGGGTTTCTATCCGACAAGGTAGCCGCGCTTTTATGCGCGGCTACCTTGTGTTCCGGCCACTTTTACGTCATGATAGGAATCGTTTTGCCGGGTCGTCTAACGGTAGGACTATGGACTCTGGATCCATCAATCGGGGTTCGAATCCCTGCCCGGCAGCTATCTCAGGGAGCGACATCTTCGAGGGACGGCCCGGTTTTATGCCGAGAGGAGCTTGACGGCTCTCTCCGAAAGCCCGATTATCCAAATATATGAAAATACAATTCCACGGAGGGAGCGCCATGCCGGCCGTCAAGATCGGGGTGAGCCGCCAGGTGGTCATCCCCAAGAAGCTCCACGATGAACTCGGGCTTACCCCCGGAGACTACCTCGAAGTCGAGCTTGAACGCGGTAAGCTTGTGCTCACGCCCAAGACCCTCGTTGACAAAGCGATCGAGCAGCGTCTCGCCGAGAGCTTCGAGGACTTCCGGCGGGGCCGTACCCACGGGCCATTTTCGTCCGCCAAAGCGGCCGTTCGGTCGCTGCGTCAAGGTGCGCGGAGGACGAAAAGGGGTAGGAAGAAAATCGCCTGATGCGCGTTTTCTACAGCGAACGCTTTCGGCGTAGCTATGCGGAAGCCCCCGCCGCCATACAGCGGGCCTTCGACCGGAAACTCGCATTCCTCCTCCAGAATTTGCGTCACCGCTCGCTCCGAGCCAATAAATACGACGAAGCTCGCGACCTGTGGCAGGCGCGGGTGAGCCGGGACTGGCGGTTCTATTTTACCATTGAGGGCGACGTCTACCACCTCCACGATCTCATGGCGCATCCGAAGTAGGGCGTTTTGGCGAGCGAGCGCAAGCGAGCGGCGGCGCGGCTTCAGTCGTCGGGATTCATTTGGTAAAAAGTCCCTCCTTCACTAAAGTTTCGGAGGGCAGGTCGGATTTTGTTCAGGACGGGCGGGGGCTTGATAGGATTGAAAAGCAATGCTTGTCGATGACGTCGAAATAAAAATAAACGCTGGCCATGGCGGAAGGGGTGCCGTGGCGTTTAATGCGAACCTTAAAAGCCTCGGGCCTGTCGGGGGGTCAGGAGGTAAGGGCGGCAGCGTCTATGGCGAAGGCGTCTCCGATCTGGGCGCACTTCGGCAATTCCGTTTTAAAAAGGAATTTTCTGCGGAGCATGGCCGGGACGGCCGCGGCCAGTTCCGCGACGGTCACGACGGAGAGGATCTTATCTTGAAGCTTCCCGTTGGAGCCGTAGTCCACAATCTTACTAACGGCAGCGAAATGAACGTTGAGAAAATCGGTGAGCGGGTTCTTCTCGCACAAGGCGGCTTGGGCGGAAAAGGCAATTTCCAGTTTCGTTCTTCGCGCAACACCTCGCCCACACACGTGCAGCCGGGTACGCCGGGAGAACGTTTTGCGTTCAGGCTCGAGCTTAAGTTCATTGCTGATATCGGTTTTGTGGGGCTTCCGAACGTCGGCAAATCAAGTTTGCTCAATACACTCACGCATGCCAGAAGCAAGGTGGCGAATTATCCATTTACCACGCTTGAACCAAATTTAGGCGCATACTACGAACTTATCCTCGCGGATATTCCCGGGCTCATTGAGGGATCATCAAGCGGTCGAGGGCTGGGTATCAAGTTTCTCCGCCACATCGAGCGGACGCACATTCTTTTCCATTTTATTTCGGCGGAGTCCCGCATTCCCCTAAAGGACTACCGGGTTATTCGCAAGGAACTAGGCGCGTATAACCAGGCGCTCCTTCAAAAACCGGAACGCATTTTCCTCACGAAAAGCGACCTCGCCACGCCAGAAGAAATTAAGAAAACATTATCGGCGCTCCAAAAAATAGATTCTCACGCGATGGCGATCTCCATCAGCGACCCCGACAGCATAAAAAACATAGAAAAAATGTTAAACCAGATCAAGACTGAAAAATGAAGCGGTTCTATGTATTTTTAGAACGCCTCAAAAGACACCTCGCCAACAGTAGGGTATAATATGGTGCATGGCGCAGTTTTCTATTTCATCTCCGACCGAGGGTGCGGCTTTTTGAGCCGCGTACAACGCCATGGTGCAGCATGCCTTACCGAAGTCTGTCGCGCTTATCGTTCTGTTGCTCGCGGGCGGTGCGGTCCTGTTTTTGGTAGAAAACTTATCGGCAACTGGTTTGTCCGCGAGGACCGGGCAGTTGAGCTCGGGTTCTCTAGCGCCAGCGTCTGCCGCAAGCGTTGCGCTCTCACGGGCTACGCTGCTTCATTGCCTCCGGGCAGCTGCCGACAGAGATGCGTGCTTGGGGGAAGTGTTTCATGCTTTTCTCAAGCAGCATTCAACCGTCGAAGCGCTGGCCATACTAAAGTCCCATATTGATACCGATGGAGGGTTGCGGCTGGCGTGCCACCCGATCGCGCATGCGATCGGCCGCGAGACGTTTCGCATTCAGGGAACGGTTCAGGCTGCGTTCGCGGCCTGCAACCAGACGTGCCACTCCGGCTGCTACCACGGAGCCACCGAACGGTTCTTGCGTGGAGTTGCCGCAGCCGAACCCGAACGCCGCGACGTAAGCCCCACGGATCTGCACTATCCTTGCAGCAAGCTCAGGGCGAAGTACCGTCCGGACTGTTACGTGATGCAGACCTCGCGCATGTCCGAGCTGGGGCTCGATACCGCGTATCTTTTTATGGAGTGTCGCAAGGCCGGCGAGTATGCCCAAGCTTGCATGCAATCAATCGGGCGGGATCTTTCGAACGACGCACGCATCAAGGACCCAAAGTTCGTCGCGCAGCGGTGCGCGATCGGTACGGGCGAAGAACAGCGCGCCTGCATTCGGGGAGTGGTCTATGCGCTTGCGGACAACACATGGGACGGCCGGTATGCTTTTCCGTTTTGCGAGGCGGTCAGCGCGGCCGCCGACCGCGCCCACTGTTTTTCGGTGGCCGCGAGTTACCTACAGGGAACGTTCGCCAAATCAGTCCGGGAGCTTCAAGCTGATTGCCAGACATATACGCCAGCATCAATGTTCTGCCGCGAGGCGCTCGCGGATTGAGGTGAATACCGGCGGCTGGTTTTTTCTTCCCCGTATGATATAAAAACGAGAAAGAATGACGCCGTGTGCATGGCCGTCCAGCAACTCGCTGGCGGTCTTCTTGTTGATGCAGCGTTTTATTAAAAGGTGACACCTCCGGCGGTATCTGCCGGAGGTGTTGGCGAGTATGCCTCGTAGAACTTGGGGGTTCGCCGAAGAGAGTGGATCAGGCTCGCAGCGAGCGATCCGGGAGCAGTTAACAGTCCCGCTGCCACCCAGAGCGATCCCTGGGCCCTCCCTGGTTATCGCCTCCGCGGAATTCCGCTGGAGGCGCGTCGCTCTGATTGGAGCGATGTTACGGCAGCGCGCTGGAGATGGAAAGATCGAGTTCGTAGCGGGCGATTTGGCTGCAGCGGATCGTCTGGCTCGTCGGTGTTACCCAGAATGTGGAGAGCGTAGATCGGCTGTTTGGCGACATCAACTGGAACAGGTACGCGAACCCGATGCCGTTGCCGGCTGCGTTAAACGCGTTGTAGTAGAGGATGGTACTTTTCGTGTTCGCTGCCCGGTTGAACGCCTGAACTCGGAACGTACAGCCCATAAGAGAGTCTGGGGTGAACGTTTCGGTTTCGATCAGGACACCATTGACCTCTGTACCGACAGCGCCTCCTATCGGTCTGACATCTCCGCCGAGCCGAGTCGCCGCGGTGGGCACAAGCACGCCGTACGCCGGGTCCCAGCGGAACTGAACGCTGTAGTCGCCAGTAGGGTAACCCGGCAGCGGCGTGTGCAGCGTAATGGGGCTGATCGTAACGGTGTTATTCGTTCCCACCTGCATGGTCGCACTTGGACTGATCGTGATCGTGATGGCCGACGCCTGGGCTGGTCCGAGCAAGATCGCTCCTGCGAAGACCAAACCGATAACCCACCGGAACATATTCATGGCTCCCTCCTGTGTGCGGGTTCTGGGGTAAAAGGACACTCGAAACCGTATCCACTACCATACGGATACCAGAGGGTAAGTCAACCCCCGCTGGCGTTTTTAACTGTATGTTCTAAGGAAAAGAGGGGGTGGTCTTTTCATCAATCATTACGATGAGCACCAAGAAAGGAGGGGGGACGGCCATGGCGAGGAAGGCAAGTGCATCAGCTCCGGCCCCGGTAATGCCGGTAGTGCGCCACGCGCTCTTTGCGTGTCCGCTGTTTCCGGGCCGCCGTATTGGCGAACCAACGTGCGTTGAGAAATCGTCGGTCTATCAGACCAACCTCGGCACGTGCACCGCTCGCTCCTGCGCCTCGCTGTGGCGGCGATGTCTGGCGTGCACGTTGCAAGGGTATCGCGGAGCAGATGCGGTAGTGGTGGATGCAGTCCAAGGACTCTGCCAGTTCCACCGTGAGAACGGCCGCGAGGCGAGACGGGAAGAAGAGGCACTCGTGGGCGCGATGTTGAACCCTCATTTCCTTGGAGAGGTTGGCGATTCGGATGACGGTCGGGGGTCAGCGCCAACACCAGAACTGTCCGGGTCACGACCTCACCGGCGAACGCTCGTCGAGCCGCAAGAGACTATGCGGCGATCAGCGTCTCCGGAGGTTCGGCATACCGCGGCGGCCCCACAGCCATTGCGAGATGTTGCGGCGCCGGTTGCTCAACCGCCAAAGCCGACGGCCGAGGGAACGGAGGGCGGCATCTCCGTTTCCGTGGATCGTATCCTGCCCTGGTCTGGCCAGCCTCGTCGGTACTTCGATCCTGAAAAGCAAAGGCGTCTTGAGGCGAGCGTCAAGGCGGTGGGCGTGCTGGAAACACTCGTGGTCTGGCCAATACCGGGCAGACCCGGCTACTACCAGTTGATGAGCGGCGAGCGGCGTCTGCGGGCAGCGAAGAGCGCTGGCCAGACGCACGTGCGCGTGGTCACCACCCTGGTCGCGAATGAAGAAGAGCGGTTCTTGCAAGCGGCCATCGCGAACCACAACCGCGACGAGTGCACCCCGCTCGACACCGCCTATGCGCTCCAGCGGATCAAAGACCGCATGGGTCTTACGCTGGCCCAGCTGGGCGAGTGCTTCGGATACTCAGACAGATGGGCAGAGCAGCATCTTGTTCTTTTGCGGCTTCCCGCGGAAGTGCAGGAGATGATTGAGCCGGTGGGAGAGCTCGTCTATTCGGTTGCCGCCCAGCTGGCGTATGTTCCTTCTCCAGAGCTGCAGGTTAGCCTAGCCCGGCGTATCGTGGAGCTCCGGTTGACCACAACGGAAGCGTCGCACTTCATTCGAACAGAGGTGCGGCAGGCCGGGGTGAAGGGTGCCGCAGCTCGCGCCCGGGAACCGTATCAGGACTTTCGGAACCTCCAGCGGTATCTCGAGCGGACTTCGGAAGGAATGGCGCGGATACTGGAGAATCCTGATCGGGGGCTACCCACCATTTTCCTTCGGCGGGGCCCGGCTGATCTGGATTGGGCAATTGCGCGACTCGGAGAGATCCTGGAGGGGTTGGGTAAACTTGCCGGCGCCCTTACCGCGTTTCGGGAGGAGCGCAAGAGAACGTAAGCTTATGAGCCCCCGCGTGTCTTGCAAGGCACGCGGGGGGTTTTCTGTTTGGGCGGGTTCAGTATAGGCTGTGTCTGGATATGTTGCTTCGCATGACACCGCAGCCTTTTTCGGGTACCGGCGAGCGCCGGTACCTTTTGACCCGCCACGCGCAGGAAAAGATGCGCCAGTACCGACTTTCTGAATCGCGCGTGCGGCGCGTCATCCGCCATCCCGAACGCATTGAAGAGGGGATTGCGCCAAACACCGTTGCGGCGATGCAGCCGGCTGCAACGCGGCGCAAGCAAGAGATCTGGGCGATGTACCGACTGGTTCCGAGACGTAAGCTCATCAAAATCATCACCGCTTGGCGCTACCCGGGCGAGAGCCCGAAGCGCAACCCGGTGCCTGAAAATATTTTGCGTGAAGTCCGAGCGCTGCCGTGATCAAGAACGGTTCACATTCTAATATGTAAGAAATCCCAGCGTTGTTTACAGAAAATAGACATGACACGATTTGATATCAAGCGGAGCAGGCTTTCGCTACGCGAAAATCCCCAGCGAGGATTTTCGCTAGCGCTTCGGCCTCGCTCGCCCCTCGACAGGCTCGGGGCACCCTGCCCGCTTGGCCTCAAAAGCCGCTCGAGCCCACCCCGCTTGATATAAACAACGCTCGAAAATCTTACATCTAATATCTATTAGAATGGTGGAGTGAGTCCAAAGGTGGCGCGGCGGATGAGGCAAAAAGATCATGCAGTTTTCCGTGTTCACGTTAAATCTTAGGCATGGCCAGGGTCCGGTCAAGGGAACGGCCGAAGCCAATTGGGCGTTGGGAGCACGGCGTCAAACCATGCGCGAGAACGCCGAGCGCCTTGGTGATTTTCTGTTAAAGCTTGCTCCGTCGCCTGACATCATCTGTCTCCAAGAGACCAACGCGGCTGCGTTTTTTTGGCCTGATATTGTCCGCATCATTCAGAAAAGAATTGGTTATCCCCACCTCGCGGTTTCTGCCCGCATGTTCTTGCCCCACAATAACGCTATCTTAAGTCGCTTGCCGTTTCGGCGCGTACTCTCGGGACAGTTTCATGGGTTGGAACTCATCCGGTGGGGGTGGTCGGCATTTTTATATTCCGCAAATCGAGGGTTTGTCGCGGCCGAGATTGCCGGGGTCGGGTTGGTGGTCTCAACGCACTTTGATCCGTATCACGAAGCACTCCGTTGCCTTGAGGCCCGAAAGCTCCGCCGGGCGCTCGAAGACTTTGACCCGCCGCTCGTCATGGCCGGAGATTTTAACTCTGGGCGTTACGACGATGAGGCGCTCCGGATTGCGACCGCAGGGCTCACCACATCTCCGGAAATCACCGCGGCAAATTTTCTCGAGCACGCAACCTGGCCGGCCGGATCTGTGGCGGCTAAACGCCGGCTGGACTATGTTTTTGTCTCTCCCTCGCTGTGCGTCATTTCGGCCACTCGGCTTTCCACCGGTTACTCGGACCATTTTGGAGTTTTCGCTCGCGTTGCGTCTCGCTAACGGCGCAGCGGTCTTTACCCCGTTAGAACGTCACCGACTCTGTCAGCGGTAGAGATAGGAGTATAATGCTTTCATCAGCCGATCGCGAAGCGCCCGTTCTAACGGGGTTTACCCAACATCATGGACACTTTTGGGCATGCGCTTTGGACAGGCGCGCTCTACCGGAAAAATCCGAAGCGCTGGGTTGCCGTCGTCTGCGGCGTAGTTCCAGATTTGCCCATTCTCGCCGCACTCTTGCTTAACCCCTGGCCTCTACTCAAGGGTCAAGGCCTGCCGGCGCTGGATACGATTCCGCCCTTCCTCGTGGCGCTGGACTTAACTGCCCACAGCGTTCTCGTCTTTGCGGTTATGGCTGCCGTCGTCTGGCTGATGCGCCCGGATATGCTCGTGCCGTTTTCGGGCTGGGGTCTCCATATTCTCATTGACGTGTTCAGCCATGCGAATGTGCCGCCTTTTACGGCGACGACATTTCTATTCCCGGTCTCGGACGCCTCAATTTCCGTGGTCAACTGGAACCATCCGGTGTTCATCGGCGTCAACTATACGCTGCTCGCCTTGGTATACGTTTTGCTTTGGCAGAGACGAATTCGTACATCCCCAAAGACATAAGGCAACTCATAACATTATCCACACCAGGTTCATTTCTTATGGTATGATTGTTGAAAGGACGAGATAACTTCCGTGACGAGCCGATTCTCATTGTTCAAAATAGCCGCGCTCACCGCCGCGTTTGTCGCGGTGGCGCCGTTTGTCGTTGGAGCACAAAGTGAAGCGGTGGGTCGCGGCCGGACGATGGAAGGCAATCTCCGGGTTCAGCGCGCAGAAAAAATAGAACGAGCCAAGGCGCACGGACGGCGCATGATCCGGCGGGAGCAAGCCGCCATTGAGCGGCTCCGGCGGATGATTGAACGGGTGGAAAGTCGTCTGGCAAAACTCCGGGCGGCCGGTAAAGACGTAGCGGCGCTTGAGCCCCTGGTCAGCGAAGCCAAAGCCAAGCGCGACGCAGCCATTGCCGCCGTGAAAGAGGCGAGCGCAAAGTACGAAGCCCTCGGCACAGGCGACAAGCCCCGCCAAATCGCCCAAGAGGCGAACGCCGCCACCAAAAACGTGAAGAAAGCGCTCGTGGAGCTGCACACCATCTTGAAGCAAATCATCACGGCCTTGAAGGCCGTGCGGTAGGCCTATGGTCAAAAGTACCCAACGCAAACTGGATCATCCCGCTATCTTTGCGATTTTAGTCGGAGTGTTCGCGGTGATTCTCGCTTACGCGCTGGCCTCGTATGCGGAACTGGGCGACAACCTTGACTACCGCGGATCGGTTGTTACCCGGCCGGCGCCGCAGCTAGAGTCAGACAGCCGCGTTACGGCATTCGAGCAGCAGTCTGGCTCGGATGAGATTTCGGCTATCGAAGCGGATCTGAACGCGACGGTGCTCTCTGACTTGGATGCGGATGCGAGTAAAGTGTTGAGCGAACTGCAAGGACTTTGAAGCCCCGGGGTGTAGCGTCGGCATAGAAACAGGCAGCGCCCTAAAGGGCGCTGCCTGTTTCTATGAACCCGCCGCGGCGGGTCATGTCACCGCGACCACAAACCGCCGGTACAGCACAAATACCGCAGCGACGCTTGCTACAAAGGCCATCACGACGGTACTCACCCACTTACCCGCGCCTGTTGGCGGCAGTGTCGTTTTCGCGACCGCCACTTCTTCCGGGATCACTGTCGTTGAGGCTTGCGCTTGGGCGGTGCGGGGGTGGGGATTGACCGAGGTGAGCGTGGCCACGTTTGTCATCGTGGTGCCGTTGGGTGCGCTTTGGGAGATTCGGGTGCGGATGGTTAAGTTGACGCTGCCGCCCGGCGCGACCGAGGCCAGGCGCCACTCAAGCTGTTGGCCGGAGACACTGGTTGGCTGCGGCGTGGCGCTAATTAAGCTTACCCACGGCGGCAGCACGTCCGTGAACACCAGGCTGCGCACGTCAACATTGTTCGTATTCAAGTAGTTGATCGTGTACGTGAGAGTCTCGCCTCGGCGAGCCTGCGGCCGGTCAACTGTTTTTTGGAGATTCGTCGTGGTCGCGGTTTCTCGGATGACCGTCGTTACCTCGTTGGAGTCTGTCTGGCTGAAGTTGTCTGCCCGGGCCTGCGCGCGGTTCGTAATGGAGATGCCGTCGGTAAGTCCGGAGTTTATTCGGACGGTGTAGCTGACGGTGCTCGCGCTGCCCGGACCGATAGTGCCCATGAACCAGCGGACCTGATTTGAAGCCGAGAGAAAGCCGTTGCCGGAAACGGACACGAAAGCGGTATTCGAAGGTAGATAGTCGTCAATGAGGGCGTTCGTGAGATCGGCGGTGCCGGTGTTGCGTAGTTCAATCGTGTAGGTGAGTTGGTCGTTCGCTCGGCCTTCGTTGAAGAAGTCCGAGCCATTCGGCCGGTTGCCGTTGGCCACGCGTTTGGTGAGCGAAATCGAAGGGTTGCCGAAGGAGCCGCTCGAGATGGAGATAAGGACGCTGGAAGTATCTTGGCGGGAGAAGGTGTTGTCGGCTGAAGCCGTGGCAAAGTTGTTGAGCACGGTCTGCCCAACTGAAAATTGGCTGCGGTCAGCGATTCGAACTCGGTAGGTAACCGTTCGAGTGGTGCTCGAGGGGACGGTGCCGAGGGTGAGTCCGCCCGAGGCAATGCCATCGGCAGCCGCCGCGCCGTCGATTCGGGTCGTGCCTGACAGGTAGGTGAGTCGGCCGGGTAGCGCGTCGGCAACGCGGACGTTCTGGGTCGGGGCCGTGCCGTTTGAGTCAATGCGGACCGAAAATTCAAGTTCTTGTCCGGGATCGGCACTCGTTGATTTGGCGAACGATTCGCCGCGCGTGGCGTTCCGGATTTGCTTGAAGATGTTGAGGTTGGGCGTGCCGCCCGGCGGAATGCCGCCGACCGTAACAATGATTGTGGCCGTGTCTTGTCGGATGGGCACGTTGGTGGCCGAGGCAGTAGCGGTGTTGGTGAGTACTGAGGTGCCCGCGGCAAACTGGCTGGCGTCCCGGATCTGCGCCCGGAACATTACCGTGCGACTCGTGCCGTTGGGGATCGGCCCGATCGCAAGCCCGCCCGAGGCAATGCCGTCGGTGGTCGTGGCGTTGTCGAGCCGGGTCGTGCCCGCGACATACGTCATCCGATCAAGGAAGTCGGAGACGGTTACGTTCTGGGCCGAAGTGGTGCCGGTGGAGTCTATGCGGATTGAGAATTCAAGTTCTTGGGCGGGGTCGGCACCGGTTGATTTAACGAAACTTATCTCGTTGCGCGTTACGTTGCGGACGGTTTTGAAGACGGATAGGTTGGGGCTGGGGACCGGTGCCGGATTCACCGTAACGAGCACGTTCGCCGTGTCGGATTGGCTTGAGGCTGAACTTGCGTTCGCGGTGGCGAAGTTGGTGAGTGTGGTTACGCCTGCGGCAAAGAAGCTGGCGTCGCGCACATTCGCCTGGAAGGTCAGCGTGCGGCTTGTGCCGGACGGCATGGTCCCCACGGCGATGCCGGTGGCGATGGCATCAGGCTGCGCGTTGCCGTCCAACCGCACTGAACCCGAAATTAAGGTGAGCCCGCCGGGGAGGAAATCCTGTACCGATATGTTCTGGGCCGGAGCCGTACCGGTGGAGCTTACGCGCACGGAGAACTCTACGGTTTCCAAGGGCGAGGCGTTTGTAACTCTAACCAAGCCTACTTCGTTCCGGCTCAAGTTGCGGGTGGATTTCGTAAGTGCGAGCGATGGTTGTCCTCCGGCGGGCGGCGGCGGTGCCGCGGCCGGGACGGTGACCGCAAGCTGGGCGCTGTCTTGAGTTTCATTCGGCAGGCCGTCGGCGCGCGCGAACGCAAAGTTGGTCAGGGTGTTGATTCCGGGTACGAACAGATTGCTGCCTCCGACAGTGGTCTGGAAGGCAACGATGCGGTTTTGGCCCGGCGCAAGATCGCCGATGTTGATGCCGCCATTCACAATGCCGTCGGCCACCGCGTTACTCTCGAGCCGGCTTGAACCGGTTCGATACGAGGCTTGCCACGGCAGGGAATCGCGCACGATTACGTTTCGGGCAGCGGCCGACCCGATCGAATCAACCCTGATTGACCATAGGACATCTTCGCCGGGAGCGGCGTTGACGGTCCTTTGGAGCGTGGCTTCACCTCGGCTCAAGTTGCGGCCGAGCTTGGAGATGGCGAGTGCGGGTGTGCCCGTCGGTGGCGGCGGCGGGCTGGCCACTGTTACGTCAACGAACGCAGTCGCTTGTCTTTGACTCACACTGTCAGCCTGCACGACCGCGACGTTCGTTACGGCGTTTGTGCCGGCGGCGAAAAAGCCGGTCGCCACGCGGGCGGTAAAGTGAAGCGTTCTTGACTGGCCCGGCGCGAGATCCCCCAGGGAGAAAAACCCGGAGGTGGGGTCCCCGGCGGCAAAATTGAAATCAATCCTGGTGCTGCCCGCTTCAAACGTAAAACCAGCCGGCAGGAAATCTCGCGCGAGCACATTGCGCGCCGGAGCTGTGCCCACCGAATCAATTCGCATCGAAAAGGTGATTGACTCGCCCGGCGAGGCACCGGTCCGATCGCGCAAGGTGCTTTCTGCGCGCGAGATATTTTTGACCTGTGCCAGGATGTTTAACGCCGGCACACCCACTGGCTGCGGCGGTGGAGGCGGAGGGGGCGGAGGCGGAGCCGGGAGCATCACGGCAATGGAGATTGCGGCGGCGAGATTGACCATACCCGGGGCTTCCATGGTGGGCGAGCTGATCATGCTCGTGGTACCTGCAGAGAAGGTACTCGCCGGCGGCACTGCGGCGCTGAGTTCCAAAACGTACGTCTCACCCGGCCGCACCGTGGCGTTGGTGATGACCGAAATGAGGTGGTCAATCTGGGTGCGGCCGCCGGGGCCTTCGAGGAACGCGGTGCCGGCCAGGCGTTGGAGCTGGTTGGGTAGGTTCAGCCGAAAGGTAATGCCGGTGATTGGGGCATTGCCAGCCGCAGTGACTACAAACCGGAATTGAAGCGTGTCGCCCGAGTTGGCCGTGATTGATTGGGCAAACCCCCCGCCCTGCGAGACGTTGCGCACAAACTGATCCATGGTCCAGCTGCGCACGATCGGCGGCGTTGATTGTTGTGGGTCGTTGTCGCCGCCGGGAGCACCGTTGTCGCCGCCCGGGCCGCCGGGATCGTTGCCGGCGCTGTCTGCACGGACGGTTGGCCAATGCAAGGAAATTTCAAGCGAGGGGGCCACGATTGCGAGCGCCAGCGCCAAAACAACAAGGGCAGCAAAACAGCGCCCGAGTTTCCGCGGCTTTTTATCCCGCACCTTACCAGAATACCCCGCAGCTTGTTGCGGGGATGAATTGGCGTTACCTAAATCCTTCCTGCGGGGCCTAATACCCCGCAGGAAGGCGCGGGATTTATTAAGTCCAATCAAAAAATTATGGTTGTTATGAATCATGCTCGCCTCTGATCACAAGATTTTGTGAGCAGGGGTGAGGGGAGAGGCGCGCCTCTCCCGAGAGATCACCAGACCATGAACCACAGATTTGTGGCTTCAGTGGTCTGGGAAGGTACGAAATCGAGCGTACCGGAACCTGGATTTTTCAGCGACAGGGTCCGGCGCAACTCGGGCATCATCTGGACCCGGATGCACCGAGCTTGCCGGTTTTGGATGAGAGGGAGACTGACAAGGCCATATCCCTCCCTCACTGCAACCTCGTAGGGTTTGCCCTGTTGAAATCCGAGGTTGCAGTTGTAGCCGCGACCCATCGGGTTGGGGGACGCCTGGTCGTAGAGGGTGAGTATGAATGCGCCCGTTGCTAACTTGACGCGCTGCACACCGCTTTGTGCGTCGGCAAGGAGCTCTCGGGCGCGGCGCTCATCAACGCTTGCGCTCTCTTGGTGGGGCCGCAGTAACCGATCCCTCGGATCGCGCAGCACCCAGATCACGTAGAACTTAGCGGGCGCTGCAGCGGCTGGTGGCGGCGAAACAACGGTTGTCGCGGTGGTCAGTTTTCTCACCACGACATTGCCGGAGCTCCCATCCACAACGAGTTCCCCGGTCTTGGGATCATGCAGTCCCCATGCGCCAGACTCCGCGGCGCGCTCGTACCCTTCGCAGTCAAGTTTCCCCGGTTGGAGCGTTTCGACCGGTCGCAGGACGCGACACATCCGGTACCACTCTTTGGCGGTGTATTTCTCCCACTTTAGGGTGGCCAGATATGCTCGGGCCTCCCGCCACTGCGCTTGGGCGATCCGGCCGGCCTTGCGAAGATCCTCGGCCCACTGCTCAGGCGTGGCCGCGGCCTTGCCGGATTCGATAAAGGTGATCTCTAGGATACTCCACCCGATGACGGACTTTTCGGGCTCAAAGAGCATTGAGCTCGAAACGATCTTGCTTCGGTCGTACGGCACCGAGCGCTCCTCGCGCGCCTCGGCGCCAGAGGCGCTCATGAGCGTGCCCAACGAAAGTAAGAGCCAGGCAACTGCGGTGAAGAGTACGGTGACGAGGATGGCGAATCCCATCCCCCACTTGAGCCACAACCACTCGCCTTCGTCCAGAATCTTACACATCGCTTGTCCCTCCCTCTGGGGTTTCTGCCATCCCCATTTTTTTTGAGAAGGCCGAACAAAGCCTCCTCGCGTTCCTGGAACCACCACTCAACTTCGAGTTTCCAGAGTTCGACGGCGAGCTCTGGGCACACCGCCCACATATCGGCCATGTCTCCCTCCTGTTTGTGGTTCGTTCTGTTGTGAGAGAACAAGGGTTTCCTAAACCCATCGCGACCCCGCGTCCTTCGACAAGCTCAGGACAAACGCGGGACCGAACATGGAATTACGAAACCAAATCCGCCTCCACCACGAACCGGTTCGTGGCTGAACCAATGGGCCAGCAGGTCGAAAGCGTGAGCATGGGCGAAGTAGACGGTTGGAAGATGCGGATTTCATCGGGTCGGAGCACCATGACCGAGCGCACCCGGTACGTATACGTCGTGCCGGTCGAGACGATCACGATGTTGTCTCCGCGCTTCAACTGCCCCAACTTTGCGAAGACGCGTTTGTAGGGATTGGGATCCCAGACTTGTCCGGAGCTGTGTCCGGCGATAAAGACGTTGCCCACCCCACCCGGCATGGCTGAACCCGGGTAATGGACGACTCCTTGGGTCAGGTCGCGCGCGAGGTCTTTGAGATCAGCGGAGAGCGAAAAAACAATCGGCGCTTCCAGCGCAATTTTTCCGATTTTGATGGTGCCGGTCCCGGCAACGATCGCTGAGCTTGGACTGACCCCCAAGCCGTTTGAAGGCGCACGCGCAATGAGTGTCGGCTCGTCAGATGCGCCCGCGGATGAACCGGGGAGCTTCATGAGGCTTGTAAACCCCAAGAAGATGATGAGCATGAGGGCAAATGTTGCGCTCCACAGAGCCAAAATCAGCCTCACGTTGACCCGAGGCTTCTCAAATTTTCGCCACATTGTTATCAGAGACTGCAGATGGGCCATAAAGCAGTATTAAAGCTCTTTTTAGTCTTTTCAGCAAGGGTTTATGTGTGGCTTTTAATATACAACACATAGTATTGATATGTCAAGTTTGTTTTGTCCACTCGGTCAAACCATGAAAATTGGTAGAATATAATGTAAGAAATCCCAACGTTGTTTACAAAAACAGACATGGTACGCTTTGACATCAAGCAGGATAGGCTCTCGCTACGCGAAAATCCCCAGCGAGGATTTTCGCTGCTCCTCGGCCTCGCTCGCCCCTCGACAGGCTCGGGGCACCCTGCCCGCTCGGCCTCAGAAGCCGCTCGAGCCTACCCCGCTTGATGTAAACAACGCCCGAAAAGCTTACAAATATAAATATGAAACCAACAGAGACAAAAAATGTGCTCGGCGTTCCCCGCAACGTGTTTTTTCTCGGGTTGACCTCGCTTTTGAACGACGCCTCGAGCGAGATGATATTCCCGCTCATCCCTCTCTTTTTGACGACGGTACTCAACGCCAGTTT
Organism: Candidatus Parcubacteria bacterium; assembly: GCA_016196625.1. Lineage (GTDB taxonomy): Bacteria > Patescibacteriota > Minisyncoccia > JACPXH01 > JACPXH01 > JACPXH01. The sequence continues at coordinate 29,813 of JACPXH010000004.1, read as the reverse complement.
CAAAACCGTAGGGCTCATTGAGGGGGTGGCAGAAGCAACGGCGAGTCTGGCAAAAATTCCCGCGGGCTGGCTTTCGGATAAGTTCAAGAACCGCAAGGGGCTTACGGTCCTCGGTTATTCTCTCTCGGCGGTGGTTAAACCCCTCTTGGCCTTTGCAACGCTCCCCGGGCACGTGCTCGCAGTCCGGTTTACCGATCGCCTCGGCAAAGGAGTCCGGACCGCGCCGCGCGACGCCCTGATTGCGTCTTCTACGGCTACGGCGAACTACGGCCGCTCGTTTGGTTTCCACCGGACCATGGATACCATTGGCGCGGTCGTAGGACCGCTCTTGGCCGCAGCGCTCCTGCCCCTGTTTGGGTTTCGAAACGTATTCTTGCTTTCGTTCGTCGCGAGCGCTGTTGCGGTCCTCAACCTGATGGTGTTTGTTCGGGAAGTGCGGGGCGCGCCGTCTCCGATCGCTCCTGACCTTCGGCGGCAGCTAGGTGGCTTACGGTCTCGGAAGATATTCACGCCGCGCTTCACCATGTTTCTCATCGCGGCCACCCTATTCGCAATTGGCAACTCATCCGATGCGTTTTTGCTTTTGCGCGCCCGGGATGCGGGCGTGCCGGCGTACGCTGTCCCGCTCGCCTACGTGCTCTTCAATGTGGTCTACGCGAGTTTGGCGGTGCCGGCTGGCATCGCGTCCGATCGTTTTGGCCGGCGGCGGCTGCTCGCGGCCGGATTTGTCATCTTCAGTTTGGTCTATCTTGGATTTGCCGTGGTTTCGTCGCCCGCGCTCATCTGGCCGCTATTCGCCTGTTATGGTTTTTACGCGGCCATCGCCGAAGGCACGCAGCGGGCGTTCGTTGCGGATGTGGTAAGTGAAGAAAATCGGGGGGCGGCGTTCGGTCTGTTTGCGGCGTGCGTGGGCTTGGCGTTGCTGCCCGCAAGTCTCATCGCCGGATTCCTGTGGGATCGTTTCGGGCCTGCCGCACCATTTGCCTACGGCGCGGCAACTTCTGCCGCCGCGGCCGGGCTCATGCTGTTCGTGCCGTACCGAAAACCAGCGGCAGCTTCTAGACCATGAGGCGCCGAACCCTCCTTATTGGTTCCGGCATTGCTGTCCTTCTTGGGCTAGTTCTGTGGCAGCTCGGTAGGCCCCCGCAGGTGAGGAACTATCCTTCAACGGGCGAAACGTTGATCGCGCTGGGCGACAGTTTGACCGCCGGAGACGGGGTTGCGTCCGCCGAGACATACGTCGCGGTGCTCTCGGCGCGGCTGGGTGTGTCAATTGTCAACGCCGGAGTTTCCGGCGACACGACTGCTGGTGCGTTGGTACGGCTACCCGCGCTCTTTGGGCAGTACCCGCGGCCAAAGCTTGTAATCGTGATGCTGGGCGGCAATGACTTCTTGCAGCGTCGGCCCAAAGAGGAAACCGCGCAGAACCTCGGGCGGATTATTGAAGCGTTTCAGGCAAGAGGTGCGGTGGTCGTGCTCGTTGGCGTGCGCGGCGGCGTTTTTTCCGATGAGTTCGCTTCCGAGTATAAGCGTCTGGCGCGTCAGTATCAGACCGCCTATGTGCCGAATGTTCTAAAAGGCATCATTGGCGATCCGTCGCTCAAGGTGGACACGATTCATCCCAACGCCAAAGGCTACCAGAAAATAGCCGACCGTCTTGAAAAGGTTATCCGGCCGCTACTCAAATGACGAGAGATGACTTTGAAAAACTGGTGAGCGCGGCGGTAGACGCGCTACCGATATCTTTCCTCGAACGCCTCAAGAACGTGGCGATCGTGGTTGAAGCCGAGGCCTTGCCGGAACAGAAAGTAAAGACAGGCGTGGGGCCGGGCAGCGAGCTTTTGGGCTTGTACGAGGGTACGCCCGGCACCGTCTACGGCAGTCACTATTTTAAAATCTTGCCGGACAAAATCACCATCTATCAGGGTCCGATTGAACGTGCTGCCAGCGGCGATCCAGAGCGAATTCGCGCCATCGTTGACGAGGTCGTCTGGCACGAAGTAGGACACTACTTTGGGATTTCCGAGAAACGCATCCGCGAGCTTGAGCGCAAACGTGAGACTCGGCGCAAGACGCGATCGCAGCAGTAGACCCGCCGTGCCAATGTTTGTTCGTGCCAGAAGAACAGAAAGTAACATTTATCTGCGATCGCAGATAAATGTTACTTTGGTCGTTGGTTGGTTAAGCCATACAAATGAAATTGCGCCCGCCCAATGAGACGAAGTCTCGTCTTGGGCGGGCGCTGGTGGTGCTAAAGAGTGATTGATCTGTCAGCGCACCGTGGTAGCGTGGATCTCTTGGTGGACGGCCGCGACGTGTTCCGGCGGCCAAAGGTTCATCTCGCCGAAGGCGCTCACGAGCTTGGTGAGTCGGTAGATGGCGACTACCCTCCGGAACGTGCGGAGCTCCTCTTGGTCCTTCTCGTTCGTCCACGGCACGCCGCGCTCAATCGTTTCGATCCCGCCCTGCTCGCGATCAACGAACACCAGGCAGGTTACGTCTTCGAGGCAATAGCCGTCATCGAGCAAATGCTTAGCTGCGTCGATGACGGTGCCGCCGGTCGTGATTACGTTTTCGAGGAGGAAGTATTCGTGGGCTTGGTGGTTGGGCGTGCCGTCTACCCATCGTTTTTCGTCGGCGCCGTGTGCCTTCGGGCTTTTGTGCATGATGCGGCAGGCGATGGTAGACCCGAGACGTCCGCATCGGCCGGTGAAACTGGCGGTTGACGTGGCAACCGCCAGTGGTGTTGCCGCGTCTGGTACGCCGATGATGCATGGTTGGCGTACGGAGCAGGATTCTTGCCAGACGACATCCTCGATCTTGCGGCCAATCTGATGCATGAATCCCGGATGGTCGGTGGTTTCACTTCGGCCCCGAACGTACACATGCGTTTTGGCGCCCGACACGAGAACGATCACATGGTCCGGGTCGTAGGTGATGAACCCAGCTACCCCCATCATTTCCGTGATCAGCTTCTCATCCCGGGCGGTATACGGCATTGGCCGCCGTCTGGGGACTCGCCGCTCGAGCTGTTCGATGCTTCTCGGTTTCATGGCTTCCCTCCCCGCGCACGTTCCGCGAGCGCTTGGGCCACCTCTTCGACGATCGCGTCGAAGACTTTGACCGGATCGGGTGCTCGCGTGATGGGTCGTCCTATCACAAGGAAATCTGCGCCGTTCTGGATAGCCCATTGGGGAGTGGCAGTCGAGGCGTGTTCATCAGTTGACTCACCGGCTGGTCGAATCCCGGGTACGACGAACGCTACCTTCCGACTAGTATCGAGTTTGAGGCGCGCGAGGTTCTCGGCGAGAAACGGAAGATCTTCTGCCGGAGTTACCAGCCCCGCCACGCCAGCGTTGACCGCGCGTGATGCCCATTCGCCGACTGCGTCCAGGCCTCCGATATCTGATTTGGTTTCTGTGGTGAGCCGCATGACCGCGAATACGTGTGGCGGGCCGTACAGGACCGCTCCGCGGATCATTGCGGGTTCTCCTCGTCCGTGCACGGTCATCATGCTCGCGCCCGCGTGTTTGGCGATGCGCGCGCGGGCGATGACGGTTCCGGAGGTATCGAGGAGCTTCCAATCGAAGAATCCCTTCCGATGTGGCGCGGCGCGACGGATGAGCTGTATTACAGCTGAGGCCCCTAGAGTATCGCACAGCGCGTGGAGCTTGACGATCTTGACCCGAGGGCCGAGATCCTCGAGCAGAGCCGTGTCCTCCGGGTCATCCAGCGCAAGCACGATGCGTTTCCTCGCTTCCTCATACCAGTTCACGGTATCTCCCTCCGTCTGCGGGTTTGATGATGAAAAGAGCGGTATGCGCGTTACGGACCGTAGCAATCATAGTGGGTTACGTCAACCCCGTGTACCACAACGACGGAGCGAAATTCCCGGGGCGGTGCGTCCATAACTGGTTGAACGGCGAGTTAAGAGTAAGCATCTGCGGCGCGTTGTGGTACGGGGTCAAGCATTCCATTTGCCCGAACACGCGCAGTCGGCTATAATGGCGAAATCATGGTAGACACCCCGCGCGTCCGCCGAGTCTTCCTCGAACGCGTCATCACGCTGATAATTACGTCTTTCGGGCTCGTGGTCGCACTCGCGTGGAACGAAGCCATTCAGGCACTCGTCAAGGAATTTTTTCCGGAGCAGCAGGGAATTACGGCAAAATTTACCTATGCGTTCGTGATTACCTTCGTGCTCGTATTTGTTTCCGTCAGGCTCGGCCGGATCACTGAGCATACATGAATCCCAACAAGCTCGTTTTAGATTTGGAGACGCAAAACTCATTCGCCGACGTGGGCGGCAGGCAAAATCTGCGGCTCTTGAAGGTGTCGGTGGCAGGAGTTTTTGACTACGAGACAGGCGCGTTTCGCTGTTATGAAGAGGCAGAACTGCCGGAGTTGGAAGCGCGCCTTGCGGCCAAACCCGAGATCATCGGCTTTAACATCCGGCAGTTTGACTTGCCGGTGTTGGCGCCTTATCTCAAAACAGATTTTGGTTCGCTCGCGGTATTGGACCTCATGGAAGAGGTCGTGCGTTTTACCGGCCACCGCGTGAGTTTAAACAGTCTTGCGGCAGCCACCTTGGGCGAGCGCAAGATCGCGCAGGGGCTCGAAGCCATCCGGTTCTGGCGGGAGGGGCGCATGGAAGAACTCAAGACCTACTGCCTTGACGACGTTCGCCTTACCAAAAATCTCTATGAGTATGGGTTGAAGCACGGCGAGCTTTTGGCTGAAACGAATTTTGGCATGGATACCGTGAGCGTTCCGGCCCGGTGGCATGCAGGGTCGGAACAAGGCACAGAGGGCATCTCCGGCATTCTCGCGCAAGCGCACAGCGAGCGGCGCACCGTGGAGATTGATTATGTGTCAGCCGGAGTGCGCGTGGGGGAGACGTGCCGGAAAAAACGGAAAGTGAATATCTATCGCCTCACGAATCAGTATCTGGAGGGGTTTTGTCATCTGCGCGGAGATGTGCGCAGCTTTCGTCTTGATCGGATCCTCGCCGCCGCGCTCACCGGCGAGCGGTATGAGACGCCTTCGTCGTCTATAATTCATAGTGGGATAAGCTCATGAACGATCAAACACCCCAGTCGCTCTGGGATACTGTCCGCCGCGGCGTGTGGCCCGCGGTGGGAGCGGTGCTTATGCTCTACCTTTTTACGTTGTCAACCGAGACCATCGTGCGCACGGCGCAAACCACCCGTCAGGGTGCGCAGGCAACTCGCACGATGAGCGTGGAGGCGCAAGGCAAGGCGACCGCCCGTCCCGACACCGCGCGGCTGACGTTCTCGGTCATAACCGAGGGCAAAACCGTCGCTGAGGTTGTTTCGGAGAACACGGACAAGATGAACGCGGCGGTCGCGTTTTTGAAGTCGTTCGGTGTGGCGGACAAGGACATCACGACGACAAATTACAACTTGTACCCGAAGTATTCGTCGAGCGCGGTAAATCCGTTTGAGCAAATACCCCGGACGCTCCCGGCTCCAGAGATCGTCGGGTACAGCCTCACGCAAGAGGTGGCGGTAAAGGTTCGTGACATCGGGAGGCTCGGGGATCTCATCGAGGGTGCAACCAGCCGTGGGGCGAATCAAACAGGCGGCATTTCATTTTTCGTGGATGACCCAGAACCCTTCAAGGCAACCGCGCGCGCCGAAGCATTCCAGAAACTTCGTGACAAAGCCGCGGCTATGGCCAGTCAGGCCGGCGTGCGGCTAGGGCGAATTATTAACGTCAGCGAGTACGCTTCAATCCCGCAGCCGTATTCGGAACGATACTTTGCCGAAGGCCGGGGCGGCGGTGGTGCGCCGGCGACCATTGAACCGGGCAGTCAGGAGGTGGTGGCGAGCATCACCGTAACGTATGAGATCCTTTAGCGCGCTGCCTCGGGGAGCGTTGCCTTTTGGCCCGCTTTAAGCCGGTAGCGTTCGCTGAAGCCTCCTGTAACCTCGAGCGCATAGCGGGCCGGTACCTCGGAAGAGTAGGTGGGGCAGCCTGAGGACACTGCTGCTTGCGGCTTCGTTCGAGGCAGACACGGAGTCATGGTTTTCATTGAGACAATGCTGCCCTGCGCATCCAAGAAGATAACATCGAGCGCGATCAAGGTATCTTTCATCCAGAACGTCCGGATCGTGTCGTCGGGGAACACAAACAGCATGCCGGCATCGGGCGCGAGCGTGCGCCTGTTCATTAACCCCCGCGACCACTCCCGGGGACTGTCCGCAATTTCCACGCGGACGTTGACCGGGCCGGAGTCGGTCTGGATGGCGACGAGCGGTTCGCGCTGCGCCGGTCGGTAGAGTCCTGCGAAAAACGCTCCCAGCGCCATAAGCCCAATGAGGATAGCGCGCATGCCCAGTTGCTACAACTTCGAATGAGAAATCGACGAGGGGGAAAGAGTATTCGTTATTGTAAGGCATGGGCCGCGCACCTCAAAGGTTCCATTTTCGAATGTTCGCCTCGACCCCTCACAACTCACACGATAGGATGCCGTCCAGCACTTCGTGAGCGCATCGGCATAGGCGTACGCACGGACGAACATGTTCGAAGTTGTAGCACTGGGCATGGCGATACTTTAGCATAGCGGCGCTAGCCTTGACCATGCGAAAAACGTTTCTGGTTTTTATAATCGTGTTGTTGGTTGGCTTTTACTTTTGGTACGTCCGCGGGGTTGAGATTCGTTTTTGGGAGCGATCTGAAGTGAGCAGTTTTTGGACCGAGCGCGCGAAACTGCCGGTTGCGCTGAGCGAAGTAGCTGCAGTTTCTTTGGCTAAGGCGATTTACCTGGTGGGGGGCATTGACGGATTTGGGCGCACGAGTGGGGCGCTGTGGCGATATGATGAGGAGTTAAATCGTTGGGAGGAGCTGGCAGCGCTGCCCAAACCTGTACACCATGCCGCGGTGGCCGCTTATCGCGGCGAGCTCTACGTTTTTGGGGGACTACAGGGGTGGACTGCCGTTCCGACCAAGCGCACCTGGAAGTACGATCCCACGCGGAATTCATGGGCCGAGCTTGAAGTGATGCCCTTGGCCCGCGGTGCGGCTGGCGCAGCCGTGGTGGGCGATTACATTTATCTAATCGGTGGGCTGGAGTTTTCAGGGCCCACGGGAGAGCTCGCTCGGTTTGATCCCAAGTTTAATCAGTGGGAGACGTTGACGGCCATGCCCACGGCCCGCGACCATCTGGCGGTTGTGGCTTCGGGAAGTCGTATCGTGGCCATCGGCGGACGAAAGGGTAGTCCGGCCCGGAATGTGGATACGGTAGAGGTGTACGATACGGTGAGCGGAAGCTGGTCTGCGGTGCGATCCATGCCCCGCGCCCGGGGCGGCATTGCGGCCGTCAATTCAGAGGGGCTGCTCTACGTGTTTGGCGGCGAAGAGCCGACGCGTACGTTCGCCGACGTGGATGTCTACAGGCCGGAGCACGATCAGTGGTTGGGCGCTGCTCCTATGCTGACCGGTCGTCACGGTCTGGGCGCGGCAGTATTGGGTGAGCGCATCTATACGATTGCGGGCGGCAAGCGGCCGGGTTTTTCAGTGAGTTCTGTCAATGAGGCTTTTGTGCCTTAGCGTGCTTTCGTAACGCCGGCGGCGCTGGCCCGTTCAGCGAGCGTTCGTTCGTCCAGCGACTCGCTCACTCTGTCCTCGCCGAGCACCGAACACTTGGCGAGTCGAATGTTCGGACCGTGCTGCTCGGCTGTGGATGTCGCTTCAGGGCCAGCGCCGCCGACTACGGCATACATTCACTGTCCCATGGCAAAATCTGATTTGAAGCAAGAATCGTTTGTCAAGAAAAAAACGCGCGCCGCCGAGGTTATCCGGCGGTTGAAACACGCGTTTCCCAAAGCCGGGATTGTTCTTCGATACTCGAACAATTGGGAGCTGTTAGTTGCGGTTATTCTGTCAGCGCAATGTACCGACAAAAAGGTAAACGAGGTTACGGACAAGCTTTTCAGAAAGTATCGGACACTCAAGGATTACGTACGCGCCGATCCTTCAGAGTTTGCGCACGACATCAGACCCACGGGCTTCTACCGCAACAAAGCCAAAAATATTCTATCCGCAGCGAAACTCATTGAAAAGAAATTTAGCGGCAAGGTTCCTCGAACCATGGTAGATTTGCTCGAGGTGCCGGGTGTCGCGCGCAAGACCGCCAACGTGGTTTTAGGCAATGCGTATGGCGTGGTTGAAGGGATTGCGGTGGATACCCACGTGCGGCGCCTCTCGCAGCGGTTGGGCTTCACCCGATTTGACGATCCGGTGAAGATCGAGCAAGATTTAATGGGATTGATCCCGCGGCGGGATTGGTTTAAGACCACGTACCTCTTGATTGAGCACGGACGCGCCACGTGTCAAGCTAAAAAGCCAGCTTGTTTTCGGTGCGTCTTGAGCGACATTTGCCCAGCAGCGTTCACGTTTCCCGGCTCAACACAACCTAGCTGAAGGGAGGGTGAAGGATGGAGAAGCCGAGCAACGTCGTCATTCGGGTGATGGGCAAACACGGTCATGTTCTTTTGTCAGATATAACCGCGAAGCTTAAGTGGGCCGAGGAAGGGGGTCGTGAGGCAACGCTAGAAATTCCCGTCACGTGTCGCTGCCTTGAAGTGGGCGGCCAGGCCGTGAAACTTGGCACCGCGGCTTTACTCACCAGGGAAGGGATGGAGTTTGATGTTTCGGTCAGGCTCGACGAACTGCCGAGAGATATCGCGGCCATGGTCGAAGCGAGTTCTTCTCGCTGAGGTTCCCGCCGCGCACCCGATGGTGCGCGGCGGTTGTCTTTACGAGGAGAGTCTTCATGTTGCGCCCGATGAGGGAATATTGACGCCGTCGGAAGTGTATTGAATAATAGTAGGCATTGTTATGCGTCAACTGCGCAAACAACTCTATCTGCTCATCGGGGATCTATTCATCCTCGCGCTGATTTTGATTTTTCTCACGCAGCTTTTTGCCTACCCCACGTACCTTGCAAAAATTCCCGGCCGCGACTACCTGTTTCTGGCGGCGATTCCACTCATGTGGGCGATTATCATTTTTTTACAAGAGGGGTACAGCATTGCGTTTCCGCGCCAGTACGTGAAGGGTCTGCGAATGTTGGGCCAGACCGCGGTCTTGGCAACACTCGCGGTCGGGTTTATTGTGTTTATTCTGCCGGGGTCGCCGGAGTTCTCGCGCCGAGTCCTGTTGAGTTATGGGGTTGTCGCCGTGGCGCTGCTATTCGCGTGGCGGATGGTGTTTGGATTGGTAGTGCGGGTGCCGGTGCTGCGGGAAAACGTGCTGGTGTTCGGCACGGGCCAGTTGGCTCTGGCAGTGGCTAAGATTCTTTCGCCCGAGACGCAGATTAGTTATTTCTTTGAAGGATTTGTGGCGGCCAGTCCCGATGAAGTGTCAAATGTTTCGGGCAGGGTGATTTTATTTCGTGAGATCGGCGAGATGCTTCGGCAAAAGCGCATCCATCTGATCGCGCTTGCTCATGACGGAGCGTTGCCGTCTCAGCAGGTGCGGTTTCTTACCGTGGCGCGCCGGCGCGGCATCCGGGTCGTGCGGGCGCAAGACCTGTACGAAGAGCTCACCGGACGCTTCCCGGTTACATGGACGAGCCCGGCCGAGATGGTGTTTTTTGAAGTTCAATCGCGCAGCTTCTCGCGATCCGTATTTGAGCGGTTGACTTCGTTTGCAGTCGGTTTGGCCGGGTTCATCGTTTCGCTTCCCCTGTGGCCTTTCATCATCGTGGGCCAGCAGCTGACCAGTCCCGGTCCGGTGTTTTACGTCTCAACCCGGGTGGGCCGCTACGGCCAACCGTTTTGGTGCATCAAGTTTCGTTCCATGGTGCCAAACGCCGAGAAAGACACCGGAGTTACGTGGACCAAGAAGGACGATCCGCGCATCACGAAAGCTGGCCGCTGGATGCGACGCACCCATCTCGATGAACTGCCGCAACTTTTGAACGTTATCTTCGGGCACATGAACTTGATCGGCCCGCGCGCTGAACGGCCGGAGTTTGCCGAAGATTTGAACGAGAAAATTCCTTTTTACGAGGAGCGTTTTCTGACCAAGCCCGGCATCACCGGCTGGGCGCAGGTCAACAATGTTTTCAGCTCGGCTTCTCTGGAGGATTCGAAAGAGAAGCTTGAGTATGACCTTTACTATATTAAGAACCGGACATTGGTGTTAGACGCGCTCATCGTGTTGGAAACTGTGAAGATTATGCTTCTCGGCAGGGGAGTGTGAAGTGTTGTTGGGGCGAGGTCGAAAAACAAATAAAACATTCTATAGCGATCGCTTAAAGATGTTGAGTTCGTTGGGTGCACGCTACACTGCCGCTGACCCCGCAAAAAGACAGAGCGCCCGATCGCGAGGATCGGGCGCTTTACGGTGGTGAAGAAGTTGAAGGAGTCAACGGAGGTGCGAGTCGTCTCCGGCGCGGGTGTACCCACAGGTTTCTGCTCGTAAGGAGTTCGCGGTAGGGTTTGAGGAGTCGCTGGGGCAGTCCGCCGAGGAGACCGCGGACATTGCCGAGTACGCCCTCCACAACCTTCATCGGGATCGCCGGATCGTATCGAGCTCGGTGCAGGAACGCGCGGGCGCGGTCAAGCTGGCGCCTCGGAACGCGGAGCCGTCCTGCAACCACCGCAATCCCCATAATGACGGGATGCGCGTAGCGCGGTTCGGTGTAGCCGGTTTTCTCCGCGGCAAGGGGGAATCCGTGCGTTCGGATCTTCGCTTCGATCTCGCGCTGAAGCGAAGTTGGCAGCGGCACCTTTGCCGATATGATGACCGCGTCTGCGTAGCGCGTGTACGCGAATCCTCTCGTCTGCGCGAAGGCGGCAAGGTTTGCGTCGAGCCCGCGGCAGGCGATGTTGAACAGACCATTCGACGTTGGCGCGCCCTGCGGCAGCCGGCCGCGGTGGGTGGTGAACGCGACAAGCGGCGGGACCCAATCCGGTTTGATGATCGGTGCGCACTCGCGCAACGCATCCGCGAGCATCGCCGTCGTTACCTTGTGGAAGGCGTTTCGGAAATCTACCGTGAAGAACGCGGCGGACTTCCGATGGGGGATGAGCGCGGTTGTTGCCGACCGTCCCTTCCGGAAGCCGTGTGCGGCAGATGAGAGTGGAATCCGTTTGAGAAGTTTTTTCCGGATTGCCTCTTGAACGACCCGGAGCGCGGGGTGCGGTTCGTCAATGGGCCGGCGCTTCTTCTTGATTGCCTTCGGTTGGCGCTTCGGTCCAATCCGGCGCGGCTTGCGTTTGGGCACGCGGTGCGGTTGGTAGTCGGCGCGGTGCAACCATGCGTCGGCAAGTGCCGCTTCGTCGAGGCCGAGCGCTGTTCGGAAATCATCCGGCCACGGAGCGGGCATCGGCGGGAGAGAGAGTTTTGCCTGCTGCACTTGTCATCACCTCCTCGCATTCAGGTTTTCAAAGAAGGTTTGGGCACCACAGCGACGTGGTGCCCAGCGGCAAGGCCATGGGTCGGAGGCGCCTTCCTCGTAAAATAAGACAGAGGGACAGGAGGAGCCTCCTCTTATGGGGTGCTCAACCGCTGGATGCTAGCGGCAGACGACGGTTGCTGTATTGGGCTAGGCCGACACCTTCGGCAGCTTTGCGGCTGCTGCCTGCCGCCGTTACTCTCCGAGGAGAGGTGGAGGGCGCCTTGCCGATTTGATTCTTACGCCACTCTCAAGTGATGTCAAGCGCGTGTACTAGATCATCGAACGAGTGCGCCCTCGCTACGCGAAAATCCCCAGCGAGGATTTTCGCTGCTTCTCGGCCTCGCTCGCCCGCCTAAATTTTGCTTCACAAAACTTAGGCGGGCACCATGCCCGCTCGGCCTCGGACGCCGCTCGGGCGCACTCGTTCTATGAAAACAACACGATAGTTACTTCTAGAATCAAAAAGAATTTGGGCTTCGCGCTGATGGCGAAGCCCGGCGGGGGTAAGGCAACCAGAGGAGTGCCTTCCAGCGTTGCGTGCACCCGCTGCCTGACCATCCGGTGCCTGCGCTCGGATGGCGCTGCGAGATGCGGGAACGCTGCCCGTGCGCGCCTGCGGCTCTCACCAGTGCGGAGATGTGCGGACGCATCTGGTTGAGAGGGCGGCAAGGAACGGGAGGAGGCTCCTCAAGAGTGTGTTCGACCGCTGGATACCAGCGGCCGGCAAGGGGGTTACGAGTGGACCCATCAGAATGGGTATCCGACGGGCATCCCTGACAGGATTGGGGGCCTGTCCTCCCCTTGCGGAGCTGCCTTAATTTCAGTTTGTATGGCCGGTCACTTGTCTGTCAATGTTGATAACTGTTGAACAAAAGTTCAGTGCGGATTAAACTAGGTTTGTATGCGAATTGTAGCCCACGTGGACATGGATGCTTTTTTTGCCGCGATCGAGGAGCGCGAGCATCCCGAATGGCATGGCAAGCCCATTGTGGTGGGTGCGGATCCGGAGGGTGGGCGCGGTCGTGGAGTGGTCTCAACCGCGAATTACAAAGCGCGGGAGTTTGGCATTCGCTCGGCCATGCCGATCTCCTTGGCGTGGCGCAAGTGTCCCTATGCGATGTTCGTCCGACCCCGGCAGCTCTACGGCGAGGTTTCAGATAAAATCATGGCGCTGCTCACGCGGGAGCTCAAAGAAATTGGCGGCGCGGTTGAAGCAGTAAGCGTGGACGAAGCGTATCTTGATTTGAGTTCCTGCGGCAGCTTTGAAGTCGCAGAGCAATTCGCCCGAAGACTCAAGCAGGCGATTTTTTGGCAGGAACGTCTTACCGCTTCGGTTGGCATCGGCCCAAACAAACTCGTCGCCAAAATCGCATCAGATTTTCATAAGCCCGACGGCCTTACCGTGGTGCAGCCGAAAATGGTTGAGGCGTTCCTTGCACCGCTTCACGTGCGGGCGCTGCGCGGCGTGGGTCCCAAAACCGAAGAACATCTCAAACGCCTCGGCATCCAGACCGTCCGCGACCTGAAAGAGCATACCGAGACGGAGTTGGTCGAAACTTTTGGCGTCTTTGGCCGAGCGCTCTTCCGGCAGGCGCGCGGCATTGACGAACGGGCAGTGAGCGAGGCGCCAGAAGAGGCAAAATCAATCGGTCGGCAAACCACGTTTGCACAAGACATCGTAAAACCCGGCCCCATCTTGGCCGCGGCGATGAAGCTCGCCGAAAAGGTGCACAGAGATATCATGGCAGAGAGGGTGAACTTTCGCACCGTAACCGTCACGTGTCGGTACGCCGATTTTGAAACGCATACGAAATCCCGCACGCTCCCAACTGCCACTCAGAGTTTCCCCACGCTCAAAGCCGCAACCATGAAGCTCTTGTGGCAGTTTCTCGGCAAGCGGCCGGTTCGGCTTATAGGAGTGAGGGTTGGCAAACTCGATTGAATCAGCACTCGTTTTTCGGTACAATAGTGATGCCTTGTTACTCGGTGCCGTCATTTAGCGTCTAGGTTTATGGGCATTGAAGAGGTTCTGTCTTTTTAGATATTAGACATTCGACATTCATTCGTCATTAGGCATTCGTCATTCTCACCCATGAACCGTTCTACCTTCCTTACCGTCATTGCGACGAGCGCCATCACCGCGATCGTGGTGTCCAGTTTGTTCATTGCGTCAGGGCTCAAGCCCGCGGCCGGACCTTCATTGCAGTTACCCGGTCGGAGCAACGTATCGGCCCAGCAGCCGGACGCGGCACCCGTCCCCACGCCGATTGCAAAATCCACCGAGGAGGAAATCGCGGAAGTGGTGAAGCGCGCCTCCCCGGCGGTCGTCTCGGTCATTATCTCGAAGGATTTGCCGGTGCTCGAGCAGACGTTCGTGAATCCTTTTGAAGGTTTCGGCGATCTGTTTCCGGAAATTCAGATTCCCGAGGTGCGCCAGAGGGGTACGCAAAAGCAGCAGATCGGAGCTGGCTCTGGATTTATTGTTTCGAAAGACGGCCTCGTGATTACCAATAAACACGTGGTTGCTGATACTGTTGCTGAATACACCGTCTTGCTAAACGATCAACGGCGCCTTCCAGCCAAAGTGCTCGCGCGCGATCCGGTCCAAGACGTGGCAATTCTCAAAATCGAGGGCAGCAACTTTCCCACTCTCATCCTGGGAGATTCCGACAAACTGGAGATTGGGCGCACCGTGATTGCGATAGGCAATGCGTTGGGCGAGTTCCAAAACACCGTCTCGGTGGGCGTGGTCTCGGGGTTGCGTCGCGCCATCACCGCATCAGGCGGGGGCGTGTCCGAGCAGCTGGAGAATTTGATCCAGACGGATGCAGCGATCAACCAGGGGAATTCAGGCGGGCCGCTCCTTAACTTGGATGGCGAAGTGGTAGGCGTGAATACCGCGACCGTCATCGGCGCCCAGAGCATTGGGTTTGCCATTCCCGCGCAGTTGGTCAAAAAGGATCTCGCGGATGTAAAAACATTGGGCAAGATCAGCGTGCCGTTTCTTGGCGTGCGGCATACGCTTGTTACCAAAGAAGTGGCTGACCGTCTAAAGTTGGGAGTTGACTTCGGTGCGCTCATCACCACAGGAGACAACAACGAGCCGGCTATAACGCCAGGGTCTCCGGCCGAGGCGGCTGGACTCAAAGGGGGAGACGTGATTTTAGAGCTTGACGGAGCGCGCATTACCCCAGCGAATTCGCTGGCGCGTCTCATTCAGCAGCACCGGGTTGGCGACGAGGTGGAGGTTAAGGTGAGGCGGGGGTCGGCGGAGTTTACGGTCAAGGCGAAACTGGTAGAACGGCCGCAGGGCTAGCTTCTTAGCTTCTAGCTGTTAGGTCTGACGATCGTCAATGCCCGAAGCTAAAAGCTATAAGCTAACAGCTGAAAGCTCAAGAGTAGCACTCTCACCATTTGACTGCTACTTCCGCGTGCGGTATCATCGTCAGATGTTTCCCCGACGCTTTCTAAAAGCTAGAAGCTAACAGCTAGATAATGAACGGCCACAATTTTACTTTCAAAGCCCAAGAAGCGATTGGTCGCGCTCACGAGGCTGCCCGGCGCCATAATCAGCTGCAGATTGACGTCTTGCACCTCTTGGAAGCGTTACTCACCCAAGAGAGTGGCACGACCGAGATGATTTTAAAAAAGCTCGAAGCGGACGTAGAACTCCTGCGCCGGCGCGTGGCCGAAGAGGTCGAGCGCCTCCCCAAAGGCACGGCGAATGTGCTGTTCGGACAGGTGTACCTCACGCCTGATCTCGGGCGGGTCTTTGAGCGCGCCCGTGAGGAAGCCCAAAACTTTAAAGACGAATTCATCTCCACCGAGCATCTGCTTTTGGCACTCGCCGAGGTGGAGTCAACTGCGCGCCAGCTCCTGTTGGGCCAAGGGGTAACCCATGAGTTGATTCTCCGGATTCTGGCCGAAGTGCGGGGCAGCACGCGGGTCACCGATCCGGAGCCAGAGTCAAAGTACCAAGTGCTGGACAAGTACGCGCGCAATCTCACGGACCTCGCGCGCAAAAAGAAACTCGATCCGGTGATTGGCCGCGATCGGGAGATCCGGAGAGTGATGCAGGTCTTAGCTCGGCGCACCAAGAACAACCCCGTACTCATTGGCGAACCCGGCGTCGGCAAGACCGCTATAGTCGAGGGCCTCGCCCAACGGATTGTGGCCGGAGACGTACCCGAGACCTTGAAGGATCGCGAGCTCATTGCCTTGGATCTGGGCGCGCTCGTTGCCGGAACCAAATATCGGGGCGAGTTCGAAGATCGCATTAAAGCGCTCCTCAAAGAGATTAACGCCTCGGAAGGGAAGTTCGTTTTGTTCATTGACGAGCTGCACACGCTTGTGGGAGCGGGTGCGGCCGAGGGCGCCATTGACGCCTCCAATCTTTTGAAGCCCGCCCTCGCCCGCGGCGAGCTGCACGCGATTGGTGCCACCACCCTGAAGGAATACCAGCGGCACATCGAGCGCGACCCCGCGCTTGAGCGCCGCTTCCAGCCGGTGCTCGTTGAAGAGCCGAACGCAGAAGATGCGGTTGCAATTTTGCGGGGTTTAAATGAGAAATACGAGGTGCATCATGGCGTGCGCATAACTGATCCCGCGTTGGTCTCGGCAGTCGAATTGTCCCAGCGTTACATTGCGGATCGTTTTCTGCCGGATAAAGCCGTGGATCTCATTGATGAGGCTGCCTCCAGCCTCCGGATGGAAATTGATTCCATGCCTCAAGAGCTCGACCAAGCCCATCGTGAAATCATGCGCCTTGAGGTGGAGCGAGAAGCGCTCAAAAAGGAAAAAGATCCAGCTTCCAAGGAGCGACTGAAGCGAATCCAAAAACACATCGCTGATCTTGGCGAGCAGACCCAGGCGCTGGAAATTCAATGGCGGACTGAAAAGGAAATCATCACCAAAATTCGCGCGACCAAAAAGCAGATCGAACTTAACCGCGCCGCGGCCGAAATTGCCGAGCGGCAAAGCGATCTCACCAAAGTGGCTGAAGTGCGCTACGGGGTTTTGCCTAAGCTCGAGCGCGAGCTTACCGAAGAGGAAAAACGTCTCCAGGCGATCCAAGAGAAGCGTCAGATCCTGAAAGAAGAAGTTGATCCTTCTGACATCGCGGCGGTGGTCAGCCGCTGGACCGGCATTCCGGTGGCGAAGATTATGGAAGGCGAAGCCCAGAAGTTGGCGAAGATGGAAGAGGCATTGCGGGCTCGCGTCATCGGTCAAAATCATGCGGTGGAGGCCGTCTCGGCCGCCATCCGTCGGGCGAGAACCGGCATTTCCGAGGAAGCCCGACCCATCGGCTCATTCCTTTTTTTGGGGCCCACGGGCGTGGGCAAGACCGAACTTGCCCGCGCCCTGACTGCTTTCATGTTCAACGACGAGAACGCCATGGTGCGGCTCGACATGTCCGAATACATGGAGCGTCATTCCGTCGCGCGTCTCGTGGGCTCGCCTCCGGGCTACGTGGGCTATGAAGAAGGCGGGCAGCTCACCGAGGTCATCCGCCGCAAACCTTACAGCATCGTTCTTTTCGACGAAATCGAGAAGGCGCATCCGGAGGTGTTCAACATGCTGCTTCAGATTCTTGACGACGGCCGGCTTACGGACGGCAAGGGACGGGCGGTCAACTTCAAAAACACGATTATCATTATGACTTCCAACATTGGCAACGAGATCGTGGCCAAGGCCGAACTTGGGTTTGCCGAGGCCAAGGATCATGTGGAGGTTGAGCGCAAAGCCGATGAGCGCCGAGAAGAAAGAATTAAGGATCTCTTGGCGGAGTATTTCAAGCTCGAATTTTTGAATCGCATTGACGAGGTGGTGATTTTTCACCGGCTCACTAAGCGTGACATTGCGGCGATCGTGGAGCTGCAGCTTCTGCGCGTGCGCGAGCGCCTCAAGGTGCGGCGGGTCTCAATTGACGTTACCCGTGCGGCCAAGGAACTGTTGGCCGAGCGGGGCAACGATCCGGTTTACGGCGCGCGGCCATTAAAGCGCATCATCCAGCGGACAATCTTAGACCCCCTGGCCCTGCAGCTTATTGAGGGCAAAGTGCGGGAAGGAGACAGTGTGATGGTGGATGTGTCTCGGGGGGAGTTTACGCTCACCAAAAAAGTGGCGTCCTCGCCGCGGGCGAAAGCCGCCGTTGGCGCATGATGGGTTGGCGCATCTGGGTGCCGAGCGTGGCCGTCGGGGCGGCCGTTTTTATTTTTTCCGAGCCGCGCGCGCCCTCAATGTCCATCATGGCGGCGGTGCTCTCGGGCGCGGCCCTGTGGGGTTGGTATAGTTTCCGGCGTTTGCGCGAGGTACTCTCTTTTTTGACTGTGATTGGGGCCTTCTTCGCCGGCGTTGCGTTTTTTGGGCGGCTCGGCGGCTCAGCCGCGGTGCTGCCGGTGCTGGCGGCAGTGAGTGTTGGGTGTTTATTGGCCGAAGGGTGGGCGACGCGCAAGGGACTTGCTTATGCTCCGGCGGGACGCGCGACGATTGAGGCCGCCCGGCTGGTTGCGCCAGTGGCGTTTTTTCTTTGGGCGGCAACGCTCTTGGGGGCTGGCCTGGGATTTCTGCTGTCGTTTCCCAAGGGCGTAGCGGCGATGGCGGTTGCCTCCTTTTTTATCGTTTGGCCCGAAGTTAGCCGGGCCAAGGATGTAGGCACACGCCGTCCACTGCTTGCGGCAGCGGTGGTGAGCCTGCTTGTAGCACAGACATTTTGGGTGGTAAGCTTTTGGCCGATCGGGGGGGTTGGGGGAGGCGCAGTGGTGGCGGTGGTTGGCACGGTGCTTACAGCCTTAAGTCGCGAGCAGCTGGGGGGCCGTTTGAGTCGGGGTCGGCTGGCTTTCGCGCTCGTACTTGGGAGTATATTCTTAGCTCTCATCATAGCCTTGAGCCGTTGACAGTTTATCAACGTGAACCGAGTTCTAAAATTTTTTGGGGCCATACTTCTCGGCATGTTCGGAGCAGCGCTCTTTGAGTTTGCGGTGCTGCCGATTGTGGGTAGCACCGCTTTGGTTACGAGATTCCCGTTGCTGGGACGGCTAACGAGCCGCACCACGGTCGTCAACCAGACGCGGCGCGTTACGATTACCGAAGAGACGGCGCTCACCGAAGGTTTGAATCGTCTGCGGCCGGTGCTGGTAACGATCGAAGCGCGCCGGGGGGGTGAAATCGTGGGGCAGGGGAGCGGCTTTATTGCCACGGCCGACGGGCTCCTCATCACCAGTGCCGCGCTTATAAGTCCCGGAGCAGAACTGACTGCTTTCTACCGCGAGCAGAGTTGGGTAGCTCAAGTCGTGAGCGTTGATAGCGCCCGGGGTCTGGCGCTCTTAAGGGTGCCGGCGGTGAACCTGCCGGTGGTTGAGCTGCGGCGTTTCGACGAGCTTGAGTTGGGCGAACGAGTATTCCTGGCGGGGATTGAGCGTCGAGCCGGGGTGGCCACCGTCTTTGTTTCCGACGGCATTGTGAGTCGTCTCCGGGATGACGGGTTTATGGTTTCTATCAGGGTTGGGCGTGAGCCGGTGGTCGGTTCGGTGGTGGCGACACTCGGGGGAGCGGTGGCCGCCGTGGTGGAGAGTGCTTCGGACGATGGGCTCGCATTAGTTGACACGCGGGCCGTCGCCGACATGCTGGCTAAGCGGTAGCGCATGGAGCTTTCGGTGGTTATCTCTCACTACCGCTCGCGGCCGCTCCTTAAGCTCTGCCTTGATTCTGTGCGCCGAGCGGTTGGCTCCGGGCGGACACAGATTACGGTGTCGGATTCGGCGACTGAAGCTGGGCCCATGGCTGCGTTCGCCGCCGAGTACCCGGAAGTTGAGTGGTTGTGGCATGACGAGAACGTCGGTTACGCCAAGTTGATCAATCACGGACTTCAAAAAAGCCAGGGCGAGTTCGTGCTCATTTTGAACGCGGATATTATTGTGCTCCAGGGCACAGTCGGGGCATTGCTCGAGTACATGCGCGCGCACCCCCGTGTGGCAGTGGCCGGGCCACAGCTTTTGAACATTGACGAGACGCGTCAGGATTCCGCGTTCCGCTTCTATAGCCCCGCGGTCATTCTGTCTCGGCGCACGTGGTTCG
Source organism: Candidatus Parcubacteria bacterium (assembly GCA_016196625.1). Taxonomy (GTDB): domain Bacteria; phylum Patescibacteriota; class Minisyncoccia; order JACPXH01; family JACPXH01; genus JACPXH01. The sequence goes on along the minus strand of JACPXH010000004.1, from coordinate 10,306 downwards.
GGCGTCTCAAATGGTTCCGGCGCAAGCTCGCGGCGTTCCGGCGCGCCGACCGACCCGCGGTCGTTGTCCCGGAACCGGTTGATTGGCTCATGGGGTCGGCGCTCTGCGTCCGGCGCGAAGCGCTCAATGCGGTTGGGCATTTTGACGAGCGCTTTTTCATGTATTTTGAAGACGTGGATTTGTGTCGGCGTTTTTGGGAAGCGGGCTGGGAAGTGCACTATGTCCCGCAGGCCAAAGTCATCCACTACCACCAGCAGCAATCGCGCTCGCGGTCCGTCTTCGACGCGCTGTTGAATCCATACACGCGCATTCACATCTTGAGTGCGATCAAATACTTTCGTAAGTATGGGTTGAAAGTGCCGCGGTACGGAGCGTAAGTGGGGTTGACCCCGCACTACAACGCGCCGCAGATACTTGCGCTTAACTCGCCGTCCAACCAGTTATGGACGCACCGACCCTGCAGTTTTGCTCCGCCGTTGTAGTACGGGGTTGACAGCTCCTCATGGATCGGGTAACCTAGCCACAATGCAAAAATCACTCAGCCAGTGCTGGTGTCGGTGTCATGCCGATTTTAATCCCACCTATGTGGGCGATTTTGGACTATTTGGCCAAGGTGGTTTTTGTCTCATGAAGATTTTCTAAGCCGCACATAACCGTATTCTTCAAAGACCGTCTTGGCTAGGTAGAGCCAAGGCGGTCTTGGTTTTTATCTAGGTGCGCAAACGCAGTACTTTCACAAGGAGGGGGTCATACACGAACCGTTTTTCGATGTGGTGTTCGGTGGTTTTATCCCCAAAGGCGATCGAGGTGTGGCATCGGGTCGCGCTTTATCTGGATCAAACAACCCATCACCAGGAGGGTGTGTCACGCCACAGTTCCTTGAGTACCCGCATCCGTTGGTGGATCTCTACGATGCATTGCACCCGGGTCCGCTCGACCATGGTGATGATCGGGTGCTATATCACAAGCTGGCCAAGCGCCGCCGGCCGGTGCTTGAACTGGCCGTAGGTACCGGCCGCGTCGCCCGCTACCTTGCGGAGCAAAACATTCCGGTGGTTGGGCTCGAGATTTCGCCCAACATGCTTCGGCAGGCGAGGGAGAATATCTCCAAAGAGTCCGCATTGGTACAGCGGAACATCTCGCTTGTCGAGGGCGACATGCGCGACTTCGATCTCGGCCGCAAGTTCCCGCTCGCTATCGTCCCGTTCTCGGCGTTCCAGCATCTGCTCGCGATCGAGAACCAGATGCGGGCTCTCCAATGCATCCGCCATCACCTTGCCGAAAACGGGCACCTCGTGATTGATGTCTTCGACCCGAAGCTGGAAATGTGTCTGCCCGGGGGAGGCCTGACAAGAGAAATGGTGGGTGAGGTGGTGCATCCCGAAACAAAGCTGCGGTGGAAGATCTTCCTTGACGCGCGCGAGAACATCGTCGAGCAGCAGGTTCTCCATGCAGAGTGGCGGTTTGTGGAACTTGCGTCCGATGATCAAGTGCTCCGCCAGTATTACTGGCGTTTGTCGCTCCGATGGTTCTACCGCTTCGAGATGCAGCATCTGCTTGAGCGCAGCGGTTTCACTATCGTCAATCTGTGGAGCGATTACCAGTTCTCGCCGCCGGCTTACGGCAAGCGGCAGGTGTGGTTCGTTCGTAAGGCATAGCAAGGAGGGAGAAGCAAAACGTACGCCTCGGTGGCCAGATGGCCACCGAGGCCATTTCTTTTTGGGTTCTGCAGTCGCAGCGCTTGACCCATTGAGCAAATTCGCGTTAAGAATAACCGTCTCCTCAACGCAACGAATACTCAATATCCGACAACACTTTTCCCTACATGACAATACTTATAACCGGTGGCGCAGGCTTCATCGGGTCGCATTTCATCCGGCACGTGCTCAACACGTATCCGGAAGACCGTGTGGTCGACTTCGACAAGCTGACCTATGCGGGTAACCTCGACAACCTTCGGGATGTCGAAGAAAAGGTGGCTCAAGAGGGGAAGCGCGACAGTCCGCGCTACGTTTTCGTTCAGGGAGACATCGCGGACGAAGCCATGATCCGCGAGGTCATGGCGCGGGAAAAAGTTGAAGCCGTAGTCAACTTTGCCGCTGAAACTCACGTTGATCGCTCCATTCACGATCCGCGGCCGTTCCTTGAGGCGAACGTGTTGGGGGTGGGCGTGCTGCTTGCGGTCGCCCGCGAGTTCGGGGCCAAGCGTTTCGTTCAGGTCTCAACCGACGAAGTGTACGGCAGCATCAGCGAGGGTTACTGCACCGAAACTGCCGCGCTCAACCCGGCTAATCCTTACTCGGCTTGCAAGGCCGGAGCAGAACATTTGGTACTCTCGTTTGCGCATACGTACGGTCTTGAGGTGGCGATAACCCGGGGCAGCAATACCTTTGGCCCGCACCAGCACCCGGAAAAGTTTATCCCCCGGACCGTAACCCGTTTACTGGCGGGCAAGACCGTCCCGGTTTATGGTTACGGTCTCAACATCCGCACTTGGCTCGCGGTCGAAGACCATGCCGCCGCCATTGATGCGGTCTTGCGCAGCGGGCAGAATGGTGAAGTGTATAATATCGCCGGCGCCGTGGAGAAGCCCAACATCGAGGTGGCGCTCAGCATCGCGTATCTATTGGGCAAGCCCCCGCGACTCATTGAATTCGTTGAGGATAGACCCGGGCACGACTTTCGCTACGGCGTTGATGCGGGTAAAATCAGCCGCGAGTTGGGCTGGATGCCCGAGCGATCGTTCGAAGATGAGTTGCAGGAGACGGTGCGGTGGTACACGGAGAATCCGTGGTGGTGGCAGAAAATTATTGGGGAGGGAAAGGTGGAATATCTTTAAAGTTTTCTCCTATTATCCAAGATGGCGAGTGTAAGAACGTAAATACCCCGAGGGCTGCTGCCGAGAAAAGCGTCGCGCAGGATGAGCGGGGTGCGGAGCGAGCTGCTTCGCTCCGCACGGGCGTTGCCGGTCGAGCTTGCCGCGAAGCGGCGCGAGACCGGACGCAACGCCCCGGGCATTCCTTTTGGCCGAGCGAGAGTGCGCGAGCCTCGCTGGGGCGAGCGACACGTCTTTTCGAGGCAGCGCCCGAGGGTATTGGGTAACCAAGTAAAGGATCCATGAAAGCACTCATTACTGGCGGTGGGCGAGGGACGAGGCTGCGGCCGCTGACCTTCACCATCAACAAGCACCTCATCCCGATTGCCAACAAACCCATGATATTTTATGCCATTGAAAAGATGGCCGCGGTGGGCATTCGTGAAGTGGGTATCATCGTAAATCCCGGCGAGACAGAACTGCGTGAGGCCTTGGGTAGGGGCGAGCAGTGGGGGGTTGAACTTACGTATCTCGAGCAGCATGGCGGTGCTTTGGGCCTTGCGCATGCGCTTGGCACCGGACGTGACTTCATTGGGGATGAGCCGTGCATTTTCTACTTGGGCGATAATCTTTTGGTGGAGGGTTTAGGGAATATTGTCAAGGAGTTTACCTCGAGCGGGGTCCATTGCCACTTCAACTTTGTCAAAGTCAAAGATCCCCAGCGCTTCGGTGTGCCGGAGTTTGCCTCAGATGGCACGCTGCGGCGAATCATTGAAAAGCCTGAAAATCCGGCCAGCGATCTGGCCCAGGCGGGCATTTATCTCTACCGGCCTGACGTCTGGCCGGTTTTGGATGATTTGCGGCCTAGCCGGCGGGGGGAATACGAAATTTCTGATTTCAACACCATGCTTATAGAGCGTGGCTTTAAGGCCGGATATTCCGTGATTACTGGTTGGTGGAAAGATACGGGGCTGCCCCAGGATTTGCTTGAGGGCAATCAGCTGGTGATGAGTGATCCGGCTGCTTTTGTTTCTGAAATTTTGGGTCAAGTGGACAATCAGGCTACTGTTCAAGGTCGGGTTCGAATAGGGACAGGCTCTTATATAAAAGGGACATCATTCGTTCGGGGCCCTGTCCTTATTGGAGAAAATTCTGTCATCGAGGACAGCTATATTGGGCCTTTTACCGCCATTGGGGACAATGTACAAACCAAAGGCGCCGAACTCGATCATTCTATTGTCCTCAATGACGCGAGAATCGAAACTCCTGTCCGTATTGTAGACAGTATTCTTGGCCGAAACTGCATTCTGCAATCTCATCAAGCTACCAGACCGTCTGGGCACAAGTTGGTGGTTGGGGATTACTCGAGCGTAGAGCTTTAGTTTTGGGCGGCCGACAATCGATAGTGAAGTTCTATAGGGCAGAGCCCGTGGCCCTCTGCGAGGGCGGGGAGAAAAGGACCGGCGGCGAAGCGGTCCTTTTTCAGTCTGGAAATTTGGTGGAGTTGCGCCAGAAAAGAATTAGGACATACAATGCCGGCATATGGACGCCACAGATTCTCTTGGCCCATTGGGCGTGCGCGGCAGGAAAGGCCTTGGAGATGCCAATAAGGACATTTCTGCGGGTCGAGTCAATGAGGCCATTCGAATTGGTCTGGCCGTGTATAGGGTAACGCAGAAGTTCCCATCAGATGAGCCGCTCCGCGAAAAACTGCGGCAGCTCGTTATTGAAAGCGTTGCTTCAAGCGCGCATCTGGACAGGCAAAACGGCCTCCAGGTGTTCTCCCAGCTTGTTGCTCTCTTGCGCTTAGCTTCGCCATTGGGGTTTGCAGCGCCGGAGAATTTCACCGTGCTCATTTCAGCTTACCGCTCTCTCTGGCAGCACTGGCCGCAGTTGATTGAGCAGCAGAGCCAGAAAGCGGCAAGGTTTGCCGAAAGTCATACCGGAGCAACAAAATCAAATAGAGCTGCGGAGGAAGGCGTCCGAAGCAGGCGCCAAGCCAACATTCTGGCCATTCTCCGGCAGGACGGTTCTTGCCGCCTGCGCGATTTTTCTTCGGCCTTAGCTGGCGTTTCTGCGCGTACCATCCGGAGAGATCTGAACGATCTTTGCCAAGGAGGGCTTATAATGAGACAGGGATTTGGCGCAAGCAGTATGTATTTTCTTGTTCGTCAAAGCGGGGCTTAAATGCTTGTTTAGTTATCCACAAGAGTTGTTTGCGAGGCTTTTTTTGACTGTTATAATGGAGAAAATTCTTGGTTGGTCGGGATAAGCAGCCTGCATGTTGAGTATGCGTTTGTGGGCATGGTTAGCAGCGTGTGGCCAGAAATTCAGCTAGCTGCACTTATCCACAAAATGGCTTTCTAAAGCCTTGCTCCGAATAGCTGCCCGGCATATAATGGCGAGGCGAGATATATTTAATGGTTACGCGTGCGCAGAGATGCGCAGAGAATGGTGGCGTGAGAGTGTTTTCGTGTTCGTAGTGCGAACGACTCAATTCAATCATTTGACAATCGATTAGAAGGATTGCCCACAGTGTTGCAGAGTTGATTGCAGGCATGTATGATGACAAAGATTTATCTTGTTCGTTGACAATTCAAGAGTACTCCGGCAAACTAGAGTCTCAAATTACTTCCTTCAAATTCTGATTGCGGAGTTCGAGGTCGGGTCGGTGTTCCGCCCGTTCAGGACGGAACGGACTTGGCTCCTCAAAATCAGCCATGTTAATCTTTATCAACTAGAGTTTATTCGGTAGCCGCCCGGTGTGGCGGGACGAATAAAGAATCTCCCTCGGCCCAGGATTAGGCGTTAGGTCGTTTCCCGGGAGGAGAGGAGATGTCCATCACTATATTAAGGAGAAACGTTATGCCTCAATCGTTTAGAAAACGAAGTGGCGTGCTCGAGCGTTTTGTCTCCGGAGCTTTGGCGGTTTCCACAACTGTCTGGCTCTCGGGCGTTTCGCTCCTCGTGCCACTTTCAGCTTCAGCGCAAACGATCGTAGACGGTGATCTCATTCGCGCCTCGAATGATTTCAAGGTCTATATTGTAAAACTCGTCGGCTCCGAGAAATACAGGCGCTGGTTCGTTGGACCCCAGATGTTCAACTTTTACCTGCACCTTGGATTCTCGAAAGTTAAAGTAGTTTCGCCGGAGACAGTCGCCAGCTACGAGGAATCGTGGCTGACTAGGGCTGACGGCGACACGAAAGTCTACTGGACTGATCCGGCAACGGCAGTGGCAGGCGTGGGCGCAACCAAGCGCTGGGTCACGACCCTCGCGGAATTCAATTCCCGCGGGTACAAGTGGAATGCGGTCTATGTGACCAATACCGCCGAGCGCGACTTCTATACGACCGGCGCTGACCTCGGCACTCCGTCGACTCCGAGTGGCCCGGCCGGGACGCTCAGCGTGAGCTTGGCTTCTGATACGCCGGCTGCGACGACCATTCCGCAAAACGCCGCGCGCGTGGGCTTCACAAAACTGATGCTCAGCGCTTCAGGCGGCGATGCGGTGATTGATTCGATCACGGTCAAGCGCACGGGCGCTTCTGCGAACGCTAACTTCTCGGAAATCATTCTTCTCGACAACAGCGATAACGATACGCAGATCGGCTCGGCCAAGACCCTGTCTTCTCAAGATGACACCGTCTTCAACGACGACATCACGGTCAAAGCCGGCACGAAGTACCTCACCGTGGCGGCCAACATGGCGAGTTCCCTCAATGCGGCTGAAGTGGCCAGACTTGAAGTGACGGCAGTGGCGATGAAGTCCGGCACGCTTTCGGTCACGCTTCCGATTGCGGGCAACGCCATGACGATGAACGCCACACTCACGATAGGTGTTGCCACCGTGGCCGTCGGCGGACTTGATCCGTCAGCAACGACCCAACGCGTGGGCAAGACTGACTATCTCTTCTCGTCCTTCAAAGTAACGGCCGGTTCGGCCGAGGATATTGAAGTAAGCCAGATCACGTGGTTTGAGAACGGCACCGCAGGCGACGATGACGTGACTGATCTTGAGCTGTTGCAAGACGGTTCAACCGTGCTCGCGACGGTGTCCAAGCCTACGGCCAAGTACGTTACCTACAACGTGAGCCCCAAGATCAAAATCCCGAAAGGTGAGTCGCGCGAGTTCTCGATCCGTGGCGACATCAAGTCTGGTTCGAGCCGTACGGTTGACTTCGTGATTGAGAAATCCACGCACTTGGTTGTCAAGGGCCTCAAGTACGGTTACTTCATTACACCCACGTATCCGAACTCGGCTGACCCACGCTTCAACCCGTCTGACACGACCACTATAGGCACGGGCACGCTCACTTTCTCTAAGGATCCGATCACGTCCCTCAACGTTGCGTCAGGTGGCAACGGGCAGGTGTTGGGTAAGTTCAAAACCACGGTGGAAGGCGAGTCAATTAATGTGACGCGCTTGGTGATTTACGCTTCAAGCTCAAAGGCGCTCTCGAACCTGACGAACTTGACTATCTTCGACAGCGCCGGCGCGGCAGTGTTAGGGCCCATTGATCCGACCGTGCGCGCGTCTGGTTCATTCGATGGCCGCGCCACTTCAACCGATACGGTTGTCTTCCCGACGGGCACTGCGGTCTACACGATCAAAGGCAACTTGAGCACGACCTACGCGAACAACGACACGATACAGGTTGGCGTTGCCGCACCAGCAGCTACGGTAACGGCCAAGGGGTCGGTGACGAATAACACGTTGACACCCAACCCGACGACCGACGTGACGACCGACACCGTAACGGTCAAGGCGGCGAATCTGAAGGTAACGACCAATGCCACTCCGGCCGCGCAGACCATCATTGTGGGGACTAATGCCTTCACCTTCGCCGAGTGGACGTTCGATGCGTCAGACGCGGGCGAAGATGTTCGGGTGACGGCCATCAAGCCCAAGAACACGGTTGGCACAGCCGCCACCGAAGATGACGTGGTCAACCAGCAGCTGTTCACGGTCTCCGGCAGCACTGAGACGGCCTTGCAGCCTATAGTGCAGCCGACCGAAAGCACGGCCACAACCACATTCACGCTCTCGAGTCCCCTCGTTATTACGAAGGGCACGACCATAACGATCCGTCTAAAGGGCGACATGAGTGCGAACGCAGGCACCTCCCAGACCTACTCCTTTGGCATCTCCGGTCAGACCGGAGTGGTAGGAATAGGTAATGTAACCGCCTCCTCGGTAACTCCCACGGTAACCGACTCAACTGGTCAAGCAATGACCACGGCTTCCACAGGTTCGCTCACCGTGGCCACCGATGCTGCCAACCCGACCACCTCGGCCTTGGCCGTGTCAGGGCAGACAGGCTTTACGCTGGGCGAGATTCGGTTCACCGCAACGAACGAGGACATTGACATCACTGAATTGCATGTAACGACCACGACTCAAAACACCGGTGTTACGCGAAATCAGGTGGCCAAGTTCTACCTCTACGACGGCACAACGAAGTTGGCAGAGGTAACGCCCACGAGCACCGAAGCGTCAACCCCGGTTACCTTCATTCTGACCCAGGGCACGCTCCGAATTCTGAAAGGCTCGACCGGCAAGCAGGTTACGCTCAAGGCTGACTGGAACCAGATTGGCACCAACTTGGCTGGAGTCGCGGGTCGCGGCATCTCAACGGGCATCGACGATGATGCCTATGCTGGAGTCGGGGTGCAGTCAGCGACCAAGATCGCCAAAGGCAGCAAGTCCGGTACCTACACAGGCCAAGCCTTCATCCTGTACAAGGGAGTGCCTACGGTATCCTTACCGAATCCGGTCAGTACCGGGGTGACGTCTGGTGGTACGGTGCCGCTCTTCAGGTTCACCGTAACCGCGGGTCCGACCTCTGACATTGGGCTCTACAACTTCAACTTCTCGATCACGACGACCTCGGCTACGATTACGGCCTTCCAGTTGTTCGAGAATCCGGGCGCTTCTGAAGTGCCGCTCTGGAACAACGCGAATCGTGAACCACAGAGAATCTACGTCGCAAGCTCCGGTGGTCGAGGAGGGGTATACGGGTTTAGCTCAGCCAGCGGGTCAGCGGCCTCAAGTTCGCTCTTCGATACTGGGACCGATGGCGTGACGCAAGGTGGCGAGTTCCGCTCCCTTTCAGCCGGTGTGTCTAGGGTCTTTGAGTTGAGAGGTACCTACGGCGGAAGCCACGAGCTAGATCCGACTGGCCGGCCCAATTCGCAAGTAGTGTCTGAGCTCCTCGGCGACAACGCCTTCCCGAGCTCGACCTACCCGCTCAATGCGAGTGTGGCCGTGGCTGGTCCAACCTCTGGTATCGCCAATCCGGATAATAATCGCGACAGCGACTTTATCTGGTCGGATCTGAACGTTGGCAACAACTCGACGTCTGCGACGCAGACGGCAGAATGGACCAACGGGTTCCGGGTACCGGGGCTTAACATCAACACCTCCACCGCCCAGACGTTGAACTGACGCACGTCCAGTTTCTTAGGTGGCTTGTGGACACTTGAGAGACGACACCCCGCCCTCCCATTTTGGGAGGGCGGGGTTGTTGCTTGAAAAACTTTTCGCTGCCGTGCTATGGTGGAAATCCATGTGGGCGAAGGTGTGGTCATTTATGCGGCGTCATTGGTTGGGCTTGGGTATTGTTGCTGCGGCGGTTATCGTCGGCGGCCTTGTTTGGCTGCAGTTTAAGTTCGGTAATCCCAGCCGCAGGCCGGCGCCGCTCAACCAGTTGTTTGTCTTCGGTAACAAGTGTGCTGATCTGCCCGAAGACAAAGCTCAAGAGTATCATAATCGTTTTGATACAGCCAAAAAGCGTCTCGAGGCCAACGCGGATGACTTTAATGCGTGGTACGCGGCCGGGCTTATGAAAAAATTTGTCTGCGACTATGCCGGAGCGCGCGACATATGGGAGTATGCTGACGCCATTCGGCCAAAAAACTCGATTGCCTTTGCCGCACTCGGCAACCTCTATGGCTATTTTCTTAAGGACTTCGAGAAGGCCGAAGTCAACTATCTGAAGGCTATTGAGAACGAAGAGGCGTTCAAGAAACTTCAGGCGGAAAACAAGGCTCCCGAGTATGCGGTGAACACCGAGTATTACCGAAATCTCTACGAGCTCTATCGCGCCAAAGGTGCTGCCAAAGATGCCCAGGCGCTAGGCATCCTTATGCGGGGGCTCAAAGTTGAACCCAAGGAGGCAAATCTCATGGTGGTGCTCGCGAGCCATTACCGCGATACAGGCCGGATTCCCGAAGCTATCGAGTGGTTTGAAGCTTCGCTCAAAATCGTGCCGGACAACAAGGCTGTCCAAGACGAACTGACTCGGCTCAAGGCCGCGGCATTATAGGCGCAAGAAACAGTCACGTTGTGTACCCCAAGCGCGCGAGCTCTCCGCGGGATCTGAGGCCGAGCGGGCACGGTGCCGAGCGGAGCGAGGCGAGCGAGGCCGAGGGCCAGCGAAAATCCTCGCTGGGGATTTTCGCGAAGCGGGAGTTCGCGCGCTTGGGGTGA
>JACPXH010000002.1 GCA_016196625.1 Candidatus Parcubacteria bacterium | reverse complement strand
GGTCGGCTCTTGGGCCGGCGCAAGGCCTACGACGTTGACCTCGCGGCTATAATCGCCGTCGCCAAGCAGACCAGGACGGTTCTCGAGATTGACGCGGACCCCGCGCGGCTCGATCTTTCGGGCGAGTATGTGCGTCAAGCAGTCGCGGCCGGAGTTAAGATTGCGATTGATTCCGACGGGCACAGCCCGCGCCACTTCGCCAATCTGGAGTACGGTATCGGCCAGGCCCGGCGCGGATGGGCAGAACAGAAAGACGTGATTAACGCGAGACCATTAGCACAGATGCTGAAACTTCTTAAGTGAACATAAAAGCCCTAGAATGACGAATTCCTAATGCCCAACGACGAATATCGAAATTTGGCATTAGGATTTAGAAATTAGACATTTATCTGGTATGCCCGTTGAACGTTCAGCCGGAGCGGTTATCTTTCGTGGACAAGGCGGCCAGCGCCTGTATTTGTTGTTGCAGTACGGCAAGCGCAAGGGCGGGGGATTTCACTGGGATTTTACAAAGGGACACCTCGATAAAGGCGAAACGACTGAGGCGGCAATTCGGCGGGAGGTGGCAGAAGAAACAGGGATTGTCGAGATAGAATTTATCTCCGGTTTTCGTGAAACGCTGCGACTTTTCTTCCGTAATCCAGACGGCAAAACGGTGCTCAAGTTTGTTGCGTTCCGCGTCGCGCGCACGAAAACAGCCGCGGTCAAGCTCTCGCCAGAGCACATTGGTTTTGTGTGGTTGCCTTATGCTGCAGCGTTGAGGCGACTGACCTTCAAGAACGGCAAAACATTGCTTATGGGCGTAGAGAATTTCTTGAATGCCCACCCCGCCGGAACATCGCTATGAGCGCGTTGCTCCTCGCATTCGTTTTCAGCTCCCTTGAGGCGCTGGTTTCGCTCGCGGCCAGTTTTGCCCTCGTTGCCCGAGCCGAGTGGGTGAAGCGCGTCAGCCATTACTTTCTTTCGCTCGCCGCCGGAGCGTTGTTGGGAGTGGCGTTTTTGGATTTAGTGCCCGAAGCGCTCGAGACTGTCCCGGCCAGCAGAATTTTTGCGCTGGTGCTCGGCGGCATCGCCGGCTCGTTTCTTCTGGAAAAGTTGCTCGTGTGGTATCACTGCCACGATGAGCGCTGCGAGCGCCACGCGGTCCGCCCGCTGATCATCTTTGGCGACAGCCTACATAACTTCATTGACGGGGTGGGCATAGGAGTAAGTTTTCTCGCCGCACCGGCCGTGGGGGCGCTCACTACGTTCGCCGTCATCCTCCACGAAATCCCACGCGAGGGATCAGACGTGGCGATTTTACTCTCAAGCGGCATGGGCAAAAGAGCGGTCGTGGGCTGGACTGTTTTCGCTTCGCTCATGACCGTGGTGGGCGCGGTGGTTGCGGCGCTCTTTGGCAGCGCCTTTGCGCCGGTCATCGGTCCCCTCATTGCCCTTGTCGCCGGCACCTTCATCTACATTGCCACCGCCGATCTTATCCCGGAGCTGCATAAAAACGTGGGCTTCAAACACGCCCTTATTGAAAGCTTGCTCCTCGTTGCGGGAATTTTCATCGTTATTCTGCCCGGTTATGCCCTCCGGTAGGCGGCTTGAGGCGTGGGGGCTGGTTTTATTGTGGGCCGGCCTCATTTTTATCATTTCTAGTACGCCTGATGCGCACTCTGGTCTCGAGCAGGACTTCTTTCTGCGCAAGGTTGCGCACATGGTTGAGTTCGGCGTCTTGGCGTGGCTGCTTGGGCGCGCGTTCAAAGCCGAAAGTGTCAAACCTAAAAACGCCCTGGCGGGCGCTTTGGTGTTTGCGGTGATCTACGCGCTGTCGGACGAGTGGCACCAAACTTTCATCTCCGGCCGCGAAGGGGCGTGGCGGGACGTGGGGTTCGATGCGCTCGGCGCCATTGTGGCGTTGGTCGCTGTTTACGGGAGAGACTTTTTGGCGAGTTCAACCACGTAAGCGAATGTTTCGGGGTGGCTTTGGGCGAGTTCGGCCAGCGATTTGCGATCCAGAACTACGTCGGCTTTCTTGAGCCCGGAGATGAGCAAACGGTAGGGGAGACCGTGGGCGCGGCTGGCCGCGTTGATTCGGACCTGCCAGAGTTTGCGGAACTCGCCTTTTTTCTTGCGCCGGTCGCGGAACGCGTACTTCCAGGCGTGCACGAGCGCTTCTTTGGCGGCGCGTTCTTTTGACTTGCGGCTCCAGCGGTAGCCTTTGGTGTAGCGGAGAATGTTTTCGCGTCTCTTGTGGGCGATGACGCCGCGTTTGACTCGGGGCATAAGTTAAGAATGCCTAATTACTAATGTCGAATGACTAATGACTATTTTTCTTGTTAGGCATTAAACATTTTGGCATTCGACATTGATTAGTCATTAGAAATTAGGAATTAGTCATTATCGGTTGAGGTGTTGCCGTAACGCTTTTGCATCCGCCGCGGCAGCGGCGAACTTCCCGCGCTTGCGCGATTTCGCGGGCGCGGACTCTTTCGCGTTGAAGTGGTCCTGGCCGGATGGCCGGCGGATGAACTTGCCGCGCCGGGTGATCTTGAATCGTTTAAGGATTGATTTACGGGATTTCATGCCTTTCGTTGATTGGTTGTTGGTTGTCAGTTCGCAGTTTCGGTTGTCGGTGGCCAGATGTCCGCGGACTGAAACCGATACCTGAAGACCACAACCATGAACTGATAGCTAAAGACTGATCACGGCTTCTTCGCAATCGTGGCCGCGATCCCCCGAGGATACTTTTTCGGCGGTTGCTCGACGACCGTGGGGATCGCAATCTGTTGCATGAATGCCTCAAGGTGGGCGCGGGCGCGATCCTGAAACTGGTACTTTTCGCGGCCCCGCATGACGAGTTCCACGCGCACTTTGTTGCCTCCCCCCAGGAACTTCTCGGCTTGCCTTACCTTGTGCGCAAGGTCGTGGGCCGAGATGCGCAGTGTAATCCGCACGCCTTTAATCTCTCCGCCTTTGGCCTTGGCGCGCTGCTTGCGCTCGGTCTTGCCCTCTTGGTAGAGGAATTTGCCGTAGTCAACGAGTTTGACCACCGGCGGGTTGGCCGTAGGCGCGATCTCAATGAGGTCAAGCCCGGTTGCGCGCGCCATGGTTGCGGCTTCTTCAAAGGGGACGACGCCAACCTGCGTGCCGTCCTCTTTAATCAGGCGCACCTGCGGCGCGGTTATTTCTTTGTTGATGCGGTAGCGGCGGATGGCGGTCTGTGTTTAAGGATTACCGTTCTCTTTATACTACTCCAGAATCTTAAAGCAACTTACAAAATTCTTCAACCGGGAGACCCGTTTGTCGGATGACGCTGCGCAGGAGGCCGCGTTTGATGTCTTCCGCATGGATGGGGATGGGCACGATTTTCTTGGTAGCGGTATGCACTAAGATCAAATGACTTCCGGTTTGCCGCGCCTCGACGAATCAGAGCTGCTTCAAGACCCGCATCACCTGCCGAGGCTTGAGTACCGGCAGCCTCATGGCATCTGGACGGGGATCCTCGAGACAACCGCCCCTTCGGGTTCGGTGGGGATCTCCTCTTTCAGTTCGCGTAACGTCGCAAGATACCCCGCGATGGCATCTTTGGCCATGGCCAGTGCTTCTTCAAACGTTTCGCCCTGCGTCACACACCCGGGCAGGGCCGGAACGTAGACTACGTAACCACCCTCTGCCGCCGGTTCGAAAACGGCGGTAAAATTGTACACTTTCCGTTGGATTTTTCGTTTGGCCATGGCGATGCGGTAGCGGCGGATGGGACGAGACAGTCAATAATATGCGGATACATGGATGGTAATTGATTCCGGTTCGCTTTGCAACTTCATCACAACCCGCCCTCGAGGGCGGGTTGTGAATTGTGGAGATGGCGGGAGTCGAACCCGCGTGTAGGATGGTTGGAGACGAGTTTCTACAGGCGTAGCCTTTTTGGGTACGTGATTCCCTCAAAGAAAGGCAAAAGAGGAATCACGGTTGTCGCTCAATTTTGAACCGTACGCCACGACGAGCGTTCGGTCGAGTTCGATGGTGGACACCGCTCGCCCGACCCGTGAGGGTTTAGGGCACTCCCCCTATCGAACATCAGGGGCGCGATGGCCCTACTCCGCCAAAGCTTCGCAGGGCAGACTCACGCACACTTAAGCGTATGCGAGAGCTGGTTGGTTAAACAAGTTTGCACTTGTTGGTTGCTCTGGATATTTACGAGGGCGGAGCCGCCTCGACCCGCATCCGTTTCCGCAATATCCTATCGAGGCCAAAACATCCCCAAAGAGTTAACCGTTTTTCAATGTTCTGTCTATTTCGCGCCGGGCCTCGCGCCGCTTCATTGTTTCGCGCTTATCGTGAGTCTTTTTTCCGCGGCCAAGCCCGAGTTCAACCTTAATTCTGCCGTGCGCAGTATACACTTTGAGCGGCACTAACGTCAAGCCGCGCTCTTTCATTTTGCCCACGAGCCGGTTGATTTCGCTGCGGTTGAGCAACAGTTTGCGTGAGCGTTCTGGGTCGTAGTTCGCCGGAGCGTTTTTGGGTTGATACGGAGGGATGGAAGCTCCAGTGAGCCAGACGGCGTTGTCGTGGACCGTGCCGAAGGCGCCTGTGAGCGACATGCGCCCCAGTTTCGTGGATTTTACCTCCTGACCGGTCAATACGATGCCCGCCTCAATGGTTTCAAGGACGTCGTAGTCGAAGCGGGCTCTTCTATTTTCGGTGAGAGTTGACATATACCGTCTTCAGTCTACCACCTTGGATTGGAGTGGCAACGAGTTGACGGGGTGGGGCTTATCGGAGACGATATGGTTAAGGGAGAAAGGAGGGCGAGCACCATGACAACTCAGGTGGCGTTAGTGGTTCCACGACGTTCTGTCCGGTATTGGCTTCTCTCTCAGTGGTGCGGACCGCACCAACTTCCCACGACACGGTGCGGCGTGTGGGGTGCCATCGGCGCATGGGTCGGCTCCGTGGTATTTGCACTGGCGGTCGTCGCTGCCTTCGCGCTTTGGTTCCTACTCCCAGTTGGCCGGAACGTACTCTTCCAATTCTCGCAGCGACCCGTGGCGTTCCTCCTTCAGGAGGTGGCTTACTTCGTCGGGAACTTCGCGCTCCTCTATTACGTACTCCCGAAAGCCGATGAATGGTGCACGGCGCGCAGCCGCAGGATCAAGAATGCCGTGCGGGTTCGCTTCGGGCTCGTCCGTCAGGCACTTTGCAGGCCGGTTGTATACCGGTAGCGACGACGGATTAGCGCTTCTCGGCCCACTCGCTCACATGAGCGAGCGGGCCGCTCTCTTTTTCTGATTGTGAGATTTTTGCTCTATTTGCTAGACTTGAAAGATGCTTGAGACAACGCATGCGCATATCGCCACGTTCGTAAGGCACGCTGTCCGTGCCACTCTTGACGCGCGTGGGAGGGGCGATTTGTCCGCGCCAACCATTGAAGTTTCCTCGCCGATAAACCCTGCATTCGGCGACTACAGCACGAGCGTAGCGCTCCGGCTCGCGAAA
Organism: Candidatus Parcubacteria bacterium; assembly: GCA_016196625.1. Classification (GTDB taxonomy): domain Bacteria; phylum Patescibacteriota; class Minisyncoccia; order JACPXH01; family JACPXH01; genus JACPXH01. The sequence continues at coordinate 30,945 of JACPXH010000002.1, read as the reverse complement.
GCATTGGGCGAGCCGGCGATGGCGGTGGCCGGCTCACTCGCTGCCGACCTGAAGCACCGTACTTCCACAACCGGCACGTTCGAAAAAGTCGAAGCGGTCCAGCCGGGCTTTGTAAATTTTACACTTGCCGACAGCTACCTCCATCATCAGCTGGCGCGCCTCATTGACGAGCCGTACCACTTCACGCACGCGCCGGTTGGCGAAGGGAAGCGTGTGCTCGTGGAGTTCATTTCGGCCAACCCCACCGGCCCCCTCACCTTGGGCAATGCCCGCGGCGCTTTTTACGGCGATGTACTTGCAAACATTCTTTCGGCCACCGGCCACAAGGTTGAGCGCGAATTCTATATCAACGACGCGAAATCCTCGACCCAGATCAAAGAGTTGGGCAAAACCGCATTGGGGCAAGGCACGACCTACGACTCTGAACATCTGCAAGCGTTGTTGCGCCGCCTCAAAGAGCGGGCGAACTTTTTGCAACTGGACCCAGCCGGAGCTGGCTACCTCGTCGGGCACGAAATTCAGCTTGAGAACGCGCAGTTTATTCAAGACGAGCTGCGGATTCATTTTGACACGTGGTTTTCAGAAGAGGAGCTTTACGAGTCCCGCGCCGCCGAGAGGGTAGTCGCGGATCTGCGGGGGAGGGGGCTGGTGTATGAAAAAGACGGCGCCGAGTGGTTAAAGACCACCGATTTTGGCGATGAACATGATCAGGTGCTTATCCGTTCGTCAGGAGAGCCCACGTACTTCCTCTCCGATATCGCGTACCACGCGGATAAATTCTGGCGCGGGTACGACTGGGTGATCGATATCTTAGGCGCAGACCATCAAGGGCATGTCAAGCGCATGGAAGCAGTGGGCAAGATTCTTGGCTACTCCGGCCGGCTTGATTTGCGTTTCATGCAACTCGTGCGAATTAAGCGCGAGGGCGAAGCGCTCAAGATGTCAAAGCGCCTTGGGACCGCCATGCCGCTCGAGTGGCTTACTCGCGAGGTGGGGCTTGATGCGGCGCGGTACTTTTTTCTCACCAAATCGCGTTCCACGCACTTGGACTTTGACGTGGAGTTGGCAAGGGCTCAATCCAACGAGAACCCGGTATTCTATATTCAATACGCATCAGCCCGCATCGCGGGGATCGAGCGTAACGCTCCGGCATTTCGTTTAGATGCAAAGGTGCTTTTGGCACTCACCGCTCCGGCGGAACGCGCGCTCCTCGTAGAATTGATTCAGTTGCCCGATGTGCTCGTTGAAACCGTGCGCGACGGCGAGCTCCAGCGGCTCACCACCTATGCGTGGAATCTCGCGAACCGCTTCCACAAATTTTACGAAACCTCGCGCGTGATTACGGACAACGTCAGCGAAACGTCTGCGCGTTTCGCGCTTGTACGTGGCACTAAGACGATTCTCCAGCGCGTGTTGGAGCTCTTGGGCATCAGCGCGCCGGAACGGATGGGGCGGGAGACGCAGATCTAGCTTGCATCGTTGGCTGCTGGCGTGGTTTGCTTATTAACGCATGGTAGGTGGACCATCAGAGAAAGGAGGGGCGTGATGGCAAGAATGGTGGGCGACTGTCCGGAATGTGGCGCGAAAGATCAAATTGTGTTCAACGCCGAAGAATCGTTGCGGTATGCGCGCTGCGAGAGCTGCACGACAGTCTTTCTTTTCGAGCAGTTGTCCGAATTGGGGCTTCGTTTGGATCGCGAGGATGATGAAGACGAACTTCGCGGTCAGCGCTTGCGCGAACTCATTGCGTAGCCAGCTCGAAAGGCATGCTATTCCTCGTCCCCCCCGTATGGGGGACTTCCTTTTGTCTAAAAACGGCTTTATGATGGCCCCTATGACCGAGCAGAATGATCCGCCGGGCTTCCCAGGGCGAGAAGAAAAGATTCTTGAGTTCTGGGAGAAAGAAGGCATTTTTGAACGATCTTTGAAGCGCCGGGCCAAAGCGCGTCGGTTTGTGTTTTATGAGGGCCCTCCTACGGCGAATGCACCCCCGGCGCTCCATCACGTGCTCGCGCGTGTGTACAAAGACATTATTTGTCGCTACAAAACAATGCGCGGGTTTTTGGTTGAGCGCAAAGCGGGGTGGGATACGCACGGGCTTCCGGTTGAGCTGCAAGTTGAAAAATCGCTGGGCTTGAAGTCAAAAAAAGATATCGAAAAATACGGCATCGCCAAGTTCAATGCCAAATGCAAAGAAGCGGTGATGGCGTTTACCGAAGCGTGGGTGCGTAACACCAAGCGTATCGGATTTTGGCTCGATACCGCCCACCCCTACGCGACCTATACGACCGAGTACATGGAATCGGTCTGGTGGATTTTGCAGCAAATTTCAAAGCGCGGGCTTCTGGAGGAAGATTACAAAGTGGTGCCGTACTGCCCGCGGTGTGGCACGCCCCTGTCTTCGCATGAGGTGGCGCAGGGGTATGAGGATATAACCGAAGACTCGGCCTTTGTTAAGTTCAAAATCCGAAATCCGAAATCCGAAATCCGAAATAAATCCCAAAACACAAATCCCAAAACACAAAACGAAACGCGGTTTCTGCTTGCGTGGACGACGACGCCGTGGACCCTGCCCGGCAACGTGGGGTTGGCGGTGAATCCCGGGGTTTCGTATGTCGAGTTGAGGCTTAGCGGCAACAAACTGGGCGAATCCGTGATTGTGGCCGAAGCGGTGTGGGAGCGGTGGTCAAAGGAAGCGAAGAACCCGGTGAAAACCTATCTCAACCACGTTGGCGGCCCCAAGGCGAAAGTCGAAGTGGCCCGGCGCCACCAAGGACGCGATTTGGTTGGTTGGCGGTACGAGCCGCTGTTCGGAGCGCTCGCCAACGCGAAGCCCGAGCATATCGAAAACGCTTTTCAGGTTTTGCCGGCGGATTTTGTTTCCACCGACGAAGGTACGGGCATTGTGCATACGGCCGTCATGTATGGCGTGGATGATTTTGAGCTTGGCAAGAGGCACGATTTACCCATGCATCACACGGTTGACGAGCGCGGTGCCTTCACCAAAGACGTGCCCACGTGGACTGGTAAATTCGTCAAAGACGTTGAGCCCGCCATCATCGCGGATCTTAAAGCCCGCAGGCTTCTCTTTGCCGTTGAAGCGGTTACGCACACGTATCCGTTTTGCTGGCGGTGTTCCACGCCGCTTCTCTATTATGCCAAACATTCGTGGTTTATTCGGATGTCGAAGATCGTCAAAGACACGATCGCGAACAACAAAAAAATCAACTGGGTTCCGGCGTATCTGAAGGAGGGGCGCTTTGGCGGCTGGCTCAAAGAGGCCAAGGACTGGGCGCTCTCGCGCGAGCGGTACTGGGCAACACCTTTGCCAATCTGGCAGTGCACGCAATGCGCCGAGCACCTCGTGGTGGGTAGCTTGGCAGACCTCGATGCGCACCGCTTGCGTAAACCCAACACCTATATTTTAATGCGCCATGGCGAGGCGCGGTCCAACCGCGGAGGCTACATCAGCGCTTGGCCGGAAAAAACACCCAACCCGCTTACGCCAGAAGGCCGGGAGGCAGTGCTCAAGCAAATTCCGAAACTCAAGAAGCTCGGTATTTCTGCTATCTACGCTTCACCCTTGCGGCGCACGCACGAAACCGCCGAAATCATCGGTCAGGCGCTTGGGCTACCCGTGAAGATCGACGAACGTCTGCGCGAGATCAATACAGGCGCTTTCAACCTCCATTCAGAAAAAGAATTTAGCGCTTTCATCCACGATAGTCAGTTCCTTGAGTATGTGAAGCGGCCCGACGGGGGAGAGAATTTGAGCGACGCCAAAGCCCGCACGGTGGCGGCTTGGCTTGACATTGATGCGAGACACGAAGGCGCGACAATTCTCATGGTGGGGCACTCGGATCCCTTGTGGGCCATGGCCGCGGCACTTTCCGGTTATTCCAATGAAACTTCGGCCAAGGCTTGGAAACAGTTTTTGCTCAAACCCGCAACATTCAAAGAATTTCAGTTCCATAATTGGCCGCTTGACGAAGCCGGCGAGGTGAATCTGCACCGGCCGTACGTGGATGAAATCGTGCTCAAGTGCCCGAAGTGTGCGGCGGGTATGCGACGGGTGCCCGAGGTGATTGACGTATGGTTTGATTCGGGCGCGATGCCGTTCGCTCAGGCGAACTTTCCGTTCGCCTTCGCGAAAACCCAAAACCCAAAACCCAAAACCCAAAATTTAAGCGACTCTGCCGTCGGGCGACTCATGGGAAAATTAAACTTTCCCGCTGATTACATCTGTGAAGCCATTGACCAAACGCGGGGGTGGTTCTACACCTTGCTTGCTATCAGTACGCTTTTGAAGAAAGGTGCACCCTATCGAAACGTGATCTCACTCGGTCTCATTCTCGATGCCAAAGGTGAGAAGATGTCGAAATCCAAGGGAAACGTGGTTGATCCGAACACAATGATCGAACGCTACGGCGTTGACGCGCTCCGTTGGTACTTCTATACCGCAAGCTCGGCCGGCGACCCCAAGCGTTTTGACGAGAAAGAATTGCAAGAGCGGTATCGGAACTTCATCATGCGCCTCGTCAATGTTCTTACGTTCTACGAAACGTATGCGCCGAAATCTGCGGAGCGTCCAACGAAGTCAGCGGCTACTTTGCTCGACCGCTGGATGGCCTCCCGTCTTGTTGAAACCACCGCTGTTGTAACCAAGGGCCTCGACGCGTATGACGTGACCGCTGCCGGTCGCGCGCTTAATAGACTTGTAGACGATCTCTCGAACTGGTACGTGCGCCGCTCGCGTCGGCGATTCCAACGTCCAGCGAGTGCGAGCGAGCTTGGTGCCGCGGCCGAGGCGTTTCGTACAACGCTCCGTCATGTCGCCGTGCTGCTGGCGCCCTTTACGCCATTTCTCGCCGAACATATTTGGCTTAGAGCGCGCGGCAAAGGCGACCCCGCGAGTGTGCATCTTGCTGATTGGTCAGTCGCGGTCGCTCAAAACCAAAAAGATAGGCAGCTCCTACAGGCGATGTCCGCGGTACGCGTGGTTGCGGCCGAAGCGTTGCGCCAGCGCGCTGAAGCGAAAATCAAAGTCCGCCAGCCGCTCCAAAAATTTAAAATTCAATCCCTCGACAAGCTCAGGATATATCCCGAGCGGAGTCGAGGGACAAAGTTCAAAATTCCCGAACTCCTCGAGCTATTAAAAGACGAGGTCAATGTCAAGGAGGTGGTTGTGGACCCAGCCCTCAAAACCGAAGTTGAGCTCGACACGCACATCACCGAAGCCTTGCGCGAAGAGGGGACTATCCGTGAACTCATCCGGAACATCCAAGACCTCCGGCGCGACGCGGGCTGCAAACCCCAAGACAAAGTGCTTTTGTGGCTTTCCGCAAGCGGCCCGCAGGCGGCTCGGTTCGACGGTCTGGTTGAACGCTGGCGCGCCACCATTGAAAAAGAATCCGGCCTCAAAGCTCTCGTCAGGGGGCGAGACGATGCGCACACCTTTGCCGCGGAGTGCGAGTTCGACTTGGAAGGCGTAAAAGTGTGGCTGGCGGTGCGGCGGCCCAGAACGTAGTTCCGCCGTCATTCTGAGTCCTTCGACTGCGCTCAGGATAAACTCCGCGAAGAATCTCGGGATCGACGAGATTGTTCAGTTACCGTCTCGGAGCGACTCTTTGGGTGAGCGGAGTCTCGCCCAGGGTTGTGCAAGGTGGCGAACCAACGCACTTGACAGAGCAATACACTGTGTGCTACCATGATTGAGTTCTTCTACGCGACTACTTGCGGGCTTGCCCCGAGTTTATCGAATGGTTAGTTACAGCTTTTAAGCCGTTTTTGAGGCAATTTTCGCTTCATGGCTTGAAAGCTGTAACTAACGGTCTCGCTAAAACCCGCATGGTGCGGGTTAGCAAGGCGAGGCCACGCATAGGCTCACGCGAGCCAGAAAGGGAACCGCCATGCCAACGCATGGAACAGCCCTGACCGAAGGGCAGACCGCGGAGTTCGTGGGCGCCGGAACAAAGGCGCTCATCTTGATCGCCAATCGCCTCGGCCCGAATCTCGCCGATAAATGGGCGCACAACGGCGAGGCGATGCAGCGCGCCTTCCTCGGTGCGCTCATGCCGCCCGAGGAGAAGCCCGCCCCCGCCGCGATCGCAGTCCTGTCGCTTCTCGAGGAGATCGACACGATCACGATTCCGGCGACGGCCGAGAGGTTCGTGGCCCGGGACAAGTTCGTGTTGAATTACGGAGATCGGGCGAAGCCGGGTGTGCGCATTTCGTACCTCGGCGAAAACTTCAATAATTGGTTCCTCGGGAAGACCGAGGGGCCCACTGCGGAGGCGACGCTTCGGTACGCGCGCCTCACTCGTCCGGAGCTTGCCGGTCCCATCTTGGCCGAGCTCGGCGACCGGAAAGAGACGACGCTCGCCGCGATTTACGTCCTCATGGAGCGCCAGCCCAACGGCAAGTCCGGCACGCTCCTTAACAATGGATGGGCGAACGTCTTTTACGTGCCAGACCGTAAGGGCATGCTCCGCGCGGTGTTCGTCTACTGGTTTGGCAACGTTTGGTACGTGAATGCCTACTCGGTCGAGCATCCGAACAGGTGGGATGACGGCTACCAGGTTTTCTCCCGCAATTCCTTGGTCGCTGTGGCTGCTTGATCTTTTTGGTCTCTTTGGCTCTTTCACTCTTTGCCCCTCGGCTCGCAAGCTTCGCGAGTCGAGGGCGTTTTATTTTGCAGCGGATTTTGGTACCCTAAATAAGGATTCATAAGAACGGAACGGTTACGGCTTTTTCGACTTGGGTCTAAGATACTTTTTGCCGGAGTTGCGTAGGATACGTCTTGCGTAAGCGCGTGGGAAGTATTCTTCAAAAAATGCAGGAATTGGTACCGGGAACTGGCGGACTTTGAGGTCCCAAATTCGATACAGCCCCGAGAGCATTCAGAGGGCAGTGGCATTGATGGCCCCCGGTACGAGAAACTGGTGCTCCGCGCGGTGAACGTCAACTGGAATGGCAACGGTTGGAACGTGAATGCCAACTCGGTCGAGCATCCGAACAGGTGGAATGACGGCAACCAGGTTTTCTCCCGAAACTCCCGTGTTTCTCTCGCTCTTTATGCGGCGAGAGTTTTGCTTTCAAGGCCTTTTCTCCAGCCGCCGAGCATCCGGCCTATTTCGTTGAGCGATTCAGATAGCGTGATATACTTTTTGTTGTCGAGCGCTTTCAGCTCCCAGGCGACTTGCAGGAAGAATTTTAGCACGTCCAGCTTGCTGTTTGCTTTGTGCAGAAGCGGAGGTTTCTCCAGACGGGGCAAGTAGCTCGCAGTAAAAAGCAGCTCAACGATGGCTAAAAACAGAGAGTCAATTTTTGCACCGAGCGTATAGCGGGATTTTTTAGGGATATGATCTTTAAATTCATGCCAGAGTTTGTAAACGTGAACAAACCGTTGGATAATGGGCAAAACCCCTGCGGGGGGGGCGTTATAGGGAGCGTTGGTGTGAAAATTCAGTTGAGGCATATTTTTGCGGATATGATAAGCGTGGAAAACTTGTTGGAGGCGTGGCGGGAGTTTGTGCGGGGTAAAAGAGGGAAACGTGACGTGCAGGCGTTTTCGCTGCGGCTCATGGATAACATTTTCTCGCTCCACCGCGACCTTGTTCATCATACCTACCGGCACGGCGGCTATCAAGCGTTCCGTATCTCTGACCCAAAGCCGAGGAGCATCCACAAAGCCAGTGTGCGCGATCGGCTGGTGCACCACGCCATCTATCGCGTACTGTATCCACTTTTCGGCCGGACATTCATCGCCGATTCTTACTCGTGCCGGGTTGGGAAGGGGACGCACAAAGCGCTTAACCGCTTTCGTCAGTTTGGCTATCGCGCAAGTCAGAACGACATGCGAACCTGCTGGGTCTTGAAGTGCGACATCAGAAAGTTCTTCGCCAGCATTGACCACGAAGTTCTTCTCAACGTTCTGCGAAAATATATCCTCGACGCCGGCGCGCTCTGGCTTTTGGAGGACGTCATCCGAAGTTTTAAGAGCACCGCGTCCGGCAAAGGGTTGCCGCTCGGCAATCTCACTTCACAGCTCTTGGTCAACGTGTATATGAATGAGTTTGATCAGTATGTGAAGCATGGTGTGGGGGCGCGGTACTATATCAGATATGCCGACGATTTCGTGATTCTTTCGGGTGATCGCGCTTGGCTCGAGAACCAAATCCCGTGGCTTCAGGATTTTCTCCGTAACCGTTTGCGGCTCCGCCTTCATCCTCGGAAGGTTGTTATCAAGACGTTGGCTTCAGGCGTAGACTTTCTTGGGTGGGTGCATTTCCCCGACCACCGAGTTCTGCGGACATCTACCAAGCGGCGGATGATGAGGCGAATCGAGCAGAGTCCCGGGGCAGCGACGTTCAATTCCTATATGGGGTTACTCGGGCACGGGAATGCACGCACACTCCAACAAGAGGTGCTAGGCTTATCTCAAAGCCGCCATGGCGAGGGAGCGACAGCGACCGAAGCAATCTCGTCGCGCGTGAGTATGAGCCGGAACTAGGAAAGTAAAACCGGCCGCTCGTAAGCGAGCGGCCGGCGCGGTTGCCGTATACCGGCGACGTTACACGATTCGGATCTTGAGACAGACGCGATCCTTTTTACTCCGGGCATACAGTCGCGTGAGCTGCCAAGCTTTAGATCTGAAAAAGAGCACGAGGAGAGCCACCGCGGTTGTGGCGGCCAAGAGCTGGTACGTGACAGAAGTCGAGGCTGCGTATCGGAATCCTGCGGCGGTCGCGCTCGGCAGGCCCACCACCCACCACGCTATCTGGGCCAAGGCAGCGGGCAGCATCGGTATCAAGTGCCAGATGCCAATCAGGAACGTGACGAACCCCGTCAGGAGCATGAACCCAACCATCAGCGTCGCACCGACATCGAGCAGGCCGACGACGATCATGAGGACGAGGCGCGGGAAAACGCTGCAGATGTCCCGCGGGTATTGGCCCCAGACGTAGCGGTACGCCCGCACCAACCAGGCGTCTCGCCGCATGTTGATCGTCGCAACCGAGGGCGGCACTTCGGGCGGGTGTGTTTCAGCTGTTGGCCACCGTCGTGCAGCGCCAATTGCCGGGAGAAATGCGCAGAACATCAGAATCAAGATCGACGTCATCCCCCAGAGTCCTAGCGCCGCCAGTTGAAAGTCGGAGCATATGGGCCAGTCCCGGAAACACGACGCCAGATCAGTGAAGAGCTGGCTTTCCATCTCTCGCTCCTTTCAAGAGCTGCCGCAGCCTCATGGCGTGCGGAGAAGCGAAGCTTCTACCCTTAATGTACTATAAATAAAATATCCCTGTCAATATGGCCGAGTACCGCACCCACGCCGTCGTTCTCAAATCATCCGACCTCGGCGAAGCCGATCGGCTGGTTTCGTTTTACACGCGCGACTATGGTCGGTTTGACGCGGTCGCAATTGGGGCGCGGCGAATCAAAGCGAAGCTCGCAAGCCATCTCGAGCCGCTTACCATAAGCTACGTTGAGCTTGCGGAGAAAAATCGCAAGATCGTAACGACGGCAATGGAGCTCGAACATTTTTTGAAGATCCGAAGCAATTTTGAAAAACTCGAAGCCGCACTCGTGTTTTTGAACCGTTGCGAACGGTTGCTCATTGCGCCAGAACGCGACGAGCGGCTGTGGCGATTGATGCTTTCTGTTTTGCACGCATTTGAGCGCGTCAAGACAGAACACGTTTCCCTCATTGTCACGTACGCGACCTTTGGCCTCATCACGATCTTGGGTTACGCGCCAAACCCCGCAATTCGAAGCCGTTGGCCAAAAGCAGCGCGAGAACTGCACAGCCGTTTTATTCGAGAATCTCTCGCCACGCTCTTCAAGCGCCCGCCGCAGCCAGCCGCGCTCGCCCAGCTTCGACTCGCGTTGAACCCGCTTTTGGTTTCGCTCCCATCTTCGCGCAGGGCGGTGGCCACGCTATACTAGTTGCGAATAGATTCGCGTTATCCTTCAGGGGCGCGATTGCTTTTCGGGCAGAATTTTGCTATAATAACTATATGCGCAACTGGAACGTTGACACGACGGAGCTTCAAAAAAACCCGGAGCAGTTTGCCATCTGGCGACTCGAGCAGCTGGTTAACTTCGGGATCGGCGGCGAGAAAATCTCGGCTGAAGAACTGCGCGTCTCTTGGGATCGTTTGATCCTCGACCAAGACAAGCGGGCATTCCTTGGTTTCCTCCTATGGGGAAAGAAATTCTTACACCGCGGCAACTAGCCTTGCTGGGGGCAGTGGCGGGAAGCCCGGAGTTTTCCGCCAGCGTGTATCTCACCGGCGGCACGGCGCTCGCCGCTTTTTATCTGAATCACCGTGAATCCGAGGACCTTGATTTTTTCAGCGAAACAGAGATCGACCCCCTCGCCGTAGAGACGTTTCTCCAAAGCCAGAAGAAGGAACTCGGATTTGCGAAGTTTGAATTTCAGAAAAGTTTCAACCGCAATCTCTATTTTCTTGAATATGAAGACGGCGCGCTCAAAACCGAATTCACTTATTTCCCGTTCCCTCGGCTTGAGTCCGGCACGCAGGAAGGCCATTTGCATATTGACAGCTTGCGGGACATCGCGGTCAATAAAACCTTCGCCATCTCCCAGCAGGCGCGCGGCCGCGATTTCATTGATCTCTACTGCATCCTGCGCGACAAGCATTGGCGGCTCGGCGACCTTCGGCGCGATGCGCGGCTCAAGTTCGACGCCAACATTGATCTCGTGCAGTTCGGCTCCCAGCTTCTGAAAGTGCGCGATTTGAAAGATTTGCCGCGTCTGCGTATTCCCTTGGCGTGGAATTACGTGGCTGCTTTCTTCTTGGCGGAAGCATCGGAACTAAAAAAGGATATTCTGGCGTAACTCACGCCGTTGCCCCACAGAGAGCTGTAAAGATAAACCCCGATGCCGAAGCATCGGGGCTTTTGGTGCGGTTATACTCACGGGCCTCCGCGTGCCCGGCGGGGTGCGGCGTCTTTTTCACCGCACTTTACTATTACGAAGGATTGTCCGGCGTGCGCGATGCGCTGCGATACCGGCTGAAAGAGATGTAGAACAAAGAGCTCGTCGGTTTTTACGCCACCGCCGAAAACGCTTCGCCTGAACTCATTGAAGTTTTTGACGAATACAACGGCGAACTGAAAAAGCGCGGGACTAAAGTCCGCGGCATTGTGCCGGAGCACGCCTCGCTCAAGCCATGGCGGGAAACCGATGCTGCGTACGGTCGAACGATGAAAGTGGTGCCGTGCGAAGCGTATTCGGCCAAAAACTCAATTGATGTGGGCGATACGTTCGTGCGAATTCTGTCGTTTGGCGAACTGCAGGGAGTGGTGGTGGAAAACCCGAGCGTGGCTCACGCCATGCGCCAGATTTTCGAGATGCTCTGGCAAGCGCGGCCGGAGAAGACGGAGAGTGCGGTGAAGGACAAAATCCACTGATTGTCGCCGCCAGCGCATTTTGGTAGACTACTCATATATGAAATTATCTATTCCTGTAAGGCTGAAATCACTCTTTTGGGACATTGATCCGGTCAAGCTCGACGTCAAGCGACACCGGGCTTTTGTCATCGAGCGCGTCTTGGAGCACGGCGATGAGGCGGCGATCGCGTGGCTTTTCAAGACGTTCTCGCGCACGGCCATTGCTTCTGTGACAAAAGCGAGCCGGCGACTTTCCCCGAAATCACGAGACTTTTGGAGTTTTAAACTTGGTATATGGCGCCAGCACAAGCCGTTGACGCGAAAACCCGCCGTAATCTGGAAGCATTGAGCGCCACAGGCGTATTGCGGAGTTTCTATTTGGGCGGCGGCACCGGCTTGGCGTTTTTGTTTGGGCATCGAACTTCGCGCGATCTGGATTTTTTTCGAAGAACCGCGTTCGATGAACGACGGCTGATTGAGCGTCTCCGGGCCGCCGGTTCGTTTCAGCTTGAAAAACGCGAGTCCGGCACTGTCCGCGGCAGCTTTCAGCGCACGCTCGTTTCCTTTTTCCAGTATCCATATCAGCTGCTCGCAAAACCGCGTACGGTCGCCGGCATTCGCATTGCTTCTCCGCTCGATATCGGTTGCATGAAACTTGACGCTATAGTGAGCCGAGGCACGAAGCGAGACTTTATTGATCTGTACACCGTGCTCACCCAGGAGAAACTTTCATTGATCGAATTGCTGACTGCATTTCAGCGTAAGTACGCGCGATTTAGGCCGAATCTCATGCACGTAAAAAAGAGCTTGGTATATTTCGCCGATGCCGAGCGTGATCCGAACCCAGAGATGTTGACGGCGATAAGCTGGCAGCGGGTGAAGGCATTTTTTAGCGCCGAAGCAAAAAAGTTCTGATGAGAGTCATGGGGTTGTTTCGTCGCCCTTCGACTTCGCTCGGGGCTTCTCGTTATGACGGGATGGGGCGGCTTCAAATTTGGCTCCGCCGGTGCTATACTTTGGCGTAATGGCTCTGCAGGAGACCGAGGAGAAGCTGTATGATCCGGATGAACCATTTAGCGAGCGGGAGCGATCCTCCCGCGTGGTTGGTTTAGATGAGCCGGTCGAGCAGCCTTCGGTCCATGACGATCTGCCGCCGTGGGGCCCGCCACCACCGCCTGTCTCGGTCGGAAAATTGCCCATGTTTACCCCTCGTCAGCGCCGGAAACTGGTCAAAATCATTTTGGTGCTTGCGGGACTCGCTGCCGTTGCGGTGGGCGGGTATTACCTGCTTTTTGGCCGCGGCACCTTTGCCCGGCGCGACGTGGAAGTTGTCCTCGTTGGCCCGACGGACGTGCGCGGCGGCGAGACAGTTGGCTACACGATTCGGGTGGCAAATCGTACGCGCGTCGCTCTCGAAGACGTGGAGGCTGCGTTGCGTCTGCCCGAGGGTGTAACCGTCATTGAACCCAGTTTGAGCAGTTCGCCTCCCCGAACGTACACTTTGGGCAGGGTGGAGCCGCAAGGGACCTTGGAACGCGAAGTGGCACTCCGGTTTTTGGGCAAAAAGGATGAAGCCAAAGAGGTGCGCCTTGCGGTCACGTACCAGCCCGCGAACCTTTCGGCGCGTTTTGAAAATGCCGTCGACTACCGCTTCACCATCAGCTCCCTGCCCCTCCTTTTGGATGTGAGCGCTCCGGAAAAAGCTTTCAGCGGTTCAACCGTTTCATACCGCATCTCCTATCGAAACATCGCCGGCTTCAGTCTGCGAGGGATTGAAGTGCACGTGAGCTACCCGGCCGGGTTTGAATTTCAGACTGCAGCCCCGAGCTCCCAAGAGGGCACGACCATTTGGCGCGTTGATGAACTTCAAGCCGGGCAGGGCGGAGAGATTTCGATTTCGGGGAGGTTGAGCGGCAATGCCGGTGAGCGCCGTGAAGTGCGAGTGGAAATCGGCGTAGCCGAGGGCGGTCGATTCACGGGCTACGCCGAAAACGTTGCTGCTTCCACAGTCTCCCCGGCGCTGCTCGCCCTCGACTTTACCGTCAACGGCGTAACTGATTACCGCGCCAAGCCCGACGAACGCCTGCTCTACCGCATCGCTTATCGCAACGGCGCTGCGGTGCCGTTCAAAGAGCTTATTATTCGGGCCAAGCTTTCCGGGATCATGTTTGATCTGACCACCTTGCGGGCTGCCGCTGCGGCGGTAAGCCCGACTGGAACAGAGCTCACGTGGAATGCAGCGTCCGAGTCCAAGCTCGCACTCTTGGCTCCGGGAGAAGGCGGAGAAATTACTTTTGAAGTCCAGACGAAAAAGAATTTTCCCGTGCGCAGCTCTTCAGACAAGAACTTCGTAGTTATGGCTGCCGCGAGCATTGAAACGTTGAACATCCCGCCAGAACTGGTGCTCGATCGACTCGTGGCCGAGCGCACCCTTGAGACCAAATTCATCACCAAGTTTACCCTGCGTGCCCTTGGGTTCTATAACGAACCGTCAGCCGGCATCGGCAATGCCGGTCCCATGCCGCCCCGAGTGGGCCAGCCTACGACCGTAACCGTGCACTGGCGTATCTTCAACGCGGCCAACGACGCGTCGGACGTGCGGGTGCGGGGTGTCTTGGGCCCCAATGTGCGCTGGACCGGAGTTGTGCTCACCAAGATCGGCCAAGCTCCGCAGGTGAACGATCGCACCGGGGAGGTTACGTGGGAGGTGGGGTCGGTGCCGGCGGCCACCGGTTTCTTGGGTCCGGCGGCCGAAACTGTATTCCAGCTTGAATTTACGCCGGGTATCACCGATCTGAACACGTTCCCGCTTTTGCTGCGCGAAAGCCGCGCCGTGGGCGTTGACGACTTTACCGGCAGCTCTCTCGAATCTTCTGCGGTCGAATTGCGCACCAACCTGCCGGACGACCCCACGATTTCGTCCGAGCAGGGGAAGGTGCAGCCATGACGGGGATGTCAAATGTCGAAATCCAAATGACGAATCAAGTTCAAAACCCCAATGTCAAATTTCCGTTTTGGATTTTGGCCCGGGTATTATTTTGACATTTGGATTTTCGTTTCGGTCTATGGCGCAGCCCGAGCAGAACTTGATGGATAAAATTGTGTCGCTGTGCAAGCGGCGCGGGTTTATTTTCCCCGGATCGGAAATTTACGGCGGGCTCGCGGGAACCTGGGATTACGGTCCGGCGGGCGCGCTGCTCAAAAAGAACATCAAGGATGCGTGGTGGCGGGCGGTGGTGGAAACCCGGGACGATATGGTGGGGGTGGACGCGGCGATTTTGATGAATCCGAAGGCGTGGGAAGCATCCGGGCACGTCGAGGCGTTTACGGATCCGCTGGTGGAATGCAAAACGTGCCACGCCCGGTTTCGTGCCGATAACGAGACGGACATACAGGCGCACGGAGCCGGGCATGAAAAGAAGAAGGAACATGTCGAATGGACCGAACCGAGAAAGTTCAATATGCTCGTCGAAGCGAGGCTCGGCGTGATTGAAGACGAAAAGGCAACAGTCTACCTCCGCGGCGAGATCACAAACGGCGTGCAGGTGAATTTCAAGAATGTAGTGAACTCTACGCGCGTGCGGATTCCCTTCGGTATTGCACAGATGGGTAAAGCGTTTCGGAACGAAATTACGCCGGGCAATTTCACGTTCCGCAGCAGGGAGTTCGAACAGATGGAGACGCAGTTCTACGTGAGGCCGGACGAGCAGGAGGCCGCGAGGTGGTTTGAATACTGGAAGAACGAACGGATGGAGTGGTACGTGAGGCTCGGCATCAAAAGAGAGAATCTTCGGTTTAAGGATCACGCGCCGGGCGATCGCGCACACTACGCGCGCGCGGCGACCGACATCGAGTACAAAAGTCCCTTCGGCTGGGCGGAATTCATGGGCGTCCATCACCGTGGAGACTGGGACCTGAAGCGTCATGCGGAGTTCTCGGGTGCGGACATGAGCTACCGAGATCCGGAAACCGGGGAAACGTATATTCCGTGGGACATCGAAACATCCGCTGGCATTGACCGCTCCTTGCTTTTTTTTCTGATTGATGCCTACGCCGAAGAGGGGGAGCGTACCGTGCTGAAGCTTCACCCGCGTCTGGCGCCGTATAAGGCTGCCGTGTTCCCGCTGCTGGCGAATAAGCCGGAACTCGTGAAGCTTGCGAGGAGTATTTATGAGGATTTGAGGAAGAGGTTTATGGTCGCTTGGGACGACCGCGGCAACATCGGCAAGCGTTACTACGGCCAGGACGAGATTGGAACACCTTACTGCATCACCGTTGACTTTGATTCGATAACCGAAACGGGACACCCCCCGAGCGTTACGGTTCGTGACCGCGACACGGCCAAACAGGAACGGGTTGACGTGCGCGAGCTTTCAGCGTATTTTAGCGAGCGGCTGTCAGCGGCTTAATTTATGGCTTTCATCGAACGCACAACTCTTCCCAATGGCTTGAGAGTGATTGCGGCTCCTATGCGCGGCACTAACACCGCGACGGTGCTTATTATGGTTGGGACCGGCTCTAAATACGAAACCAAAGACATAAACGGTTTGTCCCATTTCTTAGAGCATATGGCGTTCAAGGGTACGGAGAAACGACCCACAACCCAGCAGATTGCCGAAGAGCTCGACCGGATAGGCGCTGAATCGAACGCGTTCACCGGCGATGAGTACACCGGTTTTTACGCCAAAGTTGCTTACAATTTTCTCGATGTCGCACTTGAAGTAATTTCTGATATTTTGCTTAACCCGCTTTTGGCGCAGGAAGAAGTTGATCGCGAACGCAACGTCATTTTGGAAGAAGTGCGCATGATTCGGGACGATCCGCAGCGGCACATCCACGATCTGTTTCAAAATTTGCTGTACGGCGATCAGCCGGCGGGTTGGGATGTCATCGGCACCCCCGAAGTGCTGGCGGCGCTGAACCGCGAGCACTTTGTGGCGTACCGCGCGGCGCATTACGCGGCTCGCAACGTGAGTGTGGTGGTGGCGGGGAATGTAACGCCGGCAGAGGTGTTTACGAAAGTGCAACGTATGTTCGAAGAGTTTTCTGATGGCGATGCCAGAGCTAAATTGCCCGTCCGGGAATCGCAAAGCGAGCCCGCCGTACTTATTCATCACAAAGAAACCGATCAAGTGCATCTTGATATCGGCGTGCGCGGCTATCATGTATCGCATCCTGATCGACATGCCCAGCAGCTGCTTTCTGTTTTACTGGGAGCGGGCATGAGTTCGCGGCTGTTTCTGGCAGTTCGTGAAAGGCAGGGTTTGGCATATCGCGTGCGCTCCTATAGTATTGAATCAACCGATACGGGCTATGTTGTTACGTACGCCGGCACTGACCCGACTCGAGTTGAGCGCACCATTGAGACAATCATCCGCGAGTACCGGCGGATTCGCGAAGAAGCCGTTCCAGAGGCGGAAATGAGGAAAGCGAAGGATTTTGCCAGGGGACATTTTTTGATGGATCTCGAGTCCTCTGACGAGATGGCCGGGTTCGTGGCCACTCAAGAGACGCTTCTGAAAAAAGTGGAGAGTCCCGAGGAGGTGCTCGCGAAACTCGAAGCGGTTACGGCAGATGACGTGAACCGGATCGCTCGCGAGGTATTCACGCCTGCAAAGCTCAACCTTGCCCTCATCGGCCCGTATCCGCCGAGCGAACAGGAACGGTTCGCGCAACTGCTGACGCTCTAATATGAACCCCGTTAGACATTCTTTTCTCTCCGATGCCCGTTTCTCAAAGGCAGTTCTTGATCTCACTTCAACATGTCCAGATACTATTTACTGATCGTCTATGTCTAATGGGGTGAACGAATACCGCACCATCGACATTTCCACCGCTACGATTGTGAAGGTTTTTGCGGTGATTGTAGCGCTCTTGTTTCTCTACGCGGTCCGCGAGATCGTGGAAATTTTGGTGTTCGCGATTATCATTGCGGCCGGCGTCAATGCGCCGGTGTCCTGGCTGCAGCGCCGGGGGCTGCCGCGGACCGCAGGGGTGGTGCTGGTTTATCTCGTGTTCTTTGCCCTGTTGGGGTTCGTGGTGTATTTGGTGGTCCCGCCGTTGGCCGAGGAAGTGCAGGCACTCGCCGCGCGGTTTCCGGCTGCGCTCGAGAAGGGTTTTGGGAATCTTGCGCCCGTCAGCGGTCAGCAACTGGAAAATTTGCTTAAGTTGTTTGGGGAGCGTTTAGCGCAGACGAGTCAAGGAGTGCTTGCCGCGACCTCACGGGTTGTGGGCGGGGTGGCCTCGGCGCTCATCACGCTTGTGCTCTCCATTTATCTTGCGGTGCGCGAGCGGGGCATTGAGGAATTCCTTCGGTTGATCACCCCCGCTTCGCAGGAAGCGTATGTTATAAGTCTGTGGGGTCGCGTCCATCGCAAGCTCGGCCTTTGGATTCAGGGCCAGCTGCTCCTCGGGCTCATCGTGGGGTTGCTCACGTACGTCGGGCTTTATTTGCTCGGCGTTCCCTATACCCTTACACTGGCCATTCTCATGGGCATCTTGGAACTGGTGCCCATCGTGGGGCCGATTTTGGGGGCAATCCCGGGAATTCTTGTTGCGTTCTTCATTTCTCCGTTTCTGGCGGTGGCGACCGCAGCGCTCTACGTTTTTGTCCAGCAGCTTGAGAATCATCTTTTGGTGCCGCTGGTTACCAAGAAGATTGTGGGCGTAAATCCGATCGTCGTCATTTTGGCCCTGCTCGTGGGCGCGAAACTCGGTGGGATCCCGGGCATGATACTCGCGGTTCCGCTTGCCGCCGCGCTCGCTGAATACTTTGAAGATGTAACGAGCCGTCGGAAAGCGCCGAGTCATGATTGAAAAAGGCAAGTTCTACATCACCACCTCCATTGCCTACACGAACGCGCCGCCCCATTTGGGGTATGCGCTTGAGTCTGTGCAGGCGGACGTGTTGGCGCGTCACGCCCATCAGCAGGGCAAAGACGTTTGGTTTCTGACCGGAACGGACGAACATGGACTTAAAATCGTCCAAGCCGCTCGCGCCGCCGGACAGGCGCCGCACGCGTTTGTTGATGTGTTGGCCGAGAAATTCAGGGCGCTTAAAGCGGCCTATAATTTGGCAAACGACGACTTCATCCGCACCACTGATAGCGAGCGCCACTGGCCGGGCGCCGTCAAGCTCTGGCAGAAGTTGGTGGAGGCCGGAGACATCTATAAGGCTACCTACCGGGGGTTGTATTGCATTGGTCATGAGGCGTTCCTCACCGAACATGAGCTTGACGGCGAGGGGTATTGCCCCACGCACAAAACGAGGCCCGAAGTGGTGGAAGAGGAGAATTACTTCTTTCGGCTCTCCAAGTATCAAAGCGAACTCAAGCGCTTGATCGAGTCGGATGAGTTGGCCGTTGTACCCGAGGCCAGAGCGCACGAGATGATGTCCCTGATCGAAGAGGGGCTCAAAGATGTGAGCTTCTCGCGGCCACGGGAGGTGCTTGATTGGGGGATACCGGTGCCGGGAGACACCACGCAAACCATGTACGTCTGGTGCGATGCGCTGGCGAATTACCTTACGGCTGTTGGCTACGCCAACGAGACCGAACAGTTCAAAACATTCTGGCCGGCGGATGTGCATCTGGTGGGCAAGGACATTTTGCGTTTTCACGCACTCATGTGGCCCGCCATGTTGTTGGCGGCGAAGCTGGCGCTCCCCCGGCGAATTCTGGTGCACGGGTTCATCACGGTCGAAGGCGGGAAGATGTCCAAGTCACTGGGGAACGTGGTTGACCCCTTTCAGCTCGCGGCTGCCTTCGGCGCGGATCCGATCCGCTACTATCTTTTGCGCGAGCTGCCCTCAAGCGGGGACGGCGACTTTTCCCAGAAGCGGCTCCTCGAGCGCTACGACAGTGATTTGGCAAAGGGGTTGGGGAATCTCGTGAGTCGCGTGCTTACGGTGGCCGTCACGGAACCAAAACTCGCCGGCATTGCTCCCGAACGGTCAACGGTGGAGGCGCTCGCGAAGGTGCACGCGGACTATTCGGCGGCCGTGGAGTCTTTCGAGCTCCACCGGGCGCTCGCCGTTATCTGGAAACTCATGAGCGATTTAGACGAGCTTGTTGAGCGCGAGCGGATTTGGGAGTTAAATACTAAAGACCCGGAGCGATTCCGGAAGGTTATGCTTCAGCTCCTTGCCGGGCTTGCCAAAGTCGGGCAGATGCTCTGGCCTTTCATGCCTGATACCGCAGAAGTGGTGTTGGCGTTTTTGGGCGGGCTCAAGCGTGATTGGGTCACAGAGGGTTTTGAGCCGCATCCGCCCAGGGCTCTGTTTCCGAGGCTGGGGCCGCAGGTAGCGCCGTCTGCGGACGGACGTGGCCGCGCGAAACGGCCAGAACCCGATGCGCCTCCTCATTGATACCCACTGCCACCTGAATTTTCAGGATTTCCGCGATGATCTCGCGGCGGTTGCGGCGCGCGCGGCGGATGCCGGCATCGGCGTCGTCAATGTCGGCACGGATCTCGCCATGAGCGAACGGGCAGTTTCTCTCGCGCACGATTTTTCCGATATGTGGGCTGCGGTTGGGATCCACCCGCACCACGCGTCAGACGTTCCGGCCGCGCTCGCGCGACTGCGGGAGCTTGCGGTAGATCCAAAGGTGGTGGCGATCGGTGAGGTTGGACTGGACTACTACGGAATAGAGAATCAGGAATTAGGGAGACGCAACAGATGGTGTTTCGCGAGCAAATAAATCTTGCCTTGGAGGTTGGTAAACCGATTGTGGTGCACTGTCGGCCGTCAGGTGCTTCGCAGGATGCGTATGCTGATACCTTTCGCATTCTTCATTCATACTTCGTAATTCATAATTCACGTTTGCGCGGTGTGGCGCATTCGTTCAGCGGTACCACTGATGAAGCGCGTGCTTTTTTGGAACTCGGATTTTATATTGGCTTCACCGGCGTGATTACGTTCAAAAACGCGGAAAATCTCCGTGAGGTCGTCCGGTTCGTCCCGCTCGATCGGATTCTTGTCGAAACCGACGCGCCGTTCCTCGCGCCAGAACCGCATCGCGGTAAACGAAACGAGCCGGCGTGGGTAGAATATGTGGCGCGCAAGATTGCCGAGGTCAAAAACGAGCCGATCGGACGAGTGGCAGAGATGACGACCGAGAATGCGCGTACCCTTTTCAAGGTAGAGTAACGCCGTCCGGTGGTGCCGGACGGCGTCGTTGAGCGACGGGGTTTACGTTTCCAGTAGTGCGGCGATGGTGCCCGCCTGAAGCTCGAGTCGTTCATGGATGATCTCGAGAGCGCGGCGGAGCTTCTCTTGAAGCGAATTAAGCGACGCGAGCCCCTCCGTGACGATTGAGAAAGTGATCATCGTCCATGGTCGGTCGGGGACCCACGATTGTAGGCCGGGGGGTCGTTGATCTGCGGGATACTCCCGTTGGTTCACTTTCTCAGTCCCCATTTGGAGCAGACAACCGCCGAGACCAGTTGGTATGATGACCCCGATGTTTGGCTTATCTGGCGTGCACGCGAGCCATATGGAGATGGCAGCTCGAACGCCCGTCTCATGTTGCTCGATTCTTGCTGCGTAGGACGCCAGAGCTCGTTCGTATCCTGTTGGGATGATCAGCCCTCCTTCTTCGTAGGAAAGAACCGCGGTGCGGGTTGAACCCATCATCCAGTGTGCTTTGACCATCGCATTGCCCTCCTTGGTTTCTTGTTGCCGGAATTCAACCGCTGCGCTATTCTTATGAAACTTACGAGCGTTCGTCAATAGTAGCCATGCAGTACCCCGCACACCAAATCGAATCCAAGTGGCGTACATGGTGGGAGACAAAAAAACTCTACCGCACGCCTGATCGCGTCAAGGGGAAAAAGAATTTCTATCATCTTGTCATGTTCCCGTACCCGTCGGGCGATTTGCATATTGGGCATTGGTTTAACTTCGCGCCCGCAGACATTTGGGCGCGCTGGAAGCGGCGGCAGGGACAATTCAACGTGTTGAGCCCCATCGGATTTGACGCCTTTGGTTTGCCGGCAGAGAACGCGGCGATCAAAGGGAAGCTGCACCCGCGCGTCTGGACCATGCAGAATATCGAGCGGATGCGCGAGCAGCTCAAATCCATGGGTGCCATCTACGACTTGTCGCGCGAAGTGGTGACGTGCGATCCCGAGTATTATCGCTGGAACCAGTGGATCTTTTTGCAGCTGTTCAAGCCCGGGTTGGCCTACCGCGCGCCAGTCGCCGCCAACTGGTGTCCGCAGTGCAAGACCGTGCTCGCGAACGAACAAGTGGTGGACGGCGCCTGCGATCGGTGTGGGGCCTCGGTCGTGCAAAAGCACGTTACCCAGTGGCTATTCAAGATTACCGCTTACGCTGACCGGCTGCTCCAGGGCTTGGGTGAACTTGACTGGCCCGAGAAAACCAAAGCCATGCAGAGAAACTGGATCGGGAAAAGTGAGGGGGCGATCATTGCATTCCCTATCGCAAAGTTCGGTTCCGTCATTGCAGGCCCCTCGGCGTGGCTCGGGGTAAACTCCGCGAAGCAATCCCGTAACCAGCAAGAGATTGCCGCGCGCCCTTCGGGCGCTCGCAATGACGAACACTCTATCGAGGTGTTTACCACACGCGCCGATACGCTCTTCGGTGCCACCTACATCGTTTTGGCGCCCGAGCACCCGCTCGTGGACGCGCTTACGAGCGCGAAGCACAAGCCCGCCGTGGAACGCTATCTCAATGCAGCCCGCCGCAAGACGGAGCTCGAGCGGCTGGCCGAAACCAAAGAGAAGACCGGAGTGTTCACCGGGGCCTATGCCATAAACCCCGTCAGCGGGCGGAAAATCCCGATTTGGATCTCCGATTACGTCCTCGCAAGCTACGGCACGGGTGCGATCATGGCCGTGCCTGCGCACGACGAGCGCGACTTTGCATTCGCCAAAACCATGAAACTGCCGGTCGTTGAGGTGGTAAGTCCTGACGCGAAACCGCACAGCCGGCCCTCGCGGGCGTACATGGACGATGGGATCCTTGTCCGATCTGACAGATTTTCCGGCATGAGTTCGGCAGATGGCAGGCGTCATATTGTAGACTCACTCGCGAAAGAAGGGCTGGCAAAGGTAACCGTGCAGTATCGTCTGCGCGACTGGATCATTTCGCGTCAGCGCTACTGGGGCACGCCCATACCCGTCATTTACTGCCGTAAATGCTGGGAAATCCAAAGTCAAAACAAACCCAAAGCACCAAATACTAAACTCCGGGCAGGGATTGATTACACTGTTTTTCAGGGTAAAGAATACGTAATTCATTCAGTGCCAGAGCATGATTTGCCCGTTCTGCTCCCCGATATAAGAGACTTCAAGCCAACCGGGGCGGGTACGTCGCCTCTCGCGCGCTCGAAAAAATTTGTCAGCGCGAACTGCCCCAAGTGCGGCGGGCCGGCCAAGCGTGAAACCGACACCATGGATACGTTTGTGGATTCCTCCTGGTACTACGTGCGCTATGCTGATTCGCACAACAATAAACGCTTCGCCGATCCAGAAAAAGTTGCAGCTTGGCTCCCCGTCAATATGTACATCGGGGGTGCTGAACATTCGGTACTGCATTTGCTCTACTCGCGCTTTTTCACCAAAGCGCTCTTTGATCTTGGACACCTGAAGTTTCAGGAGCCCTTTCGTGCGCTTCGCCACCAAGGGTTCGTGTTGGGTGAGGATAATTACAAGATGTCGAAATCAAGGGGGAACGTGGTTAGTCCCGATGAGTTGGTGCACCGGTACGGCACGGACGTGGTGCGGTTGTATTTGGCTTTCATGGGCGATTGGTCCAAGGGCGGGCCGTGGAGCTCGAAGGGCATTGAGGGGATGGCCCGTTTCGTGCGTCGGCTGTGGGATTTTTTTGCCCAAGCGAAGTTCTCCGAACTTGAGCTCTCTGCGGAACTCCGGCGCCTCGAGCATGAAACCGTGAAGAAAGTGGGGGCTGACATTGCCGGGTTTCAGTTCAACACAGCAGTCTCGAGCCTCATGGTGTTTTTCTCTCGTTTGCAGATTGAGCCGGCGCGCGAGGCGGTTAAAGTTTTTGTGCAGCTGCTCGCACCTTTCGCGCCGCACCTGGCCGAAGAGCTGTGGCAGGTCGTCCTCAAAGAAAGGGGCAGCGTGCACGAAAGTCCTTGGCCCAAGTATTCTAAGCGAACACTGCAGACGGGTACGGTTACGATCGTGGTGCAGGTGGACGGAAAAGTGCGCGAGCGGCTCACGCTTCCCGCGGGCGCAACCGAGCGCCAGGCCCTCGAGGCCGCGTGGCAGAGTCCCAAAGTTGTCCGATACGTAACGCCGGAGACCCTTAGAAAGTCAGTGTTCGTTCCCAAGCGCCTCTTGAGTTTGGTGCGCAAGCAGTCATAAGATGCGAGCGGGTGCGGTGGCGTTCTTTGTGTGAGGAGGTATGCCATGGGCTGGTATCAGTGGTCCAGTGCGGTGTCTGTTTTGTGGCGGAATCCGGAGCGGCGCATTGACAGACGCATCAGGCAGCTCCAGAGACGCATCGCGAGGGCGCGCAGACGCTTTCAGGATTTGGGACGAGAGTTGATCGAGGCGCGGACGGCAACCGAGGCCGCGCGCGAAGCATTCGACCGCGCACTCTTCCGTTTGGAGGTGGCGAACGCGTGCGATCCGTTGGTACTCACGAGGAGGAGCGCCGATGATCAAGCCAATGGCGGGGGCGGATCACGGGGAGGACAACGGAGCAGCAGAAATGGTAGGCCAGAACCTGCAAGATTTGCAGGCGCGTCTTCAAGAGGTCGGGGAGCTGCTGGGGTGGGGTAGAGCTGTTCTCGACGACGTGGAGGGCGAAGCGCGTAAGTTAGCCCTCGAATACGGCTGGCCGGGCGAGGGAGGTGAAAATCCGGCGAGCCAGCGATAGGACGCATTATTTGCATCGGTGCATGGCCGCTCATGAGGGCGGCCATGCTTCCTTTTTTGAGCCATTTTGAGTAAAGTAGGGGAGAAATGAAACGCGTTTTGATGGTCGATTCTGATTCGTATCGCCGAGGCATGACCGAGGCTGCCGAGTGCTTGCGGCGGGGCGGCGTGGTGGTCGTGCCCGCTGATACTGGCTACTGTTTGGTTGCGGATGCCGTGAACGAAGAGGCGGTCCGGCGGGTGTTCAAAATCAAGGAGCGGTCGTTCACAAAGCCAGTGCCGGTGTTCGTGGCGTCAATCGCGATGGCCAAGACTGTGGCGTTCATTGATCAGCGCACCGAGCGGATTCTGGTCGGGCTGTGGCCCGGTCAGGTCATGGTGGTCGTGCCGGCGCGCGCAGCGCTCGCGCTGGCGGTAACAGCCGGCGGGAGAACCGTGGGCTTGCGCCTACCGGATCACCCGGTTCCGGTTGCGCTCGCCGAGAAGCTTGGCCGACCGGTTGTCGCAACGAGCGCCAACGTCTCGGACGAGACGTCTCCGCAGTCAGCCGGAGTGTTGATGGATCGTTTTCGCGCGAGACTCTTTAGACCGGATCTCGTGCTCGATGTGGGCGATCTGGAAGCCCCATTGCCGTTGACTGTACTGGACGTTAGTTCCGGCGCGGCCAAGATCGTGCGGGTCGGGCCGGTTTCAAAAGCAACGCTCGCACGCATCCTTGAGCCGGCTCCTCGATTATGACTCGGTTAGCGTTTCTCATCGGGCGGGGAAGCCGTTTGCCGAATTTACTGGAACGGGTGCGAGCCGTTTCAGGACTGGAAACCGTTCTCGTATTGAGTCACAAAAAAGAAGCGCCGGGGCTTGCGGCAGCTCGCGAGCTGGGAGTGCAAGCGGAGTTCTTTCGGATTACGGATTGGTACCGTGAACACACCGGTCAAGCGGCGAGCGAACTTGATCAGGATGCAAAAAATCAACTCCGGTCGCAGTACATGACCACCCTCGCTCGGCGGCTCACTGACGCGCGGATTGACCTTGTTTTTATGACCGGTTGGGATTTGGTATTGGGCCCAACTTTTTTCGAATATTTCTCAGGCGCAGTCATGAACGTCCATCCGTCGCTGCTTCCGGCATTCCCGGGCGAGGAAGCGTGGGTGGCAGCGCTCACATACGGCGTCAAGGTTACGGGCGTCACGATTCATTTCGTGGTTGATGCGGGCATTGATTCCGGTCCCGTGATTTTGCAAAAAGCCGTTGCGATCGCGGAAGACGAAACCGAGGATTCTCTTCGGGGGAAGCTCAATATAGCGGAAGACGAGATTGGCCCGCGGGCCATCGAGCTCTTCGCAACAGGTCGCCTTGAGCAGGAGGGTCGTCGGGTGTCCATCAGTTAAATCTGTCTGTGGTTATTTCCACCGCGCGCCGCAACCGAATCACTCCGCAGGAGTTGGCACAGGCCGTGCGCACGCTCCCGCTCCGGCCGCAACAACGCCGGCTCATTCAGGACGCTTTCAGCCGCTATGGCACCGAAGGCATTACGCGCGCAGAGTTTGAAGCCGGCATCCACCGGCTGCGCACCGACCGGCAGTACTACTATGCTCTAAAACCGAAAGAGATCGAGCATTTCCGGCAGGCGTTATTCTCCCGGTCCAGTTCGATGGGTAAGGCGCTCGCCGGAGAGCGTCTACCGGAGCGACGTGCTCTGCCCGATCGGCCGCAGCTGCGCGGCTTGAGACGCTAGGACCATATGGATTATCAAATAGTTCTGTGGTTGAACCACGCTGCGCGCTCCAGCGCGGCCCTAACGCAGCTCGCGGTTGGGCTTGGCGTGGGACTTGCGGATGTTTTGTATGCGGTGTTGCTCGCGGTGTTTGTGTTGGGGTGGAGACTCAAGCGCGAGCAAACTCTTTCGGCCGTGCTCGCGGGACTTGTGGCGCGTCTCGTGCTCACCGCCCCCATTCAATTTTTCCTGCCCCGCCCACGTCCTTTCGTGGCCCACCCGGAGATCGAAAAATTGTTCAATCACGACCCAACCGCTTCGTTTCCATCGGGGCACGCTTCGTTTTTCTTTGGCGTGGCCTTCTCGCTTTGGTTTGTGAACCGGCGGTGGGGGTGGTTTTTCTTGACTGCTGCAACTCTCGTCAGTTTGGGTCGGGTGGCGAGCGGCGTGCATTACCCCTCGGATATCCTCGGTGGGGTTGTGGTCGGTTTTGCCGGCGCGTGGCTGACCGAGCGAGTGTGGTTGTGGTACCGCGAGCGCCTTCAGACGCGAGAGGTTTGACGGAGGACTTGTTTCCGGAACGCAGCGAACCGTCCCGCCGCGATCGCCTCTCGCACGCGAGCCATGAAGCTCGTCATGAATCTTAGGTTGTGGGCAGTCGCAAGTTCTACGGCCAAGGGTTCTTGCGCGGCGACGAGATGTCGGAGGTAGGCGCGGCTGAAGCCGGCGGCGCACGTGGGGCAGGGGCAGCCGGCTTCGATAGGTCGGCGGTCTTTTTTGAATCGGGCTTGGGTTAAGTTGAGGTTGCCGGTTGACGTGAAAACCGTGCCTTTGCGTCGGGCCAGACGGGTTGGTGCAACGCAGTCGAACCAGTCTATGCCGCGCGCAACTGCTTCCACGATGTCGTCCCTGTCGCCGATGCCAAGGAGGTGGCGGGGTTTGTTTTCGGTTAGGAGTGGGATGGTCCACGCGAGAATGTCGTGCATATCCCGCTTTGACTTGCCAAGCGAACCACCGATGGCAAAACCGGAGAAGGGGAGTGTTGTTATGAAGTGGGCGCTTTTTTCACGGAGGTCGCGGTAGGCGCCGCCCTGCACAATGCCAAAGAGCGCCCGATCCCTTCGCTTTTTCGCCGTGAGCGAACGGACTGCCCAGCGGTGGGTTCGCTCCAGGGCGCGTTCGGTGTAGGCGCGCGTGGCCAGGGGTGAGGTGCATTCGTCAAAGGCAAGGATGATGTCCGCGCCGAGTTTTTCTTGAACTTCGATGGACTTTTCTGGTGTGAGCAGGTGTTTTGAGCCGTCGAGGTGAGAGCGAAACTCGACGCCTTTTTCAGTTATGCGCACGAACGATTTTTTATTGCCCCCGGCTGGCCGCTGCGGCGGCGGAGCAGCGAGCCGCCCCGCCGAGCGGGGCGGCTCGCTGGGAAATATATTCGCAATTTTCCCCACCCCGTGCTCAATCGAAGCTCCCAAACTGAACGCCTGGAATCCGCCTGAATCCGTAATAATCGGTCGATCCCAGCGCATGAATTCGTGGAGTCCACCGAGTTTAGCAACCACGTCTGCGCCCGGCCGGAGCATGAGGTGGTAGGTGTTGGCGAGTAAGGCTTCAACCCCGATCTGTTTGAGCACTGATGGCGCCACCCCGCGCACGCTCGCGTGCGTGCCCACGGGGATGAAGGCCGGTGTATGGATGTCGCCGTGCGGCGTACGAAAAACCCCGGCGCGTGCCCGGGAGTGCTTGTCGGTATGGGTGATGCGGAAGAAAAAATTGTTCACGGTCGTCGCGCCGCTTTCACCAGAAGATATTCCGGAATTTTCATGCCAGGGTGCAGCGATTCGAGATCGCGTCCTTCGCGGATCGCTTGTATATCGAAGCGTTTCAGAAAGTGCGGCGAGAGATAATCGTCTAGCGTGGGAGTCGGTTGAGTAACCGTAACGCCTTCAAAAATTTTTACGCGGATTCGTTCACGGTTGAAGTAGTCTTTCGATCTTTTGAAAAAGAATGCGCTCATAGGGTGGTGCACCCAGAAAAGTAGTATCCCTTTTGGCTTGAGGCAGGGGAAGAATTCTTTGAATGCGGTGTCGAGCGATGGGAGATAATGGGGGCGTACTTGCAAAAGATGAGGTCGAAGTGACGGGCGGGGAATGGGAGTTTTTCAAGCGAAGCGGTTGAGAATCGCTCGGCGAGCGCGGGGTAGCTTCGTTTTGCGAGCGCGACCATTGTTGGCGAGGCATCAATGTCGTATACGCGCGCTCCGCGTCGGGCAAGTAGATTGGCCTCGTAGCCGTACCCCATGCCGGCGTCCAACATAACTTTGCCCCTTGGGTTGTCTATCAAACGGGAGAACCCCTTCATCTCTGGCGCGCCGTGCATCCGCCGATAATCAGCAGATTCCTTTCGGCATCGTTCGGCAATATGTTTGTTATATCCGTGTGTCATACGGTGGGCGAGGAGAGATCCGAACTCTCACGATCTTGCGGCTGATCAGATTCGGATCAACTTATTGTTCCTTACATGACTAAGCAAATATTCGGCAATTTTTCTTTTCCTCGCCAGGGCTGGTAACCCCTTTTTGTAGTAGAGCCACCGAAGTAGCTTCAGCGACTCGTATTTCGCAATTTTTATTTCCCACATCCCGCATCGTCCTCCAACAGGTTTCTTCCCGATAAGCGCGCCGTGTGCAGGCGCGTGTTTTCCCATCATCTCGTGAAGCCACTTTATATGTTTCTCGCTCGCCGATATAAATTTTGTGTAAATACGTGTGTTGATGTATCTCTTTCCTTTATACACATTGTAGGTATCTCGATAGAAGAATATTGAGCCATCGCCATCAAGATGACCGCGGAGGAAATCTCTGAATAGTTCTTTAGGGATTCTTATCGCCCCAATGCTGTGAGTTTTTGCGGGGGTCACGCCAATTGTTACCAGCCAGTTATACAGTTGGACGTTGCTGAACTGAATCCTATATGACGGCCTCTTGGCGTAGCCGTCATTATGTGATCGAGCAATTTTGCTCTTTAGGTTGAGGCACGAACCGAATGTTTCTAGTAGGTCTTTGTCCGATGATCGCATCGTAATATGCCGACCATATTTCGAAAGGTTTCCGTCGGTTACGAGGAGTCCGATGATGTACGCGAGTTCTGGGTCCAGCGTAAATTCTTTGAAAGGAAGCTTTGCTTTTGGCATAGGCGGGTGGAATTATACAACTCTGCTCGAACATTTTTTGAACGGAACTGACCGCCTCCGCTTCGCTCCGGCGGAACGCTCGGGCGCGGCGGAATTCCCCCCACACCCCCCTTCCGCCGCGCCCTCGCGGGAGGCCAAAACTTTTTCGCCGCCAATATTCTAAAATTATTTGACCATTTCTTTAACAAATTTTACAAAATTTTCTATGTCTTCCTCTTGCGTGTCAAACGAAGCCATCCAACGGACTTCTGATGTTTCCTCATTCCAAACATAGAAAAAGTATTTTTCTTGCAACTTTGGAATTGATTGTTTCGGCACAATCGCGAAAACAGCATTAGCTTGAACTTCTTGAGTAATTTTTACTTGGGGAATTTCTTTAATTTTGTTAGCAAGAAGACAAGCCATTTTATTTGCGTGTTTCGCATTTTGAATCCATAAGTCGTTAGCAAATAATGCTGCAAATTGTGCCGAAACAAATCTCATTTTAGATGCAAGTTGCATACCTTGTTTTCTGATGAACCTAAAATCTTTCGCCAGTTTTTGATTAAAAAATATAACCGCTTCACCAAACATCATTCCATTTTTTGTTCCACCAAATGACAAAATATCAACACCCGCGTTTTTTGTTATTTCTTTAATGTCAACATCTAAACCAACAACGGCATTGGCGATACGCGCGCCGTCCATATGCAAAAACATATTATTTTGGTGAGCATAATCGGCGATTGCTTTTATTTCTTTTGTTGTATAAAGTGTTCCCATTTCCGTTGCTTGCGTAATAGAAACGACTTTCGCTTGGACATGATGTTGGTCGCCAATGCCGTGAACATGATGAGCTATCTGTTCAACTGTAATCTTTCCGTTCATGGTCGGAATCGGTAGCAATTTGCAGCCGGTAAATTTTTCCGGCGCACCGCACTCGTCAACGTTAATATGCGCGGTTTCGGCACAGATAACAGCGTTAAAAGATTCCGTTGCAGTTTTTATTCCCAGAACATTTGCTGCGGTGCCGCCGAAAACAAAAAATACTTCAATGTCATTTCCTAAAAGTTTTTTGAATTCGGCAATGGCTTTTTCTGTATAAGTGTCATCGCCATAAGCAATTACATGACCGTTATTTGCGGCCTCAATTGCTTTGAGGATATCCGGATGGATCCCTGCATTATTATCACTGGCAAAACTTCTTGTGTTCATAATTTTAAGTTTATCTTAATAACTCATCAACGGAAACATCAAGCGCATTGGCGAGCTTTTCTAAAACAGCAATAGTAACATTCACCTTGCCTCCCTCAATCGCACTCATATAGCTTCTATCCATGCCTATTGCTCGGCAAATGTCGCCTTGTGACATACGCTTTTTCAAGCGTATGCGCTTGATGTTTTGTCCTAATGTTTTGGAAATTTGAGCCATATTTATATTACCATGTTATCAACTATTGCGCTACTCCTCAATATGGAGGTATAATCCCACATATGGATTTCTTAATTGAATTGGCGGCGAAAAAGTTTTGGCCGTCCAAGCGAGGGCGCGGCGGAAGGGGGGTGTGGGGGGGAATTCCGCCGCGCCCGAGCGTTCCGCCGGAGCGAAGCGGAGGCGGTCAGTTCCGTTCAAAAAATGTTCGAGCAGAGTTGTATAATTCCACCACAATCAAACTTTCCGATTTTTGCCCGACCGATTCGGCCGCGCGAAGCGCGGAAAGGTATGGAAACACTGGCTCGCCGCGCACGGCGCGGCTCGCCAAGCGCAGGTTCGAAATCCC
>JACPXH010000024.1 GCA_016196625.1 Candidatus Parcubacteria bacterium | reverse complement strand
TGACAAGGTATCGGTCCGAGAGATCAAACGCGTGCAGCGAGAACTCAACGATCGTCCCCGAGCGGTGCTACACTACCGGAAACCCGATGAAGTCATTAACCAACTCGTTGCGTTAAAAGTTTGAAACCAAGATACAAACAATGCGGTGACATTAATGGATTGTATATGTTACCACGAACAAAACAAGAAATCTGTAGAAGACGCTTAAATCGCCTGTCTGTAACGAAACGACGCGCCGGCAACTACCGCAAGCACAACCCAAAACAGAATCCGCCCCTGCGGCAAAGTCCAGAAGAAGTGGTCGCCGAGACTGAACACAATAAGTATGGCGAGCCAGCCGACCGCGAGCGCTTTCGCGAGCGCGTGCTCCCCGCTTTCTGCCCGTATGGACAGTGGCCGGAGCAGCCGCCATATGAACACGATGAACGCAACGAATCCGACCACGCCCAGTTCTACGAGCATAAGGAGCCACAGATTGTGCACCGGCTGACGCTGCCATGATTCGGTCAGCTCCGGCGCGTAGCGCGGGAGCGCTTGGACAAATACCCCGGGCCCCACGCCAAAAAACGGCCTGTCAGCAATTATATGCCAAGCGCTGCGAACATACTCAAGCCGAAGCGCCACTGCTTGCTCTCCGCCATCAATAGCGATACGCGACGACCATTGCGGCAGGAAAAACAAAAGTCCCAGACCGCAACCGATAACGAAAAGCGCGCCAAGCCGAGCCTGCCGGCCGAAGCGCCGGCGCAACCCCGGCACAACCCAAACCCGCCATGATACCATGGCAAGTCCCGTCACTAGAGCGACTAAACTAAGCCGGGAAAAAGTAACTGCAAACCCAGCGAGCAATAGTGCACCAACGCCAAGAAGTGCTGCGTCGCGCAAACCCGCCGGAGACTCAGAACGCCGAACCCACAGCCACCACCACGCAAGGATTGCCACGCCGAGGTAGGCTGCCAGAAGATTCGGATGCGGAAACGTGCCGTAGGCGCGCACGATCTTTCCGGCCGCGGTATCAAGCTTCGCCACGCCAGCAATATCCGGCGCAATGCGGCTCTCGCCAAGAATCTGCAGCCCGAGGTCGTGCTGAAGCGTAAACTGACCGAGTGCAACCGCGGCCTGGAGCACGCCACCGAGCACGAACGTCCAGGCAACGACGGTAAGCCACCTGCGGGAGCTTGCACCGATCTGCGTCAATGCTGCTGCAACGCCAACTGCAATCGCAAGCTCAACCCACGACGCGAGCGCGAGCGCGCGCGAAACACCCGCCAGCGCCGAGGCCAACGCCATTGCCAAAAAGACCACGGCCCAGCCAATTGGAAAGTTCGCGGGCGCAAGACGCTGACGCGCCCATAACCACCACGCCACGAATGCGAGCCCGAGGACCTCAATCGCCGAAACAATAAGGCGCGAAAAATCGCCTGCGCTGCCAAGGTCCGCAATAACCCGGCGCGTGCCAAGCGGAATGAGAAATAAGAGGAGGGCGCTGAAGAGAACGCCCCACCCCCTGACGGTATCTTTCTCCATGTCTCGCCTTGCTACGGGGCAAAGACCCAGACGTGTAAGAAATCATCGCGTTGTTGACATAAAACAGACATGACACGATCTGAAATCAAGCGGGACAGGCTCTCGCTACGCGAAAATCCCCAGCGAGGATTTTCGCTGCTCCTTGGCCTCGCTCGGTCCGACCGCGGTCGGACCACCATGCCCGCTCGGCCTCAGAAGCCCCTCGAGCCTGCCCCGCTTGATGTAAACAACGCGTTAAATTCCTACACCCCGACGACGTACCAGACCGCGCCGGCTACAAGCATAAAGGCAACCGCAAAACTCGTCCACCGCGTGCGCACGCCGAGCAGTGCAACACTCCGGCGCCCGCGCCAGCGCTCGAAGAGCATAAGTACAAGGATGCCCTCGGCCGCTCCCAGCACGGCGCCCAGCACGCCTATAATCCGAATAAAATCATTGAGCCCCAAGCCGAACAGTACCACCGGCGTTCCCAGTGTCGCAAGACGGCTTACCGATCTCGACCAACCCCAATCGTACTCAAGGATGTGCGCGAGGTTAAGGCCGATCACGAAAAACGACGTGAGTACCGCAAGGAACCCCACGCCCGCGCCAATGAATGCCGCAACCGGGCCGAGGGCGCTCGCGAGCCCACTAACAGCCTCGAGGCTCGTGGCCGACCCGTTCACGCCGACGACCACAAAGGCAAAAAAGGCGTAGACGACCGCCGGCACGATCGTACCCCACGCGAGGATCCGCCGGTACGTCGCCCGATCTGCGACGAGGCTCTGCACTTCCGGGATCGCCGGAATTCCGCCCAGCGCAAACAGAAGAACGCCGTAGAGAATCGGCAGTTCGCCGAGCCGCGCACCCGCAAGGTGCTCGAGACGCACGTAGGGGTGCGCGAGCCACCCCAGTGCTGCGACCCCGGCGACCAATAAAAACACGAGCGGCACCTCAAGACCGCCCACGAGCCGAATCCCGAGCCACACGCCGAGCGCTCCGATGATGAAAAATACCGGGAACCCGGCCCCGCGCGCCGTCTCAATCCAAGGCGCAAGGAGCGTGGCGGTAAAAGCGGAGCCAACGACAAGATACGCCAGGAGCGCCCCCACCCTTCCGGCTATGGCCACGAAGTTAGCGAGGCGTTCAGCCCACTGACCGAGGAATCGGCGCGTATACCCACCCAGTCTCTCGGTCGAGGGCGCAGCCGCCACGACCTCTCCGAAAGCCACATGCAAATAAAGCGTAACTGCCGTCGTCACGCCCAGCATCAGGAGTCCTGGCCAAAATCCGACCCGGGCTACGGCATACGGAATGCCGAACATCCCAACACCGATGATGGTGCCGATGATCGCTGCCAGCGCGGCAACCGGACGTGCCTGCCTACCCCTCAACTTTGGTCACGAGATCGTGCTCGCGGACCTTGTCTGCGACCTTGATCCCGACGACGTCGCCCTTGCCCGCTTTCTGGACGGACTCATGCTCAATCTGCATGGATTCCACCGTCTGGGTAAAATCCGTCGTGGCCCCCTGGGCGTGAATGGTCTCGCCCACAGCCAGCGGGGCGGCAAGTTTGATGATCGCCACGCCGAGCTTCGAATAAAAATGCGTGACCTTACCGATGGGCTTTTCGTCCATAGGTGATGGTTAATGATAACGGCGTCAAAGAGGGCGAACTCACCCGTCAATCCCCGTGCGCTCCGCATCAATGAGCCGGATCACCTTGGCGACGAGTTCCTTGGGAGACGGGTCGTAGACGATTTTGCCGGGCCCGCGGTGGGCTTTCGCCACAATCTCTTTGAGCATATCGGCCATGCCGCCGGAGCCCACGAGAACGCCAATCGGCTTTTTATCTTCGAACGCGATCGTAAATTCGTTTAGGCTGCCCATCCGACCACAGATCGAAATGATGGCATCGGACGAACGGGTGAGCAACAGGTTGCGACCCGAATAGTCAAAACCGGTATAGATTATTACGTCAAAATAGTTCGTGGGCAGCCGGTACGTACGCACGTGCGCAAGCTCGGTGGCAGCCGGTGAAAGCCCGATGGAAAGGCCGCCCTCCTCCTTGGCTCCGATGGCAGCCCAGTAGGGAATGCCGGTGGTGGCGCCAGTGATTAGCACGCCTTTTTGTCGGACAATCTCGCGCCCCACCTCACGCGCAAGCTCAAGCGCATTTTTCGAACAGAGCTCAGTTTCCGCTGCTCCGGAGACGCAAATCTTATAACGCATGTATGGCTGGCGCTCGGCAAGCGACTCGGCGGGATCACGGTGCGGTGCAAGATGCGCCATAACGGCCTCAGTCTACCATATGAAGTCCGGCTACCCAAGCTCCACGGTCTCGCCCGACGCCGGCACAACAGCAGCAACCCGAAGTTCTGTCTGCAAAGACTGCGCGAGTGCTTCGCTCGCGTGCACTTCGCCCTGCACGACAAAGATCTGGCGCACTGTGGCTGCCATGGGCCGAACCCAATCACAAAGCGCAGCCCGATCCGCGTGCCCCGAGTAGCCGCCTATAGCCTCAACGCGTGCCGCCACCGGAATGCGCTCACCGCGCAGTTCAAGCTCGGTTTCGCCCTCCAAGAGCCGGCGGCCGATGGATCCGGCCACGTGGTAGCCGACGGAGAGAAACGTACTTTTGGGATCAGGCAGATAGCGAATCAAGTGGTGGTGAATCCGGCCACCTTGGGTCATGCCAGAGCCGGCCAAGATGATCTTGGGCGCAGGCACATCGTTAATCCTGATCGATGCCTCTTTGGTTTCAGTGAACACGAGACCCGGAAACCGAAAGAGGTCGTCGCCCGAGGCCACGAGCGCTCCGGCCGAGCGGTTGAAATACTGGGGGTACTTTCGGTACACCTCAGTGGCGCGGATGGCCAGGGGAGAATCCAGAAACATGGGCACACGCTGAATGTGCCCACCTTCGACGAAATCGTTGAGTTCGAACAGGAGTTCTTGCGTGCGCTCAACGGCAAAGACCGGGATCATGAGCACGCCGCGTCGCTCGATGGTACTTCGAACAATCTTGAGAAGTTTAGCGCGGCGGTTCTCCCGATCTTCGTGGCGCCGATCGCCGTAGACGGACTCAACCACCAACCAATCGGCGCTGGAGATGCGCTCGGGCGCGCGCAGGATCGGCGTTGGCGCATTGCCGAGATCCCCGGAAAATACAAGCGTGGTCGTGCCGCGCCCTTCGGCAACGTAGAGCGCAATCGAAGCTGCCCCCAGCATGTGCCCGGCATCTCGAAACATTGCTGCCACCCCCGGCGCCACTTCTATGCGCTCGTGATAGTCAACGGCGCGCCACAATGGCTCGACGGCCTTAACGTCTGCCAGCTGGTAGAGAACCGGGCCACCAGTCAGTTCTGCTTCCTTGGCCATCACCTGCTGGGAATCTTCCAAGATGAGCCGGGCAAGCTCAATGGTGGGCGGGGTGGCAAAAACTTTTCCACGAAACCCCTCCCGCACGAGCTTAGGCACACGCCCCACGTGATCCGCATGGGCATGGGTGAGAAGTAACGCCCGAATCGAGGCGGGATCATAGCCGAAGGGTTCGAAGTTTTTGGCTTCGGCAAAGCTCGTCCCCTGCGTAAGTCCGCAGTCAACGAGTATCTGCTCGCCGTCGACCGCGATTAGATAGTTAGCACCGGTTACCGCTCGTGCTCCGCCGCAGAAAGTAAGTGTCATGGACGATCCTGTTGCGCTGGCCAACGCTGCTGCACCAAAACGTGAATTTTTTCTTCAGCGTCGGCGAAATTGGAATGCATGCGCCGCAGACGGGCTTTCTCGCGCCGGAAGAATTTTGCGAGGCTCCGCGGGGGACGTTTCCGACGACGCCCCGCAACCATAGAACGGCGGGCGCGACGGCTCATCCTTTTATCACGGCGACGGGCACGAGCCGTGCGACGCGCTTGGCAATCCCGGCTGCATCAACCACCTCCACCACCGCATCAACGTCCTTGTAGGCGATCGGGGCCTCTTCCGCCAGGCCGGAGAGCGAACCGGCGCGCACCGCAATTCCCTGCTTGGCAAGCGCATCCCTCAATTCCGGGCCACGCACCTGTCTTTTCGCCGCAGTCCGAGACATGCGCCGGCCCGCACCATGGCACGTGCTCCCGAAAGTCTCGATCATGGTTCTGGTTGTGCCCACGAGCACGTAGGAAGCTGTGCCCATCGAACCGGGAATCAACACGGGCTGGCCAACCGTGCGATAGGCATCGGGAACTTCGGGGTGGCCGGGACCGAACGCGCGCGTGGCACCCTTCCGGTGCACAAGCACGTCTTTGCCGTCGTAGGTCTCGCGTTTAGCAATGTTGTGAGCCACGTCATAGACCACGCGCAGCCGGCCGCCGCCTACCCCTAAAACATTTTGCCAAGCCTTGCGCACCTGCCACGTAATCAACTGACGGTTGGCCCAAGCGAAATTTGCTGCCGCGGCCATGGCGGCAAAATATCGCCCGCCTTCTGGTTTGGACAACGGCACCGCCGCCAACTGCGGATCGGGAAGCTCAATGCCATACTCGCGCATCTTGCGCAGCATGGTTTTGATGAAGTCAGTGGCAATCTGATGGCCCAAGCCGCGCGAGCCGGTATGAATCAAAGTCGTAACCTGACCCGGCCAAAGACCGAGGGCCTGCGCGCTTGCCTCATCGTAAATCCGGTCAACCCTCTCGACCTCCACGAAATGATTGCCGGCGCCCATGGTGCCGAGCTGATCGCGGCCGCGGTTTTTGGCGTGTGGCGAGACTTGCTCGGGATCAGCGTGTTCGAGACGGCCACCTGCCTCTTGAAACTGCAAATCCTCTGGCTCGCCGTAGCCAAGCTCAACCATGCGCCGCGCACCCTCGGCCAGCACGCGATCGAGCTCTGGGTCTTTGAGCGTAAGCCGGCCAGACCGGCCCACGCCCGAGGGCACCTCGCTGTAAATTGCGCTCGCGAGATCTTCTAGATAGGCCTGCATCTCGCCGAATGTTTTTCCCGACGCGAGCAACCGCACTCCGCAGTTGATGTCAAAACCTATACCGCCGGGCGAAATCACGCCGTCCGGATATTCGGTCGCAGCAATACCTCCTACCGGAAACCCGTAGCCCCAGTGAATGTCGGGCATGGCTAACGAATACTTTTGTATGCCGGGCAAAGTCGTCACATTCACCGCCTGCTCGAGGGCCTTGTCCGTAAGGATGTCGTCAAGCATTTTTTCAGACGCATACACCCTCGCCGGCACGCGCATGTCTCGCCGGAAGGTCTGGGGAATTTCCCAAAGATAGTCGGCAATACGCTCGAGGTCGGATCGCTGCATGCCCGAATTATGGCAGAAAATCTCTCGTTAATGAAAGAGGACGGGGGCGGGATACCGCCCCCGTATCAATGAGACTCGCCTGGCGCAAACCGCCGCTCGAATTTGCCAGCGCGCACGCCGTACCGCGCCGAACACCTAGCGCAGATGACGACGGGCTCGCTGAGGTTCGCAAAGCTGATAGCGCCGGCGGTACCCTGGCTGCACGCACCGCAGGAGATGCCAATCGCAGCCATGAGGACAGCGTAGTCGCGGTCCCGCATGGTCGCTCGCTCGCCGTCCCCGCGTTCGAGGAATATTCCGTCTCCCCGCTTCATGAACCGTACACGGTTGCCGTCAGTGCACGGGAACCATTCGCTCCACATGCCCTTGCTCCGCCGGTCTCTTGTCCGCCGCGGCATCTCACCCTCCTTTCTGAAAGATCAAACATCGAACACCAACTCAACTATAAAATTGCCCGTTGCATCCCCCAGAATCTCGGCGCCGTGGTAGGTAACCGCTTTCACGTCTTCGGCAAAACCGTCAACCGTCTGGCCACGCAGTATGCCATGCAGCGCCGTCTCTGAAAACTCCGTGAACACCGCGCGATCGTACACGGCTTTGTTGACGTTCATGAAGTAGAGTGCCTCATTGAGGAACTCGACGAGAAGATTTGCGGTCGAGTCAGCTTCGAGGCGCGCCTCTTGGGGTACGGCCGCTGTACCGCGCTCGATCCCTTTCCCCACGATTGCCGCAAAACCAACGAGGGCATTCTGAAAAAGATCTTCCAGCGTGCGGCCATGAACCCTCATGCGAAGGTCGGCGGTATGAGGCAAGAGTTCAAACTTTTTCTGACGCCGACTCATGGCGCGCGGTACCCCAACTTTTCCAGCTCTTCACGGGAAACGGTGCGATCGTCCCACGGAATCGAGCCGCCTCTTAAAACCATCGTCTGCTCCGTGCCCTTACCAAGCAGCAGTACGGTGTCGTACGCACGCGCGCGCTTGAACGCTGCCCGGATCGCCTCGCGCCGATCTTCAATTACCTCAGGGTTCGCGTCGGGTTTAACGGCCAAAGCGCCCTCTGCGATCGCAGCCAAAATCTGCTGCGGATCCTCGTCGTACGGATCTTCGTTGGTGAGAATTATTTCGTCAACGTACTGGGCGGCGATCTTGCCCAACTCCGGCCGCTTCCACTTGTCGCGTCCCCCGCCGGCCGAACCGAAGACGGCGATAATTCGCTCTCCGGCCCGTACGGTCGCCCGCACTGCTTCAAAAACTGCGCGAAAAGAACCGGGGGTATGGGCAAGATCCACGATGACCCGGAAGAGCTGGCCCGCAGCCACTTCCTCCATGCGCCCGGGAATGACTTTCGTTTCGGCCACGACATTTTTGATGATCTCCCACGACACGCCGGGCTGCCCCAGCACGGTGCCAATGGCAGCCATGATGTTCGCGACGTTAAAAACGCCAACGAGCGGAGTACGCACCTCGACGTCGTTTTCCATAATCCGAAACGCGCTGCCTTGCGGCCCGACCGTTACGTCAATGGCATCAAGAAAACAGACCTTGAGGGGCAATATATTAGGCGCGTCCGGCGGCCGAAACTTTGCGTCCATGATCCGAAACGCCGATTTGATATCAACATTGTAATTGAGGAAGGCCGGAGCTTCGGGGTCATCGAAATTCACCACGAGCCAGGTGGGCTCGCGCACTCCTTGAGCGAGCACCTTATCGGGCCTATGTGCCACCGCCCGAAACAGTTCCATCTTCGCCTGCCGGTAAGCCTCGTAGCTGCCGTGCGCTTCGAGGTGCTCTGGGGCAAGATTCGTGAAGACCGCCGCATCAAACCAAATGTGCCGATGCCGGAACTGCCTGATTGCTTCTGAGGTAACCTCAATAAGCGCGTATGCGCAGCCGGCATCCACCATCTCGCGCAAAAGACGCTGCAGTTTGAAACGCCCCGGCATGGTCATGTGGTACGGGTTCAACCACTCACGCGCGCCTATTTTAAGCGAGAGCGAAGACGACCAACCAACCTTGTGGCCAGCCACTTCCAATATGCGGCCCGCCAGATAGAGCGTCGTAGATTTGCCCTTGGTGCCGGTAATGCCGATAACGATGAGCTCACGCGAGGGCTGACGGTACCAAACTGCCGCAAGCCACGCGAGGAAGCGGTGGTAGGGAGGCGCGAGCCACTGGAACAGTGGCGCAGGAATGAAGTGTTTCGCGGTTTTAAGGATGGAATCAAGGCGAGTCATGGGCATAGAATTTCAAATGTCAACCCCGTTAGAAAACAAGATTTTGTCTCATCGAAAGCAAGAGCTCTTTAGTAGACTGACGGGCCGGAGAAAGTACGGCCAACGAGTTTTCTAACGGGGTCGAAGCTCAAATGCCAAAACAAATCTAAAACTCCAATATCAAAACGCTTTGGATTTTGCCATCTGGATTGCTGCCTAAAAGAAGACAGCCTGCCTTCGAATACGTCTCGCCAACTGGTAGAGACGGTACCACGTAGACCGCACCGGCAAGTCCCACGCCCCCATGTACTCGACCGGTCGGCCGCCGAAACTCTGTTTGAAACGGGTAAAGCCGGCCCACTGCTTCATCTGCTCGCTTTGCCATGGATACATTGCGTCGCTGGAAGCCCTTCGGGCTTGGCGCCAAGCGCTAGCCATCGCCCCGCTTGAAGCCCTTCGGGCTTGGTCATGCGGACTAGCCATCGCCCCGCTTCGCGGGGCGATGCCCCACAGATTATACCTGGTGCACCCAAGCGCTTTGGCGCGCCGAATGATTTCCCAATGCAGCAGATGTGGCGCCATCACGTCGCGGTACTGCGCAGCCGAGCCGCCATGCAGGTACACTGCTTCCTGCCCAAAAAAGAGGATAAACGCAACGGCCAGCACGTCGCCGCGATACTGCGCGCAAAAGATTCGCGCCTGCGGCTTGACAAAGGGCGGCCTGGGAGCTTCGACAAGAAGGTGTTCGGCCATAAGTTCGTAGTAGCGCGGATCGTGCGTGCGAAAACCTTCGCGCTCTCCTGTTTGCCGGAGCAGATCACGAAACACTTTAAATCCGGCCGCACCCGTCTCAATAATCTCTACGCCGTGCCGCTGTGCCAAGCGAATGTTGTAACGAGTTTTTGGATGCATGCCGCTAAGCACATCGTGCTCGGATACACCCAGATCAACTACCCACGTCATCTCCGGCTGCGTCGGCACTGTTCTCAAGAAACCGGCGGCGGCAAATTCGTGTCTCCGCTCTGAGGACCAAGACGGCTCGAAGCGCACAAAGACCAAGGACGGCAAGGCAGTCAGTTGGGCAAGGCCGAGCCTCAACTCAACCGGTCTCACCTCCCCCACCGGCCCACGGCTCACGCCCGCATACGAAAACCCGAACGGGAGCGGCATGCACACGGCCTGTACGCGCGCGCCAGAGGCCAAGGCAAAACGAAAGACCGGACGGCCGTACGCTTGCTGAAACTCACCCCACTCGTACGACTGCAAGAAAGAACCATCCGGGTGCCCGAGGATCGCTCCGTTCCACGCTGTGGGATCAATCAGGGACATATTCTCGTGCCGAACTCCGCGCCCGTAGCCGCTGC
The DNA here is from genome assembly GCA_016196625.1 of Candidatus Parcubacteria bacterium. Lineage (GTDB taxonomy): Bacteria > Patescibacteriota > Minisyncoccia > JACPXH01 > JACPXH01 > JACPXH01. The sequence continues at coordinate 55,154 of JACPXH010000024.1, read as the reverse complement.
CAGAGAACGACGGCCGCCACCACCGCGATGGCCCCGACGATATTAAACAAGAGGTCGTTTGCCGTATCCGGCCCATCGCCCAAGCGCACCTGCCGGTGCCACTTCCAAAGGTCTTCAAGGTACTCCTCTATCTCATACAAACTGCCGAAGAACGCTCCGATCGAAACGACGAATAGACTCCGCCACCCCGCACCGAGCCGCATTCGCCCAGCCTGCTCAAGCTGCCAAAGCACGTTAAACGCCACAATCCCCACCACCGCCCCGCCGAGGAAATGCGCGACTTGATCGTACCAGGCGAAACGACCGTAAAGGTGGGCTATGTCGCCGATGGCGTCAAACGCCAGCCCTGCCGCTCCGGCAAAGTAGGCCACCGGATGCAGGCCGCGGCCGGTTGTGCGCTTGAGTAAAAACGCAGCGCCCTCCAAAAACGCAACCACGGCCACCGCCGTCACGATGAGCCCAAGCCAGCTGAAATCGAGCGTGAAATCAAGCACGCCGATCCAGTTCAAACCCTCAAAGCCAATAAGGGAGGCAAGGCCGAGCCGCGAGATAATAAGGAGTAAGGTAGCCATACTTAGACTTCCGCTTCACGCGTAATCCTCGTCAGGAAGTATGGCCGGCCGCCACACTCCCGAAGCGACATCCGCAGCTAGCCGGCATGGTAGCCGCCGCAGTCGCGTCGCACGGACGTGTCGGCCCGCCCAGCGAGCAGGCCGCACTCTCGCTCGGCCTCGCTCCTCCGCCTGCTGGCGGAGACCCTGCCCGCTCGGCCTGCGCGACGCCGCGCGACGCGACTGCGGCGGCTCGGCTAGCGAGGACAGAGTGAGCGAGTCGCTGGACGAGCGAATGATCGCTGAGGGAGTGCGGCGGCCGGCTTGTTTTCCGCAACTTCGACATGCTGCTTCAAGAGTTTTATTTCTTTGCTCGCCTTAGCGCCGCCCGCACCCACGCTTCCACGCTCACGCCAGACGAAGCTGCCGCAGCTTCGCGCGCTTCGGTTTTGCCGTAGCCCAAAGAAACGAGCGCTTCCTCAACCATACGCTGATCAGAATTAACCGCGGCGTTCGCAGTTTTTGGAGATTTTTTGCCAGCGGGTTTCCGAACCCGACGAAGTCCCACCACAAGCTTTTCTGCCGTAGTAACCGAGATGCCGCAAATCCGTGCCAATTCTTCGTTGTCTTCTGCTTCAATGGCTGCGCGCGCTTTGGCCGGATCCGCGCCATCCACCATGCCAAGCACCCGGCGCGGTCCGAATCCGGGCACTTCAAGAAACAGTTGAAAAAGTTCGTATGATTCAACGGTCAAAAACCCGTAGAGCGTCCACGAAAACTGGCTCACCGCAAGGTGCGTCCAAACCTTTATTCTGGTACCATTTTGTGGTATCTTCGCCAAGCTCTCCGGCCCCACAAGGAGCCGCAGACCAATGCCGCCCACTTGAAGCAGTAGAGCCGAATCCTCGCGGCCGGCCACCGTGCCTTCAACAAAACCGATCATCGCCTCATCATGGCGCGAACTGGCTCTTTTTTCAACCCCGTTAGAAAACTCGTTGGCCGTGCTTTCTTCGATCCGTCAGTCTACTGAAGAGAGTTCCCATTCCCGATAAAACAAAGTCTTGTTTTCTAACGGGGTCAAGAAAAGAGAAACCGCCGGAGTTGCGACTCCGGCGGTTGCGAGCGGTGGTGGGCCCCGCCGTACCATTCGGGACTAGCGCGCCGTCTTTTTGGCGAAGAGCGGAGCGAGTCTGTGCTCTCTCGAAAAAAACCCATAACCTTCGTCTTGCTCCACGTGTTCGAAACGAGGCTTGAAGTACATCGGCGCACTGTCTTGAGCGCCCATGGCGTAGGCCTGGAGCAATGCCCGCTTCAGACCGTCAACGAAAACGTCGCGGGGATCGTTCTCGTGCTCCGGGACCAACTCGTCATAGAATGACTCCAGGGCTTCGACCATTTTCACGATGGCCTCAGGAACTTCGACTGCCTCCGAGGCGATCTCGACGTCGTGCACGTCAGGATGACACACCGTTCCTTGCGTGTATTCGCCCCCCGGAATTAGCCGGAATTAGATGGTAGCATTCCTCCTCCTCGGCAGTTCCTTCTTCTACCCATGCATGGTAATGCCATCGACCCTCGGTACTGTTGGCTGCTCTGCTCGGAGAGAGCCCATCGGAGTCCTCGCCAGTGCCAGACTTCTTGGCGTATCGAGACCAGTCAACGTCCGGCTTATCCCTGTATCGCCCCATCCGGATTTTCAAGGTACACATCCTCCTCTTTGCTCCCAAATTAAGTCTGGAAGCGGTTTGTGACAGCGGCAATCAGCGGGTAGAATCTGTATCACAAAGTAGGTTATGAGTCAAGCATTCAAGCTCTCGAGCAAATTCTCCCCCACCGGAGATCAGCCACAAGCAATAGACGCCCTGACAAGAGGCGTTGTTGCGGGCGTGCGCGATCAAACGCTCGTGGGCGTAACCGGATCGGGCAAAAGCCTAACGAAAGAAACCCCTGTCCTCATAAAGCGCGGCGGCGACGTAACACTCGAAGGCATTGGCGAACTTATTGATCAACTATTCGACAGTTTCCCCGAGAAAAAGCGACATACGGGGGACACCGAAATCATTGACGCCCGCGACCTCGATAAAGGCCATCGGTACGAAGCGTATAGTTTTGATCCGGTCACGAAACGCGCAGGATGGAAACCAATTGTGCAGTTCATCCGACATCGATCTCCTGCTCGTCTGTATACCGTACGCACAAGATGCGGTCGGCACATAACGGTTACGGGCGACCACAACTTTTTTGTGTTGCGCCGCGGCGTCCTATGCCTAAGAAAAACTGAGGCGCTTACCACAGCTGATTACGTCCCTGTCCCCCTGCGGCTCGATGAGCCCCCCGAACCACTCACAGCTCTTGAACTCACCGAATGTCTCCCTAAACAGCGGAAACTCTATGTAGCAATGCCTCGCTTTGCTAACGTATGGACAACGCAAGAATCGTTGCTTAGACCTCTGCTCACGCCGACGAAAATTCATAACCTTCTCCAGCACGACGAACGATCATCTTTTGAACTATACCAGCGACTCGCTGCCGTAATCCCAGATCTCCGCCACGGTGCTACCGTCGGAGTCTACGGTCGAGATTACCAAGCTCCTCTCCGCCAACCGCTCACCGATGACTTCTGCCGTTTTATTGGCTACTACATCGCGGAAGGACACGCGGCAGACAAATACTTCGTCATTTCGTCAGCTGACCCAGAAATCATCACCGATTTTACCCAGACCCTCCACCAACTAGGCCTAAGGTGGACCAGACGACCACACACCTACGACTATCAAATCTCTTCAACATTTTGGAGGGAGCTACTTGCGCATAACTGCGGCCGTAATGCGCAGACCAAACGGCTCCCAAAATTCTGGCCGCAACTCTCCAATGTTCGTTTAGCAGACATTCTCCGCGCCTACTTCTCTACTGATGGAGGCGTGGATGGGAGCGAAGTAACATGCATGACGGCAAGCGCTCAACTCGCTTCTGACCTCGCGTATGCGCTGCTCCGGTTCGGAATCGTAACGAGAGTACGCACGCGGTACATGAAATTGCCAGCTAGCAATGAACGACGCGAATACCGGACAGTTCGCATCTCCGGGCAAAAGTTCTTGCGAGCATTCAAAGAACGTATAGGTTTTGTGATAGCTAAAAAGCAACGGGGGCTCGACCTACTTGTTCGCAAACCGTACAACACCAATGTTGACGTGGTCCCGATCGATGGTGCGTGGCTAAAAAAGATTCGAACGGAGCTTGCGTTGCGACAACGCGATATCGCGCACGCCGCCGGTGTCTCACGGTCGCTCATCTCGCTTATCGAACATGGCCATCGTCTGCCCTCACGAGAAGTGTTTGAGAGACTTCTCGGGAACCTACGAGAATACGCGGCAACACGTCGTCGAGCTAATATGGTACAAGAAGTTGAGGTCTGCGCTAGCCTCCTCCAGCTCTTCTGGACGCCAATACAAACGATCGAGAAAACCAATGCCGCAGAGTACGTGTACGACTTAGCGGTGCAAGACAACGAAACATTTTTTGCGGGAACGGGCGGCATCTTTGTCCACAATACCTTCACCATGGCGAACGTGATTGCGCGCGCAAATCGGCCAGCGCTCGTGATCGCCCCGAACAAAACCCTCGCCGCGCAATTGTACCAAGAGTTCCGTGAGTTCTTTCCGGAAAACGCGATCCATTACTTCGTCTCCTACTACGACTACTACCAGCCCGAAGCGTACATCCCGCAGACCGACACGTACATCCAAAAGGACGCCAAAATCAACGAAGAAATTGACCGCTTGCGGCACGCGGCAACCGCTGACGTGCTCTCGCGGCCAGACGTGATCGTGGTGGCTTCGGTTTCCTGCATCTACGGCATCGGCAATCCGGAAGAATACGAAAAAATTAGCTTGACGCTTTCAACCGGCCAGCCTACGAAACTGCGGCAGGTGTTAAAACATCTGGCACTCCTGCAATACGAGAGAAACGACCTCGATCCCCTGCCGGGACAGTACCGCGTGGCCGGAGACACGCTCGAAATCTATCCGCCGCAAGGAGGATGGTTTTTGAAACTGGAGTGGTTTGGGGACGCACTTGAAACCATCCGCCGTTTTGACGCCGGAATCGCCAAAGCAAATGCGGCCGGCACGAAACTGAACGAGGTCAAAGTATTCCCGGCCAAACATTTCGTAACCCCGCAGGACAAACTCACCCTCGCCATTGCCAATATCCGCGCAGAACTACGCGAACGGCTCCACGCGCTCAACGCTTCTGGTAAGCTCCTTGAAGCGGAGCGCCTCGAACAACGCACCACGTATGATCTCGAAATGTTGGAGCAGACGGGCTACTGTTCTGGCGTTGAAAACTATTCGCGCCACCTTGATTTTCGGCCTGCCGGCTCGCCGCCTTCAACACTTCTCGACTATTTTCGCGCCGCAACTGGTAGAACGCCGCATGGATTTTTGGTATTCATTGACGAATCCCACCTCGCGATCCCGCAAATCCGCGGCATGTATGCGGGCGACAAATCTCGAAAGACCGTGCTCGTAGAACACGGATTTCGACTCCCCTCTGCGGTGGACAACCGACCGCTCATGTTTGACGAATTTCGTGCGAAGGTAAGCCAAACCGTCTACGTGTCAGCAACGCCGGCTGCCTACGAACTCAACCAATCGGCAGATCGTGTTGCCGAACAGCTCGTGCGACCCACGGGCCTGCTTGACCCGATTGTTGACGTGCGGCCCGCAAAAAATCAGGTAGCGGACGTAATTTCCGAGATTAAAAAACGAGTGGCAAACAAACAGCGCGTGCTCGTAACCACGCTGACCAAACGCTTGGCGGAGGAATTATCTGACTACCTCGCCGAGCAGGGCGTCAAAGCGCAGTATCTCCACTCTGACCTGCACACGCTGGTCCGGCCCGAAATCCTGCGCGACCTTCGGCTTGGCGCATACGACGTGCTGGTCGGCATCAATTTACTCCGCGAGGGATTGGACCTTCCCGAGGTGTCGCTCGTGGCAATTTTAGATGCGGACAAAGAAGGATTTTTGCGTAATACGACCACGCTCATCCAAACCATGGGCCGGGCGGCGCGGCACGTCGAAGGAACTACAATTTTGTACGCGGATCGCATTACCAAGTCCATGAAAGCCGCAATTGAGGAGACCGAGCGCCGACGCGCGGTTCAGGAAGCGTATAACCAAAAACACGGCATCACACCCAAATCCATCGATAAAGAAATCCGCGAGTTGATCGTCCAGCGCAAGCGCGAAGAAGAAAAAGAAACCGCAGCCGAGCGCGTGATTGAACGTACGGTTAGCCTCATCCGCAGCCACCCCGAACACGCGAAGAACCGTGAAGCTGCGGTGAAACAACTCAAGCAAGCACTCGCCGAGACAGTCCGGCACTGGCGGTTTGAAGAAGCGGCAAAACTGCGCGATGCGATTCTTGATCTCGAAGCAGCGCCGATTCGGACTGTACGGACGCGAAGGCGATAACCGGCTGCATGGCTGCTGTATTTCGATGTACTTGCACTGCGAAGCCTTGACGAAACAGTGGGCTTGCGCGCTATCCGAAATCCTGTTACCGTACCCGGTGCTACAACTCTCTCGATGGAGACGCCGATTGCTGGGATTAAAAACACTGGTATTGCCGTAAAAATGCTTTAGCTTAGCCTAAGTAAGGGAAATCGGGGTGCCCGCTGGGCACAATCGAAGTTGTCGCACCGGGGTACGCCAAACGAAGCGGAAAGTCCTTTCCCATAACCCCATAGCCACGGAGGGAAGCCATGGCTGAAAACGAAGTGGAACAGGAGGCGCCGGAGTACCATGCGGACGATTTCCAGGTAGTTGAGCCGATCGCGCTCATCATAGAGTTCCTAGGGGAGCAGAACCGTGAGTTGGATCCGGACAGTAAGGTTGCGACGCACCTCGCTAGCCGCCGCGATCTGCTGACGCGCGCTTGGCGGATCGAAAATCGCATCCTCGCTTCGCTTTCTCCGGCCATGCTCGAGGAACTCTGTCACGACGGCAAGCTCGGCAATCTCATCGGGAACATGGATCGACGGCTCAGGCGACTCACGGAGCTCGGCCGAGGCCAGAGCGATGAGGCCGTGGGGCTCTACACGGCTCTGAAGGCGGCTCGCACCTTTGCGCTTGAGCACGGCTACGAACCAGAGATGATCGGTACGCTTTTCGGGCTCGAGCGGTTCGAGCAGGTGTTCACACAAAGCAAGCGCGCCGCGGCTGACCAGCCGCACGGAGGAGCGTGATGAACGATGATGTGAAAAACGCCGCTGATCGTATCATGCTCTGGTACCATGGGCTCGCGCTGCATAACCGCAGAGCCGTTGACCCGAACGGATCTATCGCCCATCTGATCGAGCGCCGCCGCGAACTGACAAGCCGCCTCGCAAGCGTGGATCGCGAGTTGACGACCATCATCGCTGAACGGCTCGCGAGCGTACCCCCAGATCTGCAGCTGCCGGTCGAGTACGCGCTTCGCGCGCTGAATGCTGCGCTCGAGTCGCTCATCGCGCGCGGTGAGATCCACGGCGCTGAAACTGACTGCCTTGCCGAACTAATCGACAAGGCGTATCAGTACGCCATCAACGTAGTTGGCTACCCGGCCACGTTTGCAGACGGCATCTTGAATCGCGTGCTCAAGCAGCTCGCGCGCGCACGTGCCGAACAACACACGATAGACTATGCGCGGGAGGACGAACGGTATCGAGCCAGAGGCAACCCCGCCGCGGCTACGCGGCGACGACGGAAGTAACCGAAACGATTCCTGAAGCGGCCCGCCCACATGGGCGGGCCGCAAACATTGCAAAGTCTCTAAACCCCTGATATTCTATTCACGCCGATTATGCCAATCACTGCATCTGCAAAAAAAGCCCTCCGGCAGAATGTCCGCCGCCGGGCACGCAACATCAAACGCAAAGAAGCATTGCGCAGTGCCGTCAAAGCCGTCCGGAAGGCTGTTGCTGCCGGCAAGCTTGATGAGGCCCGAACGCTCTTGCCGCAACTCTACAAGGCCCTTGACAAGGCCGCCCAGCGCAACGTCATCAAACCGAACAAAGCGAGCCGTCTCAAATCGCGCATTACGCAAGCGACTGCAGGCACGAAACATTGAAGTTCGAAGTGAGTCGCCGCTTGATTGGCCGACCAACTGAATCAACGAATCGATCCAACAACTCAACGTCCGCGCACCAAAGGTGCGCGGACGTCCTACTTTTTGCCTCCCGCCACTCAAAACATTTTCAGGCGATCGCCTAAACTTGTTACTTGGTTACCGCCACCACGAATCGCTCAAGTGCTAACGCGGGGTCGAGCCGGCCGGTTTTCATGCGCCAATCCGTGTCGGCGAGAAACTGGATTGCCCGGCGGAGTTCTGGTTGCGTAAATTGCTCAATGTGCCGGAGGGCTTTGGCAACAACAAAAGGGTGTAAGTCGAGGGTTTTGACAAGCATGGCTGTTGGCGGTCCTGACTTGTGCACCGCTGGTTCAACCGAGGCCGCGCGCACGAGAACAAGCGTGCGCAGCGCGTAGGCCATCATCCCCACGAGCGCCTGCGGAGAGTCGCCAGCCTCCAGATGCTCGTGTAAAAGCTCGAGGGCCCTGGACCGATCTCGTTTGGCCACTGCATCGGCCAAAGCAAACGCGTGCGGGCTGGCCGGCTGCACCACAAGCGCGGCCACATGAGCTGTGCTGACTGCCTTACCCGCCGCGTACGAAACCAGCTTTTCCAGTTCCAGGGCGAGCCGCCAGGTGTCAGCGCCGCACGCTGCCACGAGCGCAGCCACCGCTCCGGCCTCGATGGTCGCGCCGAGCTCGCGAGCGTACGCCCCAATCCAACGCTTGAGGGGAGCGCCCCCAAGGAGTTCAAACGATTCAACCCGGATACCTTTGCGCGCGGCCAGCCGCGCGAAATCCGACCCCTTTTGGAGAGAACCAGAAAACCACACCACGGCCACAGTATCCGTTGACTCGATAAGCTCACGCGATCCCAACAGAGCCATCAGCTGCGCTTGAATTTCAGCTGGGCTTTCGTCCGGACGCTCAAAAACGACCAGACGTTTTCTCTGGAAGAGCGAGTTGCCCCGCAGTGCTACGCCAATGTCTACCCCGGTTAGCTCACCCCCGGCGAACCGCGCCAGCCCCCAGGCTTCTGGAACTTTATCTTGGTACTGTACCACGACACGCCGCAGTTTCTCGCGGCTCCGGAAGGTGTCTGGACCAAAAAGAAAAATTACCATTGGTTCAGCGCCACGTAACCGGCCGGTCCGGTTCGATGACCGCGATCCAAATCTTGCCCGGTTGAAACAACACCTCCCGACCTTGACTGTCGAAAAACTTGAGCGGGCTTTCGCGCGTGGCCCGATCTTTCTGCCACCGACCCCGGATCTCTTGGCCATTGAGGTAAAAAGCGGCTTGACCCTCCCCTTCAATTTTTACTGTGTTGTATTCGCCTTCAATCTGATAGGAAACCGCTCGCATCACCACCACAGTGGCCACCGCCACTTGCGAGGCGTCCAGTTTGTCGCGCTCGGCCCGGCCGTCGCGAAAGCGCAGGTATTGCTTGGACTGCGGGTCGTAGTGAAACCGCACCTCGAACGAATTGGGGTAGCCTATCGTGAGATCCCCCGGCTGCCCTACTGCCTCGGCGGTCGTGGTGCCCGCAGCTTGGGCCGAGCCCGCCGAAGCATGCGGGTAGCCGACATTGTCGCGAAGCTCGGTCCGATAGCCAAGCGTGCGGCTCGCCCGCAGCAGACGCTCGCTCGACGTGAAGCCATTATGTGGCTCGCGGATGTTCTTTTTTCGAAAGAACGCGTCGGCCGGGTTGGGCAAGGCATCTATATTGTCAATAACATGCTGGTTCAGTTGCTCGAGCGCAAAATGCGATCCGCCCCAGTGGGCATAAATAGAATCTAAAGCTGCCGCAATCGGGATAAAGTCGTGCCGGGCCGAACGCACCGAGCCGATCTCAGCGGGACTTTCGCACTGGTAGACCACCATCAAACGATTGACCAACCCGGTTACCACCGGCATCTCCACCACCAGATCAGCCTTGGTAATGCCCGAAAGCGGCCGCGCGGCATCGTCTTCCGAGAGCATCACGGCCAAGGGCCGACTCTTGGCGTTTGGGCACGGCAGACCAGTGAAGGGGCTTGTGGTTGTGGGCGTTGCCGCAACGGACGAGGTCGCGGGCGCACCGGCAGCGCCGCGGTTAACCACGGCAAACCGGCCGCGCGCATACAGAAAAACAGCTAACAGCCCCAGCGCCATGAGCGGAACCGAAACGGCCAAGAAAATCTGGCGGCGTCGAGACTTCATGCTGCTCCCATTTTAAACCCGTTGGCAGGTTGGACAGTAGTGCGTACCGCGACCGCCAACTGTTGCCTTCTGGATAGACGTACGGCAACGCCGGCATGGCTCGCCGGCTCGCTGATAGACAGCGCGCACGGTCCAATACGTACCGCGGCGCAGATTTGGATCAAGGTAATCGCGAAAGCTCGTCCCGCCCCGCCGCATCGCCTGCCCAAGCACGGCGCGCGTGGCCGCGGCCAGGCGACGGTGATCAACAGTAGTTAAGACCGAGGCGAGACGAACGGGATGAATCTTGGCGCGCCACAAAATCTCATCCGCATAGATGTTGCCAATCCCGGCGACTACGGCTTGATTCAGCAACACGGATTTGATGCGCCCGCGGCGCGCCGCTAGACGCTGCCCGAACGCTGCTGGGTCCGCGGCCAGCGCCGCCGCGTCAGGCCCGAGACCAGTGAGCGGCTCGCCGATTGCTCGTCGGTAAAAGTACCCCCGGCCGAATTTACGCTTGTCGGAAAAAACCACCTGCCGGCCGTCATCAAGCGTGAGCGTAAAACGCGCGTACTGATCCGGCGCGCCAATCGTGATCCGACCAGACATTTTTTGGTGGAGCGCCAAAGTTGCCCCGCTCGCAAACCGAAAACAGACGAACTTGCCAGTACGGTCAACGCGATAAATCCGCCTGCCGACAAGCGCGGCGGGCAGAGCGCGGCGCTCGGGCGAACGCTCAAAGAGCCGACGCCAACCCACCCACGCCGAACGAATCCGCCGACCAGCAATGGCACGGTTGAGCGCGCGCACGGTGGTTTCGACTTCGGGCAATTCAGGCACAAAAGAAATGAAAAGTTAAAAATGCAAAGTTCAAAATTCCTCCATGTTCCCCCACCGCTTTCCGGCTTTTGCTTCGGCCACCAGCGGTGCTTCAAGGGTAAACACGCCCTCCATGGCCGCAAGAATCTTTGGCGCCAGCTCCGCCACAAATTCCGGCCTAATTTCAAACACCAGTTCGTCGTGCACTTGCAGCAGCATACGACAATCTTCTTCGCGCCCGCGGAGCAGTTTGCCAATCTCGATCATCGCCAGTTTTACGATATCCGCCTCCAGCCCCTGAATCGGATGATTGATGGCCATGCGTTCAGCCGCGGCCTCAAGCATATTATTGGGGGACAGAATTTCGGGCAGATACCGCCTGCGGCCAAGCAAGGTTTCGACGTAGCCAAGGTTACGCGCCTGCATTTTCACTGCTTCCATATATACCGAGATGCCGAAAAACTCACGTTTGTAGCGCTCGATGAACTCTTTGGCGCGCTGCCGTTCAATGCCGGCTGACTCGGCAAAGCCGGTCACACCCATGCCGTAGAGAACCCCGAAATTGAGCGCTTTCGCTTCCCGACGCTGCTCTGGGGTTACTTTCCCAATGGGTACTTCGAAAATTTCAGCCGCGGTAAGCGCATGAATATCGCGGCCTGCCCTGAAGGCAGCTAACATCTTTTCGTCTTTAGCGAGCGAGGCCGCAATTCTAAGCTGCAGCTGCGAGTAGTCGCACGCAAGGAGCGTATAGCCCCTGGCCGCCATGAACGCATTCCGGATTGCCTGACCGTATTCGCCGAAGGTGGGAATGTTCTGGAGGTTGGGATCTGAACTAGACAGTCTGCCAGTTGCGGCTACGGTCTGGTTGAAGGTCGTGTGCACACGCCCGGTCTCGGGACTCAAGAGCTCGGGGAGCGCATCCGCATAAGTGGATTTGATTTTAAAAATTTCGCGGTACTCCAAAATAAGGGGCACGATGGGGTGGACCTCGCGGAGCTTCTCAAGGCCGCCCGCGGCCGTGGAGAGTTCGCCAGTCGGGGTTTTCTTCAAGCCTTTGACTGAAAGCTGAAGTTTTTCAAAGAGGATTTTGCGCAAGACTTGGGTGGAATTGACGTTAAACTCTTCGCCCGCCAGCTTGTAGATTTTAGCCGCGCGTTTTTTGAGCTCGGCCGAGAGCGTTTTCGAAAGTTCCCGGAGCGCAGTGGCATCAACCGTGATCCCCGCTTCTTCCATCTCGGCCAGGATGGGGACGAGCGGCATTTCGATCTTTTGAAAAAGCGGCCACGCGCCAGCTTTCTCGAGCTTAGTTTTCAGCGGTTCGGCCAGCTCGAAGGCGAGGCAGGCCGGATGTGTCAGCGTGCCGGGCGTGCGGCGAAATTCGCGGAAGGCAAGGCGCTCGAGGGAGTAATCGCGGCTGCCCGGGGCAAGCAGGTAGGCCGCAACCATGGTGTCGAATCCGCCGGCTGGCGGCTCGCCCCGTACATTGACGCCGGCGCGGCGGAGCAGCTTCAAGATTGACTTGGCGTCGTGGAAGATTTTCACCACGTTCGCTGATGAAAGAGTGGCGCGCAGTTCGGGCGGAATGTCCCCAAAACCCACCGTAGTCGCTGCATGCTTGGAACTCGCGACGTCGAGCGTGCCAGAGTCGGTGAGTGCCAGCGCTAAGGTGCCTGCGGTTTTCGCGATGGTGGTGGCTGCGGCCTCGCGCGTTTCAATTTGCGGCGCCTCGGCCTTGAGTTCGCCGGGCAGACGCTTCAAGAGCGTGTAGAACCCAAAGCGCTTAAACAGCGCCGATATCTTAGCGCGATCAATGCCTTTGACCGACGCGTCTTCCAACCGGAATCGAATCGGCGCGTCGCGCCGGATCGTGGCGAGCTCTTTGGAAAAAAACGCTTGATCTTTATTCGCTAACAATTTTTCAACCAGTTTCGGCGACAGTTTTGTACTCTGGGCTTTGTTTGGGCTTTGTGTTTTGGGCTTTGTGTTTTCGAGAACCGCGTACAGTTTTTCAATCGTCCCAAAATTCTGCAACAGCTGAATAGCGGTTTTCTCCCCCACCCCGGGCACGCCCGGAATATTATCCGATGGATCACCCTTGAGTCCCTTCAAATCCGCGACTTGGCTTGGCTTCAAACCTTCGTAGCGCTCCCGCACTGCCTGGGGTGTGTATTCAACGGTCTCGGACATACCGCGCTTCAACGTATAGACCGAGGTTTTACTCGAGACCAGCTGGAGCGTGTCGAGGTCGCCCGTGAGAATTACAAGCCGAACATCATCGCGCTCCTCAAGTTTTTCGACGAGCGTTCCGATCACGTCATCGGCCTCAAACCCTTCGGCTTCGAGCACCGGCACGTTGAATGCGTGAAGGACCTCTTTAACCTTGGGAAACTGGCTGTCCAAGTCCGAAGGCGTCTCGGCGCGCTGGGCTTTATAAGCTTCAAAGGCCTCGTGCCTAAACGTGGGGCCGGGCAGATCAAAGGCGGCCAGCACGTAATCGGGCCTCAAGTCCTCATACATTTTGAACAACAACGATACGAACCCGTACACCGCGTTCACAACTTCTCCGCCCGCTGCCGTAAGCGGCGGGAGCGCGTGGTAGGCGCGGTGGATGAGCGCGTGGCCATCAATGAGGACAACGGTTTTTTTCTTGGTCGGCACTTTGCGCATAGACATAATCACCAAAAATCCAAACGACAAAATCCAAAACGCTTTTTTGACATTTGAACTTTTGATTTGCCATTTGAGCTTTGACCCCGTTAGAAAACTCGTTGGTCGTACTTTCTCCGGCCCGTCAGTCTACTAAAGAGTTCTTGCTTTCGATGAAACAAAATCTTGTTTTCTAACGGGGTTGACATTTGTCATTCTGAAACAATGAGTTTTCGCGCCCTTGAATTCAAAGTGGTGAAGCGAAGGGTAAGTCGTTTCTCGGGCAAAGAATGCATAGCCCGCTCCGCCCACTCAATCGCGACGATGGTGTGGAGATCGCTCAGGATTTGATGGAAATTGAGGAGCTCAAGGTCGCGCTGCGTGGGGCGTTCTAGACGGTAGAAATCAAAATGCCAAAACACTCTCCCCTTCCCGTCATCCTGAGGGCGAAGCCCGAAGGATCTCCGGCGCGTACGGGCCGAGGGAATGGTGTATCGCTTCGCGACAAGAAACGAAGGGCTGGTGATTTTGGAGCGGATGCCGAGGCCCTTGGCAAGACCACGGATAAAAGTGGTTTTGCCCGCGCCGAGCTCGCCTTCGAGCGCGAGCACGAAGTCCCGCTTGCCTGTCGGCTGCTGGCGCAGGAGCTCGCCCAAGATCTGGCCGGCTTTGCGCGTGGCACGCTCGCCGCGAAGCTCAATTTCATACGCCTGCATCCTCCACAATCTAGCAAGCGGGGCAGAAATAAAAAAGGCCCCGACTCATCGTCATAAGGACGGGGAAATTATAAACGCCCAGGGATAAATAATCTCATTTCCCCAACGTCCATTTGGTCACTTGCGGCGCCGATACGTGCTCGTGGCGCGACGTTCGATGAGGCGCACTTCCACAAGCCGGCGCGAGAAATCCACGTCAAAGAAAATCCGCCAATCACCGACGCGACGCCGAAAGGCAGTGGGTTGATAAACCAAACGTTCTACGTCGCCCCCAAAGGGGTCTCGCTGCATCTGCCTGAGCGCCGCGTCGAGCCGTTCCCGCTCAGGCCTCGGGGCGCGCCGCAACCGTTTTTGCGCGGCTTTTTTTATGTGGACGCCCCAAGAGCCACCGACTGAATTCATCGAGGGTGTAGTAATTTCCTCGGCGCATTTCTGCCCGACCTTTTTCTATCTCTCGGAGCTCCTGACGAGTGGGGGTGTACACCGGAAGCGTGCGGATCCTATCGAAATACACGCGCAGCGCCTCGCGAACCAGTTCCGAACGGGTGCGCCGCTCTGTTCGCCGGACCTTCTCGATATCCGCCACCATCTCAGGCGGGAGCGAAACTGTCATGGTTCGGTGTGTTCTCATAGCGAAAGGCAGGTAACAACTGTTAATAACTGATGCTAACCGACCGTGGCCGAGGACGTCAAGTTGTCTTATGACCATCTGGAAACTGTCCCGCCTCGGTTATTCTTCGAGCGAAGCTCTCCCCGTCGCTTAACGAGGAGTAAAGAAAGAGGCGCCTTGCTTGCGCAAGGCGCCTCGGAGAGAGAACTACGGAAAGGAACGGTGGGCCGCGGCCCTACCGGCAAACGTACTCCTGCCAGTAGAACCCGTGGCCGTCGGTCCGCTGCTCGTAGCCGCAGCGCGGACCGACTTGGGCCGTAACGGTCGGCATCGGGGCCGGCTGCGTTGCCGGCATCGGAACCCTCTGCCACCCCTGCGGGGTCCATACGTCACAGACCCCGGCGTAAGTATAACAGATCGGAGCCGGCGGGCCCGCGGTGCTGACGGTCCGCTGGTACACGAGCGGCGGAACTTGCTGCCCACCGCCGTAGTACCCGCCGCCGTAATAGCCGCCGTAGCCGCCGTTCCCGTTGGGCGCGTAAACGCCCGTCGGGGTGGCCACGACCGGCCCGGCCGCCATTCCGCCGAAGAGGCCTGTGATACTCTGCATGGCCCCCACGACGTTGACGGCCGTCGAGGCCGTCATGTTCGCCCGCTCCCAGCCATCGTACACCGGGCGGGAACGGGAGAACGAATCGCTGGACGAGTTCGAAGTGGACGTGTTCCGGGTCCCGCCCCCGGGCACCGGCACGCCGGACACAGTGTCCGTCGTGCTGGTCGAGGTGGACCCGGACCGGGTCTCGTACCCCGCGGCCCACGCCCCGATGGGCGCGGCCGCGACGATCGCGACCGCCAACACCACCCACGCCAACATCATCTTCATCTTCTTCATGGCTCCTCCTTTCGCGGCAGACCGTCTGGTCGCCGCAAAGCCAACCGCACCGAACTCTCAAAGGACTGGCCTCGGATTTCGGCTCGTCTGGCCCACCATTGAGCCGTAGAGCCAATTTCCTAGGCCTTCATTTTCCTCTTACATTATAGCAAACAAATCTATACATTGTCAATGCCCCCAATACTTGACCCCGTTAGAAGTTTCAGTTAGACCGACTTATGAGGCATGTTTATAAGACGTAGTCGGCTTCGCCTCTTGGTTCCCTCGAAAACAGATTCGTGGTTGAACTTCTAACGGGGTTGACCCCAGAGCCCAAAAAGAACTAAATGGAGCAGCATCCTAAACGAAATCAAAATGCCAAAATCCAAATTTCAAGTCAAGCTCAAAGCTCAAAATCCCAATGACAAGACCGTTTTGAACTTTGGGCTTTGGATTTTATTTGTCATTTGAGCTTTGGCATTTGAAATTACCGCCCCATGGATCCCAACCTCCAATCCCAATTCACCGAGCTGATAGCGCGAAGCCAGCGCATTCTCATTTTCCCCAAGCCATCAAGCCGCGGCGAAGAAATTGCCGCGGGATTGGCGCTGGGACTTTACCTGGACCGACAAGGCAAGGAAGCGGCGGTGATCGTAACCGTCCCGGCAAAACTTTCATTCTTGCCCCAACCCAAGCAGGTCATGACGGAGGTGGAGGCCGGTATGGACGACGAATTTATCATCCGGCTCAACACCTCGACCAAAGACGTGGCCGAATTGCACTATGAAAAAACCGACCACAGCCTTGATATTTACCTCCGCGCCAAAGACGGGCGGTTTGAGCCGACTGATATCTCGTTTCCCGAAACCAACCCGGCAGCCGATCTCGTCATCACCGTGGGCGTGCCGGATTTGGACAGCCTGGGAGAAACCTTCAAGCGCGATCCGGATCTGTTTTTCTCGCACCCGATCATCAACATTGATCAGCGTTCCGAAAACGAGCAGTTCGGCGAACTCAATGTGATCGAACCGGGCGTTGCCTCGGTGGCTGAAATCGTCATGCAGCTGATCACCGCTTCGGCCATCACGCCGGAGATCGCCACGTGCCTGCTTGCGAGCCTCATGCTTGCCACTCGCAACTTCCAGTTGGCGGCAGCAACGCCGGCAACCTTGAACCGCGCCGCGCGCCTCGTGGACCACGGGGCCGAGCGCGCCAAGATCGCAGCCGAACTCTACGGCCCCAAGCCCATTCCCCAGTTGCAGTTGGCCGGCCGCATTCTAGCGCGCACCGCGGTTTCGGCAAGCAACAGTCTTTACGTTTCCACCTTGCAGCCCTATGATTTTTCCAAAACCGGAACGACCGAGGCTGACCTGCCGCAGGCCGTGGAAGAACTGCGGGAACATTTCGGCCAGCTCCAGAAGCTCCTCGTGCTCTGGTCCGACGGAAATCTCGTGCACGCGCTCTACGGCAGCCCCGACCGCCGCGAGCACGAAACGCTGGCGGCTGAAGAAGGCGCCCTGCGGCTCGAGGACGCGCTGAGCCGCGTCAGTTTTGAGGGCATCGGCCCAGAGGAGGCACAAGAGCGCATCTCTGGAAAAGTGGGGCGCGGCGAGTAGACGCCCGGCGGACGGTTGACGTACTATAGTGGGTAGCGCAACACCGCTACCCGATGCCACTCCACTTTCCTTCCGAAAAGCAGGAGGCAAAACTCAAGGCTATACGCCGCGGCGAAGAAGAGCGCGCGGCCGAGCGGCACGCCCAGTCCCTGCAGCTGCCGTACGTGAACCTGCAGACCGTGCCCATTGACGCCGAAGCCATCGTCATGGTCCCCGAACCCGAAGCGCGGCGAGGGCGACTTGCCATCGTCCAGAGAACCGGATTTGCCTTGCGAATCGCGCTGGAGGACCCCAAGGACGGCGAAGCGAAAAAAACCTTAGCCCAACTTGCCGGAGACGGGTTTGAGTCGCACCTGTTTGTGGCTTCCCGGGCCAGCCTCGAGAAAGCGTGGAAAATTTATCGAGACGTCCGACCGAAACCAAAAGCCATCACCGGCCGCGTTGCGATTTCGCAAACGCGGATTGAAGCGCTGCAAAAAACACTTACGTCCTTTGCGGCCCTGCGCGGGGAGATTGAACGCGTGCTGCCCGCAGAGGCCACGGACGCCCTCGAGGTGCTCTTGGCGGGCACGCTTGCGCTTGACGCTTCCGACGTGCACATCGAACCTGCCGCAGGAGCAGGCAAGATTCGCCTGCGCCTTGACGGTGTACTGGAAGACATTACCGAAATTCCAACCGGAGAAAATAAAGAGCTCACCGAGCGCATCAAACTGCTCTCGGGTCTCAAGCTCAACATAACCGAGTCGCCCCAAGACGGTCGGTTCTCCATTGCTGCCGCCGGAGTAGAAATAGAAATCCGAACCTCAACGCTGCCGGGCGAGTATGGCGAAAACGTGGTGTTGCGCGTACTTAACCCCAACCGGGTGGCGCTTGAACTAAGCTCGCTCGGGTTGAGACCAGACCTGCTGAACCTCCTTGAGGCTGAACTGAAAGAACCGAACGGCATGATTTTGACCACCGGCCCGACTGGGTCGGGCAAAACCACCACGCTCTACGCGTGCTTGAAGCGCATCGCTTCGCCTGAAATCAAAGTCATCACGATCGAAGACCCGATTGAATACCACCTCGCCGGGCTTGAACAAACGCAGATTGATCCGGCGAACAAATACGACTTTGCCGATGCTTTGCGCGCCGTGGTGCGCCAAGATCCGGACGTAATTTTGGTGGGAGAAATTCGCGATTTGGAAACCGCCGAGGCGGCACTGCACGCCTCACTCACCGGGCACCTCGTGTTTTCAACCTTGCATACGAACGATGCGGCCGGCACGGTGCCGCGTTTGATTGATCTGGGCGCCAAACCGCCCATCATTGCCCCGGCCATCAACCTTGCGATGGCGCAACGGCTCGTACGACGGCTCTGCGAAAAGTGCAAAGAGTCGTACCCGCCGGACAAGAAATTCGAGCACGAACTTTTTGAAATGATTGAGGGGTTACCAGAAGCAGTGGCGCAACCACACCTGAAAAAGCCCCTTGCGCTCTACCGCGCCAAGGGCTGCGCGGCCTGTCACAACACCGGCTACAAAGGCCGGATTGCGGTCTATGAAATGTTCCGGTTTGACGAAGAAATTGAGAAAATTATTTTGTCGCAACCGACCGAAACCAGCCTCCAGCACGCTGCGTTAAAACAGGGCATGGTAACATTGCGCGACGACGGACTCTTGCGGGTGCTTGAGGGAATTACGACGATTGAAGAAATGGAGCGGGTGGTGGGGTGAGGCCGCGCGGCCAACGACAACTGCTTGTCGTTGGCCCGGCCGAACGGGCGTTCCGATGTCCCGAGTTTGTCGAGGGACCGGAACGCCCCGGGGATTCATTATTCCGAACGAACATCCTGCGTTCTTTGCAAAAAAGTAAGCCGCCTGCGCGCATTCGCGCGCAGGCGGCAAGCCTGACTCGTTTATCCCCGCTGCGGTGCCGCATGAATGCGATGACCCCCGCGGCGGAAGATGAAGACCAGCCCGATCAGACAGACGCCAAAGACGACGAATCCGATCAGGGGGCCAAAAATCAAAAAGGGGTTGCCCAAGAACAATCCGACCCAAAACAACGCCATAGTGCCGACTGCCGAGCAAACAGATATCGCGCTGAGACGTCCGAACCATTTACACTTCCAACACTGCGGGTCGTGGTGTTTGCTACCGCCCTCTTGTCCCGCCGCTGCCTTCATGGCTTCCTCCGATCACATGAGCGTTGTGCTTACCCATGCCCCTCACGGAGATAAGTGCGCCCAGCGCGCTGCACACCCCAACCACACCACCAGCGAACGCGCCGGCCTCCCAACCAACCAGCATTGCACCGAACGTCGCCGGGGCCGCGCCGAAAGCTATCCAAATTAATAGCCATGTCCTACGTTTAGCTAACCGACACTGCGAACACCCGGAATCAAAGGGGTGCCTCTGCTGTCTCATCTCTAACCTCCCGCGCCCTTCGGACGCATCCTGGTCCGGGTCGAAACCCGAACGATCTACTGCAAATTGAAAGAACGTCTGCGTCAACGCCAACCTGCAGGCAATTTCCCCACCACCGAGGGATGGAGGTAAAGAGCGAACCCGAGATATGCCCCAGTCGAAACCAGAACATCCGTCTGCAGTTCGCCCCCAGAGGGTTCGAGTGAAACCCGTACCCCAATTGCCTACAGATTGGCGCCTCCCACGAAACGCGACATCTCGACATTCCGAAATATCGAGCCCGTGAGAAACAGGAGTATACTGAACGTGGAGCCCCGCCGATGGGAGTCGGCGGCACCTCTCATTTCGGTGGCGGGGCGGAACCCCGCACCGAAGGCCTACGCACCAACTATTCATCCACCGGCAGGAGCCGATGGCCTTCTGGTGCGTTGGGTAAACCCACACTCCGCCTTTCCAAAAGAACAAGGCGGCTCAAACGAATTTCTAAGGACACCCCATTGTAGCGCTAATGGAGTCACCTGTCAAGCCCTGTATGGTACCTCAAAACGCCAAAAAAAGCAGCCCTGACCCGGTGCTTGACGCCACGCTCCGACCGCGGAACTGGCAAGAGTTCATCGGCCAGAAAAAACTCAAAGCCAACCTTTGGGTCGCCATTGAGGCGGCCAAGAGCCGAGGTGAACCCTTGGACCACCTACTTTTCTATGGGCCCCCGGGGCTTGGGAAAACCAGTCTCGCTCACCTCATTGCGGCTGAAATGGGAGCTGCTCTCACGCCCACAACCGGCCCGGCGATTGAACGAACCGGAGACTTGGCGGCAATCCTCACTAACCTTGCGGAAAAGAGCGTCCTATTTATTGACGAAATCCACCGGCTTGCCAAGCCTGTCGAAGAGCTCCTGTACCCGGCGCTGGAAGCCCGATCGCTCCACATCATCTTGGGCCGGGGCCCGGGCGCCCGCACGCTCGAGCTGCAGCTCCCAACTTTTACCCTCATTGCCGCCACAACTCGACCAGCAATGCTTTCGGCGCCGCTGCGCAGCCGTTTTGGCACCACCTGGCGGCTCGATTTCTATGAAGCTCCGGAAATTGAACAGATTCTTGAGCGGTCGAGCCGGCTACTCAACATAACGCTGGCCGCCGAGGCGCGCCGACTCATCGCGGTTTCAAGCCGGGCCACCCCGCGCACCGCCAACCGCCTCTTAAAACGTGTCCGCGATCTCGCCCAGACGCGCGGGGAAACTGTCGTGAGCCCCGACACCGCCCGCGAGGCACTCCGCATGCTGGAAGTGGACGCTGAAGGACTTGAACCCACTGACCGCAGATTGCTGACCGCGCTCATTGAACAGTTCCGCGGCGGGCCCGTGGGCCTTAAAACCCTCGCTGCGGCCACGGCTGAAGACGAAGGCACCATCGAAGACGTATACGAACCCTACTTGTTGCAGCTTGGCTTCATTGAGCGCACGCCGCGGGGAAGGACGGCAACGGCCAAGGCGTATGCGCACCTTGGTAAAGGTGCTGTGGCGAGATTGCTCTGACCGAAATTCAAAAAACATCCCCCGTATGTTTCTCATCGCCGCCATCATCTTTCTCTTCATCCTCGCCGCCGCGCTCGCAGCCGCGGCTGCCATTGCCTGGCATTTCCTCACCTACCGCATCCCGGGAGACCTGGGCGTGTGGCTGGCTTCTCTGTTCCTCGTTGCCACCGCCGTGCTGATCGCTAGCGCCATCGCTTCGTTCATGGCAGTACCGTGGGACAACCTGGCGGAACTATTCGCACATCTTACCCCATGATTCAGCTCCGCCCCCATGAAGAACCTCTCCTCGTGCTGCGCCGGCATTGGCTGATTGCCGCAGCTTACATTGCGCTCGCTACTTTGTTGGCGTTGGGGCCGGTCGCGGCGGTGGCGGCGCTACAACAGTTCTGGCCGGCGCTCTTAGGGGGCGGGGTGCAACTCATCGCTTTCGCCGCGAGCCTATACTACCTCGCGCTTTGGCTCGCCTTTTTCGCCGTGGTGGTTGACTACTATCTCGACGTCTGGATCGTAACGTCAGAGCGCGTAATTGCCATTGAACAGAAGGGGCTCTTCCGGCGTGAAATAGCTGAGTTCAATATCTTAAAAGTGCAGGACGTCTCCACCCACATCAACGGGCTAGTACCCACGCTCTTTGATTTCGGAGAACTCCAAGTGCAGACTGCGGGCGAAGAAGAAAAATTCTGCTTCAAGCAGGTGCCGAACCCCAACCATGCCAAACAGCAAATCCTGGCGTGTTACGAAGCCGCGGTTCAACGCGCCCGGCAGCACCACGACGAAACCATGCTGCCGCAGAATGTGGGCGGGCTGTGATCGGGCATGCCGCCTTGCGAAGCGCGGAATCTAGTATGCACAAGCGCAGTCTCGTACTGATCGCCGTTACGGTGGCGGCTCTCAGCGCCGCCCCCGCGTCGGCGGGGGCGGCGCTCGTATTTTCGGAAATCATGTACGACCTGCCGGGAAACGATACTGACCGCGAATGGGTAGAGGTTGTGAATTGCGGACCGGATGCGATCGCGATTGCCACCGGCTCGGGCAGCGGCAGCTGGCGATTCAACGACGGCGCGAATCATATCCTGAACGATCCGGTGCAGGGCAGTACCACACTCAATCAAAACAATGTCCTCATTCTTACCGCGGATGCGCCGACGTTCCTTGCCGAACACCCGGGGGTTCCCGGCACGGTCATGGATACGGTGATGAATCTCAAAAACACGAGTTCCACCCTCCAGCTTATCGACGGCGGCGCAGTCGTGGCGACCACCGCCTACGATTCAGGTATGGGAGCCAAGGGAAACGGTCGATCGCTCGAGCGCGCGGACCCCTGCACGAACCCAACCGCACCGTGGCAAGAGGGTTCGACAGACGGCGGCACGCCGGGCGTCGTGGCCGCGGTAGCGCCGCCACCGCCCACCCCTCCTCCGCCAGAACCCGCATCGCCCACGCCGCCTCCACCGAATAGCTCGAATCCGCAACCACCGCCCAAGCCATTGCCGCGCGTGGCACTCTCGGAGTTTTTGCCGGACCCGGTTGGCGACGATGCTAAGGGTGAGTGGATTGAGATTATGAACCTTGAAAACCAGGAAGCGGATATAAGCGGGCTCATGCTCGACGACAGCACCGCGGGCGGCGTGTATACGTTCCCGGATAAAACTATGATAGCGCCGTCTGGATACATGCTCGTGCCACGCGCGGTTTCAAAAATCGCACTTACCAACACGGGCGATGAAGTGAAGCTGATGTGGCCGTCAGGCGAGTTTATTGAAGTCGTAACCTTCGGCAAAGCGCCTGAAGGCGCTGCTTATGCCAAAGAGGCCGGCGGATCGTGGCATTGGACCTACCAACCAACCCCGGCCGCAACGAATGTGTTTGCGGAAAAACAAATTGCCCCGAAGACGCAGCCGCCGCCAGCAGTTCCTCCCCCACCCCAGCCACCACCGGATACCGAATCCGAGTATGAAGGCCGAACCGAGACGCTCTTACCAGCCACACTGTCGCTTCCGCCACCGCCGATAGCAAAATCCCAGCCCACGTTGGCCTCACCCTCGCCCGAACGCGCCGGCCAAACGGCTGTGGCGAACCCTGACGAAACAACGCCCAATCCAACCTCTTCAGCCACCACCTCGCAGCTCCTCGCCGCCACCCTGCCGGGTCAACCAGCTAATATCCCGCCGTGGCTGCTTGGCGTCGGCATCCTCGTTGGCGGCGCCATCGTCGGCGGGTTCGTCTCGCGGTTTCTTATACGCGCGGGATAGTTGCGAACACCCGCACATAAACACAAACAAAAACCGACCCAGCATACTGCCTGGGTCGGTCTCTCCTTTGTTCGTCCCTCCTTCCTTAAAGATCCTTGAGCACCGCTGGCCGCTGGGGCACGTGCTTGCTCCCGAGCTTCTTCCGGATGATGCCCTCAAGGAGCAACGCGTGCTCCTGGAAGGCCTTGATGACCGTGATCTTTGCCGCGCAGGAAGGACATCTCCGCTCCTTCCATGCGAAGTCAAACTCGATCGTCGGCCCCACCTTCTGGCCCTTGGGCGCATGGGTGACCACCCGTTCCTTCTGCCTACCGGGGCGAAGCACATCTCGACCGCGTCCATTCTCTCGACCTTCCCCAGCGGTGCCAGCCTGACGCTTTGGATACTTCTCCTCAACATAGCCGCGCATCACCTTGTAAAACGCGGCTTTGTCGAAGCTGTCGTGGACGCGACAATACTGATCGAAGATGGCCTGGTAGTCATTCTTTCTCGTATCGGTGTCGGACTGATACTCCATGACAACCTGGGTCATGAAGTAAAGGACATCCGGGCCCAGAAGCACGAAGGTTGCGCGGTCGAAGAGACTAACGAGTACGTACCACCTACCAAGAGTTGCCCCATCGGGCAAGTCGTAGTAGACGAGGTATTCGGCCTCGGTCTGGAACTGAAAGGTGGTCCAGTACCGTTCATGCCTCGACAGCTTCTGCCAGGCCGAAACCATTTTGTATGTTTCGGCGTTTTTGTTGGTGCGGCTCGAGGTGAAGATCTTGTGAACCTCGAGCATACTCGCTGGCAGCTTGTCGAGCTCCACATGGAAGCTCATCACCCGAAGCTGCAACTTGATCTTCTTGCCTGTTTCCGGATCCGCCAATGGAACCGGCGGACGATCCCACTGCGCTCTTGCCTCTGGTCCTACCGTCGTCATCTCGAAGCCTCCTCCCGATGAACTGCGTTAGTCATCCTCCTCGCCCCTCTCCGCAGATCTTTCTTTTTGGGAAGCGAGGGGGTCACCCGAATATCTCGCCAGGGCATAGGCGGGAATGCCTTCTCCCGTAGATCAAGAAGTTCCTCTGGTGTCCTGCCGCGGAGTTGACCCAGCGCGAGCCGGATAAGTTCGCTCATGCTTACCCGCCGCTGACAGGCCTTACTCAGTCGCTGCGCTGTATGCCGGAGCCACTCAAGGTCTTCACGGCACATGATGTAGGCCCCGTGCTTAATTAAACGGCTTGACGAAGCGACGGGTCTACCCTTGGCGTCTCGCTTCATCGAATCTGGTAGTGGTATTCCAGAACGGGTAACGACTGCCACGCGACGCCGACGTGCCTGATATAACGCCATGGATATGAGCTGGTTATGAAAGGAACAGGCGCCCCAAGGGTTCCGGCTTCCTTCGCTGCGTCCGGCATCACATCCAGGCACTGTACAGCCCCAACCAACAGATTCCCGCATGGCGATCAATGAAGAGAGATACGCAGGTGTATAGACTACCCGTGTGGCTCTAGACCGGTCCATTTCCCGCCTCCTTGCGCGTTTACGCCGCGCTGTAAAAGAACGTCTTTCAAACAAAAGATAGTACTTTATCTACAAAAGTCAAGGACGCGCGCGTTCTGCCCTAACGCCGGCGCCTTTCCGTGCGCCGATCTTTCGGGTACACTCATCTTGCTATGTCCGGCCATTCCAAATGGGCCAAGGTGAAGCATCAAAAAGCCATCACCGACGCCCGCAAGGGGAAAAATTTCTCGAAACTCGCCAAGATGATCTCGGTGGCTGCCCGCGAGGGCGGCTCCGGCGATCCGGCTACGAACGCAAAGCTCCGGATTGCGGTTGAAAAAGCGCACGATCTTAACATGCCTGCGGACAATATTGACCGCGCCCTAAAACGCGGCACGGGCGAAGATAAAAACGCGGCCCACATTGAAGAAATACTTCTTGAGGCCTATGGTCCGGGCGGCGTGCCGCTGCTCGTCAAGGTCATGACCGCCAATCGCAACCGCGCCCTGGCTGAAATACGACATATTCTCGCCGACCACGGCGGCAAACTCGGCGAATCCGGATCGGTACGCTGGATGTTTGACCTCAAGGGCGTGGTGCGGCTCGCAGCGGGGGCCGCGTGCGATGAGGCGTGCGAACTCGCCCTCATTGACGCGGGCGCAGAGGACCTCCGCGAGGACGACGGTGCGCTGGTTGTTGTCACTACTGCAGACAAGCTTGAGGCTGTCAAAAAGGCGGTCGCGACAAAAAACATAGAGGTCGCTGAGTCTGAGCTTGAGTGGCTGGCAAAAACCCCGCAGACCGTTGACCCCGCGCTGTCGACACGGCTTCGGCAATTCTCCGAAGCGTTGGACGAAAGCGACGACGTGGCTAAAGTCTACTATGCCGCTTGAAACGACGCGCGGCCGGATCATTGTGGGCATTGATCCCGGCACCGCGCGGTGCGGCTACGGAGTGGTGGTAGTGAAGCGCCGCGAGTTAGCACTGCGCGCCTGCGGCCTCATCACCACGGCGGCCGGCGCTGACCGGTCCGAGCGCCTCGCTCGCCTGCAGACAGCCCTCGAACAGATCCTGAAGCGCCACCGGCCTCACCGCGTGGCGGTCGAAGAGCTCTTTTTTTCCAAAAACGTGAAAACCGCGATGGCGGTGGCCGAAGCGCGCGGCGTGGTGCTGGCCGCGTCCGCGCGACTCAAAATTCCGGTCGACGCCATATCTCCGGGCACCATCAAACAATCACTGACCAGCTTCGGCCGAGCCTCAAAGCAACAGGTGGGTAAAATGGTGGCGCTAATCTTGGGCCTTGCCAAGCCGCCCCGGCCTGACGACGTGGCCGACGCGCTGGCGTGCGCCATTACCTGCGCGTGGCGCGAACGCTGACCAGCGCCCAGACGCCACAGACGCCGCACCAAGTGCGGCGTCTGTGGGAGTATTCGGGTCCAGATTATACGACTTCGCCCTCGCCTTCAGCTTCCTCGTCCTCCTCCCCTTCCCCTTCCATTTCAGGATCGCTTTCCGGACTAACCCCCGGAATCGCTCCTTCTTCCAGCTGATCGGCAAGAAGCGTCTCGCGCCCAAGAAGATCGTGCGTCATATGGGACATAACCACGAACATAAATAATAAGTACCGCTATTATAGGGGCATCGGGAATCCTGTCAACCCCCGTACTACAACGCGACACAGCTACTTGCTCTTGACTCAACGCTCAAACCAGTTATGGACGCACAGACCTTGCAGCTTAGCTCCACCGTTGTAGTACGGGGTCAATAACAAGGCAAAGCGGGGGGGCGATCCTCGAGGATCGCCCCCCTGAATTACCATCTGATGAGCGCCGCGCCCCACGTAGCTCCCCCACCAAAGGCTGGGGTGAGTACCAAATCGCCTGGTTTTATCCGTCCTTGCTTGACCGCCCAGTCGAGCGCAAGGGGGATCGAAGCGGCCGAAGTGTTCCCGTGCTCGCGAATGGTCGTGATAAGCTGGTCGGTCGCGGCGCCAAGACGTTTTGCCACTGCGGTCATGATCCGCAGATTGGCTTGGTGCGGGACGATAGCGGCAAGGTCGGTGGTGGCGAGCTTGGCTTCAGCGAGCACTTCTCGACTCGCACATACCATGGCCTCAACCGCCAGTTCGAACACTCGCGCCCCATCCATAGTAATGGATCCCTGTACTGGCAACGTAAAGGCCGTCCCCGCCTCGCCGTTGGCGCCAATATTGACAGCCAACACC
The DNA here is from genome assembly GCA_016196625.1 of Candidatus Parcubacteria bacterium. Lineage (GTDB taxonomy): Bacteria > Patescibacteriota > Minisyncoccia > JACPXH01 > JACPXH01 > JACPXH01. The sequence goes on along the minus strand of JACPXH010000024.1, from coordinate 28,120 downwards.
CCTACGCCATCCTCATCGGTTCGCTCGAGCGCTACCGCTCCGGCACCGTCGGCGAACAGCGGGGCAGTGCCCCGATCGCTCCAGTTGATGTGCCGAGAAAGTCGCTCAGCGCAAACAAGGAGTGCGCGTTGATATCGGGGGCTGTCGCGCATCATGGGGACCAACACCGCCAATCCATATACAAACCCTGAACACGCGGCGGATATGTTAAACGCCGGCCTGCCGAGTCGTGAAACACCGAGTTTGCGCTGCAACTCTGGGGCGGTGATAGGCAGACGTTCCTCGGCGGTGATAGTCGGGACGCAAATAAGGTTGAGGTCCTTTGGCCGCAGTCCGGCCTGCTTAAGCGCCCGCACCGAAGCTCGGAAAGCGAGGCTGACGGTGGGCAACGTCTCTGCCATGCGGCGCTCGGCAATACCCGTGCGCCGGAGAATCCACTCACTGCTGGTATCCGCTTCGCCGCCGGCCCGCTTAATCCGCTCAACCGCCGCTCCTGTCGAGAGCCGCTGCGCCGGAAGATACGACCCGATGCCGATGATTCGCACACTCGCCATCCCTCCCCTCCTCTCTGGTTTGAGGTAAAAAGAACGCGTGGGTTGTTTGGGGGCTGACTCTCTTCGCGGTCAACAAGGTTCCGGCCGGTCGTTTCGCTCAATACCACGTACATCCGCCCAATGCGCTTAATCATTGTCCGCGAGCACAATTTTTGCAAACCGGTGTTTGCCCACGCGCAACTGGCTACCTGACCGGACAATAACTCGCTCGTTTGCGTCTCTCAGTATGCTCTTGTCGAGCTCCACCGCGCCCTGCGCAATGAGCCGCCGGGCTTCAGACTTTGACGGCGCAAGTCCCGAAGCCATCACCAGCTCCAGCGCGGTTTGTTCCCTGGCTGACACCGCAACCGGCGGCGCGTCTTCCGGGAAGCCGCCGGCGCCAAACACCGCACTGAACTCGGCTGCTGCGCGCCGGGCAGCGCTCTCGCCGTGATACCGCGCCACCACCGCCTCGGCCATCTGCGCCTTGATATCGCGGGGGCTTGTGCCTGCCTTGAGCGCGGCAGTGAGTTCGGCGACCTTGGATGCTGGCAACCCCGAAGCCAGTTCGAGGTATTCGGGCGTCAAATCGTCACGCAGGCTCATGAGTTTGCCAAACTGATCTGTCGGCGAATCCGTGATATTCACCACGTTGCCCCAGGACGTGGACATTTTACGACCGTCGAGGCCGATCAACATCTTGGTCGTCAAAATGTCCTGGGGCGGCTGGCCAAAATGCTCCTGGATTTTTCGGCCGGCGGTGAGATTAAATAATTGGTCTGAACCGCCGATCTCCACGTCGGCCTTGACCGCAACCGAATCGTATCCCTGAAACAAGGGGTACAAAAATTCGTCGAGCCCAATCTCGCGGCCGCCGTCGAACCGATCCTTGAAGTTCCGCCGCGCGAGCATTTGGTACACGGTGAATTCGCGCGCCAGCGCAACGAGGTCTTGCCCGTCAAGTTTTGCGAGCCACTCGCTGTTGTAGCGCACCTCAGCTTTCGCAACGTCAATGATTTTCGCAATCTGGTCCAGGTACCCCTTGAGATTTTCTTGAACCTGCTTTGTGGTGAGCGGCGCGCGCCGCTGCGTTTTATCAGAGGCATCGCCGATCTGCGCGGTGTAATCCCCCACAATAAGGACGACGTGATGGCCCAAGTCCTGAAATTCGCGAAGTTTCCACAATACCACCGCCCGCCCCAGGTGAATCTTCGGCCCGGTCGGGTCAATCCCGTGCTTGACGCGCAATGGTGTGCCTGCTCGCAAGCGTTTCTCGAGGTGCTCACGCTCGATCACCGTCTCAACGCTGTGGGTAAGAAGTTGTTGAATGGCGTCGCCCATATGGCGCCATTGTACCCGTCCGCACCGCAGAAAACAACGCGCGCTTGGTTGACGAGTTGGCAGAGTCGTGTATCATAAACCGCACAGAAACCTGTCGAATAAGGGGGCTTATCATGGGTGGTATGTATCGGTTCGACCCGTACGCAGAGCCGACGTCGCTCGGGTTCCTGCAGTTCATTAACGAGACGCCAAACGAAGAACGCTGGCCAACGATCCCGCGGCCGCGGATGCTCGACGTGCTGTTTCGGGTCGGCGGCAGAAAGCAGCTAACGCGCACGGTGCAGTGGTTCGGCCAGACCCATGCCGGACCAACCTACCGACAGCTGTGGTTCCCGCTCATCCCGCCCGGGTGGGATTTGTGGAAGTACCTGCACCCAGCCGAGTGGCACGTCCTCGCCGTCGAGCGCATCCGGGACCTATCGCAAACGGTCGTCCAGCACGTCGGTCAGGTCGCGCCGGGGTTCTCGCAACGGAACCCGCACGAATGGACGCTGCTTGCCGCACCCATCAACCGCGACTACTTCTACTTCCTGTTCCCCCACGGCATCTGCTTGGTTGCGGACGAGCGCGTGCGAGTGCGGTCGGAGAACCGTCTGCACCTCCTCGAGGATCGCGCCCTCATCGAGCCCCAACCGTTCTCGGTTCCGCACCTTGGAGAGGATGTCCCGAAGGCCATCTGGGAGAGCTACCGATGCGCGATGCGCGAACTCGAACCTCCTCGTCTTCCGCTCCGAGGAGCGTAACCCTTGGGGCGCAGCCGCGGCTGCGCCCTCTCGATTTTTATTGATCCTTGCTCGAAAATGTGGTAGCGTCTTTGTAACGATATGCCGCCAGCATCCGGCCATCCCAAACCCCGGCGACACCCCTTACGAAAACTCGTGAGGGCCTTTTTCCTTCTGCTGGGCCTGGGGGCGCTGTTGGTCGCGGCCGTATTTCTATATGTCGCCAAAGACCTCCCGAACCCCAAAGCGCTCGGGCAAGTACGTTTCACGCAATCAACCAAAATCTACGACCGCACCGGCCAAACATTGCTCTATGAAGTCCACGGCGAAGAAAAACGCACGCTCATTCCAGCCTCTGACATCCCCCAAGCGGTCAAAGACGCCACCGTGGCCATTGAGGATGCCAACTTCTACCGCCACCACGGCATAGACATGCGCGGCATCCTCCGGGCGGCACTCTCGAACCTCCGCGGCCGACGCATCAGCCAAGGCGGCTCCACCATCACCCAACAGTTCATCAAGAACTCGCTTTTGACCTCCAAGCGTTCCTTCGCCCGCAAGATCAAAGAGGTCGTGCTGGCGGTTGAACTCGAGTGGTTCTATGGCAAGGACGACATCCTTTCGATGTACTTAAACCAGATCCCCTATGGGGCCAGCGCTTATGGCATTGAAGCGGCAAGTCAAACTTATTTCGGCAAGTCCGCCAAGGATTTGACGCTGGCGCAAGCGGCAACGCTCGCCGCTCTTCCCAAGGCACCGTCATACTATTCTCCGTACGGCAACCAACCCGAAGAACTCATGGCCCGCAAAAACTTCATTCTCGCGAAGATGGCCGAACAAGGGTACATTGCCGAGGCCGATCGGGACGGCGCCAAAACCGAGGTGCTGGCATTCCGGCCGCGCCGCGAGAACATCCGGGCGCCTCATTTCGTCTTTTGGATCCGCAGTCAACTGGAAGAGCGATACGGACCGGAAGCAATCGAGCGCGGGGGTCTGACTGTCGTCACCACTCTCGATGCGAGGCTCCAAGACATCGCCGAGCGCGCGGTGCGCGAGGGTGCGACCCGCAATGAAAAACTCTACCAAGCCTCCAACGCGGCCCTCGCGGCCATCGACCCCAAAACCGGCCAGGTGTTGGTTATGGTGGGGTCTCGGGACTATTTTGACCAAGAGCACGACGGCAATGTCAACGTAGCACTCCGCCCCCGCCAACCCGGCTCGGCTTTCAAGCCTCTTGCGTACGCGACCGCCTTCCAAAAAGGCTTCCCGCCCGAAACCGTTATTTTTGACGTGCCCACCAACTTCTCAATCAACCCCGCGGAACCCTACGCGCCGGGCAACTACGACGATAAATTCCGCGGTCCGGTTACCATGCGCCAGGCCTTGGCGCAGTCGCTTAACATCCCTTCGGTCAAAGTGCTCTACCTCGCCGGCATTGACAAAACCATCGCCACCGCCGAAGCCTTGGGCATCACCACGCTCGCCGACCGCTCGCGTTTCGGGCTCGCGCTCGTGCTCGGCGCGGGCGAGGTGAAATTGATGGAGCTCGTCTCTGCGTACGGCGTCTTCAGCCAAGAAGGGGTGCGCCACCCGCCAGTTGGCATCTTACGCGTGGGGGGGCCCAACGACGAAACGCTCGAAGCGTGGCGGGATGGCGCGCGGCGCGTGCTGGAACCGCAGGTCGCCCGTCTCGTTACCGACATCCTTTCGGATAATGCCGCCCGCGCCCCGGTTTTCGGAGCACGCTCGCCGCTCTTCTTTCCTGACCGTCAGGTCGCGGCAAAAACCGGAACCACTGAACGCTACCGCGATGCCTGGATCGTGGGGTATACGCCGAGCCTGGCCGCCGGAGTTTGGACCGGCAACAACGATGGCCAGCCCATGACGAAGGGCGGAGCCGGCGTGCAAGCGGCCGGGCCGATTTGGCATAAATTTATGGAGGAGGCGCTCGCGGGAACGCCGCCCGAGACATTTACGAAACCAGACCCGGTGCCGGCCGAAAAATCTGTCCTTAAGGGCGAACCGTACGTCGAGACCGTAGTGGCCATTGACCGCATTTCCGGAAAAATCGCGACCCAGTATACGCCGCCGGAACTAATCGAGCGCCGCCGCTTTCCAGGGCTGCACACGATTCTTGCGGCGGTAAATCCAGACGACCCCAGCGGCCCGCCACCGTCAGATCCAGCCAGTGACCCGCAGTACAACAACTGGGAAAGCGCGCTTCAGGGGTGGGCGCAGACCCATCCGGAGTTAATTCCCTCCGCCGCGCCGCCCACTGAATTCGACGATGTCCACACGCCGGAGACGACCCCGAGACTGACCGTGCTTGCGCCTAGCGGGAGCGTCGTAACAACAGATCCGGTTATTATCCAGGTGGAAATTCAGGCTCGCTACCCGATCACAGCGGTCCAGATCTACCTCGACGGAGAATTTGCCGGTGAAAAAGACGCCCCGCCCTACCGCTTCGGCTGGCGGAAAGACACGCTGGGAGCAGGCGAACACGAAGCGATTATTAAGGCCGCGGACACGGTTGGAAACAAAACCGAGCAGAACCTTGTCTTTTCGGTGCAGTAAAGTCCCACGGGCAGAGCCAGTGGCCTCTGCGACGGCGGGAAGCGCCCCGGGCGTGACGGGGAAAGTACACGGGGTCAGGATACCCCTTGAACTGTTCTGGTTTCGCGAAGCCCGGTCGGGACTAGGCGAAGTTGGGGGCGAGGTGGCTTAAGAACGAACCCGTCTGCCTCTAAACGAGGAATTTAAGTCCTAAGTCGCACATTCCGAACAGCGATGAAAAGCTGTTCGGAAAGGCGTTGTTGGAATTCAACCCGGTGAAGGTAGAGAAAGCTCGCGGCCGCGGCGGATCTGCACCTGACCGTGGCGGCTGCCCCTTGGAGCGTGGCCTGAATAACGTGTGCGGAAACTTCAAGCGTCGCCGCGGCTCTGCGCGTTTCGCGCGTGATGTCGCGCTCGGCGGTTTGACGCCGTGCTCCGAGGCGGCGCATGCGTTCTTCCAGATCGGATTGAAGTGGAGTAAACACTGACGCCAATATATCTTAACTGCGCCGAATCGGCATGATGACATAAATAAAACTTGGGTCGCCGCGCGGCTTGATCACCGCTGGGGTGGAAGCGGAAGTGGCTGCGAACTCAAGGTTGTCGGTGGGGATGGCCTCAATGCCGTCTAGTAAGTACCGGTAATTGAAGCTGGCCTCCAGCGGCTCACCGGATATTTCGGCCGGCGCAGTGGCGGTGTGGTCGCCTTTATCTGGGTCGACGGCCGAAACACGCACCGCGCGTTTCGATGTTTCAATCCCGACATGAATATCATTTAGCTTGGTGGCGAAGATCGCTGCGCCCCGGACCAAACCCGCAAAAGCTTTTGAGGCCACCACGGTATTGTTTTGAAACTTGGTTGGTATAATCGCGGCGTAGTTTGGGTACTCGCCCGCGATGAGCCGTGAAATAAGCTGGGCTGTCGGAGTATGAAAGCACAGTTGATGTTCGCCGACGTCAATGTGGATGTCTTCGGTGCCGGCGCTAAAAATGCGCACGACTTCGTGGAGAGTTCGGTGTGGGACGATGACGCGGGCCGCCCGGCTTACGTTGTCGTCAGGCGCCTGGGTGGTAATTATTTTTTCAGCCAGCCGAAATGTGTCAGTCGCCGCAAGCTTGAGTTCGTTTTTGGATATAGCGAACAGCACGCCGTTGATTTCCGGTCGTGCTTCGTGGGTGGCTACTGCGGGCAGAACTTGCCCCAGACCGTGCAGAAGTGTTTTGACTGGGACGGTTACGGCGTGGAGTGGTGTGAATGCCGGAATAATGGGAAAGTCCTTGGTGTCCAGGCCCCGGAACGTGGCCTTAGAATTTTCGGTGGTAACGGTTAGGTGGGGTGGATTAAAGTCAAGCTGCAGTTTCGTTTGGGGAATGAAATTAGAGACAAACTGGGTAATAAGACGCATGGGCAGGGCGAGTCGCCCTTCGCCTTCTAATTTTCCAGCGCACCAGGTTGTTGCACCAAGCTCCAGGTCGGTAGCCACAAACTGTAGACGATTCTGGTGCGTACTTATGAGCACGGCGCTCAAAATCGGTAGTGCGGCATTGCGTCCCGCAATGCGCTCTACAACACTCAACGCGTTTTGTAGGTTTTCCTGCAAGCAAGTAAATCTCATATCCGTATAGTACTAACTAAATATTATTACTAAACATCTGAAAATTACGCGGCGCGCTTACTTATATATAGCAGTGGATATGGTGGTGGGTAAGTTCTGGTAACCCGCTGTGTGCTCGGTGGAGAAATATGGCGACCCCAAAAAATACTGTTTTGTCAGGAGTTTTTACAGGCGTTATCCCCCACCCCATCTACACGTTATAGATGCGTTCTTTAATGAGATGTATTTCCCGGCGCAGGTTTTCATTCTCCTCAAACTCCTTGCTGATTTTGTCGTACGCATGCATGACTGTAGTGTGGTCGCGACCGCCGAGTTTCATACCAATAAACGGGTAAGAGTTTTTTAATTCTTCTCGCAGGAGAAACATCGCGATCTGCCGCGGATGTACTATTTCTTTTTTGCGGCCACGCTCGATAAGATCCCGCTCGGAAAGATCGTAGAATTCGGCCACCGCCTTAATTACTTGTTTGGGCGAGGTGTTTTTTCGGGGTTCATTGATGATCGATGCCAGATATTTTTGGACGTAGGCAGCCGTTGGACTTTGGCGGCTCACCCGAACCTGCGACGCCACCCGGTTTAGCGCCCCCTCCAGTTCTCGAATGTTTTTCTGGAAATGGGTCGCGATATATGCGGCAGCCTCAGCGTCAAGGGCGAGCTCTTTTTCTCGGGCCTTCGCTTTGACGATCGCCAGACGAGTCTCAAAATCAGGATAGCTTATGTCAGCCACCATTCCGCCCTCAAAGCGAGACCGGAGCCGTTCAGTCAGCGTGGGGATGGCCTTTGGCGGTCGATCCGAAGAGAAAATAATTTGCTTGTTTTTCTGGTAGAGTACATTGAAGGTGTGGAACACTTCTTCTTGTACCTTTTCTTTCCCCGACAGGAACTGCGCGTCGTCAACAATTAGAAGATCGATTCTTCGATAGTCGTTCTTTAGTTGGTCGATGGAACCACCAAGGATCGATGAAACGATTTCATTGGCCAGACGGTCAGCGGTTACATATTTGATGGCGAGACTTTTGTGCTGCGAAACGACCGCGTTGCCGGTGGCCTGCAAAAGATGTGTTTTCCCCAATCCAACCCCACCGTAGACAAAGAGTGGATTGTAAGTTGTGCCGGGGTTTTTAAGAACAGCCTGGGCAGCCGCGTGAGCAAGCTCGTTAAACGAGCCCACCACAAAAGATTCAAAAGTGTATTTAGGGTTTAGGTTGGTATTCGGATCAACAGCCAGTTCTTTAAAATCAAGCTGTTCTTCCATGGGTGGAGACACCAGCAGTTCACGCCGGCGCCTTGCGGCCGGGCTTGGGGTGAGTACCGCCTCCTTGCCAATAACGTAGCGAACTTCGCGGGTATCTTCTGAAACGTTGCGCAACGCGTGCAGGATTAGTTTGTTGTACTTGTTCTCCAGCCACTCCTTCGTAAATCCGTTTGGGCAACTCACTAAGACCACCCCGTTCTCTTGGGCGACAATAGTGGTATTTTTGAGCCACGTATGAAAATGGGCCTTCGAGAGGGTTAGTTCGATTTCGCCGAGTGCAGCCTGCCAGAGTTGTTCGAGGGTCATAGAAGCGAAGCCGCTTATCTGCGTTGGTGAAAGTCAGTATACAAAAAATAAAAAAGAGCACCAATACGTCTTTTTCGTGGACAAGCTGTGGACAATATCTGCATAGTGGCGGGTTTGATGCGAGATATTGACGTTTGATAAAAAATGTTCGTTTTCCGCTCTTCAGCGAGTCCCTCGCACTATAAAAGCCTTACCCTAACGGCACAATAGCGCGGTGGTTGACCGCAGAGAAAATTTAACGCTAAACTAAGGGGAATATGCGCCTGACTAGCATCAAGCGCCGCAAGCGGCGAAGCAAGCACGGATTTAGACAGCGCAGCCGCTCAGCCGGAGGTAAGCGTGTCTTGAAGCGTCGACGAGCCAAGGGGCGAAGACGTCTAGGCGTCTAGCATGGCGAGGCGCACCACTCAACGCCGCGGTTTTTTTATTGAGGCGCGATCCGGCGAGCCGGACGGACAGTGGCTTCGAATTGTAGTCCCCAAGAGCGTCCATAAGCGAGCAGTGCGTCGAAACATGCTCCGACGGCAAGTCCGAGAATGGGTCAGGCGGAGGCTTGGGCCAGGGGGCGCGCCGGCAAGGCTCACCATTCGCATCTCTAAGGAAGCGCTCTCGCTTTCGCGACAGTCCCGCTATGATCTCCTGGCCGAACAATTTGCCAAAATTGGTTTCTAAAGTCGGATTCACCCCACACCACGTGAGGTCACGCCCGCATGCCATGATGTACTTCGGCGTGCAGGCATGGCCGGCAGGCCCCGGAGGAATGTGCGAGGCGCCCCCAAGGGCACAGCTGTCCCTCGACTTCGTTCGGGATGGTGAGTTTGTCGAACCAGAAGGCTGTGGTGCGGGTTTCACAGCTCGGCTGGCGCTCGGAACGCTCGCGTTCTATCAGCGGTTCCTTTCGCCGTACTTAAGTCGAGGCTTCAACGGTTGTCGGTACTACCCAACCTGTTCTGCCTATACCGGAGAGGCCATTTTGCGTTATGGGGCTTGGCGAGGGATCTGGTTGGGTGTGCGGCGGGTCAGTCGTTGCCACCCTTGGGCGCGGGGCGGCCTTGATCCGCTCCACTGACGCGCTTATGTTCCAAACGATTCTCGTACGTCCCCTCCTCAACCTGCTCATTGGCATCTACAATGTGCTGCCGGTGTCGGATTTGGGGCTCGCCACGATCCTTTTTACGGTGCTCGTCTGGGGTGTTTTGCTGTATCCCCTCTCGCGCAAGATCTTTGCCTCCCAGGAAGCGATGACGAAGCTCCAGCCAGAGCTAAAACGCCTTCAAGAGGCCCACAAGGATGATCGCGGGGCGCAAGCCAAGGCCACGATGGCGCTCTACCGGGAACACGGTGTCAATCCATTCACCGGCTGCATCGTTATTCTCGTGCAGCTCCCAATTTTCTTTGCGCTATTTCAGGTGTTCAGGATGGCAACCAACCCGGAGAGTCTGTCCTTGCTCTACGGGTTTGTCGCGAAACCAACAGTGGTGCACGCCACACTATTTGGCCTGGTGGATTTGGCGCGGCCAAACGCGGTGCTGGCCGTCTTGACTGGACTTACACAGTTCGTACAATCAAAGCTCACGATCCTGCCATCGTCGCCGGATGCGCGCGCCCAAGACTTCACCCGCATCATGTCCGCCCAGACGACGTATGTATTTCCGGTGCTTATTGCGTTTGCGGCGCTAAGTTTTCCGGCCGGACTTTCTCTTTATTGGGTCACGTCGACGGCCCTGCAGATCGCACAGCGCTTGTGGGCGAAACGGAAGTCCCATGCTTAATCAAGTCGAACACGTTGACGGTATTGTGCGCGGTCTGCTTAGCGGCATGGGGCTGGGCGACTTTGACGTCCGGATCGAGCCCGCGGCAACCCCTGAACCGTGGCAGGTGCTGATTGCGATGCGCGAGGGGCGCTTTCTCATCGGCAAGGGCGGAGACAATTTGAAGGCCTTCGAGCACTTGCTGCGGGTGCTCGTAAGCCGTCAGCTTGGCGCCGAAGCGCCGCTCGTCGTCTGTGATATTAATAATTATCGGCGCGAGCGGGCCGAGTATCTCCGGTCTTTCGCGCGCCAAGTGGCGCAGCAAGTCAAGCTGGAGCAGCGCCCCATCCAACTTAGACCCATGAGCGCTTTCGAGCGCCGGGTCATTCATGTGGAGTTGGCAACGCGTCCGGACATCATGACCGAATCTCAAGGTGAGGGCGATGCGCGCCGGGTTGTGGTGCGCCCTTATACGGTATGATTGTTCGGTTCGGGCTTTTGAGGCGCGGGCCGGTGTTTTTGGGTGGTGGATCCGGCTCAATCTGGTTTGCCAAAAATGCAGTAATACTGCCAGCATCCTTCCGGGTGGTGGCGTTTTCGATTCGGAGACGTTGGTGGCAGAAACCCAAGTGGTTCGCCCCCGCCGCGATTTCGTATTTGACGGCCGAGGCGGTTTGGCTCTTCCCAAATGTCGGGTCCGCTGCCGGCAGAGTCCCGGACGGAGCGACGGCGATCAAGGGTAAGGCAGTAGAAACAGTGAGCGGGGCAAGACTTGGCCGGGTGCGGGATTTTGCGTTCAGTTCGGATACCGGTGAGGTAGTTGAACTTACTGTCGTTGCGGCGCCATTCGGTCCCTGCTGGCCGCGGGAATGCGTGGTCGAGCGGGCAGCTGTGGTGAAGGTTGAGTTAGGACGGATCATCGTGCGCGACGCGGCCATACCCGCCTCTAACTCAAAGGTGGCCCTTAAGGGCCTGCACTCCTGACATGGTTGCAGTGCGGCAACTCGCCCAGACCGTGGGGCTCAACGCTGCGTTTCTGGTCTTAAGCCGCGTTGTGAGCGCCGCCCTCTCTGTTTTGATTATCGGGGTGCTCACGCGCGTGCTCGGGGCAAATACGTTTGGAGAGTGGAGTTTGGTGATTGCGTACGGGACGATCTTGCACGCCTGCGCCGACTGGGGCTTATATTCTTTGCTCGCTCGAGATATCGCGCGACCCGGAGCCGACGAGGCAGCGCTGGTGCGAGCCTACTTCTGGCTGCGGGCCGCAGCGCTCGGGGGCGTGTTTGGGCTTGGGGTGGCCGCGAGTTTGGTACTCCCGTTTTCAAGCGCGGTCCGTTCGGGGCTCGTCATCGCGAGCTTCTTTTTCGCGTTCAACTCGCTCTCGCAGATTCTGTCGGCCGTGTTCCAGAAGTACCTGGCGATGTTTTGGGTGGGGGTGGCAGAAGTTGCGGGGAAGCTGTGTTTCTTGGGCGTTATTCTTCTGGCCGCGCGTCGCTCCGGACTCGCGGGCGTCCTCGCCGGGCTCGCGCTCTCGGGGCTAGTGCAGTTTTTTATTCTGCGCTTCGCGGTGCGGCTCTTCGTTGTTCCGACCGGACGCACGTCTGCCGGGTGGCTCAAGCGTTCTCTGGTCGAATCTTGGCCCATGGCAATCTCCATTGGTCTCACCCTGGTCTACTTTAAGGGCGACGCGCTCCTGCTTGGATTTTTTAAGCCATCTTACGACGTCGCCATCTACGGACTTGCCTACAGCGTGCTTGAGCATTTTATTTTCTTCCCGGCTATGTTTATGGGCCTGATGCTGCCCCGCCTGGCGCAACGTTTAAGTGAAAGTCGAGGGGCTTTCCGGGCCCTGCTCCAACAAATCTTTGATTTGTTTTTCGTTGCGGGTGTGCCCATTGTGGTGGGGCTTGTTTTCGTGGCCGACAAAATTGCTTTGTTACTCGGCGGGCCGGACTTTAGAGCCTCGGGTGGGGTCATGGCGGTGCTGGGAGTGGCGGTCGCCCTCATTTTCTTCGGTAATCTTTTTGGGAGCGCAGTCGTGGTGCTGGGGCGTCAAAAGAGCGCGCTCTCGGCGTATCTCGCGGGGCTCGTCACTATGCTTGTAGTGGATTTAGCGCTCATTCCCCGCTATTCGTACTTCGGCACCGCCTGGGGCACGGTGGCGACCGAGATTGTGGTGACGGTCTTCCTGGCCCGCATCGTGTTTCAGGGCGCCAAGGTGCGGCTTTCGCTTAAGCGATTTGCTAGAAGCCTGCCTGCCGTGGCGGTGTTGGCCTTGGTGCTCGCGGCCGCGCGCCCGCTCGGGCTCGCCGCGCTCGTGGCGCTGGGTACAACAAGCTATCTGCTCTCAACCTGGGCCTCCGGTGCCATTGGGCCGGCCGAGCTGGAGCTTTTCCGGTTGGGCCGTAGGTCGTCCGCGGTGCCGGCTGGTGTGCCAGCGCCGCCCGTCTCGCCATGACCGAAACACTTCTTGGCGTGAGGTATCTGTTCGCTTTGCCCGCAGCTCTGGCCGTGGGCGTGGGCGCGGCCCTGGCGCCGGTGGCTGCAGTCGTTGCAGCCGGACTCACCGCGACGGTTCTGGGCATGCGGACTCGAGCCGGATGGGTGTTGGCGGCGGGGATCTTGTTGTTGCCGATTACCCCAGCCCTCAACCCGTGGCCCGGTTTTGACGTGGCCGTAAGCCGCCTTTGGATTCCGGCGACGGTGCTTTTGTGGCCGCGGAAAAGTCGCCCGAACCAGCTTCTTTTTTGGCTTGGACTCGCCGTGGTGTGGGGAGCGCTCTCCGCGCTCTGGGCCGGAGGATCAGCTGTTTGGGCGGTGCGCAAGGCGTTCGTGTGGGCTACGCTTTGGCCACTTGCGTTTGCGGTATATTGGTGGTTGCGCGAGGGCGAGGGCGCCGAGCGCGCGTTCGTGCGAGCGATTGCCGGCGCAGGAGTACTTGCCGCTGGCGCAGCACTCATAGGTTGGCTGGGTAGTGCGGCCTTTTGGCTCGCCCGCGTAACCCCACTGTTCGCTGGCGCAACCGTGGCCGAAACTGTGCAGTCATTTTCAAGCTGGTTTGTGCACGTTGGCGGCAGAGATGTGCTTCGCGCCGTAGGCACGCTGCCCGACCCCCACACCTTGGGCGCTGTCCTGGTGGTAGCCCTGCCGTTCATGGCCGTAGTCTGGCAGAGTGCGGTCCGGCCCCGCCAGAAAGCCGCTTGGTTTGCGTCGATGGTGCTGGCAGTGGGAATCATTGCCCTCACTTTTAGTCGTTCAGCTTACGCCGGTTTGGCTGCTGCCGGGTTTGTGGCTGCCTGCCGTCTTGGGCGCAAGTTCGTGCTGATTTTTTCCGCGACAGCCGCCCTTACGTTCGCCGTGCCGTTCGTGGGCGAGCGGACTCTGGTGGCAGTAGACTTGGGCGAAGGCTCCAACGCGGAACGTCTGGTGGCGTGGCGCACAGGTTTTGCAACGGCGGTCACGCATCCCCTGGGCGTGGGGCTGGGGAACTATCCGCTCCTGGTTCGGTCCGAGGGCGATTTCACCTATCGGACACCGGTATCTACGCATAACACCTATCTTGAATTGGCAGCGGAAACAGGGGTGGTGGGGCTTGGGCTTTGGCTGGCGCTGCTGGGGGGAGCGTTTTTCGCGTTGGGTCGAGCGAGCCCCGCGCCCAGCGCCATGGCCGGGCTTGCGAGTTTAATCGGATTTGCAGTCTTGAGCTTCTTCGATATTATGATGTTTTCGCCCGTGGTCGTGCCCCTTGTGGCTGCGGTGCTCGGCTATGCCGCGGCAGCCGCCCGCAAACAACAAACATGATTTTGGTAGAGACCATTTCTGGTTTTTTGCTCCTCGCACTCGTTGGCGTCGGGTTTGCGGTTTTGGCGTGGTGGCGGTTTGCCGCCGCCGTCGGCGTAGCGCTCACTCTTATCCCGCTTTGGCACATCCGTTTTCCAGTCGGTCCCGTGCCGGTGAGTGTGCCCGAACTCATGAGCCTCATTTTGTTCGCGCGGGCGCTGCCACTCTTCGCCCAGCGTTCGACGTGGACCCTGGCTTGGCAGAAGTTGCGATTTTTGGCGTGGCCCATAGCACTGCTTATCACCGGGCTTGCGCTTGGGATTTTGCGTTCAGGCGCTTACCGCACCGGACTCGGCATTCTCAAGAGTTGGTTTTTGGTTCCGTTGCTCTTGGGTTTCGTGCTTTGGCTTGCCATGGAGCGAGGCACCGCAAAGAAAGCTCACGTCCTCGCCGGTCTTATCGGCGGCGGAGTGTTCGCGGCGGTGGGGGCGATTGGGTACATTGTTTCCGGCGACCTTGCTTACGACAATCGCTTGACCGCGTGGTACGGCTCGCCTAATTTTTTGGCCATGTACTTGGCCCCGCTTACAGTGCTCGCTTTTGCAATTAGTCGCGCCGCCATTGCCCACGAGTGGCAGACGGTTAGCCGCTGGGCCGGGGCGATCATGGTTTTGCCCTTGCTACTCACCCGATCTCTGGGTGCCATGGGAGCAAGTCTTGCGGTTGGTGCGGGTGTCCTCTGGTTTGGCCGCAAAGCCACAATAAGAAAGCGCGTACTCGCAGTTGTTTTGGCCGCGCTCGTCTTGGGGGCCTTCTTATACGCCGTTTTCCAGCCGCCATTCGCCTCCCGGCGCGTCATCTGGCAGGTTGCCCTTGAGATTGGGTTTAGCCACGCGTTTTTAGGAATCGGGCCCGGGACGTTTGAGACCGCGTACTTGCAAAACCAGCCTAAACATCCACCGTATCCCGAGTGGGCAGTGCCGCATCCTCACAGCCTGTTCTTCACCGCGTGGTTGAGTGCCGGGCTTATGGGGTTAGCCGGACTTGTGTGGCTCTTTGTTGTGCTGTGGCGGCGTTTTCGCCAAACCAAAAAGTCACCCTTTGCCGGTGCAGTGGCCCTTACCCTCATGGTCCCACTCCTCCACGGCTTGGTGGACACCACTTTGTGGCGGGCAGACCTCGCTACGGTCTGGTGGGTGCTTGTGGCGTTGCTCGTCGCAGCGCCCTAGAAGGCCCGGCAGGTGCCGCGGCGCGTAGCGGCGTTTTGGGTTACGCACGTGAGCGGCCGGCCGTTGGAGCCAATGCCGCAGTTGCCTTGACCTCGGAAGACATCGGTTTCGCAGACGTCGTTTTCAGGCACGCCGGCCGCTGGCGGTATCGGAGTGCACACCAGATGACCCGAGACGTTCGTGCATTGCAGGTTTGGCCCGCAGGCATTGGGGTTGCGCGAGCAGTCTTGGCCGTTGCCGAGAACCTGCGGCGTGCTGTCTGTTTGACAGGTGGCGCCGGTGGTGGAGTCTGGTCGGACGGTGGCGGAGCCCGGTAGGAAGTCTGGTCTGCAGGTTGAACCGGCAGCGCACAGGTTTGGACCCGCGAGGCTGCACGCATCCCCCGGCTGGATCACGATCCGGCCGCTGCCGGGCTGGGCCGGTTCTTCAAGATGCAGAAAGTCTCCCTCGATGGGTTTGAAGGATACAAGATCCGGGTTTATGGTGCGTAAGATAATGAAAGCGCCCAGCGCCAAGGCAAGCCCGATTCCGGCGTTGGTTATGCGGTCTTTGGCATCCTCTTTGACGCCGGGGATTGCCGAAAACATATACCTTGCCCCGCCGTACATTATGGACACCGCTGCGGCCACGGCCACGAAGCTGATGCCGAAGAGATACACGTAGCGCACGAAGTTCGCGATGCCAATGCCGGGCGTGACTACGCCACCGCCGGGCTCTGGCACAGGCAGCTGGGAGAGGGGCTCGTTCTCGCGCAGGTCTTGGGCGAGGAGTCGCGGCCCGCCCAGCGCCAGCGACACCACAAACGCGAGCGCAAGCGAAACGATGGCGACGGCGAAGGGTCGGGGCATTAAATTGTCCTCCGTCCTTCAAGGGCCCGAGCAGCCAGCTGCCCTCCGGGCAGCTGGCCGATTAAGCGGCCGGCGCGCTGGACAACGTAAGCCGTAATAACGAGGCCGAGGAAGCCCGGCAATATGCTCAAAAATGGGACGAGTTCAATGATGCTTTCGAGCGCGAAGGCGAGACGCAGTTTTTTAAACGAGAGCCCCTTAAACCAAAACCAGGCGCCAAAAGTTACGTTGCCCAGAAAGACCGTGACTAGGTTCAGCCACGGCACCAGGGAGACCAGATCGAAAAAAGCAGCGAAAAAAAGCATCAACATGAATTCGCCCAAGCCGATCGAAGGCTCTGGCTTGCGTGGAGCGGAGGCCGCAGGCAGCGCGGCGCGCTTGCGGGCCAAGAAGGCCTCGGCCCGGGAGCGTTCGGGTGCGGCCGGGGCTTCATTTTGAACTGGCGCGGCAACGGCGGGCATGAGTTAAGCAGTAGCGGAGAGTTCTTTTTTGGCCTGCTCGATCGCAATCAATTGTTCCGGATCAGAGGTGATGATTTGATCTTCAGAGTAGGAAGCGACTATCTTGATCGCCGCGCGTTTCAAGCCCGCAAAGAAGATGCCCTCCCCCACGTTGGCTTCTAAGAGCAGGAATTTTTCTTCGTCCGTCAGGCTGAAAGTTCTAGCCACGGTTTCAATGGTCGCTGGCGACTGCTTCAAAAGGATTTGCAAAGAGGAGTTGGTAACGATGGGTTCGCCGTAAGTTGATTTCATAAAGTCGGCGACGTCTTGCGTGATGGTGGTGAGCCCCAA
Source organism: Candidatus Parcubacteria bacterium (assembly GCA_016196625.1). Taxonomy (GTDB): domain Bacteria; phylum Patescibacteriota; class Minisyncoccia; order JACPXH01; family JACPXH01; genus JACPXH01. The sequence goes on along the minus strand of JACPXH010000024.1, from coordinate 11,395 downwards.
GTAGTACTTGCGCGCGCGCTTGGCAATTGAGAACAGGAACGAGGCGCCGTCTGCGGTTTTCATGAGCCACCACGCTTCATCCACGATGAGGATGCGCTTTTTGAGTTCGCGTCGGATGACGTTCCAAATGTGGTGGAGCACGACGTACATCGCAATCGGGCGGAGTTCCTCCTCCATGTCGCGGACGTTGAAGACGACGAGCTGACTGGTGATGGCAATGTTGGTGGGCTGGTTTAGGAAGCCCGCGTAGCTGCCCGAGGTGTATTTAGAAAGTCGCGTTGCGAGTTGCTGGGCGCCGGCGGTGTTTTCAAGAATCGTCTGCAGGTCGCTCAGCGTGGGCGGGGCGGCCTTCGAAGAATTCGAGCCGGGCGTGATGTCGCGCGACGCATAGGTTTGCGCTATAGCGCGGTCCATGATGGCGTCTTCCTCCGGGGTGAGCCCGCCCAGCATGATGCGGATGAGCCCCACGAGTTCGACCACGTGCGCCCGGAACACCTCTTCGGGCGATTCCCCCTCTGCCGGCAGGGGCAGGTCAAAGGGGTTGATGTGGTTTCGGGAAGCCAGAGAAATTTTAACGAAACTTCCGCCTACGGCTTCGGCCAGGTAGTGGTATTCGTTTTCAGGGTCCAGCACGATAACATCGGTCCCCAGCATCATGGAGCGCAGGATTTCGAGCTTGGCGAGGTAGCTTTTGCCGCCGCCGGATTTGGCAAAGACTACCGAATTCGCATTCTCCAAGGAAAAACGATCAAAGAGGATGAGGGAGTTGTTGTGCCGGTTGATGCCGTACATGATGCCGCGATCCGAGGTCAGCTCCGAGGACACGAACGGGAAGATAGTAGAGAGGGGTGAAGAGTTGAGGTTGGTGGCAACCCGCAGCGTATCGTTGTTGAGCGGCAGCGTGGTGCTGAACCCCAACTCTTGCTGGAAAGTGGCTGGGCGCGCGTAGACGAGCCGAGTTTCCAATAGTCCCCGGATCTGCGCCTCGGCGTCGTCGAGCGTTTTTTCGTCCGGACCGTAGATAGTAATGTACAGCCCCACGGCGAACAGCCGTTCGCGGGCCTGCTGGAGTTTGTCGCGCAGATCCTCCAGGTCCTGGTAGGCGGTTTCAAGCAACGGATCTCGCACCAAGCCCTTTTCCTGGCGCATGGAGATGGTTGATTCCACCTCGGCTACTTTTTTGCGCAACCGCTTTAGGATGGTGCCCGTGTCCACCGGACTGATTGAGACCGAGATGTCGAAGATCCGGTCAAGATTGATGACGGGGCTGAACCAGTTGGTGCCGAGGTAGCGAGGGTAGGTAAAAGCAAAGATGGTGCGCGCGAGCCGATCGCCGATCTTGACGTGATCAGCGGAGATTTCAACGGCGCTGGGCGCGATCAGGTCGGCTAGTCCGGTCGGACTCGCCGGCGGTTTTGTGTTTTGGCTTGATTGGAAGAAGCGCAAAGCCATGGCTGATTTATGTTTTGAACTCAAGCTGCTTTAGTGCCTCCAGCCCGGCTTTTGCTGCTTCGCCGGGCCGGTAGAGCGCGTAGAACAACTCCTCGAGTTCTTCGGTGGTGAGCGCGACTGCGCGTACCCCAAAGCGACTTAGCCCGGACGCAACGTGTTCCACCCGCTGCCAGAGCTGATTGCGGTATTCTTCAAAGCGGCCAGCCGCTTTGAGAGCCGCCCGCGGTCTAAACGCCGCCAGCATCCGGTCGCTCCACGAGGCCTTGGTGCGCTCGACCGGCACGAACGGCAGCACGACGTAGAAGGTCTTTGACATGATGTTCGCGAGCTCCACAAAACCTTTGACGAAGTTGACGTATTCGCTTGTCTGCAGGCGCAAGAGTTCGTTGGGCTGGTCTTTCTCGAGGGCCCGGATGCCCTCCAAGTACTCCTCGATGTCGAGCCGACGAGAGTGGACGACGAACTGGATGGGGAAATCGAGCGAGTTAAGGAAGTCTTGGTAAGCATAGACGATGGCGTCTTGTTCTTCGGTGGACTTGAGCTCGAAGTTCATGGAGGAAGCCATGAGGATGGCTCTAAGCGACCCGTCTTTCATCGCCACCACGTCGTCGTGGATGGACTCAAAGGCGAGGAAGGATTGGGTGGCGGGGAGGTTGGATGCGGGCATAGGATAGGACGAAGCTCAAAACTCAAAGCTCAAATTTCAAATCAAGTTCAAAATCCAAAGGCCAAATCGTTTTGAACGTTGAGCCTTGAGCCTTGAGCCTTGGATTTGTCATTTGGACTTTCATCGTGGCTGGTCCTTTTTCGCCGTGAGCGACCAAGCCAGTTCCCGGATTTTCGAAAGCGGGGCCGATCCCCGCGGCGCTGATGCGTCGGCCGGGCTGGCGTTGGGCGCATGCGGCCGCCAGATGTAGCGTCGGGGTTTCGCCGCAAATCCGAACACTGAAGCTAGGAACAACAGGAACGGCCGACCATTGACCTTGAGGAAGGCCGCAACCAGAGCAAACCCGCCAATGAGCACGGCGGCGATGACCCAGACGGCGACCTCCAAAATAAGCCAGAGCAGGAAGAGAATCCCGCCGGCACCCGCCACGTACACAAACTGCCGCCAGGTGAGGGGACCCACCACCCGATCTTCCACGTCAATGAATTGAGGAACCTGGAATTGCATGCTACTGTCTACTATCTATTGTAATCGCTGGGCGGGGTCTGTGGCGAACCCTTGAGGTTCACCACGTTACCGCTGAGCTGGGGTTGTGGGGAGAATTCTCGAAAAATGCGGCGTTTGATTTCTTCGAGTACGCGCCGGGCGACCGGGCCATCTGTGCCCAGTTTTTGGGCCACGGTCGGCAGATTTGCCTCGGTGTTGTCTCGGTAGATGGCGTACTGCCACATGAGTTCTCCCAACCGGCCGCGGACTTCAGCCGAGAGATTGAGGTCCCGGGCGATGTTGGTGAGTTCATCGGTGGTCTGGAAGCTCAAGAGTTGATTGAGCAGCAGGAGCGCCAGACGCTGGAGGCGTTCCGGGAAGCGCTGCTGGCCAGCCATCCACCGCTGCCAGTCTTGCTGGAGTTGCGCTTTGAGCTGGGCGATGTCCTCGGAAGTTATAGTTGGAGGCGGCATGGTCGTCTGCTTACGCACTTTCTTTGCTGAACAGTGTGCGGTGGTCGTTAATATACCAGCGCAAGCGCTGGAGCTGACGACTTACGTCCCCGGGACCCGCCTTGAGTTCCTCGGCCAGAGCTTGGGTGATGGCTTCAATACGGGCTGCGTTTTCCGGGACATCAAAAGCCGTGCCGAGGAACCTTTTTTGGCTAAGCGCCCCCAGCCTCATCACCGTCTCAATGTGCTCTGCGGTGAGCCCCGCCACCACGGCGGGGACGTCAAAAGCCGTTGGTGAGAGCAGCAAAATCTCGCCCCGCGATTTTTGATGGATGCGTTTGGCGAGCGCCACTTCTTCCGCCCGAGTGCTGTGCGGGAATGCGAGGTGTGGGTGAATCATTTCACTTACGTAATCGAGTTCTGCCAGATCGGTGGGTGGCATGGGTTACGGGTTCACGTAGCGGCGAACAACGTTGCGTAGGTGCTCGTATTCGGCGTGTTCTTGAGCTTGGCCGAGCGTTGAGCGGATGCGTTCAAAGTGTTCCCGGCGCGTGAGCAGCTCTTTTGCGGCTGCGGCCATGTCTTCGGTTACGGTGGGGAGTGCGCCGCCTGCGGGCGGGATCGGGGGTAGTAGGGCCGAGAGTTCGGGGCTGGTGAGGGCAGCCATGCGGCCCTCTTGGAGATCCTTGATGTCTTGGGCGCGGCGGGAAGCTTCAAGGCGTGTGGCCGCCCCTCTCTTACCGAAGAACTGGGCAACACGAGCCTCACGTAACTCTCTGGCCTGGGCGCCCCCGTAGAGTTGGACTCCGCCCACTCTAAGACCACCCTTCTTTATTTGTTCCCACCTTTGTTTGACTCCGCCCGGGACGCCGGTGGCGCGCCAGGCGGCAAGCGCTGGCTTGCGCAGATAATCGCCGGTCATCTTCGTCATGGCCTTGCCCACATATCCGCTGACATGCTCGCCCGCACCCTTTTTCATCGCGGCGATGGCCCGGAACAGGAAAAACACCACAATGGTGTATTGCAGGAGCGGGGCCAAGGTGGTGAGCATGGCACTCGGGATTTTAGCGAGCGCGTTGCTTTGGCTGGCCGCGGTGAAGGCGGCGTATTGATTGGGCAGCTTGTGAAGGGTTTGCGCGGCGATGGCCGCAATGAGTAGCCAGAACGCAGCCGTCGGCCCCCACCACAGCCACTGCACGAACGTGTCCCACCATCGTTTGTAGCCTGCCTCGCCCCCCACTTCTCCGATCGTCGGAAACGCCCACGACAACCACGCGATCGGCGCCAAAATAAGCAGGTACCAGAAGTACACAACCCTTACGACCATAAGCGCCCCAATCACAAGGAGGGCTCCGGTCATGACGACTGTAAAGAAGAGTTCAAAGACCGCTTGCACAATGGTCGCGAGCTGCTGGCTCGTTCGAAAGAAGCTGATCGGGTTGTCGCCGAAGGACTTGATTAGGTTGCTGCCGGTTAGAATAACCGCAGCTCCGTCTTTGCCGCCTTTGGTGAGCGGATCGAGGAAAAGCAGCATCACTCGGTTTGAGACGTCAATGAGTACCCCGCCGATAACCAGACTGAAGTTGATGATGAGCGCTATTACGACGAGCCGGATGATAAGCTCTTTTTTACCGTACTGTTCAAGGCGCAAAATGGTGGTGATGGCGAGCCACAGCAGAATAAGAACGAAGGCCATATTGGCCAAGTCTCGCGTGATGCGCCAGCCAATCTGCACAATGGGGTATTGCGTGACCGGGTGGGCGAGGAAGGCGCCGCTGGCGACGTAATTGAGCAGGGCCGCTGCCACCCGCAAGATGACATGGAGGATGCCCGAGATGATGTCAAGCGTTCCCAAGAGTATAGCGCTTGGGACCGCGGTCAGTGCTCCAGCGCCGAAATCCAAAAGGTTCTCCCACCAGCTTTGGGCAAAAGCGCTCGCCGGCCACAGGAGCGTTGCGGCGGTCAGAGCGCCGACGAGGACTGTGTATTTTGTTTGGTTGGACAGGCGCTTCATGCCTTAAGGAGCCCCGAAGAAACTTTGGAAGAAGCTGGAAGCTGAATTAAACAGGTTGAGCCCTTGGCTTATGCCGGTGAGTAGCGTAAGCGGATCGCCGCTCGCGATGAGCGTTTGGATGCGCGTCGCATCGGTGAGGTAACTGTTGGCTCGATCGACAGCCGAGATAGTGCTTTGCACCCGGCCGATTGCTTGGTAAGCGCCGGGAGTCTGCACGCCTGTTTGGTTGAGTACTGCAGCGCTGTTGCTAAGCAGGCTCAAGCTGGTTGAAATTTGCTGGCGCAGGTTGTTTTGGGCATCGCCGACATTGGCGCCCTGCTGGATTAGGCGGTCAGCGTCGCGGAGCGTGGCTGCGGCTCGGGAGAGATCGCGGCCGGCTTCTCCGCCGCCCGGCAGCTGCCCGACCACCACGGCGGTCTGGTTGATGGTGGCAAGGGAGTAGTCGATTTGTTCGCGGGTGGCGGCGTTACGAGCTTGCTGGATGGCAGCCGAGTCCGCGCCGATAGTTTGACGCGCCTGGTTGATAGCAGAAGCCTGGCTGGCGCTGCTGCCAAGTCCGGCTGCGACGAGTCCAAGGTTCAAATCTGCTTGGGCTATTTTGCCGTAGATCGTGGCGGCGGGCATGTCGTTGTGTTCGAGGCCGTCCCGCGCTTCTTGAAGCCGGCTTAAAGAGTCCCGAGCCGCTTGGGCGAGTCGGATGCGATCCGGAGTATTTGCAGTCCCCTCCAGTTCTGCCACCGCCGGCTCTAGCTGCCCGATACTGGCATCAAGCGCTGTACGGACCGCGCCGAGATTTCGGAAAAACCGCGCTCCGGATCGGGATCGGCTGGCAAAGAAATCGGCCTCGCTGCCAAACCAGCTTGCGATTACGTCGCTCCAAGACCGTTCGTGCAGCTGCAGCACGTCTTTGAAAAGTTTGTTGAGGTAGTTGGTGTTGGCAGTTTTGGTTTTCGTATCCGGTCGGTTTGGCCCCTGGGCATAGGTTCCGGGTCGTTCGTAGAGATCAGCTGGGAGCGCCAGGTAATTGCTGAAGTCTTCGAAGGGTGCGGGGAGTTTGTCGATCTCTGGCTTCAGCGAAGATATGGTGAGGTCGTCTTTGCGCTCGCTCCCTTGTTGGCCGATGAACCGGTATTGGGTGCTTTGGACGTTTGCTTCCGGCGGGTACTTGTACGCTTTTTGAGCGAGATCAAACTCGGCTTGGATCGCGGCCTTGACTTTGTCGAGCAGGATGAAAGCCGGCGAGATGATGCTGCCGGTGTCCACGAAATAATATTTGCCCCGCAGGTTGTCCGCCTCGGCCCATTGGTCCGGCCAGCCGACCAGATACGTCTGGGAGCGCACGCCTTGGCCAGAGACCAGTTGCGCTTTATTCGCTTCCGCAGCTTCGGCAATGATGCGCTTTGCCGCGGCCGCCACTTTTTGCTCGAGTCCGCCCAAGGTGTTGACCGGGTTGCGAGATTTTTCCACAAGATCCCAGCTCCACTCGGCGCTCGCGGCCGGGTTCGTGCGCGCATCCGGGAAATCAGGGTTGACGAGTTCATTGACTGCGCCCGGATCGTAGTAGTCGCTGGCCGCTTCAGACGGGTTTATGGGCACAATGTCGGAGAGATACGAGACCGGAAAGCACCCGCCTGCCGCATCGGCGCAGGATATGTTGCGCAAAATGAGATCGCACTTGGGTGCGGCGTAGAGTTTGTCGTATTCCGCGTGGTTCGTGATGCTCCCCCAGTTGATTTCCGAGACCTTTCCGCCGCGGTACCACGAGACCGGCGGCGCATTGATAAGGCCGCGTTCCGAGCGCTGGAGCGAGGCGAGAAAATTGGCCTTCTGGAGGTCAAGGTGGATAATACTGTCTCGAACAGCCGGGGCTGGGTTTTGGGGGTCAAGCCGGATTTTCGTGTAGGTGGCGAATTGGTTTGTCGCTTGGCGCCACTCGAGCAGGTTGTAGTAGCAGTTGACGTAGTCGCGCGCTTTCTGCAGGGGTTCTTCGTAGAGGTAATGGTCAACGTTCGTGATGATGCGTCCCTCGCGTTTGACCATGACGCATTGTCCGCCGATGAACGCGCCGGCCGGACAAGTTAGGCTGGCGGAGTGTATGTCGGGCGGAACCTGGATGCCGAGCCCCTTGAGCACCGATCGGGCCTGCGCCGGATCGTCGATTACCACTCCGCCCAAGGCCCCTTCCTTGAGCTCACGGAGAGTGTCGAACACGAGCTTATTCACGTCTTCGCGCGCAGCTTCGATCTTGCCGAGTTCAAGGGTCTTCTGGAAGTCCTCATTGCGCAGCTGCAGGGCGCCAAAAAAGGTGGAGATGAATGAGGTGAGGAACGATTCGAGACTCTGCTCGAAGTTGGTGTTCGCCACAAAGTGGGTAATCGCCGTGGGCACTGCGGCTTCAGCCCTGCCGGCAGCGCCCAGCGTGCCGATGACGGCGATGATCAGCGCCACTAGTATCACGGCCGCGCCGCGGTTCAATGTGTTCCTAGAGCGCATAAGGGGGCAAGACGTCGTCAGGGAGTTGCAGCTGGTACTGGGAGACGAGCTCATGGATCTGTTGCAGGGTTTGAGCGGAACGCTCTCGCAGCCCGGCCATGGTGGGGCCTTGCCAGGTTTCGGCAATTGACTTGCCGGCACCGCCCCGCAGGTCCTTATAGACGCCGATTAAGTCAGCGAGTTGATTTAGCGTGGCTGCATGCACCGCGACCAAACGCTCGGGCGGCGTGAGTTTTTTGAGTTCCGTAGTGCCGGCTTCAAAGCCCCGAATCACCGCGTCGAGTTTTGCTGGTTTACCGTCTTTATTCTCGAGTAGCGCTTCACGCAGCCCGACCGGATCTTGAGGCCAGGCGATGCGGGCTGAAGCGACGAGGTAGTCCACGAGCCGCTGTTTTTCTTCCGCAGTGAGCGTTTCGGTTGCACGTTGAGCCTCTTGTTTCTGGCTAAATTGTTGAAGCCAAGCAGTAAAGGCGGCGTTTTCTGTTTGATCAGCCGGAGTTGACGCAGCCGGCGTGTCCGTCGCCTGTCCGGTCGCCACCAGATCGCTTCGCAGCGGTGATTCTGACGCCGGAGAGTTTTGGTCAGGGGCAACCGACTTGCTGGATCTGTATCCCTGTACCAGGAAGAAGCCGGCCAGAACGACAAGTAGTACCAGTGGCAGCATCCGTCTCACGGTTGTTTCTCTAAACCAGTAATCTGCACTTCTATGTTTTTAGCCACGGCCGCGAGCGCCTTGCCGCGGTCCATGTTCCAGATGATGCGCACCGGGTCTGAACGGCTGAGTCGCAAGTCAGCAAAGAGCTCGCGGCCGAGGGCCAGCAGGCCGAGGATATTTTGGTGAAGCTCTTGGGCTGACGGCGGCACCTCGCGCTGCTGCCAGACTTGGGACAGGGCTTCGAGCTTCCGAAGCGTCGCCTCGGCCCCGTCAAGGCGCCCCAAGAGCGCTTCGTGCGCCAGCTCGTTATACGGAGCTGTTTCTTCCGGCAAGGCCAGATCACGCGCCGCCGCCAAATATTGCCTTAGCCCTGCGGCGTTACTTGGTCGTGCGATACGGACGGAGCTTGTGGCAATGTCCGGAAGTCGAAACCCGAGGTCGAGTTGGCTGTCGAGGAAGGCGATGATGCGACTGGGTTCGAGCGAGGGCGGGTTACCCGCCCACTTGAGAAAACGCTGGGTGAGGTTGGCGGGCTCGTCCGGCAAACGGGCCGAACCGGCCAGGGTGGGGTCGTACCCGTTATTTACCTCGTTGCCATCTGGGTAGCCGTCGCCGTCCGTATCTGCCCGGAGCGGGTCGGTCGCGTAGACAAACTCCTTGGCATTTGTGAGGCCATCTCCGTCGCTATCTATCTCGAAACTATAAGTTACTTCGAGGGGTGTGGTTGCGGCTGACAGCTGGGCGGTTTGCGGCCCCGCCCGAGTAGGATTCTGGGCGGTGGGTTCACCAAACGGCCTGGCTGGGACAAGTTGCAAAGTGCGGACAAGCCAAAAGAGCGCTGCCGCGGCGACCGCAACAGCTACTATTTTGCTGAAAATATTGAGAGTTAGGAGTTTCCTGAGCATAGCTTAGGGGCTATATGCCGCACCCGCAGATGCCGGTAATGGAATCCCACAGGTACGCGCGCGGCCGGCAGCCAAGTTCGCAACTGGGCAGGCAGCACCCGAGTTTGCACGGGATGCAACAGCCGGTGCATTTGCAGGTCCACCAAGTCGGCCCGAGTCCTTCAGGCGAGATGGTGCGGTCGCCGCACTGGATGCCGAGTGGAGCCGTGGCTGTGGGGATGGTAACCCCCAGGGCATCCGTGCTTGGCTGCGTTATGCCCTCGCCCAAGAAGTTTGAGTTATACCCCTGTTCGTTCCAGATGCGCTGGACGAGTTCTTCTACGCGCCGGAACGCTTCTGGCGAAAGCGTAAGGTTTGCAAGTTCGTTTTCGGTGGGCAGCGTTGTGGTCGCCGCGGGGTTCGCGCGGGCGCGGTCGTCAGACTGTTCGAGTTCGTAGAAGAGCGAAAAATCGTGCTTACAGAATTTGTCAAACGTGTCCCAGACGCGACTTGCCTCAGCCGAGTCCAGACTTCCTGCAGCGGCAAGGTTAGCCTCGGCGACCTCCTTGGTGTAGGGCGGTAGCTTGCACGAAGGGTGGTCTATCCGGGCTCTAATATCGGCATTGGTAACTGTCTCTGGTTTGGCCGGAGCAGGCATTGGGGCGCGGCTCTGTTCTAAGGTTGGTACCTCGTCGAGTAAGCGCAGTGCGCTTTGGGGCTGCGCGGGCGCGGGTAGCTTAACCAGAGCCGGGGCTGACTCAAGTTCAGGCGCAAGCGGGGAGGTGTTTTCTTTTGACGTTGGGGGTTGGCCCGGCACTCGTTCGCCCGCAATTGGCAAAAACCGATTGTTTTTTTGCGCCGTCCAAGTGGCGTCGGCTCCCGTCTGGTATTTGGCCGCAAATGCCAAAGTTACCAGCGCAAGGGTAAGCACAAAAAACTGCAAAACAGCTCGGTGCATTAGCCTTAATTATACCCCGTAGGAAATTTCGAATGCTACCTCCGCCGCGGCGGAGGTAGCGCATACAGGCGGTTGGGAGCACGGAGTGATTCTCTCGGATGTTTGTGAAGAGCGAACCCAGCGCTAGTGCGCTCAACTTCGAAATTTTCCTCATGGGGTTATATGCGATGCGCCTCAAGAATCCTAAAGAGCCGCACCCATTTATCCACAGAAATCTCTTGGGGACGCGCTTCGGGAGGGATGTGGGCCATGGTGAGGAGTTTTATGGTTTGCGGAGGCGTGAGTTTGAGAGTGCGACCGAGGCTTCCGGCGAGTTGCTTCCGGCGCGTCTGGAAAAGCGGGCGCACGAGGTTGAAAAACTCTTCTTCTTGGGCAGCGGGGATGGGGCGCTTGTCCGGCGCATGAGACGCGAGCGTAACAATGGTGGAGTCAACATCTGGCTGCGGCCAGAACGCGCGCCGCGAGATGCGATCGTGTTTGGCGACACGGCTTGCAAGCTGTGCTGCGAGCGCAAGCAGGTTCATCTCCCCTGCCCCGGCAGCGAGACGATCGGCCACCTCTTTCTGGACCACGAGCGTTATGTGCCGAGGCGGGTACGCGAGGTCGAGGAGTTTTCGGACGAGGAACGCGACAAGGTAGTACGGCGGGCTGGCGACGACACTCCACCCATCGGTGCGGGGTTTTGCGCCGCGCGCTTCGCGCGCGGCGTTCCGCTCCTCTTCGCTCACAAGTTTCGCGAGATCAACTCGTCGAATGTCGCCGTTTACGATCATAACGCGCGCCGTACCGGCGAACTCGCCGGTGAGGAAATCAACGAGGCGACCGTCTTTTTCAATCGCCACAACCCGCCGCGCGTGCCGGGCCAGCGCTTCGGTGAGGGCACCCAGGCCGGGTCCTATTTCGAGGATTGTTTCGTCCGGTCGGATGCCGGCTGCCGTAATCACCCGATCTCGCGTGCGTTCGTCAACCAGGAAATTCTGCCCGAGCCGGCGTTCGGGCTTGAGGCCGAGACGCGCGAGGATTGCTTTTGTCTCTAGCGCGGTATGCGGAATTGCCATTGGTCTTGACCTACCGTTTCTAAAGTAGTACTGTATGCGAGTTGCCGATATGGGCTCGGCGCAAGTCCAACATAGCACTCCGGCCTAGAAAACCGTAGTGCCAACCGTAGGAGGTTGCGATGGCTCTTTTCACAAAGGGTAAAGTCTCAAAAATGACACCGATTATGGCACAATGGGATCAATGGTCTGTCCTCGGTGCAGAACAAGACGGTTATGGCAGCTGGCCTCAGGGCGTGTCCGGTGCGCGGGCTGTCGGTATACGTTCAGGCCGCGCAT
>JACPXH010000025.1 GCA_016196625.1 Candidatus Parcubacteria bacterium | reverse complement strand
TGTGTAAAAAAAAAAAAAAAAAAGAAGCGGGCCGACGCTAGTCGGCCCGTGAGAACAAGCGGCGGGAGGAGAGAATGTGCAGAATGGGAGGAGAGGTGGGAGGTAGTGTGAGGAGAGAAAGATGTACGACTGGATAGAGTCCAGTGAGAGGACATTACCTCTCCCCACGCGTACGCTACCCAGCTTCTCGCTCACATTCGCAAAACATTCAAACTCCGCCGATGTTTCTTGAAAGAGCTGCCAGAGAACTTCTCCGGCGTTCCTGTTGGCCTTGGCCAACCTGGAACATGTAAGTTTAAGCGAGAGAAAATCAAAAGTCAATACATCCCCTGTGAATTCTCACGCTAATCGCAACAAAGTTTGCAGGCTGATTGCAACCCCAGTTTGGATGTTCAGACTGGGGTATGTCACATACACACATTGGAAAGGATGACTGGCCTTGTGTTGCCCGTATGCTTCGCTCTGGCCATTCGCTCAGTGAGATTGCCCGCACCATCGGCAAGGACAAAAGTTCGCTTGGCAGACATGTCGCCGAGCATGGAGGGCGTGAGGGATACGACGTACGCGAAGTGCGCAGACGGAAACGCATGAAGCGTGTGGCGGCGATGGAGAGCATTCGAGTATTGAGAGGTGCACTCCTGCGCACTGTGGTGAAAGAACTGAAATTGCACCGATCTCCCGAACAGATTTCAGGCAGCCTGGCGCTCAAGGGTGCGCATATCGCGGCAAGTACCATATACCGGTACATTGGCCAACGCGCGCCGCATCTAAAGCAGTGTCTGCGTTCGTCAAAGGGAAAGTATCGCAGGAGACGCGGCACGAAGATCAGAGAGAAACAGCGTGAACAAAAGAAGAAACGCCGCATCGACGAGCGACCTGCCGTGGTCGAGCGGCGAAGTCGCGTTGGTGACTTTGAGGGCGACACCCTCATGGGTCGTGACAAGCGCGTACGCATCGTTTCTCTTGTTGATCGCAGGAGCGGATATCTCATCGCATACCTCCTCCCCAAAATGAACGCGCAGCTCCTCACCTCGCTCGCACTTGCCCGTTTGAGGCGCACTCCGAAACGGAAGCGCAAAACCCTCACGCTTGACAATGGCGTTGAGTTTTCCGATTGGGAGCGACTCGAGAAGCGCTCCGGCATGGCCGTATACTTCGCATATCCGTACCACGCGTGGGAGCGCGGGACCAACGAGAACACCAACGGTCTGCTGCGGCAGTATTTCCCGAAGTCATACGACTTCAACCTCATCACGCCTCAAGAGCTGCGCCAGGTTGTGCGCCGCCTGAATGCCCGACCGCGCAAGCGCCTCAAATTCCAAAGTCCGCACCGCATATTCTGGAGAAAGTGAGTGTTGCAATTAGAGTGCTAATTCAGGCGGTGGAGCGCTCGGGGTACTCTTACGTGTCGGATTTACTTCGGATGAGCTCCTGCTGCAAAATCCCGACAACGTTTAACACCACCCAGTAGAGCGAGAGAGCGGCGGGGAACTGCAAGGACAGAACAGCAATAATTATGGGAAAGACATACACGGTTTGCACCTGAATCGCCCGCTGAAATGACGGCTCCCCTCCGCCGGCCGGCGGAGGGGCCGGC
>JACPXH010000003.1 GCA_016196625.1 Candidatus Parcubacteria bacterium | reverse complement strand
TTTACAACAAAGCTCGAAACCATTTCCTGCAAAATTGCTGACGCAATTTTGCTTTCCGAAATCCGCTCGGGCGGCGCGGGAAGGAGGGGTGGGGGGAGGAATGCCCGCGCCGCCCTCGCTTGGAAAAAATTACCGCCGCCGTATAACCATTGAAAAAATAAGGAAAAACTGGTAAATTGTAACTGGGAACATCCCAGTTTTTTGTTCTGGGAAAACGCTCTTTTACAGGAGGAAAAATGAAAACACGCGACCAGTTCGACAGTCTTTCGCCGGTTGACTACCGGTACTGGGATGAAGAAGTGGCGAAGTATCTCTCCGAGAACGGGTTTACCCGTTACAAGCTCCTCGTGGAGCTTGCGCTCGTGAAGGTACTCCATCGCCGCGGAATTTGTCCCGAAGTCGCCGTCCAAGAAGTTGAGGCGGCTTGCGGTCAAGTGACGACCGAGGAAGTGTACGAGGAGGAAGACCGGATTCGCCACGACATTCGTGCGCTCGTGAATTGCGTACGCGCCAAAGTCAGCGAGAACGCGAAGCCGTATGTCCATATGACGGCGACTTCGTACGACATCATTGATCCGGCGAACGCCGCTCGCTACAAGGACGCGGTGCAGAAAGTGCTTGTTCCATCTCTTGTCAAGTTGGAAGGAGTACTCATCACTACCGCGCTCCGCGAAGCGGAGACAGTACAAGTCGGCAGAACTCACGGCCAGCACGCGGTTCCGATTACGTTCGGCTTCGCGCTCGCCGGATATGTCAGCCGTCTCGGCGGTTCTATCGAAGCGTTGAAGTCGCTCGCTACGGAACTTCCCGGAAAGTTTTCGGGAGCAGTTGGAGCGTACAATGCCTCCTCGCTGTTCTTCGATGACCCCGAGGGTTTCGAGACGGAAGTACTCGCCGAGTTGGGGCTCGCTCCAGCCGAACACTCGACGCAAATCGTGCCACCGGAGGCGTTGACCCGTCTTTTCTGCGAAATCACAATCGCGGCGGGTGTTCTCGCTAACTTGTCCGACGATATGCGGAATCTCCAACGGACGGAGATCGGAGAAGTGGGAGAAGAGTTTGAAGCGGCGCAAGTCGGTTCCTCGACCATGCCGCAAAAGCGCAACCCCATCAACTTCGAGAATGCCAAGAGCTGTTGGAAAATCGTCGCGCCGCGAATCATGACGGTGTTCATGGATCAAATCAGTGAACATCAACGCGACCTTACCAATTCCGCGTCCGCGCGAACCTATGGCGAGGTTGTCGCCTATGTGGTTTCGACCGCGAAGCGACTGACGCGCACGATGAAGAAACTCACTGTTGACCGCGCCAACTTGGAACGCAACCTCGCCATGCAGAAAGGTTTGGTGGTTGCCGAGCCGCTCTACATCATTCTCGCCGCGCAGGGACATCCCGACGCGCACGAGAAGGTACGGACGCTCACACTTCAAGCCCAACGCGAGGCGCGACCACTCGAAGAAGTCGTTGTCGGCGATGCGGAGATGAAGGACTATCTCGAAAGGATGACTCCGTACCAACGGCAGATTCTCTCGAACCCGTCTCTTTACACCGGCATTGCCGGCAAGAAAGCAAAGACGGTCGCGGAACGATGGAAGCAAAAACTCGGATTGTAGTCCGACCCATGGGCGTTGTCGTTTACTCGGCAACGCCCTTTTTCTTTTTCGAAAAGCTTTCGGCGGCGGTAATTTTTTCCAAGCGAGGGCGGCGCGGGCATTCCTCCCCCCACCCCTCCTTCCCGCGCCGCCCGAGCGGATTTCGGAAAGCAAAATTGCGTCAGCAATTTTGCAGGAAATGGTTTCGAGCTTTGTTGTAAATATACTCAAGCATGGGGTTCGACCTGCCCCGCACCAATTCTCGGGGAAGAAGCGGTGCGAAGATGACGCAAAGCCGCAGGCGTTACCGAGGCAGTAACGTGAGTTGAGTCAACCCCGTTTCGGAACTCGGTGCGGGGTTCCCCCTACTCGCTCCAGAACAGTAACAGCTCGCCGAGGCGAACTGTTACTTTGTTTCCGCCTGCCAGCTGCCGTCCCAACCGGGCAGGGGCGCGTTGTGCCGGAATACTTTAATTCGTTTAAGGAAAACTTCGCTCGGCCCATCGCCTAGCCGGAGGGCGAGAACGTTCGCAAGCGCTGCCTCGGCTTCGTCCCAGCGCTGGGCACGATAGTGCTCGAGCGCCTCTGCAAAAACGGCGAGGGCTCGCTTATTTTTTTCAAACTCCTCTCCACTCATCAATTCAAAAACAGTAACAGCTCCGGACTTCCCCTTAACCGCAACCCGGTCAACTTCGCGCCTAAAAACTTCCAGCGGCAACTCGCGCTCGGTCTCAGCCGACACTAGCATCATAGTGCCGTAGATCTTATTCAAACCCTCAAGGCGCGACGCAAGATTGACCGCGTCGCCGATCACGGTGTAGTCAAAACGCTGTTGAGACCCCATGTTCCCCACCACCACTTCGCCCGTGTTGATGCCGATGCCGATCGCAATCTTGGGCTTGCCTTCGCGGGCCAACTCGGCGTTGAGGCCTTCGAGTGCCTTCTGCATGCCGAGCGCTGCCCGGACAGCTCGGGCAGCATGATCGGCCATGGGAATGGGCGCGCCCCAGAAAGCCATGATGGCGTCGCCAATGTATTTGTCGAGCACGCCGCCTTCCTGCAGGATAACGGCCGACATTGCGGTCAGGTACCGGTTTAAAAGCTGCGTGAGTTCGCCGGCGGCAAGCCGCTCCGAAATAGAAGTAAAGCTGCGGATGTCAGAAAAGAGAATCGTCAGCGTGCGCACCTCGCCGCCGAGCCGCAGGTGCTCGGGATGCTCAAGGAGATGCGCCACGACTTCAGGAGATACGTACCGACTGAATGTCTCCCGGATGAAGCGGCGCTCGCGGCTGGCGGCAAGGTACTCAACCCCCACCATCGCCACCACCACGGCCATGATCGTCACGTTGGGCCAGAAAATGTTAAGGATCAACCCCCGGCTGAAGGCCAGGAGTACGAGCCCGTTATAGGCCAAACCAAAGACAAGGGCTACGAGCGCGGCGTGGCGCAAACGCCGGCCGCGAGGAAAGGTGAAAGCAATCAGGAGCCCGAGCGCCACGACGACGCCGACGGTCGCCTGTTTCGGAGCCACCCGCAAGGGCAGACCTCGAAGCACCTGCTCGGCAATCTGCGCGTGCAGCTCCACACCGGCAAGCCCATTCCCCCGCGAACTAGGAGTCAAAACCGTATCATGCAGACTCGGGGCGGTGGCGCCCACGAACACAAACGCATCGCGAAACTGTTCGGCCGGGATATGCCCCGCCAGCACATCGGCGTACGAGACGGTTTTTATTGTGCCCGGAGGACCAACGAAATTAATCCGGTCCGACTTGAAATCCCGTCTACCGCCACGGCTCGCAATTGCCGCCAAGGCGAACGGGGGGAACTCACCCTCGGGCGTAACCAACTCGTCCGGAAAAACGCGCACCACTCCGTCGCCTTGAGCCGGCGTGTGCGCGTGCCCCAGAGCCCGGGCGGCTTGGCGCAACACCAGAATCGGTTGAAGCAAGCCACTCCCCTGCCAAGGCCTCTGCCGTGCGGTAAAATCTTGCGCTTCAACTGTGAGCACGGTCGGGACAGACGCTATGGCTTTGGCCAAAGCTTCATCGTCAGCGGCGCTCGAGGATTCAAAAAAGGCGACATCGAAAGCAACTACCGCCGGCTCAACGGGTTTGAGGATGCCGATAAGCTCGGCGTGCACCCGGCGCGGCCAGGGCCAGCGTCCCACCGCCTGCAAACTTGCATCATCAATGGCCACGATGACAATGTCGGATCGCGGAGCGCGCGACAGAAACAATCGGTCCGAGAGCCGAGCTTCAACTGACTGAAAAACATCAAGAAACGCCAAAGCGCCTATGGCCAACACCACGGCGGCCACTGTGGACGCCGGCCACCCCCAGCGAGACGCTCGATTCTGCCTTCGCCAACGACGAGGCATGCTCAACGAGGATACTGGTAGAACTGATCGTATGTATCAGGGCCGGGGTACTGTTCTGGAGGAAGGGCTGTGGGTGGCTCCCCTTTTGGAGGCGGCGGGGGT
This sequence comes from Candidatus Parcubacteria bacterium, assembly GCA_016196625.1. Lineage (GTDB taxonomy): Bacteria > Patescibacteriota > Minisyncoccia > JACPXH01 > JACPXH01 > JACPXH01. The sequence continues at coordinate 41,727 of JACPXH010000003.1, read as the reverse complement.
TGAATCACTGCCTTAACTGTAACCGCGTGGCTCGCGCGCATGATCTTGCCTTCGATGACGATTGAGGCCGTAACCGCTCCGGTGCCAGCCCGGTTGAACTTTGCAAAACCCTCTTTCGTGATCGTACCCAGCGCCGAACTGACGGCCCACTGCACCCGGTCGGTCGCGCCCTCACGGCGCCTATCAGAAAAGACCAGCCAAGCCGAGAAGTTGGCGCTGTCGCCTGGGAAGAAAACAGTGTCTTCAGGAAAATCGTGGGTGATCTCAAGCGCGTCCGGCACCGCTGGCAGCACCGGCAGCCCAACGTCTGGTTTGGACGAAGTTGTTGTTTTAGGCGGGGACGGCTCGGGCTCATGCGCTTGCAGCTCGACCTTGGGGGTAGGTGACAATTTGAACTTTTCAACCTGATCTTCCGCTGGAGTGGTAGGGGGAGTTGGGGTGGCCTGGCCTGATATGCCAAACACCTGCTCTTGCTCCTCCCGCACTCCCTGGGATGCGTCAACCTTTCGATCTTGAGCCCGGTTCGACGCCACCCACGGATCTTCAACTTCCTCGACCGTAACATCTACGGGGCGGATGCCAACTGCCGGCGTTTCCGGATCAAGCCGCACGGATTTGCGTTCGCCCACCCGCACTTCGCCCAACCGCGTATTTATTTGCTTCGTTACTGGATCACGGAAGGCCACGCCGACAACACCCTTCCAAATCAAGAGAGTAGTGGTCGGCGCCTCATAGCGCGCATTGAAGGCCGTGCCCCGGACGTGGGCCACCGTGTTGGGGGTGGTTACGGAAAATGAATCTGTCTCGAGCAGCTGTTTGACTCGCGCCCACGCCTGCCCGGTTTCCAGGTTGACCTGAATACGACTGGCCCGGGCAGTTTCCGCGACCTCGGCCAGCACAATTTCAGTATTCTCGTCGAGCCGGATCAGCGAACCCGACTTAAAACGCACCACCGCTTTACCGCCGGCTTTGGTTTTGATCCGTGCTGTGGCCGAAAGCGACATCGCCGCTGACGCCACTAGGCTGCGTGCCTGTGGCGTTGGCTGCACCTCGACCTCGCCCTGGAGCACTTCGAGTTCGGCGGCGCTAACGCCGGCAGGTTTTTGAAACAGGAAGTAGGCGCCGATACCAGCGGCGACGAGGAGAACGGCGACAATGGCGAAAATAGTGCGGGAAGACACTGAACGAGTAGCTAGCGATTAGTAGCTAGAATGTAGCACGTTGAGTGAAAGACGTGGAAGACTACGAAGACAGGCACCCCGACCTCTTGATCGGGGTGCTCGGAGCACGAAGGAACACAAAGTTTAGCGGCAGCCGCCGGGAGGACAAGGCGGAGGCGGCGGGATCTCGGGCCGGTAGGAGATCCCAACAATCCTGCCTCCAATGTTGAGTCCGCAGATCTTTGGTTCTGGGCCGCTTAAATCCTGGCAGAACCCCACAGACTCAACCGCCAATACCACGACCGGCCGGTCAACCCGACCGGACCGCACCGCTTCGAAGACGGCGCAGACGAGCGGCCGGGTAACATTGGCCTCGAAGGCAGCAGCGTCGGTGTAGAACGCCGACCCCTCGAGGCCGACGTTTATCTGCGGAATCGGGTACGGCCGCTGCCGCTCGATGTCGCCCGGCTCGTAGAGGACAATCCTCGAACGGTTATCCTCATAAAACTTGATGAACCCGGTTCCCCCAACCTTCGGCGGGCCGTCGACAGGATGGAACCTCGATGGCGCCAACCCGAGGAGAAAAGTGGCAACGTTGCCCTCAACCTCGAGATGCACGTTCTCCTGACGGGACCAACCAGTCAGGTTAAACGCCGACTCGAGAGGACTTGCGCCCGGTCGAACCCCGAGTCCGTAGATGAACCCCCAGAGCGACTTGCGCTCGGGGAACACGGACGCCCTCTGGAGCTGCGCCATCTGCGCTCTGATCGAAGCGCATATATCCGGCTCCGGCGGCTCTAGCGCGTCCGCCCACGCCATCGGCACGGACGCCACGGCGAAGGCCACCGCCATGACAACGAACAATCGACTGGACTTCGGCATTTTCCCCTCCTCCGCCAACTGGCGGGCTGTTCAGGAACGCCTCACTCGGTCTATTGAGTCGGAATATCATCCATACCACTACATATATAGAGCTGTCAATGATTTATGTGGCAATCCCGGCACCAATGTTGCGACCCACCCCGCGGCGGACGAAAACTAACAAAAAAGCCCCCCTCAACATTCGGGAGCTCCTTTGCGCTCGAGACCAGCTCGAGCTGGGTCGCGAGATCCTTCGTTTCGGGACGATCGACGCCCCTCACTCAGGATGACCCCGCCGGGGTCATCTGACCGCGTCTTTGAGACCTTTGCCAGCCTTGAACTTCGGCACTTTCATCGCCGCAATCTGAATCTTCTGGCCAGTGCGCGGGTTCACCCCTTGGCGCGCAGCGCGATTCGAAACCCAAAAAGTCCCGAAGCCCGTGAGTGTTACCTGCCCGGCCTTGGAAAGTTCGGACGTTACGATATCGGTCATCGCTTCCACCGCATCGCCGGCTTCTTTCTTCGAACAGCCCACCTTGGCCGAAATCGCTTCCAGCAACTGTTCTTTGTTCATGCTCATAATATGGGAATTGCTGTATTCGAGAAGTATGCTCGACCTTTGCCATATTGGACACGGCACACGCGCCGTGACGGAATATCACGCATCCTCCATTGTACCGAGCAGCTTTTTGGCTTGCAAGCGTCGCCTTGGCACCTGTGGATAGATTCTGCTTCCGCTGCTCCTTTACTTTGCGTACTCAACCGCCCGCAACTCCCGAATTACATTAACCTTAATCTCGCCCGGATAGCGGAGTTCTTCTTCAATGCGGTCGGCGATGTCGCGCGCAAGCTTCATGGCTGCATAGTCGTCCACCTTCTCGGGAACAACAAACACCCGCACTTCGCGCCCCGCCTGGATGGCGTAAGATTTATCCACCCCTTCAAAGGAATTGGCCACTTTTTCAAGCTCCTCTAGCCGCCGGATGTAGTTCTCCACCGTATCGCGCCGCGCGCCAGGCCGGGCAGCGGAAACTGATTCTGCGGCCGCAACAATCATGGCTTCCGGAGTCATAAATGGATAATCCTCATGGTGGGCCTCCATGGCCTGAATCACGGCCTCCGGTATGTGATACTTAGCGAGGATCTTGCGACCAAGCTCCAAATGCGACCCCTCGACCTCGTGATCAATGGCTTTGCCGATGTCGTGAAGCAACGCCGCTTTCTTGGCCACTTCCACCTTCGCCCCCAACTCCTGGGCAATCATGCCGGCAAGATGCGCCGCTTCGATGGAGTGAAGCAAAACGTTCTGGCCGTAGGATACCCGGAAGGCCAAGCGCCCCAAGAGCTGCACCAAGGGCGGCGGGAAATCAAGAATGCTCGTCTCATAGACCGCGGCCTCCCCGGCCTCCTGGATTTTCTTTTTCATCTCGGCCTTGGCCTCTTCCACCTTCTCTTCGATCCGGGCCGGCTGGATGCGGCCGTCCGCCACCAACTTGGCAATCGCGGATTTGGCAACTGCGCGCCGGATTGGATCGAACCCGGAGAGCGTGATCGCACCGGGCGTATCGTCCACAATGATATCCACGCCGGTGAGGCGCTCGAGCGCCTTAATATTGCGGCCCTCGCGGCCGATGATGCGTCCCTTCATGTCATCATCAGGGAGCGTCACGACTGACGTCGTAATGTCGGCGACGTGCGTGCGGGAGTAGCGCTGGATGGCGGTGGCCATGACATCAAGCGCCCGCTTCTCAACGGCCTCAAGCTTGTCTTGCTCCAAACGTTGCAGGTGGTGCGCGAGTTCCTCGGACTGCTTTTTCTCAGCCAGCCGGACGATCTCCTGCTTGGCTTCGGCTTCGCTTAACTTGGCTACCTGCGCTAACTTTTCTTCGGCCTTACCGTGAAGGCTTTCTGCTTCTTCCCGGATGGCTTTCACCCGCTCGATTTTTTCAGCGAGTTCGAGGTCGGTCTTTTCGATGCCCGCCATTTTCTGCTCGAGCATCTCCTCCCGCTTCAAAAGCCGCTCCTCGTGCCGTTCAAGAACCTGCGCGCGTTCTTTCTCGTCGCGCTTGGCCTCTTCGAGGATTTTGACGGCTTTATCTTTGGCTTGCAGCAGCGTCTCCCGAGCTTCGGTCTTAGCGCCTTCAACGAGTTTCGAAAGCTTGGCCTCGATTGAACCAGCCTGCTTTTTGGCTATCGTCTGGCGCGCGTAGTAGCCGGCAACGGACCCCACCACAAGTCCGCCCAGGCTCACGGCCAGGATGAAAAACTGTTCCATGGATTTTTTGAGATGTTCTGGTCATGGGTAGAGTAGAGATTTTCAGTATAGCAGGGCGCCCGTGGGCTGTCAAAATTCAGAACTCTCCCCAGCTATGGTACGATACGGACAATGCCATTCCGTTCAGTAATCCTCGTCGTCATGGACGGCTGGGGCGTGGGGCCGGACAGCGAGGGCAACGCCATCGCCAACGCTGCAACACCCACGATTCACCGCATTGAATCACAGTGGGCTTTCACCCAATTGCAAGCTGCCGGCATTGCGGTGGGTCTGCCTTGGGGCGAGGCTGGCAATTCAGAAGTGGGGCATCTGGCCATCGGCTCCGGGCGCGTCATCTACCAGAGCGCACTGCGCATCAACTATGCCATCAAAGACGGCTCATTTTTCACGAACCCCGCTTTCAGCGCTGCGGCCGAGCACGTCCGGCGCAACAACTCTCGCCTGCATCTGGTCGGGCTCCTCACCACCGGCATCGTACATGCCTCGAGCGAACACCTGGAGGCGCTCATTGACTTTGCCAGCCGCGCCGGCATCACGCAAACGTACCTGCACCTGTTCACCGACGGCCGGGACAGCTTGCCGAGGGCAGGCCTCGGCCTGATTGAACATCTGGAGCCCAAAGTGAGCGCGGCCAAAATAGGCGGCATTGCGACCCTTATCGGCCGCGACTTTGCCATGGACCGGGACGGAAATTGGGAGCACACCGAGGCTGCCTGGCGCTGCCTGTTTGAAGCTATGGGCAAACCGTATCCGAACGCGGCGGCAGCCATCCGCGACTACTACCAGCAAGAACTCACGGACTCTCTCATCCCGGCCACCGTGATTGTCGATGCTAATGGCCAGCCTAAGTCCCGGATTGGCGCGGGCGACGCGGTCATCTGCTTCAACTTCCGTCAAGATTCCATGCGCCAAATCAGCCACGCGCTCGCCGATGCAGCCTTCACTAAATTCGCGCGACCGGCTGCGGAGAACCTTACCCTCGTGAGTATGACCGAATACGAAAAGGGGCTCGCTATGCAGGTGGCTTTCCCGGCGCCGCTGGTTACGGATTGCCTGGCCGAAACCATTGCGAAAGCCGGTCGAAAACAGCTGCATCTGGCCGAGACGGAAAAGTACGCGCATGTTACCTACTTTTTCAACGGGCTACGCGAAGAACCATTTCCGGGAGAGGAACGCATCCTGGTCCCCTCCTCTGAACCGATTCAACCCAATGAAAACCCCGCGATGAAAGCAGCGGAAATTACCGCCACCCTTATCGAGAAGCTGCGGGGTGCTGGGTTCGACTTCATGGTCGTGAATTTTGCCAACGCCGACATGGTTGGGCATACCGGCGATCTGGGGGCCACGCGTCGGGCGGTCGAGGCTGTTGATCGGTCGCTGGCCGAAATTGTAAATTCGCTCAACCCGGCTGAAACGGCGCTCTTGATCACGGCTGATCACGGCAACGCGGAAGAAAAACTCGATCCCCACACCGGCCACGTCCGCACGGCCCATACGACCAACCCCGTGCCATTCTACCTGGTCGCCCGCGGCTTTGAACGCCCCAAGAGCCCGCAACAGATTGATCAAGCCAAGCAGGAAGTGCGCGGACTTTTGACCGACGTCGCGCCCACGGTGCTCGAGCTTCTGGGCATCCCGCAGCCAGAGGCAATGACGGGTCAGAGCTTGCTCAAATTTCTCTAACCAAAAACACCCTCCCGGGTGCTCTGGCGCTTTTGGTTGTCATCTATCCTTCGACTTCGCTCGGGATTGATGGTGAGTTGGGTCGAACCATCAACTTTCTTTGGCGTTGCCGGGCTTGTTTGCTTTGAGCCGGGCTTTGCTTTTCACCGAAAAAACTTCGTCCACGATGCCGTAGGCTTTAGCCTCTTCCGCCGACATGTAGAGATTCCGGTCAGTGTCTTTCTCGATCTTGGAAAGTACTTGGCCAGTGTGCTTGGAGAGTATTTGATTCAGTTTTTGCTTGATCTGGATGATGTGGTCGGCTTCAATCGCAATCTCCACTGCCTGTCCTTCTGCCCCGCCCATGACTTGGTGGATCATCACCTCGGCGTTGGGTAGCGCGTACCGTTTGCCTTTGGTGCCTGCGGCGAGCAAAATCGCCGCTCCGGAGGCCGCGACACCGATACAAATGGTGGCCACCTCACACTTCAAATACTGCATGGTGTCGTAGATCGCGAGTGTTGAGGTTACGACCCCGCCGGGTGAGTTGATATAGAGGTAGACGGGCTTCGTGTCATCCTGCGACTCCAAAAAGAGCATCTGGGCGATGACGGTGTTGGCCACCGGATCAGTGATGGGACCCCCCAAAAAGATAATCCGTTCCTTTAAGAGGCGCGAATAGATATCGTAGGCCCGCTCGCCGAACTGGGATTTTTCGATGACGGTGGGGATGAGATACATACGTAAATGTCAAATGCCAAAGCTCAAATATCAAATGAAATCCAAAACTCTAATGTCAAAACGCGTTTTGGATTTTAAGCTTTGAGTTTGATTTGAAATTTGGATTTTGACATTGAAAACTTCTTTGTGGATTTCTTTGGCTGTCCAGAAAAACTGGTTATGCTGAATCCAGCAGTTCAAGTACTTTTTCCGCCCTCAGCACGCCCCGAGTATACGCCTCGAGTTGCGCGGGGTCAAATTTACCCAACGCACCAGAAGGCCATCGTCTCCTGCTCGCCTCGCTTCGCGGGCGAAGCGGGCCGGTGGATCCGGTGGATGGATGGTTGGTGCGTAGACCTTCGGTGCGGGGTTCTGCCCCGCCACCGAAATGAGAGGTGCCGCCGACTCCCGTCGGCGGGGCTCCACTGTTTGCTGCTTTAACCGCATGGAACTACTGGAGCACCTGCTGCATGCGCGCCTCAACTTCGCCGGGCCCGGGCGCGATGAGTTCGGCCTTGGCTATGGCGCGGATAATAAGCTCGGCCTTGGTCCGGCGCTCGGCGCGGGTGCGCCAATCAGCGCGCAGCTCGGCTTCGGTTTTACCTACTTCGACCAAGTACAGAGATAGATCACGCCCGTAGGTCTCGAGTGAATGCCCAAACTCATGGATCATCCGGTCAAGCTCGGCTTCGATGAGTGCGGCCGGCACTTCAGGGCGGGCACGCTCGGCTATGGCTTCAATCGCGGCACTGCGCCGAGCAACCTTGGCCGCTTCAGTCTTCTCAAGACGTAACCCCTCAGCCACGTTGCCGAAGAGAGCTGCCGCATCCGCAAACCTCCCCACCGAACGGGCGAACTCATCGTTCAACTCCGGCACGGATCGCTCTTCCAATTGCCGCAGCGCAACCGATACATCCAAGGTCTGGCCAGCGATCGTACGTTGGGGAAAATCCGGGGGCACCGAGAGAAAAAACGACTTCTCCTCACCCACCTGCATGCCGATGATCTGATCTTCAAAGCCCGCAAGAAACCGACCCTCGCCCAAGATGAAAGGGTGATTTTTGCTTTCCCCGCCTGCCACCGTCTTCCCCTCGATACGAAGAACAAAATCAACATGGACCCGATCGCCACGCGCGGCCGGCCGACTGACGGCTGTAAACACAGCCCTAGCCTCGCACAGATACCGCAAGGCTGAAGACAGTTCTTGTTCGGTGACCGCAGCCGCCTCCAAGGGAATGCCTCGGGCGATTCTTCGCCAATCGGGCAGGATAATCTCGGGCGGAACCGCAAACATCGCCCGATAAATAAAGGGGTTCGCCCGCGCCACCTTGAGAACCTCTATTCTGGGCTCGCCCACGGTTTCCAAGTCCTGCTCTTCGAGCGCGCGGGCATAGGTTTTCCCCACCGCCAAGCGGGCCGCACGATCAAGGACCGCGCCCTCGCCTATGGTGCCCACCACGATCTGGCTCGGCGCCTTGCCCGGCCGAAACCCGGGCTCGTGGACTTCACGCCCGAGGACCGAGACCGCTCGCTCCCAGTACGGTTCAAACTCTTCCGGGGTGAGCTCAACCGTAAGCGCAACCCGTGATCCGGTGTGTTTGACGACGGCTGTCTTCATCGAATAAGCCACGCCGCAATCAGGAGAGCTACGATGTTGATGATTTTAATCATGGGGTTCATGGCCGGGCCGGCAGTGTCTTTGTAGGGGTCCCCGACCGTATCGCCCGTTACCGCGGCCTGATGGGCAGGCGAGCGCTTGCCCCCGTGGTTGCCGGCTTCGATGAATTTCTTGGCGTTGTCCCATGCGGCCCCCCCTGACGTCATGGAAACTGCGATAAAGAAACCAGTGATGAGCGCGCCAACAAGCACTCCGCCCAACGCCGTAGGCCCGAGTACCAAACCCACCGCAATGGGTACAGCCACCGGCAGCAGGGCCGGCCACAGCATCTGGCGCAGTGCGGCCTGCGTCACAATATCAACTGCCCGGCCGTACTCCGGCCGAGTCGTACCAGCCATGATCCCCGGAATATCCCGAAACTGCCGACGCACCTCGGCGACCACGCTGGAAGCGGTTTTGCCGACCGCACGCATGGCGAGAGACCCAAACAAATACGGCACCGCACCCCCCACGAACAACCCCATGACGACGAGCGGATCGGCCAGGCTGAAGTTGAGCTGAAAGCCGAGCTTGCCTAACTCTTCGGTATAGGCCGCAAAGAGAACGAGCGCTGCGAGCCCGGCCGAGCCAATCGCGTAACCCTTGGTTACGGCTTTCGTGGTGTTGCCCACGGCATCCAACGGATCAAGCACTTCGTCTCTGACCCGCTCGGAAGCACCGGACATCTCGGCGATGCCGGAAGCGTTATCCGTGATGGGCCCGAATGCGTCAATGGCCACGATAACTCCCGCGAGCGACAGCATCCCCACCGAAGCAATAGCGACCCCGTAGAGACCGGCCAAGGAAAACGCCGCGATCATGCCTGCGCCAATGATAATCGCCGGCAGCACGACCGATTCCATGGAAACGGCGAGGCCCGTGATGATGTTGGGTCCGTGGCCAGCTTCGGAGGCCTGGGCAATTGCGCGCACGGGTCGGAAACGTTTGGAGGTGTAGTAGTCGGTAACAACCATCAGGAGCGACGTTACAACCAGACCCACGAGGGCAGCCAAGTAGATCCTGGGCGCCAAGGCTACCGAAAAGAAACGCGTTGTTACCGGCCAGAAAAAGACGGCTGCAAGGCCCGCGCTGGCCGCAAGCCCACGGTAGAGCGCGGGCATGATCGCTCCGGACTTTCCCAGACGCACCACGAAGGTGCCCGCGATGGAGGTAAAAATGGCGGTCGCGCCGAGCACCAAGGGATAGAACGCGGCCTGTGTTTCGCCGCCGGCAACGAAACTCGCGAGCAGCATCGCCCCAATCATGGTCACGGCGTACGTTTCAAATAGATCCGCAGCCATGCCGGCGCAGTCACCCACGTTGTCCCCCACGTTGTCAGCGATTACGGCCGGGTTGCGGGGATCATCTTCCGGAATTCCGGCCTCCACCTTGCCAACCAGATCCGCGCCCACATCAGCTGCTTTGGTATAAATACCCCCGCCTAGACGCGCAAAAACCGAAATGAGGCTGCCGCCGAACCCAAGCGCAATAAGCGCCCCCACATCGCGCGTGATAGCGTAAAAACCGGCCACAACCAAAAGCCCAAGCCCGACCACCAACATCCCCGTGACCGCCCCGCCCCGGAACGCCGTGAGGAACGCCGGCGCAAGGCCAGCTTCGGCCGCGTCCGTGGTGCGCACGTTCGCCCGCACCGCAACCATCATGCCCACATATCCAGCCACGGCCGAAGCGGCCCCACCGATCAGAAAACCGGCGGCCGCAGTTGCGCCCAGAACATACCACAGAATTGCCGCGACCAGCACGGCGACGACAGCCACCGCGCGGTATTGCCGGTTGAGGTAAGCGCGTGAACCTTCCTGGATTGCGGCCGCGATGCGAAGACGCTCCTTATGGGCTGCCGTCCGCCCCAAAACCCAGACGGCGAGTCCGGCTCCATAGACAACCGCAAGTCCCGAGGCTCCAAAGATGAACCACAAAATTTGGGCCGTGCTGGTCATGTCAAGAAGATCATTGAGCAGTAGACGTTGGCTCTGGCTCGGCCGGGCCGGCTGGTTGGGCTTTGGGCTCGTCAACCTCTGGAGAAGCTTCGACTTCTTCGGCGTTTGCGGCAGGTGGCGGAGAGTCGCCTTCGGCGACTGGCGCCGCGGCGCTATCAGCAGGTGGCAGCGTACCGCCTGCTTCTTCGGCAGTTGAAGCGTCGCCGTCAGCAGGCGGCAGCGCAGAGCCTTCGCCAGGCGCTGCGGCGCTTTCGACCGGCGGCACGGTGCCGCCGGTCCCACGGATGTCAATTTTCCAACCGGTGAGCTTTGCGGCCAGGCGCACGTTTTGGCCGCGCTTACCGATGGCCAAAGACAACTGCTCTTCGGGCACAACAACCGTGGCGCGATGTTCGACCTCGTCAACAACCACCTCGCTTACTTTTGCGGGCGAGAGCGCCTGGGCTATGAACTGATCCGAATCAGCCGACCACTGGATGATGTCGATCTTCTCACCGGAGAGCTCGTTGATGACGGTGGAAACTCGAGTGCCTTTCTGGCCCACGCACGAACCAACCGGATCAACGCCCTCTTCGTGTGAAGCGACGGCGATCTTGGATCGCGCCCCAGCTTCCCGCGCGGTCGCTTTGATTTCTACCGCGCCCGAGGCTACCTCCGGCACCTCCATCTCAAAAAGTTTTTCAATCAACTTCGGGTGGGCCCGCGATAGCACCAGTCCCGCCCCCCGCGTCTCCTTCTCCACTGCCAACACATACACCTTGAGACGCTCACCCACGTGGTAGCGTTCGGATGGGATTTGCTCGGACGCCGGCAGAATCCCGACCGCTTTACCGATATCGAGGAACACGTTCCGGCCGTCGACGCGCTGGACGACACCGGAGACCACTTCGCCCTCCTTGTCCTTGTATTCACTATAAACCGCTTCCCGCTCGGCTTCGCGGATCCGCTGAATGATGACTTGCTTTGCCGTTTGCGCGGCGATGCGGCCGAAAGACTCGTGGGGTTCCAATGGAATTTCCAGCTCCGTCCCCGCTTCAAGCGCGGGGTCGAGAACCTTGGCGTCAGCGACCATAATGTGCTTTTCGGCGTTGAATCGAATTTTCTTCTCGCCCACCTCGCCCAATGTCTCGTCTTCGGATTCTTGCGCTGCGCGCCGGGCCCGAGCCGCTTCAGACAAGAACTCCTCGCTCAACGTCTCTGAACGCATCTCGTCCTCGGCCTCGATTTCCTCGGCGGGTTTAAGCATGGCTTCATCCACCACCAGTTTAACCTGCTTGACTAAGATGGTCCCGGTGGCTGGGTCGAGCTTCGCGCGGATAACTTGGCCCTTTTTGCCATAGTCCTTCTTGTAGGCTGCGGCAATGGCAAGCTCAATTGTCGCGAGCACCCGCTCGCGACTGATACCCTTCTCATCGGCAATCTGCTCCAGGGCAGCAATAAATTGTTTGTGGTCGTGAAACATGAAGGTGATCTTGCGCGGTCTGGTCTGTTCGGCGAGCGTTCGCTCGTCCAGCGACTCGCGGATCAAGGAATGCTCCGGGGCGGCGCACTCGGCCTCGCGTCCCTCTCCGCCGGCTGGCGGATCGGGACAAGCTCGGCCGGCGCCGCCCGTTCGGAGCCACGCAGGTGGCTCCTCACCCTCGCTGACCGGGCCGCCGCTTGCCGCTCGCGCGGCGTCGCGCAGGCCGAGCGGGCAGGTGCCGAGTCCCGAGCCGCAACGAGGGGCGAGGCCGAGCGAGAGTGCGGCCCGCTCGCTGGGCGGGCCGACACGTCCGCGCGACGCGGCAACGGCGGACCACCATGCCAGCCCGCTGCGGATGTCGCCTCAAGACCAGACCGCGCAAGTATCTACTGGAGAAGTGTGGGTAAAAATGATGGCCCGTTCGCGGGAACGGACCAACCAGTGCCCAGAGTATATGCCGCCCAAAAACCGCTGTCAACCCCCTTATTCTTCTTGCCACGAAATCTGGTTGTAAGCGTTGCCAACCGGAAACCCCGGGGGAGGGCCGTAAGTAAGGTTTGCGTCGTACGTGGTATCGGTGTTCCGGTACCCAGACACGATTGCCCCTCCGCCCGAAACCCACGACCATGTCCAGAGCCCGTTTGAGATGACGCTGCCATAGATGACAAGCCGGTCAAGAATATTCCCCGGATAGTAGTAGCGCTGGGCGCTCCCGTTCTGGGCGAGAACCGCGGCGTCCACTTCAAGCTGATCGGGTGAATACCGCGGGATAAGCACATGCTGCTGGGCGATAAGCCCGAGCGTGTGGGTGCCGTCTTTCGCGACGTACCGAATGTCGCCGTTGATAACGATCGAGGTACGCGTGGCGGGATTGTCCGGGAAACGGCCGGACCCAACCGTCGTGTGCCCGGACACGGTCCCATCCACCCAGACCTTATCTTCGGCAAAGATGGCGCCGCTCGCCGGAATAGCCCTGATCTCAATGAGCTGAGTCGTCTGGATGTCGTTGGACTCTACGCGCAGAACGCCATTGATGTCCCAGCCGATAACCGACGGCTGGAGGGCGGTTACGCGTTCGATATTCACGGTGCGGTCGGCGTTGAACCGGAGGCGATACCCGTTCGTGCCCGAGGGACCGAGATAAATGCCGGAGGTCTGCGCGAGTGTACGCAAATTCGCAAGGTCAACGGTAATCGCCGTGAAATCCTGCGCCGGCACGGGAAACTGCCAAAATGACGTGGGGCCGCCGTCGCCCCAGATGCCTGGTCGCTCCTGGTTGCCGCAGCCGTGGAACGGCCGGCACACGTACGTCGCCCTAGCACTCGTGATGAGCGCATCCCCCACCCCATCGAACCGGATGCCGCCGTTCGCGTGGAACTTACCATGGATGGTTTCGGTATCGCCGATCCAGGCGTCCGTATTCGTCAAGAATGCGTAATCCACTAAGGAGGGGAACCCGACGCGCGCGACCACGGTCCGGCGCACCGCGGGGTAAGCGAGGGACCAGCCGGCCGAACGAATCTGCACTACGGTCGAACCAACCGGAGGCGGCGTGATCTCAAGAGAAAACTTGCCCACGACATTGCCGTCTTTGTCGGTGTAACCGTGTTCATATGGGCCCGGCCCGCCGGTGCCGTCCTGGAAATCGCTGGCGTTATGCACGAGGTGCCACTTGTAATATTCTAGGCCCGCCTCGGCGATCTGAAAGGCGAGTTCCTTGGCCACTTTAGCCCGGCCAGCCTGATGCTCTAAGACCGCCATTTGCACGAGCCCGCCAACAAGGAACGCCGCGATCCCCCCGAAAATGAGCAGGGCAATGAGGACGTCTCCGCGTTGGCGGTGGCGGCGCATGGTTACAGGTTACTCTTTAAGTTTCGGCTCGTCGCGGTCAACCTGAGCACGACGGGGTCGGGCGGCACGTCGGGGTTATCGTCAATGACCAGCGTCATCACGACGTAACGCACTCTCACGGGATCCACGGGCGCTACGATAGGCGGCTGGGTACCGGTGTAGGAGCCGTCGAAGTACGCAAAGCTCGTAGTCGTCGCCACATGCGCGGCCACCGGCTGGACCGATTCGGTCGCGGGGTTATACGCCAGCGGCGTTCCCGACGGCTTCGTGATCCCCTTCTTCAGCGTCGTTCCATCGAGGAAGTACCTGATCCGCTCGCGGAAACTATCGGCATCCACGTCCGCAAAGAACGTGAAACTTGAGGCGGATGCAGCTTCGATCGGGTAGGAGCCGATCGAGGACGCCGCTGCCTCGCGGAACTCGCGGCCGAAGGCTTCCAGCGTGCGCCGGCCGTCTTGGAGCGCTGCAGCTCGGCGCGAGAAAAAACCGCTTGTGCGCACGGTCGAACTCACGAACGCAGCCACGACCATCCCCACCGCGAATAAGACCGCCATGGCGATCATAAGCTCAACCACCGTAAACCCCGCACCTTTGGAGCGTTGCGCGAAGCGCGCCGATATGGTCTCCCATTTCGTGGTGTAGCTATGCCACATGGCTCAATCGTGGTGCTGCAATAGAGACGACACTTCTACGCTCTAAAGGTGTCGGGGTAAACCCCCGCTCTCGTGTTCGCGCGCGTGTCTTCATGGACTAAGAACTACCTCGAACACCGCATCCCCGCTGATGTCCACCGCGCCGGTGAAAGACTGATAGCCCGGGTAGCTCACGGTGAGATCGTGCGACCCGTTCGCGAGCCCCGGAAAGAACACCTGACCCGGCGACAAGCAGCCAGCCGTGAATGTGGGCGCGACATCCGACACCTCCGGAGTGTTCGTGGCACTCTCGGTCGTGAGCGTCGCCCGGTAGCGCAGGTAGCGGGTACTGTTGTGGATTGGGTTGATGGCGCTCCCGATCACGGTATACGACGTGCTGGCCGTGCCGTCCGGGCCGCGGAACACCCACGTTTGATTATCGTTGTTCGATGCGATTTGGAACGCTACCGAACTCGTACCCGTCTCCGGCGGCTGGCTGCCCGGACTCCAGACGATGTTCACCGGGTTCGTGGGGCCCTCGAAGTCCACGGTGGACGATTCGAGTATGCCGGGCGTGAGATAATTTCCCGCTAGTCGGCGCAGCCTGATGCTGCCGCCCGGCCCGGGCCCGGAGCTCGTTACGTCCACATCGCCGTTGTCGCTCCAGTACCGGCTGGGGTCGGTAAACAGCGCTTGGCCTGCGCCGCCGGACCAGTCGGTCTGCCGGACATAGCCCTTGCCCGTCTCGCGGGTCTCGTCGAATGTGCCGCGCTGGAGCCGCACCTGGGCGCCCGAAAGAGGCAAACCCGTCATGCTGTCACGCACGAGCACACGCAGCGAATTGGCTGTGTTGGGCGCGAGCACCAATGTTACGTTCTGCAAAGAATTCGGCAGGAGATTCAATGGCAAGAGCGGAATCGTACCCGCGATATCGTAGCCGGCGCTGGTCACGTTCACGCTGTATGAGTCCCACTCGAGGTCAGTCAGTGTCCGGCGGCCGTTCGCAGCGGTCGTCGTGTCAATCACGGTCTTAAACAGGGTCGGGTTCTGACCGATGGCTTTCGCGCCTTCCAGGTGCACGCCGACTGAACCCACCGCCTGACAGAGTTGGTTGACCGTCGCCAAATTCACTGTGCTCACGCGATCAATCGCGAAGCTGATCTCGGTTATGGTTTGTGCGGCTACGGTCGCGTGGGGTTTTGCGGGGTTGGGGTTCGCGGGCGCGCCCGGCGGCAGAGTGAAATCTGACGAGTACCCGGACTTCGTTGCGATAATCTCGTAGCGCTCAACCGACGGCGGGATGTCCACGATCTGCAGCCTCCCTCCGTTATCGGTCGTATCGATAAAGTCAATCGGCGGGGAAACATCCGGATTTTGAACGCGCACGGTCGCTTGCGGAACCGCCTGACCATTCGCGTCGAACACCGTAATAAAAAGCGCGCCGTTCGCCGAAGCGCCTTCGAGCCCCTTGGGTACCGCGTTCGTAGTAAGCAGGATCGGCGGGTCCGCGGGACACACGACGCAACGTATCCGAATCTCGACCCGCTTATAGTCTGCCGGCGCGAGATCGCGGGGCTTGCCCGGCACCGTGCCCCCGAAATCGCCGTCATACGGATCGTCAATGTTGCGCACGGTCGTCGTTATCGTAAAATTAATCCCATCGCGACTGGCCTCCTCGGTTTGCTGAAGCACCCCGGAGGGGACGCCGCCCGCAACCCCGATGTCAACGAACGGAAGGTTGCGCACCAGCTCAAGCTTCTCCTGGGCCAGCTGCAGCCCCACGACCGTAGCGCGATTCTGGGCATTCAGCCGAATCATAAGAACGTAGGCGCCGTAGATTCCGGCGGAGAAGAAGGCGAAGATGCCGACGGCAATGACGACCCCGACAAGGCTGATACCCGCGCCTCGCCTACCCGCGCACCAGGGGGCCACGGGCTCTGCGCGTGGGGCTCCACCTTTTTGCGGACTTATGGGGCTTATGGCGTTCACGTTATTCCTCCTGCCAAGAAATGAGCTGATAGGATGAGCTTTTGAGCGGGAATCCGGGCGGTGGGACGCTCGCTAGATGCGCATCGTAGGCCGTATCCGAACTGCTGTACCCGGACACAACCGGCCCGCCTCCCCCGCTCATCCATGTCCACATCCACTTCCCGTAAGAAATAACGCTGCCGTAGATACTCAAACGGTTTTTGATGTCTCCGGCGTAGAGGTACCGCTGAACGCTCCCATTGATCGCCACCATCGCCGCGTCAATTTCCAAATCAACAGGCGACAGGTACGGAATCAGGATGTTTTGTTGTGCCACCAACCCGAGGGCGGCAGAACCGTCTTTTCTGACATAGGTAATGTCACGATTAATCACAATATTGGAGCGCGTCGCCGGGTTGTCTGGAAATCGGCCCGAACCAATCGTAACCAACCCGGAAACCGTGCCTTCCACCCACACGTGGTCCTCAACAAAGACGATGCCGCTCGCCGGGAGTGCTCTCGTTTCCACAAACGTGGTGCTTTGGATGTCGTTAGAATCAGTGTGGACGATACCGTTCACGTCAGTGCCAACCACCGGGGGTTGAAGCACGGTAACGGTAAAAATACTGAATGTCCCGTCGGGGTTAAACTGCAGCAGATAGCCGTTGGCGCCGGAGGACGCAAGGTACAATCCATCGGTTTGAGCGAGGCTCTTCAAGCTGGCAAGGTCCGCGGCAATGGCTCCGAAGTCAACGCTGGCTGCGGGAAACTGCCAGAATGTGGTCGGCGCACCCGCAGCGCTCCAGATCCCGGGCTTCACCTCTGACGGGTCGCAGCCGTCAGCCGGCTCACAGACATAGGTGTCTTTCGCGCTCGTAATGGCGGCGTCGGCCGTACCGTCAAACCGAAGGCCGCCGTTCGCATGGAGCTTGCCGTGAAAGGCGCCGGCGGGAACGAACGCATTTGCATTCGTCACGAACGCGTATTCAGCAAGTGATGGACGCCCCACACGCACGACCACCGACTGCCGGACAAACGGTGCGGCCACTGACCAGCCGGTGGAGCGGATCTGCGCGATACTCGAACCCACGGGCGGAGGAGTAATGTCCAAAGAAAAGCTCCCGATGACGATCCCGTTCTTGTCGGTGTACGTGCGTACGTACGGCCCTGGCTGACCAGTGCCGTCCTGGAAATCATTGGGGTCGTGCGCCAAATGCCATTTATAGTATTCCACGCCAGCCTCGGCGAGGTTAAACGCAATTTCCTTGGCCGTCTTGGTTTGGCCGGCCCGGTACTCTGAAACCCCCAGCTGCACGAGCCCGCCGATGAGAAACGCGGCTAGCCCCCCCAGCACAAGCACCACAAACAGAATATTGCCACGTTTGGCCCGTCTGCCAACCGTCCCCCAATTCATAGATTGTCTTTTAGGTTACGCAGGGCAACGGTCGTGCTAAGCACCAAGGCCTCGGGTGGGACGGCCAGGTTTTCGTCAATCACAAGCTGCATCGCGACATACCGAACTTTCTGCGGGTCAGCCGGATCGGGCAGGGGCGCTTCCGTACCGGTATAGGTGCTGTCGTAGTAGCGAAACACTTGGGGGTTCGCGATAAAGGGAACCATTGCCTTCACTTTTTCTGCGGCCAGGTCGTAGGTTGGCAACGCCCCCGAAGGACGAAGCACGCCTTTTTTCAGCGTGGGACCGTCCACAAAATATCTGACCCGCTCCACCAAGCCGTCGCGATCAATATCCGCGTAAAACACCACGCTGGTTGAAGAAGCGGCTTCGATGGGGTACGAACCAACCGCCGAAAGCGCGGCCTTGCGGAATTCCAGGCTGAACGCTTCGAGCACCCGCCGGCCGTCCTGTTGGGCAAAGGTGCGTCTGGACAAAAAGCCGCTTGTGGTGATGGTGGAATTGGCAAAGGCGAATGCCACGATGCCCACGGTTATCACGATCGTCATCCCCACAAGCAGTTCCATGAGCGTAAAACCACTGCGTCTGTCCGTGGCAGGGTGCGGCCAAGCGCAACTCATGTGTTTGGTACGCATCGCGGCACGAGGAACTCCTCGCAAAAAAATCTCGGCGCACCCAGGAACATGCCAAGCTGCCCCTCCCGCCGATTGCCCGCAGAGCAGAATGCCATGTTCACCGTCGGTCACGCGCTGCTTATTGGAGCGGACTTAAGACCACGTCTACGGAAGTGGCGCCCTGTACGGTCACCTGATTCGTCAAGGACTGATACCCGTCTTTGCGTATCTTGAGGTTATAGGTTTCGGTGGGCACGTCCGAGAAAAACGCCTGACCGGGTGTAGCACAGCCCTTGGCATACGTAACCGCGATATCATGGATCTCCTGCGGCGCTTGGGCAACGACTTGCCCCACCCCCCCTTCGGCAACCCCGCCGGGCGGCGCCTTGAGCATTACCTGATAGCGAAGATAGCGGGAACCATTATGGATCGCATTGAGGGAAGTATTACCGACCGTATAAAAGGTATTTGCTGTCCCGTCAGGACCAAGGAAGTTCCAGGTCGCATTGTCGTTATTCGTCGCAATTTGAAACTTCTGCGGCGGCGGACCTTCAATGAACTGCACGCTCTGATTCCACAAAATCGAAATTGGATTTACGGATTCGCCAAAATCAACCGTGGAAGAAATCAAGGTGCCGGAGGCCGGGTATTGCCCGCCGATTTTTTTGAGCGCGATCTTTCCGGCCGCTGAACCGGTGGTATCCACGTTACCGTCATCAGCCCAGTACCGAGTGTAATTGCCATAGGTGTCTTGGCCCGGCCCGCCGGACCAATCGGTTTGATTAAAGTAGCCTGCGCCGCTTTGAATCGTCTGGTTAAACGGCCCGCGCTGGAGCGTTACCGCGGCGTCAGAAAGCGGCAAGCCGGTAGCGCTGTCGCGCACCGAAACCCGGAGGCTGTGAGCGGTCTTATTGGCCAAGACGAGCGTCAAGTCTTGATTCGAATTCGGCAGCAGATTCACCGGCAAAATCGGAATCGTCCCCGCAAGGTCATACTGCTGCAGGGGCGTGAGGCTAACCGAATACGAATCCGCCTCCAGGTTCGGCACCACCTTCTGCCAGGTACCGGCGGTTGTGGGCGTCTCAACGTAACTGCCAAGATCAACCACCGTGAGACGGTCGCCGGTGTATACCCCCACATACGCGTACCGGCCGGAGACGAAGACGGAGATAGGGAAATTCAGATTGGTCGCGTCATTGACTGAACTCACCACAGTTGGACTTGAGGGATTGGAGATATCAACTACAGCGAGGCGGTTGCCGGAGTATGCCGCCACATACGCATACCGGCCGGAGACGAAGACGGAGCGGGCGCCGCTCAGATTGGTCGTGTCTCTGACCGAGCCAACCACAGTTGGACTTGAGGGATTGGAGATATCAACCACCGTGAGGCGTTTGCCGAAGAATGCTGCCACATAGGCGTACCGGCCAGAGACGAAGACAGAGATAGCGCCGTTCAGATTGGTCGCGTCATTGACCGAACCCACCACAGTTGGACTTGAGGGATTAGAGATATCAACTACAGTGAGGCGGTTGCCGGAGAATGCTGCTACATACGCGTACCGGCCGGAGACGAAGACGGAGTAAGAGGTGTTCAGATTTACGGCATCATTGACTGAACCCACCACTGTGGGACTTGAGGGGTTGGAGACGTCAACCACGGTCAAGCGGTTGCCGGTTTGTGCCACTACATAGGCATAGCGGCCGGAGACGAAGACTGAATAGGCGCCATTCAAATTTGTGTCATCGTTGACTGAACCTGTCACTGTGGGACTTGAGAGATTAGAGACGTCAACCACGGTGAGGCGGTTACCGCTGAATGCTGCCACATAGGCGTACCGGCCAGAGACGAAGACGGAGATAGGGTTGTTCAGATTGGTCGCGTCTCTGACCGAACCCATCACAGTTGGACTTGAGGGATTAGAGATATCAACTACAGTGAGGCGGTTGCCAGTGGCCGCTGCCACATAGGCGTACCGGCCAGAGACGAAGACGGAGGCAGGGAAATTCAGATTGGTCGCGTCGTTAACGCTGCCGACGACGGCGGGCGAGATGGGCGACGTGTCAACCCACTGCCCGAGGTCAACCACGGTGAGGCGGCTGCCGTCGAATGCCGCCACATAGGCGTAGCGGCCGGAGACGAAGACGGAAACGGGGTAGTTCAGGTTGGTCGCGTCGTTGATTGAACCCACCACGGTTGGGCTGGAGGGGTTGGAGACGTCAACCACGGTGAGACGGTTGCCAGCGCTTACTGCCACATAGGCGTACCGGCCGGAGACGCGGACGGAGCGAGCTCCGTACAGGTTGGTCGCGTCGTTGATTGAACCCACCACGGTGGGACTGGAGGGGTTGGAGACGTCAACCACGGTGAGGCGGTTGCCAATGGTTGCCGCCACATAGGCATACTGGCCGGAGACGAAGACGGAGGCGGAATTGTCCAAATTTGTTGCGTCACTCACTGAACCTACTACCGTTGGGCTTAAAGGGTTAGAGATATCAACCACGGTCAGACGGTTGCTATAGTCTAGTGCCACATAGGCATACTGGCCGGAGACGAAGACGGAGTAGGGACCGTCCAAATTTGTCGCGTCGTAGGCCGAGCCAACCACGGTCGGGCTCGCAGGGTTGAGCACGTCAACCACAGTGAGGCGGCTGCCTTCGTGTGCTGCCACATAGGCATACTGGCCGGAGACGAAGACGGACATGGGTCTGCTTAGATTGGTATTGTCTTTGACCGAACCGGTTACCGTTGGACTCGCAGGATTGGAGACGTTAACCACGGTCAGGCGGTTGCCGAAGTCTGCGGTCACATAGGCATACTGGCCGGAGACGAAGACGGAGGAAGATCCCCCTAGCCTTGTTGCGTCCATGACCGAACCGGTTACCGTTGGACTCGCAGGATTGGAGACGTTAACCACAGTCAGGCGGTTGCCGGAGTATGCCGCCACATAGGCATACGGGCCGGAAACGAAGACGGAAATGGGGTTGGACAAATTTGTCGAGTCGTTGACTGATCCCGCCACGGTTGGGTTAGCGGGGGGGGTCGCAACGCCGCCCACGTAAGAGTCTGTCGCCAGCTCAAATGAGGTCTTGGGCACGTCGGGATTGGTGCCGATGAGCGTCTGCCCTTGGACATGCGCGCTCACGTAGCCGATACTCTCGCACGCCTGATTGGCGGTTTTAACGACCAGGGTGCTCACCCGATCAATAGAGAACGTGAGCTCCGTTATCTGACCGGCCACAATCGTGGGGTCGGGCTTAACCGGGTTGGGATTCTTGGGATCTCCCGGCGGGAGCGTGCCGTCGCTCGAGTAGCCGGGCTTGGCAATCGTCAGGCGGTAGCCCGAAGCAGCCGGCATGCCCACGACCATGAGCTTGCCGTTCACATCGGTCGTGTCGGTGAAATCAACGGTGGGCGAGACGCCGGCGTTCTTGATGCCCACGGCGGCCTGCGCGACGGGCTGACCGGATTTGTTGATGACCCTCACAAGGAGCGATCCCGTACTCGCACCAGCCTCCACGCCTCTGGGCACCACATTGGTCGTAAGCACAATGGGTGAACCGCTCGGACACGCTGCGCATGTTATCTGAACCTCCACGCGTTTATAATCAACCGGGTCGGTATCCACGGGCTTGCCCGGAATGGACCCGGCCGCATCTCCGTCAAAGGGGTCGTCAATGTTCCGAATAGTGGTATTGACGGTAAACTGGACGCTGCTGCGTGACATGCTCTCGCTTGCCGGCACGACCCCGGCTGGGACGGCGCCGACCACGCCCACGCTCTGGTAGGGCAGGTTACGGATAAATTCAATTTTTTCCTGAGCCAGCTGCAGCCCCACGGTCTGCGCCCGGCTTTGGCCGGTCAGCCGGATCATGAGGCTGTAGGCGCCGTAAATCCCGAACATGACCAAAATAAGGAGCCCGATCGTAATGAGCACCTCCACGATTGTAAACCCCGCCCGAGCGGGCGCTGGCGATTTCGCTGCGAGCGGCAGTGCGACGCCCGCAACGTCTTTATTTCTTGTTGCCGCGAGGACTTGGCGGCGTTCTCGCGCGGTAAAGCCCCGCTCGGAGAAAGGGCGCGCGCGCAGACGTTGGAAAAATTTCATTGGAGGGTGACGACCAAAAGCAAAATCGTCGCAGTCACAACCATCCTATTATACCACATGAGCACACCGCGGTAATACACAGGCCCTACCGCGGCGCTCCGACTGCGCGCGGCCAATGCCGGATAACTGGCGCGCGCCCTTCTGTAAACTCAACCGCGATGACGTCAATCTGTGCGGGGCCTGACTGCCAAACGGGATGCTCCAAGAGGTACCGGGCGGCGAGCTGCTGGAGATGGCGGATTTTTGTCGGCGTGATGTTCGCCTCGGCCGGAAAAGGCGTGACTGCGGCGTGGCGCGTCTTTACCTCGACAAACACCAGCGCCCCGCGATGCGAAGCGATGAGGTCAAGCTCTCCCCTGCCCCGCCTAGGTCGCCAGTTTGTCTCAATGATGCGATAACCGAGGCGGCGCAAAAAAGCCGCGGCGGCCTCTTCGCCGTGGCGGCCGATAAACTGCTTCTGGGTTTGGGGCATGGGGGTAATTTTGTGGGTGGGTGGGTGCCGTGCACTCACTACGATGAGTGCACGGACCATGCCGCTCGACTGCGGATGTCGCCTCGGAGGCACCGGCGCCCGCCCCAACAGTTTATGCCTATGCTCCAAACCGTCGTTCGCGGCGGGAGTAATCCTCGATCGCCGCGTGGAACTCTTTGGCCCCAAAGTCCGGGTAGAGTTTATCGGTAAAGTAGAGTTGCGCGTTCGCGCAATCCCACATCATGAACCCAGCTGACCAATGCGACTCGCCACCCGTGCGAATCACCAGATCCACCGGCGGGAGCTCGCGCGTGTAGAGATTCGTTTTGAGCAACGCCGGCGTTACGGCAACAGCCGTCCCCGTCTTTGCGCCACGGCCAGCTACTCCGGATGCTTGCGCGACGATACTCTCGACCGCGCGCAACATCTCGGTCTGACCGTCATAGGCCATAAAAAAATTAAGGTTGTGGCGAGCGTACTCTTTCGTGGCCGCAATAGCCTTGTCAAAAACCCGGCACACCTCGTCCGGGAACAGCCGCCGCCACTCGCCAAGGATATTCACCCGGACTTTGTTGTCGTGGATTTCGTGGGATTTCGCGAGGCGTGCGAACTCACGCTTATAAATCGCGAGTAGATGCCTCACCTCGGTTGCCTCGCGCTTTGTGATGTTGTCTTTAGAAGATGCCCAGAACGACACATTCGGCACTCGGAGCTTGAGCGCCTCGCGGACGTTCGCCAAGAAGGCCCGCGCGCCATAGCGATGCCCAATCCACCCGGGCAACCCGCGTTCTTTTGCCCAGCGGCGATTGCCATCAGGAATGATGGCTACGTGGTTCGGAATTTTTAGTTCGGTTTCAGAGAGATTTTTGGTCGCCATTGAACGTGCGAGAGCCATTATACTGATAGACTAAAACTAAAACAAGATGGGGCCACGGTGGAGCCCCGCCGACGGGAGTCGGCGGCACCTCGTGTTTCGGTGGCGGAACGGAACCCCGCACCGAAGGCCTACGCACCAACCATTCATCCACCGGCCCGCTTCGCCCGCGAAGCGAGGCGAGCAGGAGACGATGGCCTTGTGGTGCGTTGGGTAAATAATGAAGGTGCGCCGCGGCCAAGGGCCGCGGCGCACACTGGATCAAGTACCTAGGACGTTCGTGATGGTCAATCCCCCGTCCACCACGATCTGCTGGCCCGTAATGTAGCTTGCCTCGTCCGAAGCAAGGAACGCGACGACCTTGGCCACCTCCTCGGGCCGACCGTAGCGCCCCACTGGCACCTTTTGACCAAGAGCATCAGCCTGCGCTGGCGATAGCCGACTCGTAATACCAGTCGGGTAGATCATGCCGGGGGCCACCGCATTGACCCGAATGCCGGCCGGCGCCAGATCGAGCGCCAGCGACCGCATGACCCCCAAGAGCGCGTGCTTGGAGGCATCGTACGCGGCATTACCCCTCCACGCCTGAATCGTATGGACCGACGTGATAAAGACAATCGCGCCCCCAGAACTCATCACCTTGAGAGCGAACTCGGTCACGTAGAGCGCGCCCCTCACGTTAGCCTCGTGGACGCGCGTCCAAACATCGTAGTCTGGATCCGCAAGAGAGAACTGCTCCTCAATGCCCGCGTTGTTGACGAGTACATCAACGCCTGCGTGAAATGCCGGGTGGCGGAACGCTCGGTCGACTTCAAGCCGCTGTGAAACATCCACCGTCAGAAAAGTGCTGAAGTCTTTAGGTATTTCTGCGAACACTTCAGACCTAGGATGCTGCTTATTGAGGACGCCAACCCGCCCTCCCTGACCTGAAAATTCCCTTGCGCACGCAAGCCCGATCCCGCTCGCCCCGCCTGTTACCAGAACGTGCTTCCCATCGAAAGAACCCATGCTCCCGCCCTCCTTCGATACAAGTCCATGTCCACGGCCGCCTGATGGGTCAGATGACCCTCCGCGCGGCATGACCGCGCAGCAAGACTACGCGGAATTACCAAGTTAAACTCCGACGCAAACAGTATTATGATATCAAGAAAATGTCAAGCGACTATGGTTGCCACAAAAACATGCACTGCGAAGTCTTGAAATCTTGAAATGTGGACCTAGGGAGGATCGAACTCCCGTCTCCGCAATGCGAATGCGGCGCACTACCGCTGTGCTATAGGCCCGCAACGTTCGATATATGTCGGGCCGGAAGCCCAGCCCAGGGGAACGTCGGCGGCTCCGCCCTCCGCACGCAAAGCAGTTTGCGTGCTCCACCCTCCTTCACTTTGTTCAGTCGGGCTGGAGGGAATTGAACCCTCTGCCTCTTGGTCCTTCACCCCGCACCAAATTCTTCATTCGGGGATGTGGGAGTCGAACCCACCGTATCATGGTCCCGAACCATGCATGTTGCCGCTACACTAATCCCCGGCGAATTGGTGCGGGGCGGGCCAAGCGTGGTACCGGTCCACTACAGCCCGCCTTCGCTCGCCCCGCTTCGACTCACGTGGGCATCACTACTTGTAAGAAAGGCTAGCGTTGTTTGCATCAAGCCGGGTAGGCTCGAGTGGCTTCTGAGGCCGAGCGGGCAGGGTCTCCGCCAGCAGGCGGAGGAGCGAGGCCGAAGAGCAGCGAAAATCCTCGCTGGGGATTTTCGCGTAGCGAGAGCCTGCCCGGCTTGGTGTCAGATCGTATCATGTCTGTTTGTGTAAACAACGCGATGATTTCTTACAATTTACTGCACCCAGTGCTTCTTTTTTATTTCGGCGACTGCCCCGGCCTCGAACTCCTCCACCTTCCCCTCCCCGGCTTGGGCAAATTTTCGGAGCTCTGGCTCTGATAGCGCACCGAGCTCGGCAATGCGCGCCTCAAGATATTCTGTGGTGTTTTTCCCCGGATCATCAAGCACTTCGTCCATGAGGGCTTTCAATATTAGACCGACCTTTGGCCCGGGGTCAATCTTCAAAATCCGCATGATGTCATCGCCCCTGATGTTGAGCATTCCGACGGTCAAGGGATCGCGCGAAACCTTCTCGATCAAAAACTGCAAATGCCGAAGTTTATACGGCATGGCTTTGGGCACACCCGATCCCTTCCGGTCTGCGGTGCGCAACTTGATGAGATCAGCCATGTGCTCCGGCCCAACCTTGCGCACGAGCCGCCGGACCCCGGCTTCGGTTACCTCGTCCACATTGTAATAGAAGAGGTGGTAGCGCACGAGATGCGTTACCTGCTCCTCGATATCCTTGGAGAATTTGAGGCGGCGAAGAGCTTGACGCGTCATCTTTGCCCCCACCATCTCGTGGCCGTAAAACGTGGAATCCGGCCCTTCGCCCCGCTTGGTTTTTGGTTTGCCGACATCGTGCAAGAGCGCGGCGAGCCGAACGTTGAGCGAGTACTTGGCGTGGGCTGCGTACTCAAGCGAATTGATTGAATGTTCAAACACCGGATAGATGTGGTGCTTATTCTGGCCCACGCCAACCCCCTCGGCAAGTTCAGGCAAGACGTATTCCAGCAACTCCAAATCCTTGAGCAACGTGAAACCAAGAGCGGGCTTATCTGCCATGACCAATTTCGTGAGTTCGTCGCGGATGCGCTCTGCGGCGATGGCTTTGAGTAACCGCGCATTCGCCTTGATAGCCGCGGTGGTTTCCGGCTCAATCGTGAACCCGAGCTGTGTGGCCAGCCGCACCGCCCGCATGAGCCGCAGCGCATCTTCCCGGAAACGTGTGGTCGGCTCCCCCACCGCGCGGATAAGCCTCGCCTCAAGGTCGGCCTGCCCGCCAAACGGATCAACAATTTCGTAGTCTTCCGCTATTTTGGAGTTTTGATCTGGATTTTTGATTTTCAGTGCGATGGCATTGATCGTAAAATCCCGCCGCGCCAAATCTTCCTCAAGACTCTTGGTGAACCGCACCCGATCCGGGTGACGCTGGTCAGAGTATGATTCGTCCACCCGATACGTGGTTACTTCTACAATCGCGAGCGATGGATCATCGCTGCCGGTTTTCACGCCCACGGTGCCGAACTGATTTTCATATACGCTCTCCGGGAAAACCCGCTGGATCTCTTCGGGAATCGCATCTGTGGCTACATCCCAATCCGCCGGTTTCGCGTTGAGCAAAAGATCCCTCACGCACCCACCCACCACAACAGCTTCAAAACCAGCAGTGGTGAGCTGCTCAATCAAGGCGGCAACTTCTTTCGGAGTTTTCTGGCTGGGCATGTCGCAATTCTACCGCAGGCACTGCCATGCTTCAATTGACCGCTCAATGCACTAACGCCTATAATTGGTCGTTGTCCGTCCCCGTAGTGAAATGGATATCACAACTGCCTTCGGAGCAGTTATTAGGGGTTCGAGTCCTCTCGGGGACACAGACCAAATCGACCACCCGTTCGCCTGTAAAAATACAGTGTTGAGTTCATCTTTCCTGTGTGGTACGATGGTGGTACATGGAAAATTACACTGTCGCCAGACAAAAAGCGATTTCGTTACGAAAACAAGGGTGGAGCTACGGAGAAATACGGAAGGAAGTAGCGGTATCAAAAAGCGCCTTGAGTTCTTGGCTGAAGGGATTGCCACTTAAGCCAGAACACAAGGAAAGGCTTTATACCAAGCAAATCGCCATACTTTCGCGGGGGCCTCAAAGCCAAAAAGCCCGCCGACAAAGAGAGGTCGACGCGATAATCACAGCAGCAAAAAAGGAGGTTTGCCTTCCTGTATCGCACGAGGCATTACGCCTCATGGGTACGTCGCTCTACTGGGCCGAGGGCAGCAAGGGGAAAATGCTTGAGATAACCAATTCAGACCCGCGCCTCATCCTATTCATGGTTCGTTGGATTACCTCAATGTTCTCGATTCTCCCGGCGAACCTCAAAATGCGCTTGAATATCTATCCGCAACAAAACGAGGCCAACATAAAGAAGTTTTGGTCAGATCTCACCGATATTCCGATTAGCAACTTCGGGAAAACCTTTGTAAAACCGAGAAGCAAAGGCTTCAAAAAGAACAATCTCTATTACGGAACAGCACGGATTGAAGTGCCGAAGAGCGTTAATCTCCATTATCGAATATTTGGGTGGTTACAGGCAGCGCTAAAAAACTTGGACCCAGAAGTTACGCTAACCGAACGAAGGTGGCAGTCTTTGAGAAATACCGTCAGGCCTGTTAACTTATAAGCCCAAGCCCCCATAGCTTAATCGGTAAAGCAGCGGACTCTTAATCCGTGTATCTAGGTTCGATTCCTAGTGGGGGCACCAATCAGGAAAAGTCAATGCCTCGCGGCGCGGAACGCGCCGCTCGGCCACCAACCAAACTTTCTTCTCGGAGGTAATGCTTTTCTTGGCAGTTCTCTTTCTTTTTGGTACAGCGATAATAGTTGTGCCCTTTTTGCTTTTCGGCGGTGATAGAACAATCACATGAGCCACATTTCATAAGGCCAAGAAAAGCGAAATAGTGTTTTCTGATTTCTTTTTGCTTGCCGCGCCTTTCCATCACCTCCTGGCACTTATTCAAAAGTTTGGGATGTTCCCAAAAAGTCTGTTGATAGCAAGCAGAGAAAATAGCCTAAAATAAGGGCTTTTTTGATTGTTCTGCCCTTGGCTTGACATACTGGTTCATATATGCTATACTCATTGCAGTAAATTAAGTACATTGATTTTTGGCTTCTGCGGCAACAAATGGGAAATTATTCCTTAGTTTCTCGCTTGTTGCTGCAGAAATGCGGCTGCCTCCACAATTCACCTGCTGGATTGTCCAGTAGTGTGGTATTGCGGAGCACCTCCCCAAGGAGGTTCGCCATGAACCAGCTCGTACAGCGTCTCGCCGGGATCATCTCCAACGATATCCAGGTGAGCGGTCTCCCGTCGCAGGAGTTCCCAGAGTCGAGGTGGAGGGAAACGATTCTCTTCTTCCTCTTCGGGATCTGGTCGAACCGGCAAAGTGTGGTGTATCGTCCGAAGATCAACTTCGGCGACATCACGCTCCGTCTCGACCCAGGCGACGGCGAGTACTACGCCTACGGCACGGCGCACGAGGAGCTTCCGTATCCGTTTCCCGTCCGCGAGGACGAGAAACTGACGGTGGCCTCGTGGAAGCAGGCAGACGTGGAAGTGGCTCTGGCCCGGTTCGTGAAGAACGACCGGATCAAGCTACTGACGCTCTGCTTCCGCTACTCGGGTCGTCTCATGCTCTGGAAGAAGCCGCGGCGTAGCCAGTATGGCATCACCGCGACGGACATCCCGAGATCATGGGGCACTCGCGGGCCGGAGTGGTAGGCGCAGTAGGGGTTAACGGACAACCGCCCCACCAAGTGTTGTCCATCACAGGCACCGTTCATTCAGTTGACGGTGCCTTTCTCTTTTTATTTTTTCAAAGAATTTGCCGCCAAACCAGTAAATTTTTCAATAATCTTTGATTGAAAAATTTACTGCAATGAGTTAAAATCAACTCATTAGAAAAACTTGAAATTGTCAGCGGTGCGGCTCCGCCGCCTTTCCGAATTTTCGCGGGGGGCTTTCCTCGCCGCCGAAGGCGGCGAAATGCGTTCGAACTATTTTAAGTATTCTGCACTTGACGAAGTAAAATAAGGAGTGTACAAATAAAATACTGCGCAGCGATGGGAATCGAACTCGCCGAAAAAGAGGTGCTCGACTTCTTTTTCGAGGCGGGGATGGAAATCTGCGCGGACGACATAGTCATGGCCAAGAGGACCATTGTTGAGCTACCCGGCTCACGGGTCCTCCGATACAAGAAGCCGCCGTTCCTGTATGTGGATTGTTACTTCTCGGTTGGCGAGAAGAGCTTCGGCCAAACCGGTATCTGGCACGAAGAGCTGCGGTCCGGCCCGGTCTGGGGCATGCAGTATCGGGGTTGGTGCAAAGACAAGCGCGCAATCCCCTTTCTCAGGCGAGCGCTCCGGTACGCCTACGAGAATCGCATCTTCGTGGGCGGCCGCGGCCCGAAGAGCTTCCGTGTTGAGGACGAGACGCTCTCATACCTGAACGGGTTGTTGACTTTGAACCGGCCGCATAGCTTCAGCGACTGTGAAGGCACAGAGGGGATATTTGACCTCGCCGCAAAAGGAGAAGCGCCGTCTCATCTGTTCCATCACGGCTACAACTGCCTCGCGCTCGTGCACCTTTCATAGCTGCGAGACGCGAGCCCTAGCGCCCAGCCGCACAAGTACGGCTGGGCGCTACTCCTTTCCAAAAAATCCTTGCTCATTAACACGGAGCGTGCTAGACTTGCATTACTATCATGCTGCAACCGCAAGAGAAAGAAAAGGTTATAAAAAAATACAAACTCCACGACCAAGACACCGGCTCGTCGGAAGTTCAAATCGCACTCTTTACCGAAGAGATCGAACAGCTCCGCCAGCACCTCTTAAAACATACGAAAGACAACCACTCGCGCCGGGGACTCTTAAAAATGGTGGCTAAGCGCAAACGGCTCCTCGACTACCTCCTGGCCGAAGACAAAAAGCGCTACCAATCAATCGTGCGCAAAATCGGGCTCAAGGCCAAAGCCTGATCCGGTTTCACGCGGAATCGCAGCCATGCCAATCGTTCGACACAAGGAACAACGGGTGGGCGTGCTCATTGACGTTCAAAACATGTATCACTCGGCCAAAAATCTTTTTAAGGCCCGGGTGAACTTTGATGAGGTCGTCAAGGCTGGGGTGGCTGACAGAAAGCTTATTCGGGCCATTGCGTACGTGGTCAAATCAGATGTAGAAGAAGAAAAAACTTTCTTTGACGCCTTGACGCGCCTCGGCATTGAAACCAAAATCAAAGATCTGCAGGTGTTCTACGGCGGCGCGAAAAAAGCCG
This sequence comes from Candidatus Parcubacteria bacterium, assembly GCA_016196625.1. GTDB lineage: Bacteria > Patescibacteriota > Minisyncoccia > JACPXH01 > JACPXH01 > JACPXH01. Next base: position 11,112 of record JACPXH010000003.1, on the reverse strand, counting down.
ACTGGGACGTGGGGATTACAGTGGATGCCGTGCGTCTTGCGCCAACGCTCGACGTAGTCGTGCTCGTGTCGGGCGATGGAGACTTCGTGCCGGTGGTCGAATACCTAAAAAACCAAGGCAAGCAAGTTGAGGTGCTGGCCTTTGGCGAATCGTCCTCGGGCCGACTCAAAGAAACAGCGGATGACTTCATTGATTTGTCTCAAGATCCAAGCCGCTTCCTCATCCGCTCAAAACGCCTCGAGATGCAAGTCCGCCGCCAGCGACTACCCCGCACTACCCGCGAATCAGACACAGCTGAAAAGCAAATTCGCTTCCATCACTAACGAAATAAAAAGTCGTCTGTCGTCGTGTGAATTACAACTAATTTAAACTCTGGATCTGACCTTCAGACAGGTAGACCCCGTTTAGAAAATTTGCGCCGGAGCTGCCGCTTACTCGACGCAAGCTTTCCTCGTTAACCTGCCCCGCTGAAAACCGCCGACTGGCGATTTTCTAACGGGGTAGACAATACGTTCTAGCGAGATACAAGAACGTTGTCTAAAGTCTGAAGGTCCAGGGCCGTACGCTCATGGGACAAACCATCTTTCGGAAGGAAGTTGCCGGTCGGGAACTGGTCGTGGAATTCTCGAATCTGGCCGAACAGGCGAACGGATCGGTGATCGTTCGCTACGGACAAACCACGGTCTTGGCCACTGCCGTCATGTCAAAGACGGCACGTGAGGGCGTTGACTACTTGCCACTCCTCGTTGAGTACGAAGAACGTTTTTACGCTGCCGGAAAAATCTTCGGCTCACGTTTCATCCGACGAGAATCGCGCCCGTCAGAAGAGGCCACGCTGACCGGCAGACTCATTGACCGAGCCATCCGCCCTCGGTTTGACCAGCGCATGCGTCAAGAAGTGCAGGTGGTTATCACGGTCCTTTCCATTGACGAAGAAAATGACCCTGATGTGCCTGCGCTCATCGGCGCATCGCTTGCGCTCGCCACGTCAGACATTCCGTGGCAGGGGCCGGTCGCTGGCGTGCGCGTGGGCGGTGGGGCCGCCGGTTTCACACCAAACCCAACGTTCAAGGAGCGCGAAGAGGGCGCGCTCGACCTCTTTGTGGCCGGCACGAAAGAGCGCATCAACATGATGGAAGCCGGCGCCAAAGAACTGCCGGAGGCCGAAATGGTTGAGGCCGTTGGCGCTGGTTTTGCGGCGATCAAAGAACTCATCGACTTCCAAGAAGAGATCCTCGCCGCGCAGGCACGACCCAAGGCAAAAGTGGTTTTGGCCGAACCTGATCCCGAGTTTAAGGCTCGCTTCGAGCAAATCGCGGGCGACCGCCTTGGACAAACCCTAAACGCACCCACAAAAACAGAACTCGCGACCAAAATATCCGCGCTCAAGGAAGAATTGGTTAAAGCACTTGGCGAAGACAGACGCACCGAAACTGAGAGCCTCTTTGAGTCAACCGTCAACGACGCGGTGCACCGCGCCGTGATCGAACAAGGCAAGCGGCCGGACGGAAGAACGGCGAGCGAACTCAGAGAGCTACGCGCCACAGTTGGCCTCATCAGCCGCACGCACGGCTCGGGGCTTTTCATGCGCGGACAAACACATGCACTTTCGATTCTCACCTTGGGTACACCATCTGACCAGCAGCTTATCGAAGGCATCGAAATCCGCGGCAAAAAGCGGTTTCTGCACCACTACAATTTTCCGCCGTACTCGGTCGGGGAAATTAAGCCCATGCGTGGGCCGGGCCGGCGCGAAATTGGGCATGGCGCGCTGGCTGAACGCGCTCTTAAACCCCTCATCCCCAATGCGGATGCATTCCCCTACACGATCCGTATTGTCTCTGAAATCCTCTCCTCAAACGGCTCCTCGTCCATGGCTTCGGTCTGTGGGTCAAGCCTGGCGCTCATGGATGCCGGAGTCCCCATTGCCAAACACGTAGCCGGGGTCGCCATGGGGCTCATGATGAACGACGTCGACCGCTACGTGGTGCTCACCGATATCCAGGGGCCGGAAGACCATCACGGCGATATGGACTTCAAGGTGGCCGGCACTGCCGACGGCATCACCGCCGTACAGATGGACGTAAAAATCGAGGGAGTAACGCTCCCCATGGTGGAGGAAACATTCGCTCAAGCCCGGACAGCACGGATGCAGATTCTGGAAGTCATGACAGGCTGCATCCCAAACCCCAGAGCCGAACTTTCCCCGTACGCCCCGCGCATAATCACGCTGAAAATCGACCCAGACAAAATCCGCGAAGTCATCGGTCCGGGCGGCAAAATGATCAATGCCATCATTGCCGATACCGGCGCCACCATTGACATCGAAGACGACGGCACTATTTTCATCGGCTCGACATCTGAAGAATCGGCCCAGAAAGCCGTTCAGTGGATCAACAACATTACCCGAGAGGTTAAAGTGGGAGAAATCTACGAAGGCAAGGTTACGCGGCTTATGGATTTTGGCGCAATTGTAGAAATCCTGCCCGGTCAAGACGGACTTGTCCACATCTCAGAACTCGCGCCGTGGCGCGTGGAGCGCGTTGATGATATCGTAAAAGTGGGGGATGCCGTGCCCGTCAAGGTCAAAGAGCTTGGCCCAAACGGAAAAATCAGTCTTTCACTTAAAGCGGCGCGTTACCCCGACGCTCCGGACAGCCAGCCGGATCGGCCGCCACATTCAGACCGCCCCCATCACCCGAGAGGTCGAGACCGCCGCCCCGCCAGTCGCACCCCCCGGTTTCGATGATATCCAAAAACCAGCTCGCCGTCGCCATTCGCACGATGAGCCAGGACCTCGAAGCAGCTAAAAAAGGCGCGAAGCCAACCGCGCGCCTAGAGCCATTTACGCCCAATCCGCCAGAAACTCTGCCAGTTGAACCACTTGGGCTTAAGGTTAAACCGAGCCCGCCACCTGCTCCGGCCGCCGTCCAAGACAGCCCACAGCCGACGCCAGCGGCGCCTAGGCCAGTGCCGCGTCCTACGCCTAGTACCGGCGGAGCAACTCCAATACCTCCCCGACCACACTGGCTCCCGCCAGAGCCAACGAGCAAACCTCCAACCCCTCCAGGGCCTCCGTCTTTTCAAACAAAACCCCCGACCCCAGAAGTTCCAAAGCCAACACCCAGACCAGCGGGTCCGCTGACTGATCCGGTCCGGCCGGCATTCGCGAACATACCAAAACCCCCGCCGCCTCCCAAGCCCCCTTCGCATCCAGCAGGCACGCTCCCGCCCGCACAAGTCTCCAAAACAGTACTACCTCGCCCGCCAGCGAACGCGGTCCCTAAACCGCCGCCAACCAAAACCGACCGCCAAAAGATAGTCGCCATTGTTCTGGCCGCAATACTGGTGCTTGCCGGAAGCGGGGGAGCGTTGTGGTGGTTCTGGATCAAACCCTCGCCTTCAACTCCGCCGGCAGGCGGACAACCCCAGCCACCCCCGCCTCCACCGGTTACAACCCCCACGCCTCTCCTGCCCGGCTTTGCTAGCCAGAACGTTGAAGTCGCTACCGTACCAGAGATTCCCCGAGGCGTAGACGGCCTTTTGGGTTCGCTCGCCGCCGGCACCGCGAACCAAGTTGTATTTGTAAAAATCAAAGGGGCTGATGCCACCCGCTACGCCACGGCTGCGGACATTATGGACGGCTACGGACTGCGTATCCCTGAACAAATCCGCCCGGACATCACAGACCTCAACCTTGTCTGGCATAGACAATCAGAAATTCTATCAGCTCGACCAATCCCCGAGCGCAGCCGTTTTGGTCTGGTCGTCAAACTGCATTCTATCGCCAACGCCACGACAAACCTGCGCGCCTGGGAACAAACCATGCCAGCAGACCTGGATCGATACCTGCGGACCGGGCGCTTCGGGCCTGCCGCAGAACAACCGGGGTGGCACGACAGCGATTACCGCGGGATCCAAATTCGCTACGCCAACTTCCCGCTGGCAGATCAAAGCATTGATTACGCTGTCCTTTCTGGCGACAACCTTCTGCTCATCGCCACCTCGCGCGAGAACATGTATGGCCTTATTGATGCGGCACTATCGAAACAAGAATAAATAAGATGGGGACAACTTTAGGACACGCGCGCTAACGACCCGGTTCTACTGTGAGCATTCTGTGGATAAAAAGTAAGCCCACATCGATAAAATTGGCCCAATAAGCCAACTTTATACAATAAGGACACAGTGGATGTCCTTATTGTATCTAGGGTGTCCCTATAGTATAATGGAGTTGTTCCTTACGGACCTGCGAGCCTGTTCCTTCCTTTGGCTCTTTCCTTGTTCTTTAACCAATGAGGTCCGCTAGCCGCGGACCACAGGTCGGTAGGAAACACCCCAAGCGTGTGATGGCAGCGTCCGATGTCTCGGACCTGCCTCCAGACGCACTATGCTTTCCCTTCCGAGGGAAAGCAGGAGGGCAGTCGGCCCCTTGATACACCACCAATTGGGCCAGACGACCCTCCCTTTTCAAACGTTGCGGGACTGGACGCGTCCGCATCAAGGGCGCCACGTCGAGCCACCTCGAAGGCGCTCTTTTGTTTTTGCGGCCATTGCGCCTGGAATCGGTTATGCCTACAATTAAACGATGCTAGACGCGCAAACCATCGGTCAATTCAAAGCCCGACTTGAAACCGACCGAACCCGCATCCGCGAGGAGCTTAAAACGATTGCCAGAGAAAACCCGAAGGGTGCTGGCGACTTCGATCCCGCCTATCCTGAATTTGGCAACGACGTAGACCCAGATGAAGGAGCTGATGAGGTTGAAGAGTTTGCAAATATCCTGCCCCTCGAAAAACGCCTCGAAGAGCGCCTAGCGCTCATTGCTAAGGCCTTAAAAAAGATTGAGCAGGGGACCTACGGGACGTGCGAGCGCTGCACCAACCCCATCGAACAGAGCCGCCTCGAAGCGCTCCCAGAGGCAACCACGTGCCTGAAGTGCAAATAGCCCCCTATGCCGGTCAGATTGACTTCAGCGGCGGTAGTGGGCCTTAGAGCTGAACCCATTGACGTCGAGCTCGATGCCGTAGCCGGGCTCCACGTTTTTCATTTGGTGGGGCTGGCGGACAAAGCAGTGGGCGAGTCACGCGAGCGTATTGCCGCGGCCATTCGCAATAGCGGAGCCCAACCGCCAGACCGACTAAACCTCAAGGTTACGGTCAATCTCGCCCCAGCTGACCTCAAAAAAGAAGGGTCAGCCTATGATTTGGCCATTGCCACCGCATTTCTCGTTGCTTCAGATCAACTTCGGCCCCAGCGCTCTCTGGAACATACGCTTTTCGTGGGCGAACTGGCGCTCGACGGCGCTGTTAGACCTATAAGTGGAGTACTCGCCGTGAGCCAAATGGCCAAAGCGCACGGTTTTGATGACCTCTTTGTCCCAACTGGCAACGCGCGGGAGGCGGCACTGGTGGAGGGATTAAACATCCGACCGGTCCCAAGCCTGCAAAGCCTCATCGCCCACCTTGAAGGTACCGCCGAAATAGCGCCGCAGCCGCAGACGTTCCCACAGTCAACCGCAGGCGGTCCCACGATTGATCTGGCCGACATCCGAGGACAGGAGTCAGCCAAACGCGCGCTCGAGATTGCAGCTGCTGGCGGACACAACCTGCTCTTCACCGGCCCACCCGGAACCGGAAAAACGCTCCTCGCTAAGGCCCTGGCCGGCATCCTGCCCGAACTTACAGCCGAAGAGGTGCTGGAGACGACCACCATTGCCAGTGTGGCCGGCATCCTGGATCCAGGGGTAGGCGTAGTCCAAACGCGGCCATTTCGCTCACCGCACCACACCGCATCAGAAGCGGCCCTCATTGGCGGCGGCACCAACCCCAAACCAGGGGAAATCAGTCTAGCGCACCGAGGCGTGCTGTTTCTGGACGAACTTGCAGAATTCCCTCGACACGTTCTGGAAACTCTGCGCCAACCCATCGAAGAGGGCACCATGACTGTTTCGCGCAGCCAGGGCCGGGCGATCTTCCCGGCGCGGTTTACGTTGGTCGCGGCGATGAACCCCTGCCCGTGCGGGAACCTCACACACCCGTCTCTGGCCTGCACCTGCCCGCCGGCAGCAGTCATGCGCTACCGACGAAAACTATCAGGGCCGCTCCTAGATCGAATTGATCTGGTGGCTGACGTGCCGCCGGTGGACATAGCACAGCTCGAGAGTGCGCCCAACGCGCCGCGAAGCCAGTCTGTCCGAGCGCGAATCACCGCCGCCAGAGCCTTCGGGCTTGAACGCAACCGCGCCTTTGGCGTAGGCCTCAACAGCGCGCTTCCGTTTGCCAAACTCCGTGCCGCCTCCAGGCTGGAAGCTGCAGCCGATGCGTTCGTGCGACAAGCAGCAGCAAAACTGGCGCTCTCTGCCCGCGCCTACCACCGATTGCTTAAGGTAAGCCGCACCATTGCCGATCTCGAGGCTGCCGAGCGGGTCGGAGAGCAGCACGTGTCTGAGGCGCTCCAGTACCGGCTGCGAAACGAGTAAACCAAATCGGCTTAAGCAGTTGTGGGGTTGATGAGTCGTCTACACGAAATAGAGAGCCGCCGCGCTCAGCGCGGCGGCTCCACTAATCAAGCTCACTTAAACTTGGGGTTCGCCCCCCTCTCACCGGTACCGAATGAACGGATTCCTGCCGCCATGCACCTCAAAGTGCAGATGGCAACCGGTAGATCGGCCGGTGTTGCCCATGAGCCCAATCGGCTGGCCTTGCCCGACTGTCTCGCCTTCGGCTACGGCCTCTGATTCTAAGTGGCCATAGAGCGTCTCGAGACCGTTGGGGTGCTGAATTTTCACGTAGTTGCCGTAACCGCCATTCCAGCTGTTCATTTTGGCTTCCACCACCACCCCTGCGGCTGCGGCGTAAACCGGCGTGCCGCACGAATTCGAAATGTCAGTACCGTTAAATGCGTGCCGACGGCCGTAGTTGTAACCGGTGGTCGGAAAGATGAAGTAGCCCAGAGTATTCGGCCCGACCCCAGCCCCGCCGGACCTGGACGAAGCGATTTGCGAAGACGGCCGCGGGGGTGCGGGCATCTCGCCGTCAGGAACCACCAACGTCTCGCCGGAGTGTAACACTGAACCCTCATTGGCGGGGAGCACGTTAAACCCGATGATTCCATCTACTGATGCGTTGTAGCGTTTGGCGATCTTTGTAAGCGTGTCGCCGTCCTTAACCACGTGGCGAACACCAGACACCGGGAGAATTTCCAAAACCTGCCCCGGCTGAATGGTTGAACTCTCGCGCAGATTATTCGCCCAGAGGACCGTGTTGATGGTAACACCGAAGCGGGCGGCAATGGCCGAAATCGTATCGCCCGGCTCAACCGCATAGTTCACGATGCCGGCCCGAGCCTGGCTGGACGTTTCAGTCGTCAGCGGATTTTGCGGCACCAAAATGGAATCACCGCTCAACAGCAAAGCTTCAATGTCGCTCTCTGTTTCAGCTTGAGCCAACACTCCGCCTCGCGCCTCGAAGTGCGCGGGCGCCGTGCTTTGAGCATCGGCGCTGGGCACCAAGGCGTCTTCAATGAGCGTTGCGTCCACGCCCCCCTGCAAACCAAAAATGCCGAACCCTGCCGGCCCGCCCAAATCGCCAGATTTTGCCGTGCCGACCATTACAAAAACGACTGCGGCGAGTCCCACCCATACGGCTTGACCGGTAAACCAGCCCGACAGTTCCCGCAGTCGCTTGATGAAGCGATGGTATTGTGTTTCGGTAAAAATGCGTCGGCTCCCGCAAACCAAAATATTGGCTCACACACGGGCGATCTGCTGTACTTGTGCCACTTCTTCTGGCTTAGAGCGAAAAGCACCCTGACCTAGGGTACCCACCCTTCTAGGCTAGGGAGACGGGGGGGTGGTGTCAAGATTGACCGTCCACAGCATCTACCCATCTTATCCAGACCACTCCATACACCAAACCGCCCCGACCTACATCTGGTATACTCATGGGCATGTCGGCTGTACCCAACCCAATCCTCAAGGACCTAAACGCAGGCCAACGCGCCGCCGTAACCGCACCCGACGGTCCGGTGTTGATACTGGCAGGGGCCGGCTCCGGGAAAACGCGGGCGCTTACGCACCGGATCGCGTATTTGATCGGCCGCGGGGTAGCGGCTCACCTAATTCTGGCCGTTACCTTCACCAACAAGGCAGCGCGCGAGGTTGGGGAACGAGTAACTAAGCTATTGGGCCTTCGGCCCGGCCACAAGGGCTTGCCGCATCCCGCCTCCGGTGCCGGAGGCGGGATGCGGCCCTTCATCGGCACGTTCCACCGACTCGCCAACCACATCTTGCAGGCGCACGCGAACCTCGTTGGCTACCGGAGGCCCTACACCATCTACGACGCCGACGACCAGCTGGGAGTCGTAAAAAAAGTCATCAAGGCCGAGGAGCTAGATCCCAAGCAGTTTGCTCCGGCCGCGGTGCTGGCCACAATTTCCCGGGCGAAGCAGGAGCTCAAGTCTTGCCCGGAGTACGAAGCTACGGGCAGGGGACTCTGGCCAGAAACTGTGGCCCGCATCTGGCAGGGCTACGCGGCGGCACTACGTCAAGCCAATGCCGTGGATTTCGACGACCTCATTGGGTTCGCCGTCCAGATCTTGACCGAACACCCCGAAGTGCTCTCGCGCCTCCAGAGACGCTTTGCGCACATCCTCGTGGACGAATACCAGGACACCAACCACGCTCAATACGTCCTGCTCCATAAGCTCGCCGCCGGCCACCGGCGCCTATTCGTCATTGGCGACGACGCGCAATCCATCTATTCGTTCCGCGGGGCTGATTTCCGCAACATTCTTAATTTCGAGCGCGACTGGCCCGATGCCACCGTCATTGTGCTCAACGAGAACTACCGCTCCACGCAAACGATCCTCGCTGCGGCTGCCCGACTCATCAGCCACAACGCCCTCCAGAAACCCAAAGAGCTCACCACGCAAAATGCTCAGGGACCCAAGATTACCCTCCGGCTGGTCGCTGACGAGCGCGAAGAAGCCGTCGCCGTCTTAGAAGAAACGCTGCGTCTAAAGCACGAAGCCCGCCTGAAGCTCTCCGAAATGGCAGTGCTCTACCGCACCAATGCCCAATCGCGCGCGGTGGAACAGGCCTGCCTGGAGGCTCAAGTGCCCTATGCCTTGGTGGGTGGTGTCTCTTTCTACCAGCGCCGCGAAGTCAAAGATGTTCTTGCTTACCTGCGGCTCATACTGAACCCGCTTGATACGGTCTCGTTCCGGCGAATCGCCAATGTGCCGGCGCGAGGGCTGGGGCCCCGGGGCATAGAACGGGCTCAGACCGCTTGGGTTCAACAAGGTGCCGCGCCCACTGAAGGTACCTCTGCGCTCTTCTCGCTTCTGACCAGCTTCCACACCAAATCCCAGCGCACTAAAGGCGCCCAGCTGATTGAAGAACTGCTACGGACCATTGCGTATGAAGAGCACCTCAAGGCGAATGTTGCGGACGCGGCCGAACGCTGGGAAAACGTGCTCGAACTCATCAGCGTCGCTCGCCAATACGATGCCAAAGCGCCGCCTCACGGGCTCGAAGCGCTCTTGGAAGAGGCGAGTCTGGTGGACGATTCTGACGAACTGACGCGGCCCCAAGATCGGCTCAATCTGCTCACGCTGCATGCGGCCAAGGGCCTTGAGTTTGAAGCAGTCTTCATGATCGGCCTGGAAGAAGGAATTTTTCCGCACAGCCGGAGCCTGCTTGATCCGGCAGAACTAGAAGAAGAGCGCCGGCTTGCCTACGTAGGCCTCACCCGCGCCAAGCAGTATCTCACGCTACTGGTTGCGCGCACCCGCACTTTGTTTGGCTCAACCCGCGTCAACCCTCCTTCGCGGTTTTTGAACGAGATCCCCCCGGAACTCATTGAAATTGCCGGACCGCACCCAGCTGCGGAGCGAGTCGTGGATCTCGATCGGATTTTCGGGGTATGACAGAAAAGCGAAGCGGCCAGCGACTTTCGTCGCTGGCCGCACTTTCTACACCATACGCGTTCTGGCTACCGGAGAGATACCTCAACCCCTCCATCCGGCAAAGGATCGGGGCAGAGCTCCCGGCTAGCCATCAAGACGGTATAACCCCCTGACCGATCAAAACTAGACCACGGCGAGACCTCGATGAGCAGCGGTCCCGATTGTTCCGAATGGCAACGATCCGTGTGCCGCGCGGTCAAAACGACGATCTCCGGCGTAGGCTTTCGAGAGTCGGAGTCTTTGGCGCGACGGAGACAGAAGCGCAAGATTTTCCGTTCATGGAACGCATCCCCACGGAACACGGTGGCCCCCGAAAACATCGGCGAATCCACCCCTGGTTTCTCTTCGAGGGGTCCAGGGACCACCACCCAATCCGCATGCACGATCTTCCGACCGTCTGCCGACACCGCGACCGCCCGATCGAAGTCAGCCCCGGCTTCGGCGCGCACCGTGGCGATCTCCCGCGCCAATTCGTTGCACAGAAACTCCCGCGCCGCCTCGGCTTTCGGCCCGCCGCGCCTCCAGGTCGCGTAGATCGCGTCCATCGCGTACAAGGACACAAGCGGCTTCAAAACAGTAATCGCTTTCCCGTTCGCATCGTGTTCTTGGACGAACACGTATGCTGGAGCAGTAGGCCCACTCCCGCATACGGCTATGGTGCCAAACACATGACCGTAGTAGAGCTGGGCCTTGGCAGGATCCAGACTCCGGAGCAGTGGCGCAATCCGCCGCCAGTGTTCGAGTTCGAGACTATACTCGGATGCCGGTTCGGGAATTGTCAGGGAGGGATCGGCGTACCGTATGAGCGTCGGGAGCTCCCGACCCTGCAGGCAGAATATCATCCGATCAGAACACAAGCAGTGGTTCCACCGACCTTCGTCGGGTTGCCTCGCCTTGCGTTGACTGACGAGCCATTTTTCGATGTGGCGGGTCCCATAGTACGGTTCTTCGGCGAACCGGCCCTGCACAAATGCTTCTTTGAGCTCTGCCATCGGTTTTGTGAGGGTAAAGTTTCAATTTAGACACCTGATTGTTCTTTGAGAAGTCTCAAAAGTCGCATTAGCTTGCGGATCTGCGGCTCACGGCGATGGTTGTAGCGCCACACGTACTCTCCGAGGTAGATCGGGAGGCGCGATTTCCGGA
>JACPXH010000022.1 GCA_016196625.1 Candidatus Parcubacteria bacterium | reverse complement strand
GGAGTTTCCGGGAGTATAGATTTTGATGGTGAAGGTGATGCCGGTAAAGTCAGTGCGGCCTTCAAGATCGGGACGGAAGACGATGCCGGTGAGCGGGCCCGGGGTTACAGTAACGGTGGCGGACTTGGAGACGCTGCCGCCGGAGCCGGTGCAGGTAAGAGTGTAAATCGTGGTTTGGGTTGGTGAGACCGCTTGAGTGCCGGAGGTTGCGGTGGAAGATGTCCACGGAGCCGAACAGGACGTAGCGTTAGTGGAAGACCAGGAGAGGCTTGATGATTGGCCCGAGGTGAGTGAGGCAGGAGAGGCGGAAAGGGTGAGGGTGGGCGCTGGCACGGGAGGAGGAGGCGAAGATAACGAGGTGTAAACGGTGACCCTCTTTGTCACGCTACCGTTTGGACCCGAACAAGCTAATGAGTAAGAATAATTAGCGGCTCTGGTTTGAGACGCTGTCACTGTTTGCGATCCCGCGAGCGGTTTCGATCCCGACCAGTCAGCTAAACTCAACTGGTTGCTCGCCACACAAGAAGTCACGTTTGCCGATGACCAGTCAAACGTTAACACCTGGCCGGGTGAAACTTCATAAACACTCGCTGTCGGCGGAAGGTTGGGTGCGAACGTAAGCGTCGGGGGCGTCAGCGACAGGGTGGTGAACGTTAAGTCTCGCAGGCCGAGGTTCCCCGATTCGTCCCTTGATCGCACCCGATAATAGTATAGTGTACCAGGGGACAAGCCCGTGAGATTGACCTCATGGTTTAGGCCAAGCTGGGGATCAAGAGGGGTCAACGAACCGTAGGAAGCAGTCGTGCCATATTCAACTTGTGCATCAGACGGCTCGAAAGTAAACCAACTAATGCGTGCAGATGTTGCTGTGGGCGTTACGAGGCCAGAACCGTAAATAATTGGCGGCGTCGTGTCGGCCGGCCACACGGTGATAGTGAGATCGGACCTCGCCGAGAGCGAACCAGGATTCGTGCAGGTCAGAGTATAGAGCGTCCCTGGTTGAGCGGCTGGGACCACCGTCTTCGTCCCGCTCAAACCCACTGTACCTGACCAATCCGCCGCCCCGGATGCAGTGCAGGAGGCGCCGGGGATAGTGTTGCTAACGCTCCAGCTTAGCACCGTGGAGAGCCCCAACGTCACCGTGCCCCGGGAGGCCGTCAAAGAGATCACGGGTGACTCGGCCGAGGTAGCCGTTACCGTCGCCGTTTTTGAGACGCTCCCCAGTGCGTTGGTACAGGTCAGTGTGTAAGTGTTGAGGGTGGACAGCGGGGTGACGCTCATTGATCCGGAAGCTGCCCTGGCGCCTGACCAGTCGCCGGAGGAAACACAAGAACTCGCATCCACCGTCGCCCAGTAGAGCGTGGTGTTTTGGCCGCCGGTTACCGAAGAAGGATAGACGGTGATGTCCACGGTTGGACGTATGGGCGACGGCGCCGGATTGGATGGCGCGGCGTAAATGACTACCCGTTGCGACGCTTGACCGCCGTCAGGGCTCGTGCAGGTGAGGATATATCCGACGCCGCTCCCGTAAATGGACATAATAAATGATTCAGAGCCAGAGACGGCCTTCGAGCCTGACCAGAGGGAACCCCCGCTGCTCATAGAAGCCGCACAGGAAACCGCATTCTTTGTCTCCCATACGAGTGTGACCGGCTGGCCCAACACGACGTAGTTGGGATGAGGCGCGAAAGCGATCACAGGTTTAGACGGAGTAGTTTGGGCGCTCGCCCTTTCTATAAACCCGAAAGAGGCCGCGAGAACGACGGCAAGAAAAGCGACGGCGAAATGATATTTGATTTTTTCTTTCATAGTGCAGTAAGTGATGCTGATTTTATAACGACTTTTTGCGCAGCTTATTTCTGGGGTGAGGTCTTCATAATTATCTACGTTCCTCACTCCCCGCCCCTGCCCCAGTTCCGGTTGAGAAGCGAGAAGTCAATGGAGTTGAACCTACAGTTCAGATCGCGCGGTCCGACCGAACTCACGACGGGAAAGCTTCGTTCAGCTTAGCGCGCGTCTCAGGGCCCACAATCCCGTCTTGTTTGATGCCGTAACGCGCCTGGAAGCGCTTGACCGCTCGGTTTGTGGCGCTGCCGAAAAAGCCGGAAAAAATTCTCTCCGGGTAAAGCTCGGGGTCGCTTGCGAACGCCTCTTGGAGCAAACGCACCTCATTACCGCGGCTACCTAGACGCAACGTCTGCGTGAAGCGCGGCGAAACGGCCGTCGGTGTCGGCGTTGGACCCGCTTCGCCAATTGCGGTGTAGAAATCTCGTTCGGCCGCGTTAACTACGTACACCGCTTGCCATTTGTGTCCGGCGCCAGTAAATTCGGTAGCGGTTTTTATCCAGCGCCTGGTCGCACCTTGGCCCGCTACCGCAGTTGCGGGATCGATCCAAAATACTCGTTCGTCGCCTGCGGCCCGAATGAGCCACGACTCTTCAAAGGTAGCAAGCGTTTCAGGCGAGACGAGCTTCACCTTGGAAAAACCGAGATGCAAGTAAAAATTGAACATCTGCGGCCCCACAAACCAGCGCCGGTACCGTTCGTTGCGCACGTACTTAACCAGATACACCTTGAAATCGTTCGTGGCCCGGATAATGTCGCCCTCGTTGATCGGGTCGCCGGTTATTGTGCGCGCTGACGTGGCAGAAGTCGTTGGCGTCGGAGTTGGCGTCGCGCCCGCTGTCGGTGTGGGTGTTGGCACGGGTGTTGTTACTCCTCCTCCTCCTCCTCCTCCTCCTCCGCCGCCACCACCACCGTCTGCCGGAGGCGAATTGGTAGTAAACTGCGCTACGTTTGAAAGAGCAGAGATATTGCCGGCCTCGTCTTGCGATTTGAGCGCAACCCAGTAAGTCGTGGCCGGACTCAAACCCGACAACGTAAACGCTTCAGCCGATCCGCTCTGCGCGGGCGTGGGTTCACCGGTTGCCGCGGTCGCGCCAACCCAGGTGGAATCAGTAATCGCGGCGGTACCGAAGCGAATGTCGTAACTTGCCGCAGTGCCGACGCTCCCGTCGTCGCCGGGCGCGGTCCACGCAAGGACGGCGGAGGTCTGCGTTATGCTGCCTGCGCTAACGTTCGTGACGGCGCTTGGGGCAGTGGTGTCGGTGCTTGGCGGGGTGAGCGTCGTGAAAGTTTGGTCGCCAGAAATGGCGAGATTCCCCGCGGTATCGCTCGACTTCACTCGATAGTGATACAACGTACTGCCCGAAAGCCCGGAGAGCGCAACCGAGTGACTCGCAACAAGGGCACCGTCGAGGGAGGAGCAGTGGTGTCTTCAGCGTCGAGGTTGACGCCGTCAAGCTTAAACTGCACGCCGACGACTCCCACGTTGTCTGAGGCATTCGCAGAAACAGTAACCGACGTACCGCTCACGGTGGCGCCGGCAGAAGGCGCGGTGAGAGAAACGGTGGGGGGAGTGGTGTCCGGCGGGGTGTTACTTACGGTAACGGTTACCGCAGCACTCGTCGTCTGATTGCCTGCCGCATCTCGGGCAACCGCTGTCAGCGTATGCGAGCCGTTTGTAGCTGTTGTGCTGTCCCAAACCAGGCCATAGGGCGCTACGGTATCTTCACTCCCTAGATTCAAGCCATCAAATTTGAATTGCACGCCGACGACTCCCACGTTGTCTGAGGCAGTAGCGGATACAGTCACGCCAACACCGCTGACCGTGGCTCCGTTTGACGGCGCAGTCATAGAAACGGTAGGGAACGTGGTATCTGGAGCGATGTTATTCACCGTCACCGCCACTCCGGCACTCGTAGTGGAAAGTCCGGCCGCGTCTCTGGCGACCGCGGTCAGGGTATGACTGCCATTCGCGGCACCGGTTGTATTCCAGGTAATGCTGTAAGGAGCAGTGGTGTCTTCAGC
>JACPXH010000023.1 GCA_016196625.1 Candidatus Parcubacteria bacterium | reverse complement strand
CGCGGCCTGAACGTATACCGACAGCCCGCGCACCGGACACGCCCTGAGGCCAGCTGCCATAACCGTCTTGTTCTGCACCGAGGACAGACCATTGATCCCATTGTGCCATAATCGGTGTCATTTTTGAGACTTTACCCTAGTTTAACCAGGCATTTTTGCGTATGAATATGAATATGAAAGGGCTCCATACGGTAGCGTTTACGCTGCTTCTCGTGGGCGGCGTCAACTGGCTCTTGGTGGGAGTTTTTGGTTGGGACATCGGGCAGCTTTTCGGCGGGCAGGGTGCCGCAGTCTCACGGGTGATTTATGTGCTGGTGGGGCTTTCGGCGATTGTGGAGGTGGTCACCCACAAGAAGAATTGCCGAATGTGCGGCTGATCGTAAGCCGCGTCTCCGGCAGGCGGTAGCAGCATGTAGATTTTTCAGAGATGCGACCAAGCAGAAAACAGCCCCTAGTCGGGCTGTTCTGTTTTCAATGCTGGACTCGGCTCCATAAATGTGATACAAGGTTTTTATTAGTTCAAAGCGCATCGGGGGTGAGATATGGAGGGCGAAATGAAGAGCGAAGCGGCGGGGCAGTCCAAAAGAGAAATCCGGGCGATTATCCAATCAGCCACAACCGGCACGAAGATGGAGCTCGCATTCTCCCGGACCATGGCCGGCGCTGCGGCAGCCGGGAATCTGGTGGAGATGGCACTCTACGATTGCGTCAGGCTCGATCGCGAGACGTGGGATTTTGTCCACACGCTGCGCCGGACCGGGATGTGGGACAGGCCGCCGGTCGTCGAGATCTCCGTCGGAGCTCTTTTCGAGACGCGTTGGTTTGAGGAACGGCTCGTCCCTTGTCTTGAGGGGGTCAAGGTTGTTTGATCAGCGCCCGCAGTACCTCTTGCGCGACGGGCGTGCTCCATGCAAGAGTTGAAGCGTCAACGGGACGACGAAGAGAAGCGCTTGAGAGTGGTTTGGCGAGGGATCTTCCAAAGATTCCGGTGTACGACAGAACATACGTGTAAGGGAGGAGGAAACATGGGATTGATTCTGAAGGGTTCCGGCCATGCAGTTCGGTGTGACGATCCGCATCGGAAAGGTTGCCGGCAGGAGACGACCCCTCGCTGGGGGCCCTTGGCCGCCGAGAAGCAAGCAGGGCAGGTGGGATGGCGCTTCGACTCGCGCGCAGATACGTGGTCCTGCGCAGATTGTCGTAGGTTGGGGTCGTCCATCTCGGAAGTTGCGCCATCCGGCCATGAGGAGGGTGTCGGGCTTGCGGCGGAGATTCTCGGGGCGGTTGTGGCGGCGCCAGAGTTGTCGTCCCCGTCTCCCGAAAAGCCTGGGGGACAGTTCGGCGGCGGTGAGACTGGCGCAGGTGGAGTTGGCGGCGCGTGGGATGAGGAGGTTCCTCCCGTGTCTGACGTCGGGTCTGATACCGGCGGCGCAAACACCGCCAGCGAATAGTGTCGTCACGGCCCGAGCTTCGCGCTCGGGCCGCTCAATTTTCTGGCGGGCAATCTCAACAAGTTGTCACAAGGGTTAAGGTTTAAAAATGATTGAAAAATTTACTACTTTGGTGGCAAATTCTTTGTTCTTTTTCAAATCCAAAAATGAAGAACCCCAGCACAAACTTCGTGCTGGGGGCCTGCTTTTCCCTGCAGGCGGAAGGGGTTTCTGTTAGTGGCTGATGGTCACTGGAGCTGGTCCTAGCCGTTCCAGCCATCGGAAGGACCACATCACCGGCCAAAGGCCGACGAGGTAGAACGTTCCGAAGGCACTCTCCGGCCAGCCAACGGTGGCAGCCGGAATCAAAAGGACAGTGAAGCTGATCGCCGCCCATCCGAAAATCAGATCGGACGATGACCGCTTCCCGCGCTCGACGATCTTGGCGGTCATCTGGGCCCCGATGACCCAGAAAGGGAAAAAGACCGCCGCCATGGCGCCCGCCGCGGAATGCCTCTGGATCTCGTCCCACAACGGGGAGAGACCCAAAAGACCGAACACTGTCATGTACAGAGACGCGATCAGAGCCGGGACGATCCGCTTGAACATTTCGGTCTCCTCTCTTCTGATGTATCTTCCCAAAACGGGAAGACAGCGCCGCAATTCTATGCGGCAACAAAGAAAAAACTATACAACTAATTCCCTCTTTGTTGCCGCAGAACAAACATCTTCAAAGCGTCAATTTACTATTTAAAGTATAGCATATACGAATCTATATGTCAAGGTTAGGCCAAGCCCTTGACTGGTTTTCGCAATTTGTTATAGTTTAGCCAGCATGAGCAAATATCAGACAATTTGTCGTTTGGGCATGACCGCGCTTTTCGGGCGCGGCGCCGCCGTGATGGCGCTTGTTGAGCGCAATCGCGTGAGCGGCTTTTTTGGCCATGGGCAGCATATTATGAGGATTTAAATATTTGAACCATATTTGAGTTTTCATAATATCCTGCCCCCAAAGCAGGATATTATGTTCTTTGCTAACCGAGGTTCTTTACAGGCGAGATGGCTGTATGCCGTCCGCCACAGGAGGGTTGAGCGATGGATGACGAGACCACCATGCACGAGATTGATAAGACGTGGCGCGAGTATCTGGTGAGCAGCCGCAAGAGCGCGGGGGTGTTCCGGTGGGTGTGGCAGCGGCTGGCAACTCCTGAAAGCCGGTTGCGTATGAAGCGTTTTGCCGCGGCGGTCGGGGTCGGGATGTTCCTTGACGTGGTGCAGTCGCAGTTCATCGGATACGTCATCACAGGCCAAAGCGTGCGGAGGTGGGAATTTCTGTGGTTGGGGTTGGTTGGGTTCTTGAGTTGTCAGGTGGTGGGCAAGATCGTGGATTATGTCGAGGCGATGAGTCGCGAGTGGCTCTTGGGGCACAACCACGGCCTGCTGGACCGGCGACTCAATGAGCTGTTCTTCGAAAAGTCTCTCGGCCAGCACCTGCACGAGAGTTCCACCTTGAATCCGGCGAACATCGAGCGTGGTCGCAGCGAAGTGCACAAGATGCACGATACGATCATGTTCGAGGGGCTGGGTGCGTTTGCGTCCCTGGCTTTTTCGCTTCTGTCGCTCTTGTGGCTTTCTCCGATGGCAGGCGGGGTCATGAGCGCGGTTTTAATCGGGCACATTGTCTGGATGCTGTTTTTGAACCAGAGGGTGCTCGCGGAAGGATCGGTGCTCGATGCAGACTCTCGCAAGCTCAACCGCCATCGCGTGGAGCGCTGGGACCGGATCGAACGCGTGGGCACCTCGGCCAAGCAGACCGAGGAAACCGCGTACATGGCCGGATTCTTCGATGATATTCTGGCTCGAGACCGGGAGCTGTGGTTTTGGTTTATCCGCCAAAGCACGCTGCGCGACTCCATAAGCCTGGTGGCCGTGGCATTCATCGCGGGCTACGGAAGCTCAAGAGTCTGGCGGGGCCTTTGGCCGGTGGGGTTGCTCTACCCGCTCTTTGACTGGAGTCTGCGGGTCAAAAACAACATCTGGCGCATTGGGCACATCGAGCGGGAGTTCCACTGGAGCATTCCGTCAGTCAAAGCCATGATTGAAGCGCTCTCGCTTACGCCGGAGGTGGTTGATCGCCCCGATGCAGTGGAGCTCGACCCGGCTGAACCAATCAGTGTGCGCTTCGAACATGTCTCGCACACCTACCCCGTGGCAAGCCGCCAAGAGTTGGACTTGAATGGGGATGGCAAAGGGAACGGCAAGGCCTCCGGGCCGGTGTTGCGCGACGTCAGCTTTGAGATCGGGCCGGGTGAGAAAGCGGCGCTCATCGGGCCGAGCGGCGCGGGGAAAACTTCGGTGGGGCGGCTTGCACTGCGCTACATGGATCCCGAGGGCGGGCGCATTTCGGTGAACGGGCACGCCCTGTCCGACATCAAGCTCGCCTCGTGGTTGCGGCTCGTCGGCTACATTGCGCAACAGCCCTTTGTCTTTGACGGTACGATTCGCTACAACCTCACCTACGCGCTTGATCCCGAGACGCGCGAGCGCATCACCGATGGTGAACTGTGGGCGTTGATGCGGCTACTCAAGATTGATTTTGGCGAGCGGCTCACTGACGGGCTCGAGACCGTGGTCGGCCGGCACGGGGTGAAACTGTCCGGCGGGGAAGCCCAGCGGCTCATGATCGGTGCCGCCGCCATCAAAAAGCCCCGTTTCATGGTGATCGATGAAGCGACGAGCAGTCTGGACTCCACCACCGAACGGGCAGTGCAGGCGGGACTGGCCGAGGTCTTGCGCGAGGGCGTATCGGCGCTGATCGTGGCGCACCGCTTAAGCACGGTACGCTCTCTGTGCGGCAAGTTCGTGGTGTTGCGCAACTCAAGCGAGGTCTCAAACGACTGCTCGCAGGTTGAGGCAGTGGCTTCTTCCTTCGAGGAGCTCTACGAAATCTCGCCCACGTTCCGGCGTCTGGCTGATGATCAGGGGATTGTGATCTAGGAGCGGCGTGCGCCGTATACGGCGCACGCCGCCACACTCCACCCCGCACCAGAGGGCCACGGGTCTTACTCGTGGGTGAATGGCCCTCGGTGCGGGGTTCCGCTCCACGCGCAAGCGTGAGAGGAATCGCGCAAAACACGACGCCACGCGCTTGCGCGTGGAGCTTCACAAACATGGAGGGGGAGATGGCCCACCGCACGATCCGGATCTACCTCATCTTGGGGGCGCTCTTTACGGGTTCGATCTCGTTCATCGTTGCGACCTATGTGTTGTTTCTCATCTCGCGGGGGCTCAACCTCTTCGAGGTCAATCTGGTGAATGCGGTGTTCATGGCTACGCTTTTTGTGACTGAGGTTCCCACCGGGGCAGTGGCTGACACGTGGGGCAGGAAAGCAGCGTTCATTACCGCTTGTGTGCTCTTAGGCAGCGGAATGTTCCTCTATTACGTCTCGTATTCCTTCTGGGGTTTTGCCTTGGCTGAAGCCGTGGCCGCCGTGGGCAGCACCTGTGCGACCGGAGCTTTCCAAGCGTGGCTCGTGGACACACTCCGCCACCGCGGCTACACCGGACCGCTTGATCGGATCTTTGTCCGCGAGCAGCAAGTCAAGGAACTGGGCACCATCATGGGTGCGGTCGCGGGCGCGTATTTGGGCAAGCTGGACTTGGCTCTGCCGTGGCTTATGGGAGGAAGTATGTTCATGGCCACTGCGATTGTCGCGGCGCTTGCCATGCGGGAGGAGTACTTTGAGCCACAGCGTCTTACGCTCGGCACGGGACTCGATTCGATGCGCCAGACGATCGCCGCAAGCGCTCGGTATGGCTTTGGGCATAAGGAGGTGAGGTTCTTGCTGCTGCTCGGTTTTGCGCTCGCTTTTGCCACGCAGGCGCCCAACATGCAGTGGCAGCCGCGCTTTGCGGCGCACCTTGGCGATCGGGCGCTGTTGGGGTGGCTGTGGGCGGGAATGTCCCTATCGCTTTTTCTTGGCGCGAGTGTCGCCAAGTGGTTCCTTCGGCAAGCCAGAAACGAACCGCGTCAGGCCTTGCTGGCGGCGCAGGTTTTTGTGGGCAGCGGCATACTGCTCGCGGGAGCGGGGACGTGGTTCCCGGCGGTCATTACGTTTTTCCTCTGGCACGAGGTTGGCAGGGGCGTGTACCGACCGCTCAAAGACGCCTACCTCAACCAGAACGTTCCTTCACCCGAGCGCGCCACGCTGCTTTCGTTCGAAGCCATGGCCAATCACGTGGGATCTCTATTGGGGCTTATCGTGAGCGGTTGGGTGGCACAGTACGGTTCAATCCGCGCCGCGTGGATGCTCTCGGGTTCGCTCCTCGTTCTTTCAGCCATAGCCGGTCTCTGGAACGGCCAGCGGAGATGAGGGCAAGGCCTCGCACCAGCGTGTGCGAGGCCTTTATCAACGTTCAGGGCTGTATTGACAGCGCCAAGACAGGAATTATAATCGAATTATAATTTTAGCTAATCTGTAAATCCGTCGTCTATCATAGAAAACCATGACTCAAAAAGTGCTCAAAGTCGGCACCTCGGCCGCAGTTACTATCCCCAAGAAGTCGCTTCAGGAGCTCGGTCTCAAAATCGGCGATCGGGTTGCGGTTGAGGTTCATCGAAAGAGTCGAAAGGTAGTCATTGAGCCAATGGTTCGAGAGTTGGACCCTGCATTACTCGAGTGGACAAGAAAATTCATTAACCGGTACCGGCCGGCACTTGAGGCCCTAGCCAAGAAGTAGCCCGTCATGAACTATCTGACCGGTGAGGAAATCTTGGCTATCCATTCAGAAATTATTGACCAGACCGGCGGGCTCCACGGGGTGCGAGACGCCGGTCTTTTGGCTTCTATCCTCGAGCGTCCCAAAACCGCATTCGGCGGCAAAGAGATGCACCGAGGCCTCTTCAAGAAAGCCGCAGTGTATATGGAAGGCCTCGCGCGGTATCATGTATTCACCGACGGCAACAAGCGCACCGCAATCGCCGCCTGGCTGAAAAAGCACTGCCGCAAGATAACAAGATAAGAAATAAGAAGAAAATGAGAATTACAAAAAGATGAAAAGGCCTTTGACGGCAGGTTAGAATTTGACGTTCAGATTATTCCGTACGATGGTAACGACTCTTGGGTGGAGGCAGTAATTATGGATGTCAAGAAATGTTTGGATAGCTCAGTCATTCCGAAAGCATCGGAGAAGTGCAAGTATTGCCGTTATGTTTCTGCCCGTCGAGAAGCAGAAGAATAGATGTTCTTATGTCGTGACCGATACCGAAGTGGCAAAATTTTCGTGGGCAAGGAGCCCAACGGGATCAGTATCTGGTCGAAACAGCACGGCGGCACGCCGTAACCAAAGGTCGAGTCTCCTGTGTTACTCCGAGAGGAGACAGGCACATGCGAAACGAAACACTCCCCAAGTGGATCTTGCGCATCGCGGTGGCAGGCGAGTTCGTCGGGCACGGCGCCTTTGCGGTGCAGGGGAAAAAACAGTGGGTTGGCTGGATTCAGCAGTTTACCGGCGCTGACGCAGCGCTCGCCACGCAGCTCTTGTGGTTAGTGGGCGTTGCGGATATTGCGTTCGCCATCCTTGTGCTCTTGCGGCCAGTGCGCTTGGTGGTGCTATGGATGGCGGTGTGGGGTTTTTGGACGGCACTAGTCAGGCCCTTGGTGGGAGAGCCGGTATGGGATTTCGTGGAGCGTTGGGCTAACTGGGGAGCACCCTTGGCGCTCTTACTGCTTCTGGGCCGTCCCAGAAACTGGAAAGAATGGCTTACTTGAATAATTGGTCGGTCTGCCCCGTAGGCTCCGACATGGCGTCAGAGTCCTTCGGGATTGACCGAAAACTCTTAAAGAGTGGTTTACATAACCCGATTGAGTAAGTGTCATGGTGGATGAACGTGTTCAAAACGGCGAAGTGCGTTACCGCTGTCCTGTCTGCGGGCTTGAGTACCGTGAGCGGGAGTGGGCCGAGAAATGCGAAGCGTGGTGCCGGGAGCACCCCAGTTGTAACGTTGAGGTGATCCAACACGCGATCAAGGGCGTCGCTTAGCCAAACCAAAAACCGCCCTGAGGCGGTTTTCAGTTTGGCTATAGGTTTGCGTCTACGCTCTCGTTGGTCGGATCGTCCGAAGCTGCGCTTGGCCCGCAGGCTTTTCGGTCATCGCGATACTTTTTCCAAGCGGCTCGCTTGGCTTCGCGCAGCGCCTTGGATGCCTTGGACCAGGTGCCGCGGAACGTGGACCACGCTGCTTTGATTGCCGCTCGCCGCTCTTTGCTTTCCGCAATAGCCCACGCGGCCTTGAGGGCAGCGCGTCTGGCATCAAGCGCGGTTTTAACCGCCGTGTGATAGGTGTCCAGGGCAGCGCCGATTGCTGCTTCGCGCATGTCCACCGCAGCCGCGATGCAGGCAACGTCAACCGTGCGTTTCGGCATCGTATTCGTCTGTGTTTGTGTTTGCCTGAGCGGAGTGGTTTTCGGAGTTGTTTGGCGGGGCGTTGTCTGGGCGAGTGCCGGCAGGGCGAGAGTGGCGGCCACCAGCGGAGTCAGGAGCAATGAGGCCCCTATTTTTTTCAAGATCATATTTTTTTTTGAAAAATCGTTAGGTGTAAAACGACCTTTTGGCGTAATGCCATACAACGTCCATTATACTATATACACGATGTATATACGATCGCCTCCGCCAGCAGGAGCTGGCGGCTTCTAGCTCCGGCCGAGATCGAGTTGCAGTTGCACCCGGTCTTCCTGGTCTTGGTAGGTAACGTAGGCGAGGATTCCCCGTTCAGGGAGCCGGATACCGGAGACACAGTAGCCGCTAGACCAGATGCCTTCTCGACCATAGAATACCTTGCGGAGAACGGGAAACCTCGCCTTGAGCTGTTTGCCCGTCTGGGACTTCAGGAACTGGACCACCTGGGCAACTGCAACTCTCGGGGGTATGACGAGAACGAGGTGGACATGGTCAACCTGCACATTCACCTTTACCACATCCATCACCAGACAGAGTCTGGTGGTTTCGTGGGCAGACTAAAAAAGATGATAAACGTCGCCACCAGCAGCGCGGCGCCGACAATAATAAACGGGGTTAAACGGCGCTGCCAACTATCATCAATAGACAAATATCCAAACATAGTGAGTTGAATTACGAGGAGCTAGTTGCTAGCTAATAACTAGCCGCAAAATAGAGCAATCCCAGACGCACTCGTCGGTCTGGGATTGCCTCACTCGGCAAACGGATTGATCCGCGTATTCGCGTACGGATTTGTTACGACCTGCTCGAGGGGGTTTGACGCCGCTTGAGCAAAGGGGTTGGCGGTCTTAGCTGCCAGTGCCTCGACGGCATTGGCTGCCCCTTCGGCCTTCTTGGCGGCCTCGGCTTTGACTTCAGCTCTGCCTTTTTCCGTGCCTTCGGCCAAGCCCTTTTGCTTGCTGTCGGTCATACCGGAACTATACCCGGCCATCACCCCCACTACGAGGGCGACGACGACCCCTGCAATCCACAGGTAAATCTTGTGTTGTAACATAGTGTTTTATATAAACTATTTTCGCAATCCTTGCATGTGGATAAATGGGATTTGTCCAACATGAGTCAGCTGGCCCGCTGACCTTCTATATATAATACTCGCCACCAGTACCGACCCTGCCCATATCCAACCGCCAAACCGACCGCCAAAAGAATCACAGCCCCAACATGGTGAACCATAAACCATGTCTCCCACGAAAGCCCGAGTCCGTAGGTTGAGAAATCATTGACTAAAAGCCCCACATACCAAATTTCAATTGCTGCATGCGCAAGAAAGCTCACCAGCGCCCCGAGGAGCACAAACAAAGTAAGATAAATAGTCCGCTTCATGTCTTCTGGCTGATCTTTTCTCTACTCCCCGCCCCTCCCCCAGTTTCGGTTGAGGAGCGAGAAGTCAATGGAGTTGACCACGCCGTCTTATTTGTAAATGTCGTGAGTGCCGATATTGATGAAATCGACTTTATCCGAATTGACAAACGCAAACATAATTCGATATTGACCTGTTATCGTAAACGCCCAGTAATCTTTGTATTTGCCATGAAGCTTGTGAGTATGGATCCTATGATCAAAAGGGTTAGCAGTAAAAATCATCTCTCGTTCTTTGGCTTTGACTTTCACGCTTTTTGGTAATTTACGATACGCCTTCCGGAATTGCGACGACACCCGAATGATCATATCAGGCGAGGTCAGCCAACGACTTAATGATTTTTAGTTTGCCTTGCCTCTTTTCCTTTTTGTATATTCTGACGGCTAAATCGGTATCCGCCTCCTCTCTCAAGCGCTTTTTGACTATTTGCTCCAGGTCCAAAAGCTCCTCGTACTTCTTGCGCGGGATGAGAATTAAATTTTCTTTTCTTCTCATCAATTCTTTGGGAATGGTGATCGTGGTGTCCATATTGGCTAATTTTACTCCGGCCGTAAACAAAATCAATGACTTCACTCCCCGCCCCTGCCCCAGTTTCTGTTAAGAAGCGAGAAGTCAATGGAGTTGACCACACCGTCGCGGTTGATGTCGGAGGTTTGGCTGTTGGTGAACCAGTTGGGGCTCATCACTGACCAGTCCAGGGAGTTG
>JACPXH010000020.1 GCA_016196625.1 Candidatus Parcubacteria bacterium | reverse complement strand
TGTAAGGAGCACACATAGGTAGGTACTTTTAAGCATTTGATTTTATTGTTGATTCTTATTGCGATCCATCCGAAACTCCCATTGGGTGTGTTGCTGTGGCTGCAACGAAAGGAGTCCCAGATGGATCACGGACAACTTAGCATGGTCGCAGACAAGTTCCAATGGGTGTTTTCTGCATCGCTCCTCAACGCCTGCGGCAAAGACGCGAAGTTTTGTCGACGCGAGCGGATCATCACCCCGTTTCGCTTGGGGTTGGCTCTGACGGCAACGTGTGCCAGCCAGCGCGTCGAGACGCTGGCGGATTTGCACCGTGGCTTCAATGCCTTATGGGGCACTTCTATCACCTACAAAGCCTTCTATAACCAAGTGGCGAAGCCCCACTTTGCCGATTTCGCCCGTACTATGACAGAACGGCTCATTGGGGAAATGACCCTGAAAGTGCTCGGATTTCACAAGGGCCAAGCCTTTGCCGAATTTCATCACATCGTCATTCAGGATGGCAGCTCGTTTGCCATTCATGACGGCTTGCGCGAGGTCTTTCCCGGACGTTTCAAAGCCGTCAAGCCCGCTGCTGTCGAACTCCATGCGACGATGGACGTGCTCTGTGATGCCCCCACGACGGTGGTCTTGACGCCTGATACGACCAATGAGCCGGCGTTTTTGCCTGAGCCAGCAACGCTGCCGCGATCGTGGCTGTTGGCCGCTCGCGGCTCTAGCGATGTGGGCTACTTGTGGCGCGGGGCTCAAGCGCGGGGCTTCTTTATCATCCGGGCCAAAGCCGGTATGCATCCGCAGGTCGTCGAGGCATGGCGCGAAGACGGCAAACGCCTGCGCTCGCTGCGCACCAAGCCGCTGAAAGCCATCCACGCCAAACTCCCCAAGCGGCAACGGGTCGAACGCGTGGTGGTATGGCAGGTGGAGGAGCAGTCCTTGCGCCTCCGGCTGCTCATCAGTTGGAACCGCCAGACGAAGGCGTGCTGCTCCTTGGTGACCAACCTCCCGGCAAAGCGCTCTCCCCTCGCTATGCTCTATCGCGCCTACCCATGGCGCTGGCAAGGAGAATTACGCTTCAAAGAATGGACATCCTACGCGAATCTGCACGCCTTTGACACCGCAAATCCTGCGACCGTCGAGGGGCTGATGTGGACCGCGATTGCCGCCGCGGCGCTCACACGGTTTTTGGCCTCTATGCCCCAACTCCTCGCGGCGGTGCCCATGTCCACACGCAAGGTCGCCATGTGTGCTGTCCATGTCTTAGGCGCTATTGTCCGGGCCTTGCAGAGCGGGGACGAGGCGGGGCTCTCTACCGCGCTGGAGGCGGCCGTCACCTCTCTGGCGTGTCATGCCCAGCGCGCGCATCCTGAACGTGATCGGCAAAGAGGACGCTCACAGCTGGGTCTCGAACCCCTCTTTGGGAGCACTGACGGGGTTGAGTTTGCGGAGGCAGCTTAAGTACTTACCTATGAAGCCCCCTTAAATTCTCCCTCTGCAACTTCTATTTTCAGCCTACTCCTTTTTCCTGCGGACTTGAATTCTTCTGGTTTTTTTACACCAATCTCATAGCGATATATACCTTCAAAAGTATCTCTTGCTAGATTGATCTCAAGATTATCTCCAAAATACTGATTGCAACAATCACATACTATGTGGGGATGATCTTGCCCATTCAGCGTAAAATTATCTTGGAAGCGTCCAAAGGATTGAGGCATTACATGTTCTGTTTTTAGAAAACACTGAGGATCTT
>JACPXH010000001.1 GCA_016196625.1 Candidatus Parcubacteria bacterium | reverse complement strand
CGGATATTTGGAATCCCAACGCTATCTTTCCGGCGTATATTACGGCTGGGGCGTTGAACGGCTGAACACGGGGAAAAATCCGAATCGGACACTCACCGACCTCTTGCGGGCCGTAGAGTTCTGGGGGGCTGAACCGGCGTACTACCGAACGCTCGCCCAAGCTTTTCTCGTGCAGGCTTCGCAGACGATATCGTCGTACCAGCCTGCGACCGGAGATTTGAGCGCAGCCCGCAGTGCGCTACAGGCTTCAATTCAGAACGCGGTGAGCGCCGGCCAACGCGCCACACAGCTTAACCCGGCCGACAGTCAAAACTGGATGGCGCTGGGCTTGGTTTATGAAAACGTTGTGCCGCTCGTGCCCGGAGCCGAAGGGCAGGCCCGCAGCGCCTACGAAACTGTCAACAAGCTTGACCCGCATAACCCTACGGCACGGCTTTTCATCGCGCGCACGGCCGTGAGCACCGCTGACCGTATTGCCAACCAGATTCAATCTCTCCGGTCGAACCCGCAGGCGGCCGAACAGGTTCGATCCATGGAGACAGAACGTACCGCCATCTTGGAGAGCGCGAAAAAATTCTTGGATGAAGCCATCAAGTTGAAGCCAGATTTCGGGCCGGCCCACTTTCTCTTGGTGCAGGTTTATGATCGACAAGGCGACCTGCCCAATGCCATCAGTCGAGCGAGCGCTCTTGCGCAAGCAGTGCCCACGGACAGCGGTCTCTGGTTCCAGTTGGGCTTCCTTTATTATAAGTCGAGCGCTCTGGCTTCCGCCCAGGCAGCATTCGAGCGGGCCGTCGGGCTGGACGGAAAGTTCTCCAACGCGCGTTACTTCCTCGGGCTCATTTACGGCAAAAACAACGATCCTGATAAGGCCATTGAGCAGTTTGAACAGGTGCAGGCGCTCAACCCCGGAAACGCCGAAGTGAAGGCGATTCTCGCGAACCTGAAAGCCGGACAAGACGCCTTGGCGGGGATTGCGCCGCCCGGACCAACGCCAGAGCAAAGGGCCGAAGCGCCGGTTGAAGAGCGCGGCGGGGCGCCCAAAGAGCCCCTTGAGCGTGGTAGCCCCGTTAGAACGAGCGCTCCATAGAAACGTATCCGATCGCATATGCGCATATGCGGCCTTGACTTTGCGCAGCGGGTTTCGTTATACTCAACTTGTCACTTGGATTTGCCGTAGATACAGGCAGCTTTTGCCCGATTTGGGCAAGCAATAAGACCTGTTTAGGCGAACAGGACTGGCTATAACTCCCTGATTTTTTAAGAGTTGTGTCAGCCTTGGCGCTAGGCGGCTAAACCCTGTGTTTGGTCGTTTTTTTCTTTAAGCGATCACTATGCCGCTTACGAAAGCAAAGAAAATAGCCCGTGTGAACGAGCTCACCGAAGCGCTGAACGGAACTCCAGCGGTGGTGGTAACCGATTTCACGGGGCTGACCACAGCTCAACTTACCCGGCTTCGTCGGAGCCTGAAAACTCTCTCGGCTCGGTATATGGTTGCCAAAAAGACCTTGCTCCAGCGAGCACTTAAGGCATTGGAGCTGGACGATTCGTTTTTGGCCGCATACCAGAGTCAGGTGGGCCTGGCCGTCGGGCGGGGCGAGGAAGCGGAGCTGGCGAAGACCGTGGTGGGATTCCGGAAAGAGGCCGAGGAGCTTCAAGTGCTGGGCGGGTTCATTGGCGGGCAGTGGCTGGATCAAGCGCACGTGCTGGCCTTGGCCCGTCTGCCGAGCCGCGTGGTTTTGCTGGGGCAGCTGGTTGGGACGATTGGCGCGCCGCTTGCGGCCTTCGTGCGGGCGCTCAATGAGAATCTGTTGGGGTTGGTGCGGGTGTTGAGCGCGAAGGCGCGTAGCTAGTAGCTAGTAGCTGGTAGCTAGGGGTATGGGAACGACGAAAATTCAATCATTTACAGACCTACGTGCGTGGCAAAAGGGACATCGGCTCGTGCTGGACGTGTATCGAATTACCCGAGCGTTTCCGCGGGAAGAACAGTTCGGGCTTACGAGTCAGCTGCGGCGAGCAGCGGTTTCGTTCACTTCGAACATTGCAGAAGGGTTTAGCCGCGTTTCCCGGCGAGAAAAAGTTCAGTTCTACACGGTGGCGCTTGGCTCTCTTACCGAGATTCAGAATCAGCTTCTTATTGCTCGGGATATCGGCTATCTGTCGAAAGACCAGTTCGGCAGTATTGCCAGCCAGACGGTAGAGGCGCATAAGATTACCCGCGGGCTTGTGCGTAGTATCCGTCCCTAACTACTAGCTACTAATCCCTAACTACATATCTATGGTAGATAAAACCAAACAGGTTGAGGTGCCGGCGAAATTTAAGGACCTCGTAGCGCACATCGAGCAGATGAGCGTGCTCGAGCTTTCTGAGCTGGTGCACGTTCTTGAGGACCGCTTTGGCGTCTCAGCCGCAGCACCAGTCATGATGGCGGCCGCACCAACGGGTGACGGCGCAGGCGCTCCGGCCGAGGAGAAGACTTCCTTTACCGTGGTGCTCTCAGGCGTCGGCGGCCAAAAGATCAACGTGATTAAGGTGGTACGGGACGCCACCGCACTCGGCCTCAAGGAAGCCAAGGATTTGGTGGACGGTGCGCCGAAAGCGGTCAAGGAAGGAGTCTCCAAGACCGAAGCTCAAGAGCTAAAAGCCAAGCTGGAAGCTGCCGGAGCGACGGTTGAAATCAAATAACATTGACGCCAAGGCTGTCGCATATGAGCGCATATGCGACAGTAACAGGCGAGTCAAACGAGCGGGCTTACGCCCGCTCGTTTGAGTATTCATCGCGGCGGCGGCAGCTCGAAGCGGAAGGCTTTCGTCGGCGTAACCACAACCGCTGCGTTCTCCAAAAGCAGGAGAGAACGCGTTTGCTCTAAGACGGGGCTCGCGATGCGCGCGAGCGCACTTCCTGTCTTGGAGAGCGTGGTAAGTCGAGCCGGGTTTGTGCTGACCGTTACGATAGTCTCATGGTCGCTGTCGGTGGCAAGGGCTTGGACGGCACTCGCCGTATCCACACCCAGCTCGATAGTTCCGGTGCGCCGGCCCTCACGGAAGCGGATAAGCTCACCCCGATTTGCGTCTTCCAGGACCCAGATGGCCCCATCAATGGCCATGCGGGAGTTGTTTGATACCGCCGGCGCATCGCTGGCATTCTTGAGCCAGGGGCGGGTCGGCTGGAGGGTTCCGTCTCGCACCGGCGCTTTCAGGATGTAAGGCGGGGCATTCACGAGGAAGTAAAGGCTTGAGCCGAAACTTTTTATGTCCACGGTGTGGGGCGGCGCCAGCCCCACGAATTGCGTGCCGCGGTTGGCGCCGGCGAGCTTGATGAGCCGATCACGGGTGGTCAGGAACACCGCTTCGTCGTTGACAGCCGTACCGGTACGGATGCCCTCTTGAGCATCAAGGTTGGCAAAGATGGTCTCGGTTGTCCCTGGGTTTGACTGAACGCGGACGAGGACGTTTGACTCGCCCGAGTAAAACACGAGTGTCCCTCCCGCGGCCACCGCCCCGCCCGCAGCAAATTTGACGGCGAGAGCGTCGGTGCGAAACACCGTTTCTGGTTCGGCCACGAGTTCGACGCGTTCGGCCTTAAGCTCGAGGTTCCGCACATCGGCGGCCAGGGCTTCGGCGTCTCGCCGAGTGGCAGAATCGGCGAGGGCTGCTTCCAAAATGCCGAGCGCTTGCGCGAGGAGCTGTTTGGCCTGCGTGTTTTTACCGGAGAGTAGCGCTTTTTCTGCCGCGTCGCGCTTGTCCCGGGCTTCCCGCAGGCTCGCGCGGTTCGCGGCGTGGGTTGTCGATCGCTTGAAAAGAGAAGGGATGTGTTGCGCGCCCCACGCGGCTAAGAATGTTACGAGCAGAATCGCTGTCCCGGCGCGCCACCAGCGCCGTGCTGGCCTAATAACTTGAGCGGGCAGGGCAGTTGTTGTGCGCAGCAGAGCCGCGGTTTTAGACCGCCACAGATCAAAGCGCGACTCGACCGCATGTATGATTTTTTGTTCGGTTTCGATCGATTCAAATGGAGTTGGTTCTGGCCCAACGGGGGTCGCGACTTGGGGGGTGGCAGGGTTGTCGACCGGGGTTGGTTTTGAAGTCGTCTCCAGTTCAATGTAAACAGCAAGCACTGCCGCAGGTCCGGCCCCGGCAGTCCGGAGCAGGGCCGTGAGCGTTGGGGCGATTTCGGCGAACGGGGGTAGAGCCATGAAGGGGCTGGCACTGCCCGCCAGGACGCTTATGGTGCGCGCGGAGGTGATGAGCATAATATCGCCGGGGGCAAGCTTGCCCGAGGCGATGGTTCTAAAGGCCGGGCGGGTGTTGCGGCGCGTTGCCCGCGGGATGGTGGCCGCCACGTCAGTGAGGCGCTTACCGCGTTTGAGGTAGAGCGCCATGTTTCCAATGGCGGAGAAGTGCAGGTTGTTGCGACTGAGCGCTATCGCCGCGCCGTGGAAAGAGTTGGCCCAGCTGGTGTTGGCCGGGCTTAACTCGGAGATCGCGGCGTTAGCCTTGCGCAGCGCAGCTTCAAGAGCGGCGTGCGCCGAGCGGTTGGCGTGCGCGTAATACTCACGCTTGGTGAGCGAAGCGATCACGTTGAGCAGATGCCCCCAGTTCTGGCGGCGACGTGGCCCGCCCGCCGACTGTTTTTTGGTGCCGGCAGCAGGCCCGGCCGCAGGCATCTCACCCATGATTTCTCCCAGCACAAAGAGGTGCCCCAGCGGTTCTTCTTCGATCGTGGTGGGTTCGTAGGTGAATGATTCGGCTACGCCCGCGTGGCGGGTTCCGCCGCGGGTCGCCGGGATGATGATTTCGTGGGAGCGCGGCCTCAGGCGCTCCTCTTGTTTTCGCGTAACCATGGGCTTTCTCAGTATACTCGCACCCCTTTTTGATCGTAAACCCCGTTAGAACGGGCGTTCACCCCGTTAGAAATCCGCTCCATATACTCTCTGACCACCTAACTGTAACGAACTGGCTCATCGGGTTGGATATTTCTAACGGGGCAAGCGATCGACTGATGGGAGCATTACACTCCCATCGACTATCCCTATCTGTACCGCCGACAGGAGTCGACGGCGTTCTAACGGGGTAAACCCCGGGGTTTACAATCTTTTAGGGAGGGCGCTATAATCTGGTGCAGCTATGTCCGACCGCATTCTCGAGCATTTATTCGATTCAGCCATCAAGGTAAAGCTGCTTAAGCTCTTCGTGCATAACCCCACGACGATCTTTACGGTGGACGAAATCCGCCGGCGCACGCAAGCCTCCGGCCGTCCCATGCTCCGAGAACTGGGTAAGCTCTTGACGATTGGATTCGTGCGCATCCGCGAGGCTCGCGCGAGCAACCGGCACAGCCAGGGCCGGGTTGCCGTAAGACGCACCAAGGCCTATGTTACCGACCCTTCATTTTCTCTCTATCCCGAGATTAAAAATCTGGTAACGAAGCCGTGGCCGGCATCACGCGATCACATTGTGGGGCGACTCAAGACGCTGGGACGAATTAAATTGGTGTTGCTCGCAGGCATTTTCATCGGGTCGGAGACGAGTCGGGCGGACATGCTTATCGTGGGCGATCAGCTGCGCGAGCGCAGGCTTAGGGATTTCATTGCGAGTTTGGAAGCAGAGGTGGGTAAGGAGCTTACGTGTGTGGCACTCGGCACCAAAGACTTTCAGTACCGCTACAACATGTTTGATCGGTTTGTGCGTGACATGTTGGATTACCCGCACGAAGCGCTGATTAATAAGTTGAAGGTGTAGTTTCGGGCGTTTAGCTCAGTTCGGAAGAGCGTTGCATTTTCACCCCGTTACAAATTTTTGCGCGCATAGCTCAG
Source organism: Candidatus Parcubacteria bacterium (assembly GCA_016196625.1). Classification (GTDB taxonomy): domain Bacteria; phylum Patescibacteriota; class Minisyncoccia; order JACPXH01; family JACPXH01; genus JACPXH01. The sequence goes on along the minus strand of JACPXH010000001.1, from coordinate 4,203 downwards.
TGGTAGAGCGTTCGCTTCACATGCGAAAGGTCGTAGGTTCGAAACCTACTGCGCGCACGGAGTCATTTGTAACGGGGCAGGCATTGCAAAGGTCGCTGGTTCGAGTCCAGCAACGCCCACAGACCATCAGAGGGTACCTCACGTGGCGTGGGGCATGGTGGTTTTTCTGGTTCTTTCCAGCAAGGAGGGGGTCATGGCTGGTGGAGAAGATCTCGTTACGCAGGACACCCACATTAACGGTGTGGGTCTGCGGGTCGTGAAGGGTGCAGTCGTTGAAGTCACGAAGGAGGCAGCGCGCCGGCTCTACGATTTGGCGTTGCGTTACTTCAAAAATGAAGCCGTTATCAAGCGGATCGAACGGCGTCAGGCCGACCTCAAGGAGCGATTGCTCGAGTTAATCCGGGGGCACGGCGAGCAGGTGCGGGGCGTGCGCTCGGAGCCAGACAACTTCCTCCTGTCATTCGCGCGACGGGTGAAGACGGTCTGGGATCGGGCACTGCTTCGGCAGGGGTTGGGGAGTTTTTACCCGAATGCCGTACGGGAGCAGCTCATAGTATCAATCGCCGTTCCGGTGCAGTCTGACGTATCGGCGCGCGATATCGTGTCGGCACTCCGGAAGGTGCTCATCGAACACGGTATCCCCACGGCGCAGGTCAATCGTTTCCTGAAGACAGAGTTCAAGCTTTTGGTAGACGCTTCACGGGTCGAGGAGCTAGAGCAGGAGAAGAAGGTTGCATTGCCGGTGGGCGCACGTAACGATGAGGATGTGGTGTGGGCATTCACGCCGAAGCCGCTCTTCGAGGCTGTGAGTATGAGCAAGGAGGTAAGGGTTGCCTGACGATATAGCGGGGAATCCCGAAGGATTCCCCGCTATGCCATTTCTGCGCTCTGATTGCCTTTCTAGCGCAAAAATGCTAGATTTATCCAGCACCTTCCCGGAATACCCCGCAGCTTGTTGCGGGGTGAGTGAGTATGAAATAAATTCTTCCTACGGGGTTTAATATCTCGCAGGAAGGTGCGGGATTTATTGAGCTTTTTGGGGTGAGGGTGGGGTGGCCGAGCGGTTCAAGGCGCAGGTCTCGAAAACCTGTTGGGGAGCAATCCCCTCGCGAGTTCGAATCTCGCCCCCACCGCCAGCCTCTATGACAACTGCGCAGATGACAACGCAAACCGCAACAGGTACCCGGCCGCCAGTGGTGGTGGTCATGGGGCACATTGATCATGGCAAGACCGCGCTTTTGGACGCGATCCGGAAGACGAGCGTCGTGGACAAAGAATCCGGCGGCATCACGCAGCACATCGGCGCCTATCAGGTGACTGTTCGCCCCGTGGACGAACAGTCATCCCGAGCCGAGCCGAAGGCGAGTCCCGAGCGGAGCGAGGGAGCCCGAGGGATCCCTCGTCCCGACTCGGCCGGGTCTCGGGATGATTTTGCTACGAGCGATCGCAAAATCACCTTTTTGGATACCCCCGGGCATGAGGCGTTCTCGGCCATCCGTTCGCGCGGGGCCAAAGTGGCTGACGTAGCCATTTTGGTGGTGGCGTCAGACGAGGGAGTCAAACCTCAAACCCTTGAAGCGGCCGCGCACATTGCCGCAGCCGAGATTCCGTTCGTCGTCGCGATTAGTAAAATTGACAAACCCGAGGCAAACCCCGAACGCGTCAAGAAAGAGCTTTCGGAGCAGGGGATTCAGGTTGAGTCGTGGGGCGGGAAGGTGCCGTCGGTTGAGCTTTCGGCCAAAACCGGCGCGGGCATTCCCGAATTGCTGGAACTCATTTTGCTCGTGGCCGAACTCGAGGGAGTTTCAGCCGATTCTTCGGGGCCGGCCTCGGGGGTGGTCATCGAGGCCAATCTGGACGCGCGTCGTGGTCCGGTCGCCACACTGCTCGTGCAGTCGGGGACGCTCCGGACAGGGGATGTTGTTGCGGCCGGGGGTGTGTTCGGGGCGGTGCGCGCAATGAACGGCGCCGACGGGCAGACTATTTTAGAGGCGGGCCCGGCCACGCCGGTTGCGGTCTTGGGGCTTGGGGCGGGCGCGCCACTTGGCGAACGCTTCGAGGTGGTAACGGCTAAACATGTGGCTGAAGAGCGCGCGAAGGCGTGGCGCGAGACGCACCCGACGGAACTGCTGGCGCCGGCTGATCTTGAGGATGTTCAAGAAGGAAGGCCGCGGGTGCGGCTGGTGGCGAAGGCGGACGTGGAAGGCAGCCGCGAGGCTGTTTTGGCCAGCCTCAAGGCAATTACTGTGGGCGAGGTTCAGCTCGCGGTCATCCGGAGCGGGGTCGGAAACATTAACGAAACTGACATCAAATTCGCCATTGCGACCAAGGCGCGGGTGGTGGGTTTTCGGGTCAAGGTTGAGTCGCGCGCAGAGACTCTGGCTCAACAGGCCAAGGTTCCGGTGGAAACATTTGACGTTATCTATGAGCTCATCGAGCGGGTCCGCGAAATCGTTAAAGCAGCAGCGCCGTCAGTGGGCGCCGGCGAGGCTGAACTGGGGGAGCTTACGGTTTTGGCAGTGTTTCGCACAGAGGCAAATCGCATGGTGGTGGGCGGTCGGGTTACTAGGGGCTTGGCGCGGCGCGGGGCGAACGTTCAAGTGCTGCGAGCGGGGGAAGTGATTGCGACTGGAAGACTCGCTGAGCTCCAGCAAGGCAAAGTGCCGGCCGAAGAAGTGCCAGAAGGCAAAGAGTGTGGGTTGTTGATTGTCGGCACGAATGTCATTGCGGCGGGAGACACGCTCATGTTCTTCGAAGCTGGCTGAAAAACGGCTTGATTATTTTCGACGCCGACCAGCGAAGATTGATGCCAAGGTTGAACGTATGGTAAGGCTTATAACAACTGGCCATGTGGTGAAGTAGCAAACACAGCGGTCTGCAAAACCGCTACACGCGGGTGCAATTCCCGCCATGGCCTCAAGAGAGATCAAGTATCAAAAAGTAAAATTAATCCTTCGACTTCGTTCAGGATTGCCTTCGAGTCCCGCGTATCAGGCTGAGGTGATGGTGAGCAGCGGCGAACCATAAATAGCAGAAGAATGGCGTTGCCGGGGTGCTGAAATTGGCAGACAGGGTGGACTTAAAATCCGCTGAGCGTAAGCTCGTGTGGGTTCGAATCCCACCCCCGGCACATCATAAACACAAAACTCCCCCGCGGGGGAGTTTTGTGTTTCCTGCTTCTTAGAAGATTTCAAGCTCGGTAATCTTGAGGCCGAACGTTTGCGCTTCAGCGCGTGTTGCGAACCATACGTCAACGCGGTCGGAGAAGCGCGAATGCATGCGGTCTTCTACGGTGAAGACCTTGTGCGGCCAGATTTTGGGGAATCGGACCTTGGCGCCGAAGGGGAGGAAGTTGGCGGCCACGATGCCGTCTCGCACCAGTGTGCCGCGAGCAGTTACGAAGGGTGAAGCATCAGTCTGATCGAGTGTCGAGGAGTAGGCGGTAACCAGGATGCGCCGTTTTTGCACCACTCGGAAACGATTGACGAGGGGTGTTCCCGGGATAAGCGGGGTTACCAGCGCGGTTTCTTGGACCGTGATGAATTGGGGTGCCCGGTCTTCAACCAGAGAATCTTGGCCTTCAAGCAGGGTGGCGGGGATCGGGTGGTCGCCGCCAGTCGCTGCAGCCAGCGGCCGCAGGAAAGGGTTGGCAAGAGCTAGGAGTGCCATAGCTACTGCTGCCCCGATAATGAGTAGCGGGATGTCCTGGGTTTTAGGTTTTCGGAGTTTGAGTTGCATGGTGGCTGTCTGTCTTAAGGCATTGTGGCCGCGCCAGCTTGAGAAACTTTGGCTCTAGACAAACCCCGCACCAAATCGCGTTCGCGGGGCCTTTTTGGCTCTGGCATTCGAAATAACCGTTATTCTCGTTAAGGGTCTGTAGTCGAGAAGTTTGGTACGGGGTAAACAAAAAATCCCGGCTTTACGGGATTGTGCTTCCATTATAGCAAAGGGGGGGCGGGGTTGTCAATAGTGAGTAATAAAATTAGAAAGTGTCAAGTTCGATGCTTCCCAACTAAAACCGGCCGGTTCGGGGCGGTTTTTGGTGCCGTTGGAGTATTTATATTAGGGTAAAGTTTCAATTTAGACACCTGATTGTTCTTTGAGAAGTCTCAAAAGTCGCATTAGCTTGCGGATCTGCGGCTCACGGCGATGGTTGTAGCGCCACACGTACTCTCCGAGGTAGATCGGGAGGCGCGATTTCCG
>JACPXH010000021.1 GCA_016196625.1 Candidatus Parcubacteria bacterium | reverse complement strand
CGGCTTTGCCGACCAATTCCCCACCGGCAACATCCGCGATCTGAATAACCCTGCTCTCAAGACCGTGTACACAGCCGACAGCCCGAGTGCGTTCCTGCTCGATCTGACGATTGTGGGCTTCGATCTCTTCCACCTCACGTCGACCAACGCCTGGCGCGTCGAAGTCGGTGGCGTGCGGGATGTGCTGGAGCGGGCCAGACGGCATGAAGGAGACATGTTTGTCCTGTGGGAGCCTGAGCTGTCGCGAGCGCTGCATGAGGTTCCTGAGCTAAAATACCTCTGGGGTTCCGACAAGTTCTCCGGATATATCAAGGACGTCTTTGTGTTCCATCGCGATTTCGTGCCGCGCCACGAGAAGGTGCTCCTCGACTTTTTCGATGTCTACTTCACGGTGATGCGCAGCTATGCCAACGACCGCACGCGGTTGCTGAGCGATATGGCCCAGACAGCACACCTGCAGCCGGAGGGAGTGGAGAACATCCTACGCAAGATCGATTGGTACGACCTGTTTGAGAACGCTGGACAGCAGTTCGGTCTTGCCACTAGCGCTGATATGCCGGCGACAGACGGCCTGGTGAAGAGCATCATTGCCTGCACCGATGTGCTCAGGCGCACTGGCAAGCTGTCGCGCGATCCGCTCGAGGGGAATCCCTACGTGATCATCAACTCCAGCCTCCTGGAAAAACTGGTCAAGGGCGTTCCAGCTCTGGTGGGGCGGCAGGGCGGGAGTCCCGTTGACTTCACACCTCTCAACGATGCAGCCTGGAAAAGCTTGCGGGAGGTCGGCACCCTGCGCGTCGAACCGATTCCCTTTCAGACCGGCGGCGAACACCTCGACGACGCCGGCAAAGAGCAGGTCGACAAGATTGCCACCTTGCTGGTCGACAACTACCCAGGATACCGCGTGGCCGTGCGCGGTCATACTGGCGCCGGTGATGCAGAGGAAAATAACAAACTCTCCCGCAGTCGGGCGCAAGTAGTGGTACAGTATCTCATCGCGGTGCACGCTCTTGATCCAGACCGCCTGCACGCCGAGGGCAAAGGGGCAGCGCAGCCTCCAGCGCGCAAGCCCGGAGAGTCTGAGCGCGCCTACCGGTATCGGCTCCCGAGAGTGGAATTTGTCCTGCTCGAGGAGAATGCTCTGTAGCAGTATTGAGTTTTAAGTTGCAAGATGTAAGTTTTAAGAGTTGAAGGCTTTTACTTAAAACTTAAATCTTAAATCTTTTGAGGAGACCCACGTGTGGTGGCAACGCCTGCTGGGCCTGGAACGACCCGTCGGTCAGTCGTCTCGCGAGCCCAAGCCAACGGCTGAGGACTTCACGCCGCGGGCCTTACAGCGCGCCGTCCTGCAAGACACGCTGCAACACCCGGCAACCATCTTGCCCGCGGCCCTGGCAGTGGTGGCGGCCCTGTGGAGTGTGGCGCTTGACCTGAGTCCGGCTTCGCTCATGGCCATGCTGGGCTTTGGCTTTGTCGGCGCTGCGGCCTGGGTGATCAACTACGTGGGCCGTGGCGATACCCTGGCCGAGCGCCACATCCTGAAGCTGCGTGCCTTGCGAGCCGAGTACGAACGCCGTGAGGTGGCAGAGCTGGCGCTCGCCTGCCAGCGCGCCGGCTTCGTGGCAGGCGCGAAAGAAGCCCAGGAACTCACGGACGCCTACCATAAGCTGCACCAATTTCTTGTGCAGCAGCAGGCTGTCCGAGAGCACGCGGGTCGTGAGCGGTTTCGCGTCCTGGCGGAGGAGACCTACCGACACGGCGTCGCTATTCTCCACAGGGCGCTCAACCTCTTCCAGGCCCTGCAAGGCTTCGATGTGCGTACCCTGGAACAGGAGCGTCAGGCCTGGATCAGCCAGCGACAGCAAGAGGGGGCGTCAGAGAGTCTGGCGCGCAATATCGAGACCCATACAAAGCGCCTTAACAGGTATCACCAGCGTGAGGAGGAACTGCGTACCCTCATCGCCCAACTCAACGAACTGGAAACGGCGCTTGCGACGGCCTATCTCGAGGTCGTCGACCTCGTCGGGCAGGAGGCAAGCGCAGGGCTTTTCGAGAGCGGTGCTGCGGCACATCTAGAAAGAGCCGTTGCAGCAGCACGACGTGTGGAACAGCGGCTGCGGGGCTTCGGCGACGAGAACACGCAGGCCGATGAGGAGTATCTCACCGTCTGAGAGGAAAGGAGGAGAGCAATGGCAGATGAACAGATGGGACTCTTCCGGGCGTTATGGCGACTCATGACGTTCTACGGATTGCGTAAGCAGCTCGGCCTGGTACGGGCTGCCGATCGGATGTTCACCGGGTCAACCGAGGGGATTGGGGATGCCTTTGATCTGCATCGTGACCAGCTCATTGGGCGCTACAACAGCCTGTTTGATGCCTTTGGACAACTGGAGACCGTCCTGGAAGAGAAACGCCTCGAGAGCGAGGCGCTCGCCAAGGAACTCAGGGATCTGGGTATCAAGCGGGACGGTGCCCTGACTATGTACGAGCGCGCCGAGCGGGCGGGTGACGAGGAGGAAAAGCAGAAGCATAAGGCGGCTTTTGAGCGTTTCCAGGCCCGCATCAAACAGATCGAGGTGCGTCAGGGGGAACTCACGGACGATGTGCAGGTGCAGGAGGAGCGCATGCGCGGCTTTGAGCGCCAGCTCACCTCCCTGCAAGCGGAGATCCAGAATTTGTCGTCCCAAAAGGCCCAGGCTATGGCGGATTTTGTGTCGAATCAGAAGGTCATCGAGCTCAACAGGCGTCTGCAGGGTCTCCAGGCCAGCATTGACCGCGGCCCACTCGACGCCGTCATGCAGGCGAATCGCGAACTCGCCGCCAAGGCACGGGTGAGCGAACGGCTGTCTGGTACCGATGTGCGGGCCCAGGACACCGAGTACGCCGACGCGGGGCGGTCCTCGTCGATCGACGACGAGTTCGGTGCCATGCTCGCCGCCCGCAAGGCCGAGCGCGAGGCGAAGACTGGTGTGCCCCCCAGGCAAGCTGAGGATGTGCCGAGGATCTAAGCGTGGGCAGTCTCTCCTCATGGGCATACGTGCAGATAGGCGCTCAGGGCACTGGGAACCACTTACACGGACAGCAGCGGGAAAAACCCTACAAAGGCCGCGTGGAGCGGTCTAAATTTCTTTAGGTGGATGGCGGCGGTAAAACATGGTAAAAAGCGGTGTGGAGCGGCCTAAATCCTCCTACGACCGGCAAAGGCGGACGGTGGCGGCCATAATAGATTTAGACGGATGGGAGCGGTCTTTGGGGGGGAAACATGGCTGTTGGCGGTCTTTGGGGGCTTCGTGTGCTATTAGACCGCCGGTCGCGGCACACTATATAGTTCGGCTTCAAGTTGAAACCCAATCTATTCCTGGCTATCCTCCCAGACAGGAGGAAAAAACAATGACCATATTGCTCAAACAAGCTTTTGAGAAAGCATCGCAATTGCCCGATG
>JACPXH010000019.1 GCA_016196625.1 Candidatus Parcubacteria bacterium | reverse complement strand
CGGGTCAAGCTTGTTGACAGTTTCGTAGGCGCTGCGGGCCTGCCCTTCGGCTCCGGGCACGAGCGGCACAACGTTTTCATAGACCAAGCCCAGCGCCATCCAGTTTTGACTGTCGGCCGGGTTAAGCTGGGTGGCGCGTTGGCCGGCGCTCACCGCGTTCTGAATTGAAGTCTGTAGCGCACTTCGTGCTGCGCTCAAATCTCCGGTCGCAGGCTGGTACGACGATATGGTCTGCGAAGCCTGCACGAGAAAAGCTTGGGCGAGTGTTCGGTAGTACGCCGGTTCAGCCCCCCAGAACTCTACGGCCCGCAAGAGATCGGTGAGTGTCCGATTCGGATTTTTCCCCGTGTTCAGCCGTTCAACGCCCCAGCCGTAATATACGCCGGAAAGATAGCGTTGGGATTCCAAATATCCGCCCGCCACCGCCCCAATCATAAAGAGTATGATGAGAAACGAAAGGCCGAGCGCCCGATGCGAACTCGAGTATATCCGCCACGACCGATCGGCCCGATCGTGAACCTCTGAACGTTCGAAGAAAGCGAAGACGCCCACGAGCCCAAAAAGCACTATCGAGACCGCGAGGTTGAACGGATATAAAAACCATATCACCAAGACAAAAACAGTTGCGCCAAAAACGCCCAGCGCCACCTCGGGCTGATCAGCGCTTTGGGAACGGTACAGAACCCGGATCGCCGCCAACGCAAAAAGCGCTGCCAACCCCAACCACACTATGATCCCCGCATACCCCTCCCCCACCAACACGTTGGTAAACGCCGAACGGCTCTGCTCAAAACGGGTGCCCCAGAAGGCGGTCGCGTTGAGCGCTTGGGGCCGGAACTTGTTATAGGCGTAGGCGAACGTCCCCGGCCCTGTGCCCAAAACTAACCCCACCGGCCCCCGTTCGGACAGCGCCTGGTTGGTCACCGAGAGTGAAACGCCGTACGCGGGCGACACTTCCACCGGCACATCAATCAACCCTCGGAGAATCGGCACCCGAAATAACACGAAGAGCACCGACAACGCAAGTATCGCCATGGGGAGCGCAAGACCCTTGGGTCGCGGCGGCTGGCCGGATGGACTAAGGGCGTGCTGCTGTGCCACCCGACCAAGCCAGAAGGCCACCAGTGCCGCCATCGCCACCACAAGTCCAACCCAGACCCAACGCAGGTTGATGGCGACGATGTTGAGAAACAGAATCAAAGCGGCGAGCCAATACCCGAAGCGCGCGAGTGCGGCCGACCGCGCCTCGTTGGTTTGGGGTCGCGCCACCAATGCCACAAGCAAGACAAATACCGCCCCGAACACGATAGCAAGATAGTTCTGCCCGCCCGCTCCGGTAAAATTGACGTTCTTCGCGAATGACCACGGCAAAAAGAAATTGCCGGTCAGCTGTACAAGGTTGAACAAACCGTAGATCGCAGCCGCCGCAATCAACCACTGAAAAGCCCGTCTGACCTCCCTCACAGATCTGAAAACTGCCGTAAACAGAAATGCGAATAGCCCGAGGGCCGCAATCCCTATAAGGGATTCGTGGCCCAACCCGATGTTGGCCAGGCTCTGGGCGGGTGCGATCGAAAAGAAAGTGGCGAGCACTCCCACCCCCACGACCGCGGCCACCCCCCAATGCAGCGCCGATGGGCGGTAGCGCACTTCGCCGGTCGCAAACGCATCGCCGAGCCAGGCGAGGAAGGCGCCAAGCACCAACGTTACGAAAATCGCTTCTTTGTTGAAATCAACGGGTGCTGAAGTAAACGGCAAAAAGATAAACGGCCCCAGCACAAAAGCTGCGGTTATGAGCCAGCGTGCCGCCGCCAGCCACCGCGATTCAGCCGCTTCCTCCTGCCAGCCAATGCCAGATGGTTTCTCCGGCTTTGGAGTCTCCGCCGGCCGGGGTGTCTCCATCGTTACGGTTGTTCCTGCTGCGCGCTGTGAAAGGATGTCCATATGCCCATATCATACGGCAATCTCACCCCGCTTGTCCTGTGGGTAAGGCTGTCAAATTAAGCCCAATGGGTCCTATCAGACTTATTGGTTTCATCAACCCCATCGCCGCCGCCATCACCTCCCCATATTGTACAACTGCCTCACCTCGCCAGACGACAGCGTGGTTGTCTCAACGCTCCAAGCTATGGTAGCATTACCCACACCATGAAATATCTCACCCTCGTCCACAAAAGCAAATACGGTTACGCCGTTCACGTTCCGGCGCTGCCCGGATGCCACAGCCAGGGGCGAACCGAGAAAGAAGCGCTGCGCAACATCAAAGATGCGATCCGCACCTATCTGCAGATGGAGCAGGACGAACTGAAAAACGCGAGGGTACACGAAGTGGAGATTGCCGTCGCGTAAGAGCGGGCAATGCTCTTCACAGACGTTTCTTCGCAACGCGCCACCAAGGCCTTCTCCAGGGCTGGTTTTTGGGTTGCGAAACGCGGCAGCAGGCATATCGGCATGACTGATGGCAAACGGAAAATCGTTATCCCTCGCCACTCGAGATTGAACCCCTACACTCTCAAGGCCACCATCCGCGACGCTGGTCTCACCGACGAAGGATTCAAAAAGTTGTTGTAGCATGAAGTTTGAATGTCGTGGATTCCGGGTCAAGCCCAGATACAATTTCAATTATCAATTTTATTTAACTTTTAAACTTTTTTTATGGTTGCGCCGCTGAAGGTTCACCCGTTGGCGCGGTTTCGGCAGCTGGCGCCGGTTCAGGCGCCGCCGGCACTGCGGCAGCTGGCGATTCAATGGGCGCTGCGGGTGCTGCCGCTGGCTCAATCGCCGCGGATGACGGCGGAGCCGCCGGCTCGACCGGCGCTGCGGGCTCGATTGGCTCGGCCGCGGGTGTTTCGGGCGCAGGCGGCGCTTCGGGCTGGGGCGGGGCGGCTGGTTGCGCAGGCACGCTTGGACTGCCGCACTCCCCCGCTGCCCGCACCAACTCGCCGCCCTTGACCTTGATGCAGAAGGGCTCCCCAGTATCCTCGTCGTAAATCGTAATCCCGATTCGCTTTTCGTTCGAGCCAAAGGTGACTGCTTCTTTGACCCGCAGTTTGCCAGTCTCCACTTCCCCAACCACGAGCCTGCCCGCTTCATCAAACCGCCAATTTAGGCCGTAGACTGCGGCAAGATTGTAGATGGATTGGCCGTTGAAGTTCTGACTGGCGGAAAGCATGGTCGAACCATCGGGCGGCACGGGCAGGTTGGCGGTTGGATTGGCGGCGAGTTCGGCGCTGACGGTCAAGGGAGCGTTATAGCCGATGTTGAGGAAGATAAGGACGGTACCGGTTTCGATATTTGGATTTTGGTTATTGGGATCTGCCTGCGGTGAGTTTGCCGAATCCGTTTTGGGTTTTGGGTTTTGGGTTTTGGGTTTCTCGAATCCGAAGGATTCGAGCGCAATCCCCACGGTCGGCCCGGCCTGTGTTGCTTTCATCGCATAGCCGAGCTTGGAAGACGACGTGAGCCGATCGCCCACGGCAATCGGTCCGTTCTCGTTGGTTACGTTGACCGGAATGCGGCCGGCGAGAACGATGGGCATCCGACGAACATCTTCACCGGTCGCGATAAAGCCCGTGTTGCCAAGCGTAATGGCCGAACCGCCGCTGGTAATGACGCCGAGCATCTTCGGGTCATACGAAGTGCTGGTGCGCCGCACGTATTCCGGGTGTTCGGGATCAGCCACCACCAAATCGAACGCTTCCACATCCGGCGCCACCGGAATCATTTCCGCGATGTCCGGCGTGCCGTTTGGCGTCTGCGGGCCTTTGGTAACCCAGGTGCCGCCGATATCCAAGGATGCCAGTGTGGTTGTGCTTGAAAAACTCACCTTGTCGCCCGCAGTCGTCGGCACCCACAACAGATAGGGATTACGCATATTGAAGGTGAAGTTGCCGGTGGTGGTCGCATTGGCGGTGGGGCCGATACGGAAAAGATTCGTGAGCGAATCGTTTTGAATCTTCAAGATATCGCCGGTAAAGCCCGAAGTTGAAGACACGACCCACTTCATGAAGTCGCCGCCGGTAATGCTCGAGGAGCTGGCGGTAAAGAAATTGGTGCCGGTAACTGTACTGGAAGCAGATATAGAGCCTTGGTAGTTCAGGCTGAATCTCTGGTTGTTGTTGAGTTCTCCTTGGCTGAATGAAAGGAAGTTGCCGGTGGCGGGTGCGCCCAATACCCCCCGGAACAGATCTCCGCTCGTTATGGCGGTTGCGCTTGCGGTAAAGAAGTTCTGTGTGGTGGCGGTAGAGGAAGCAGAGATGAGACCGGTTGCATCCAGCTTGAAGCGGTGGCCGTTGGCGAGTTCGCCTTGAGAGAACGACAGGAAGTTGCCAGTGGCAGGCGCGCCTAAGACGCCTCTGAACAGATCGCCAGAAGTGATGGCGGTGGCAGAGGCCGTAAAGAAGTTGGCCGTAGTGGCGGTGGAGCTTGAGATGATGGAGCCGGCATTGTCCAGTCTAAACAGGTTGACTGGGGTAGAAGCATTGGTTTGAACCTTGAATACGTCTCCGGTAAATGAAGCACTGGGGACGGTAAGCTTAAAGAAGTCGCCAGAGGTCAGGGAGGTGGCGGTGGCGGCAAAGAAGTTGGAGACCGTAACGGTAGAGGAAGCCTTGATAAAGGGGGTGGAAGTAACTGAGGAAGTACCCGGAGGCCAGGTTTCAGGGAAGGGATTGATAGAGAAGAAGGTGCCTCCGCCAGCAGTCTGAGTGGTGGTGGCGCTCACGCTAAAACCGCCATTGGTCATGATGCCACCGGGACCGCCCACAATCCCCCCTCGGACATACAGATCAGAGCCAATGTTGGCGAAACTCCACGTATCAAGGGTCGTAGTCTGGATAGAGCCGGTCAACACGGTGGGCACGTCTATGCCGGCGAGTTCGACGACGGTGAGGCGGTTGCTGGAGTTCGCCGCCACATACGCATACCGGCCGGAGACGAAGACGGATTGGGGATTATCTAAGTTGGTCGCGTCGTAGACTGAACCCACCACGGTGGGGCTTGCAGGGGTGGAAACATCAACCACGGTAAGACGATCGCCAAAAGATGACGACGCATAGGCGTAGCGGCCGGAGACGAAGACGGATACGGGTCTATTTAGATTAACCGCATCGTTGACCGAGCCCACCACTGTGGGGCTTGCGGGGTTGGAGACGTCAACCACAGTTAGACGGTTGCCAACATTTCCCGCCACATACGCGTACCGGCCAGAGACGAAGACTCCGCCGGGAAGATTCAGGTTGGTCGCATCGTTGACCGAGCCCACCACGGTTGGGCTTGAGGGATTAGAGATGTCAACCACGGTGAGGCGGTTGCCGGTGTATACCGACACATAGGCGTAGCGGCCGGAGACGAAGACGGAAATAGGATTGTTCAGGTTGGTCGCATCGTTGACCGAGCCCACCACGGTTGGGCTTGAGGGATTAGAGATGTCAACCACGGTGAGGCGGTTGCCGGTGAGTGCCGCTACATACGCGTAGCGGCCAGAAACGAAGACGGAGTAAGGGTCATTCAAATTGGTCGCGTCGTTGACCGAGCCCACCACGGTTGGGCTGGAGGGGTTGGAGACATCAACCACGGTGAGACGGTTGCCGGTTTGTGCCACTACATAGTCATAGCGGCCGGAGACGAAGACGAGTCTGGCTCCATTCAGGTTGGTCGCGTCGTTGACTGAACCTGT
>JACPXH010000018.1 GCA_016196625.1 Candidatus Parcubacteria bacterium | reverse complement strand
TTGCCGTGCCGTCTAATGTAATTGTTCATTATAATGTGCCGCCAGAGGAGCTCCGAAAACTTTATCGGCGCGCGCGAGTTGTCGTAATTCCGCTCTATCAAGATGATCACGATTACGGTTTCGAAATGCCAGGCGCCTATTTCAGCGGCATGACTGTGCTTGGGGACTGTGCGGCCTTGGGTAAGGCGGTGGTGATGACTGCGACGGCTTCGGCCAAGGAGCTCCTGAAACACGAGTATACCGCCGAACTGGTGGCGCCAGAGGATCCAATCGTGCTCGCAGACGCCATTCGGCGCGTTTGTAGCGATGAACAGTATCGGAAGTTACTGAGCCAAAACATGTTTAAGCTATACGATAATTTCTCCATCGCCAAAACAGTCAATGACTTTATACGGATTATCGGTTCAACGGTTCGCGATGAAAGCAGGTGATACAAGTAGGCCGGAGTATATTATTGGTTTGACGCTGCAAGGCCACGATACGGCCGCGTGTCTCACCAAAGACGGGGCAGTGGTGGCATTTATTGAAGAGGAACGACTCAACCGCCAGAAGCACACGCGCGTCATACCTTTTGATGCGATCGACGCAGTATTGCGTACGGCCGGCATTTCGATGAGCGATGTTTCTTACGTCGGAGTGAGCGCGGGTTTCGGAGTCCGGTCGTTCTGGAACCGCTGCAGCAGCTATATTGTACGGTTTCCTGTCCGGCGCTGGCCGATGATGCTACTTGGATGGTTTCGCGGCACGCGCGACTACCTTCGCCAAGTCAACCAGGTTCGGGCTCGCTATGGTCTGCTGTGGTCGAAGATCGTGTTCGTGCCGCATCACGAGGCACACCTCGCGAGCGCGTTCTTAGTCTCGCCCTTCGAGCGAGCCGCGATTCTTTCGATTGACGGAAGCGGCGAGGGATTCTCCTCGAAGATGGCTTTGGGGGAAGGCAACCGATTCGTTGAGTTCGGCAGCGTGCGCAATCCAGAATCCATCGGTATTTTTTATCTCATGCTCACGCAGTACCTCGGGTTTTCGAGTTACGGCGACGAAGGCAAGGTGATGGGACTCGCGGCTTACGGCACGCCCCGCTACGCCGAGCAGTTTGCCAAAATCCTGCAGCTCATCCCCGGCGGTACGTACCGGATGAACATGCGATACTTTTCCGTGACGGCGCGCGGCAAGTTTTGCTTGTCCAAAAAGTTTTACGAGGAGTTCGGACCGGCGCGCGCTGAAGGCGAGCCCATCACCGAACGGCATGAAGACCTCGCAGCGAGTCTGCAGAAGGTAACCGAGGAGACGATTATTCATCTGGTCAATTATGTCTACGACCAGACGCACGAGGAGAATCTGTGTCTGGCGGGTGGAGTCATCATGAATAGTGTTACGAACGGCATGCTCCACCGGCGCACTCCCTTCAAGGAAATTTTCATCCAACCTCTCGCCTATGACGCAGGCAACGCGTTGGGGTGTTGCTATTATATCTACCATCAGCTTTTGCATCGGCCGCGCACGTTCGTGCAGCGCAATATTTTTTGGGGGACTCAGTATACCGACGAGGAAATCGAAGCAGTGCTCAAAAAATGGAAGCTGCGCTATCAGAAGGTCGAGGATTCCGCTGAGGCAGCTTCTGCATTGATCAGTCAGGGTAAAGTTGTTGGTTGGTTTCAAGGTCGCATGGAAGCCGGAGCGCGCGCGCTTGGGCATCGGAGCATTTTGGCTGACCCGCGTCGGGCCGACATGAAAGATATCGTCAATAAAAACGTTAAGAATCGCGAACCCTTCAGACCCTTCGCGCCCGCTATCTTGGAGGAAAAAATCGGCGAATACTTCGAAGATACGATCCTCGTTCCTTACATGGAGCGTGTGTTCACGATAAAATTAGAGAAACGTTCCGTAATTCCGGCTGTTACACACGTGGACGGCACCGGCCGGCTGCAGACCGTCTCGCGCAAAACCGATCCGCTCTATTACGCCGTGATCGAGGCCTTCGAGAAGAAAACCGGTGTACCCATCGTGCTCAATACGTCCTTCAACGTAAAGGGTGAACCGTTAGTCTGCCGGCCCGAAGAGGCGCTGCGTGACTTCTTCTGTACCGGAATGGACGCGCTCTTTATCGGTTCGTATCTCCTCCAGAAGTAGTTTTTACTCATGGACCAATCAGAACCGGGCCTCAAGAAATTTATCTTTTGGCTGCTCGCCGCCGTGCTGCTAACACCGCTATGGGTGAACAGCCGTTTCTTTTTTCCGTTCATCACGACTAAGACCCTCTACGTGCGCCTCGTCATTGAGGTCGCACTCTTTTGCTATCTGATTCTTATCGCGAGCCACCCGCAGTACCGGCCGCGCCGGTCGCTCATCTGGTGGGCGGGCGGAGCGTATCTGGGGGTGGTGGTGCTCGCGAGTATCTTTGGGGTCAATTTCAGTCGGAGTTTTTGGGGAAACGTTGAGCGGGGTGAAGGGATCATCATGTTGCTGCATCTGGCCGCCTACGCGGTCATAGTGGCCAGCGTCGTTGCGTCAGAACGCGAGTGGTTCCGATTTATGGAGGTTTCGATTGTTGTAAGTTTACTCGCAAGTTTCCTCGCTTTTGCGCAGGCTGCTGGCGTGCCTTTCATTTCGACGAGCACCACCGGCGCGCGCTTTTCGAGCACCGTAGGCAACCCCAGTTTTTTTGCTGCGTATCTTCTGTTTAATCTGTTTTTCTTGATGTATCTTTTTTGGCGGCGCACCGAAGTCGGACGGCGGATTGCGTACGCGGTCGCGTGGCTCGTTTTTTTGGGGACTCTTTTTGGCACGGCCACGCGCGGCGCACTTCTTGCTTTTGGGCTAACGCTGTTTGGACTTTTTGGGGTTGGGGTGTGGCGATCGCGCGAAAGGTGGGCTCGCTGGGGGGCAGGCGTGGGGGTTATCCTGATCGTTTCTACCGCGGGGGTAGTCTGGTTGAGTCGCGAGGCGCGCTGGGTCAAAGAGAACCCGGTTCTTGAGCGGCTTAGCAGCATCTCTCGAACTGACATTACCACGCAATCGCGTCTGGCGGTCTGGAAGTCGAGCTTCGGTGCTTGGCGCGAGCACTTCCTGCTCGGCGTCGGCTACGAAAACTACAATGTGCCCTTTAGCAAACATTTTCCGCCGGCGATCTACCGCGATGAAGGTTCCCAGATTTGGTTTGACCGCGCCCACAGTATTTTTTTCGATATCGCAGTAACGTCGGGCTTGGCGGGCTTGCTCTCGTACGGCGCGCTCTTTGCGGCTGCGGGCATAGTGCTGTGGCGACGCGCCCGGACCGCGGGTTGGGACTTTTGGTCGGTAGCGATCATGGCGGCACTCCTTACGGCTTATTTTCTGCAGAACCTCTTTGTTTTTGATACGCTCGCCAGCTATCTGCCCTTCATGCTCGTGCTCGCGTGGCTGGCCTCATCTGATGCAGGTATTGATTCGTCCTCCCGTGCTACGCCCCAATGGCTAAGTCTGGGCGCGGTCAAAGGAGCCTTCGGCGTGAGCCTTGCGGTCGGGCTTATCGTTTTTGTTTTTCGACCGGCACTGGCCAACAGGACCCTGGCCACTGCGGTCAAAACTGGCCAAGCGGGAGAAGTTGGTGCCGCCACGGCCTTGTTTGAAGAGGTTCTCCAGTACGGCGATTATCAGCGTTTTGAGGCGCGTCAGCAGTTTGCGCAGTTTGCGGGCACGGTTGGCGCAGACACTCGCTTTGACGCTTCCGAGCGCCGCGAGGCGCTCGCAGCAGCGATACGCGCCATGGAGCAGAGTCTTAGGGAGGCGCCAAGAGATGTGCAAAATTACTTGCAGTTGATGGAGCTTTTGAATACTGCTGCCGCCTTTGAACCGAGCAACTACGAACGGGTTATCGAGCTGGGGGCACAAGCCATGCGCCTTTCGTCTTCGCGGCCCCAGCTATACTACTCACTCGCGCAAGCGCGAATTGGGCAGGGTCGTCCGGCCGAGGGCGCTGAGCTGTTAGAAAAAGCCGTGGCCCTCGCGCCCCAGGTGGGGGAGGCGCGTTGGAATTTGGGGGCAGCGTATGCGTTTGCCGGCGATCGGGAGGGTATGGCGCGGGAGTTTGCGCTGGCCGAACAGTTTGGTTTTACCCTGGACAATCCCCAGCGTCTCAACCGCTATTTGATTGTGTATAGCAAACTGCGCGATTATCAGAGCATGGCTGCCGTGCTTGAGCGCTACGTGCGGCTGAATTCGGTAACCGCCGCGGATACAACCGCGTGGGCGCGCCTGGCGGCGCTGTATAAAGAGCTCGGCGAGTTTGGCAAGTCCGAGCAAGCGCTCCGCAAGGCTGTCGAGCTTGACAGTCGGCTTCGGCCCGAAGCTGAGCAGTTTCTCCAGCTGCTGCGCGCAAGTTCAAGTGCCGCTGGTCATTAGTAGTTCGAGGTGTGCTATAATCGGGTATCTTACCTCGTAAACGAAAGGGTCTTTCATGGAAGAGTCATCCGCAGGAGGAGAGTCTCGTTCTTTGGGCATCCCGGCCGCGATCATCGTGGCAGGGCTCATCATTGCCGGTGCGGTTATCTGGTCAAACCAGCGGTCGAGCCCCGGGCAACTGACCGCGAGCCCGACCGGGCAGACCCAGCCGTCTGGTTCAGCGCCCACCGCTGGCCAAGGGTCGCAGAGTGCGGCCGCGCCTTCGGCCGATGACGATCCGTTTCTCGGCCCGGCTGAAGCGAAAGTCACGATCATTGAATTTGCCGACTTCCAGTGTCCTTTCTGCGGGAGGTTTTTCCGAGATGCTGAGCCGAGGATCATCGAGAATTACGTGAAAACCGACAAGGCGAGGTTTGTGTACCGGGACCTCGCGTTTTTGGGCGAGGAGTCAGTGCGGGCGGCCGAGGCGGCAAACTGTGCGCGCGAGCAAAACAAGTTTTGGGAGTACCACGACAAACTGTTTGCGAGTCAAGCCGACGAGAACAACGGTGCATTCTCCGACGACAACCTCAAGAAGTTTGCGCGCGACCTTCAGCTGGGCGATCAAGCCTTTGATGCATGTCTGGATTCAGGCAAGTACAAGAGCGAAGTGCAAAAAGACACGGACGATGCGCGCCTTGCGGGTGCCACGGGAACGCCGACCGTTTTCATCAACGGACGCGTGCTGGTGGGCGCCCTGCCGTATGACAATTTCGCCAAAGTGATTGAAGAAGAGCTCGGTAAATAGTGCCCTATTGTCATTCCGACCATGCAACAGCGCACGTGGATTATTGCGGCTTTCGTGGTTATAGTCGGGCTCGGCGCATTTTTATTGTTTAGAAGCCGACCTACGCAAGCGCCGACCGCACCTAGCGGCGGGCAGTCTGGCCCGGCTCAAACTCCGACGCCTTCACCCGCACCCGTCCCGCCCGCAACTGCGGTTCCGCCGCCCGCGGCTTCCCCCGAGACGCCGCCACCGGCGCCCCAATCCGCAGTTCAGGAGTTTACGCTCACCGCCCGCCAGTGGCAGTTTGAACCTGCCACGCTGACGGTCAAAAAGGGCGTGCCGGTGCGGCTCAGCATCACGAGCATAGACGTTACCCACGGCTTCAGCATCTCCGAGTTCGGGGTGAATACCGCGCTTACGCCCAATCAGACAAACACGGTTGAATTCACCGCGACAAAGACCGGCACGTTTAGCTTTTTTTGTTCGGTCTTCTGCGGCTCTGGCCACTCGGGCATGCGCGGGACTCTGCGGGTCATTGAGTGAGTATGGATGAGTTTTTTCGGCGGTTTTGGCGTCAAGGAATCAAGATCCACTTGCTGTGGATCTTGATTGTTTTGATTTTGGCGCAGTGGGTCTTTGAGGCGGGCGTATTTTCAACCACTTTGCAGCAAGTACTGGTAGGTGCGGCGGCTGGCGGGAGTGCGGACGTGTTTTTGACGTGGTTGAGAAAGCGGGTTGTGTACGTGCCCCAGAGCGGTTTTATCACCGGTCTCATCGTCGCTTCGGTTTTGATGCCGGGGACGACGCTGTGGCAAGTTGTCTTGGCTGCGGTAATTGGCATTGCGGTCAAGCACGGAGTGCGCTTTCAGGGCCGGCACATTTTTAATCCTGCGGCTGCCGGTTTGGCGGCAGTTATACCCTTGGGCGCAGTGGCGGGCTGGTGGGTTGATCAACTGCCATGGTTGGTCGTTTTGCTCGGCGCCTTCATCGTTAGCCGGACCCGCAAATGGCCAACGGTTCTTGCTTTCCTCTTTATTTGGTTTTTGGGCAGCGTGTTGCAGGTGGGTTTGCAGGGAGCGGTGAGCACGGTCCCGTTCTTCTTTGTTGCGGTTATGCTGATTGAACCCCTGACCACGCCAGCCTTGTCCAAAGCGCAAGCTGCCTACGGAGCGTTCGTTGGGGTTTTGACGGCGTTTTTGATCTTCCGTACGCCTCTGGGAGCGCTGGCGGCCTTACTTCTAGGGAACATTACGGTGCCTTTCGCCGTGCGATATATTCGCTCGGCGCGAGCGCCGGCTGTTTCCTCTTGACCCCGTACCACAACAGCGGAGCCAAACTGCAAGGCGGGTGCGTCCATAGTCGGTTCGGAAGGCGAGCCAAGGGTAAGTAATCTGTGGCGCGTTGTGGTACGGGGTGGTACAATACATGAGCACCTCATTATTAATGCGTATTTTCCGTCAATGCCAAACGTAACGGTCTATTCAACCCCGTCGTGCCCCTACTGCCACATGGCGCGCGAGTACCTGCAGGCGAACAAGATCGAGTTCAGCGATATCGACGTGTCTGTCGACAACCGGGCTCTCGATGAGATGGTGGCGAAATCCGGGCAGATTGGTGTTCCGGTCCTCGACATCAACGGGCAGGTTATCGTTGGCTTTGATAAGCCGCGCATTGCGCAAGCCCTAGGGCTCAAGAGCTGACGCTTCAGAGGCGCCGGCGCGAGTCGCCGGCAGGCGACCGTGTCGATTTCAAGGTTTGATGCGTTTTATGCTCGATACCATCATCATCGGTGGCTCGGCTGCCGGAACCGCCGCGGCGATCTACGGCGCCCGGCGGAATTTGAATTTTCTTTTAATCTCGAAAGATTTCGGGGGCGAGGTGGCGACCTCGGGCGAGATTGAAAACTATCCGGGCTTCCCGCACACCGACGGCATCGAGCTTGCGGAGAAGTTTCGCGAACACTTGGAGAAAAATAAAGTTCAGATGGAGTTGGATGCCGAGGTCGTGTCAATCGAGCATGGCGGGGACCATTTCGTGGTAACCGCTCGTCCCGATGGCATACTCAAGGCCGGAGATAAATTGGGTGCGGTCAAGGCAAACGATACGAAACAGTACGAAGCGCGCACGGTCATATTTGCAACCGGCGTGCACCCCCGGGAACTCAATGTGCCGGGCGAGCGAGAGTTGCGCACCAAGGGGCTGTCATATTGCACTGTCTGCGACGGCCCGCTCTTCCCCAAAAAAATCGTGGCGGTGGTGGGCGGCGGCAATTCAGCGTTGGAAGCGGGTATCATGCTCTCTGGCATTGCGTCCAAGGTGTACGTGATCAACAAAAATCCCGCCTTCAAAGGCGAATCGATCCTGATCGATAAGTTGACCGCCGCGTCCAACGTCGAAATCATCCCCAATGCAAACACCTCGCGCATTCTCGGAGACAAATTTGTAAACGCTATTGAGTTTAAGGATGCTTCAGGGAATTCGAAAACGCTCGAGGTGCAAGGGGTATTCATTCACATCGGCATGGTGCCCAACAGCACTGCCGCTCCCGCCGATGTCAAAAAAAACCAGTTCGGTGAAATCGAAGTCAACTGGGTGGGCGAGACTAATATCCCCGGCTTTTTCGCCGCGGGCGATGTTACGAATATACCTTTCAAGCAGATAGGCATTGCCGTGGGGCAGGGGATTGCGGCAGTGCTGCAGGCGGTGAGCTACCTAAACCGGCTTTCGCACTGACGCGTATGCCAATTCGCGTTGCTATTAATGGTTTCGGGCGCATCGGTCGCGCTTTTTTCAAGCAGGCCTTCGAACGGCCCGAAATTGAGCTGGTCGCGGTAAACGATTTGGGATCGTGCGAGAACCTTGCGTACTTGCTGCGGTTTGATTCGGTCTATGGCCGTTATGAGCGAGAAGTTGCGGTGGAGGGGGGCGCATTCGTCGTCGGCGGCAAGCGCATTCAGGCGCTGGCGGTAAAAGATCCCGTAGCACTCCCGTGGAAGGATTTGGCTATTGACGTAGTGGTTGAATCAACCGGTCTTTTTACACATTCGGACAAAGCCAAGCTTCATCTCGAGGCGGGTGCGAAGCGTGTTGTGATTTCGGCTCCGGCCAAAGGCGAGGTCTTAACGGTGCTCGTGGGCATCAACGAGGACAAGTTTGCGGGAAATGCGCTTACGTGCAACGCATCCTGTACCACAAATGCGGCAAGTCCGGTGGCGGCAATCATGATGGAGACCGTCGGCGTCAAAAAGGCGATCTTGAACACCGTGCACGCCTACACGGCTTCCCAGAATCTCGTTGACGGCCCGGTCAAGGATGATGATTTTCTCCGGGGCCGGGCTGCGGCGGTCAACATTGTGCCGTCCTCAACCGGCGCGGCGGAAGCCGTGGCCAAGGCGCTCACGGACTTAGACAAACTTTTTACCGGCATTTCCATGCGCGTGCCTGTTGTGGCTGGTTCGATTGCCGACTTTACTTTTCTGGCAAACCGCGCCACCACGGTTGAAGAGGTAAACGACATTTTGCGTAAGGCCGCGAGGGAGCCGCGCTGGCAGAACATTTTTACCGTGAGCGAGCAGTCGCTTGTTTCCACCGACATCATCAAGAACCCCTACGCCTCGATTGCGGATCTGCCCATGACGCGCGTGGTGGACGGCGACCTCATCAAAATCCTCGCGTGGTACGACAACGAATGGGGATATACGACGACTCTTGTTGAGCATGTGATTAGGGCGGCAAAGTCCCCGACCAACTAATACCAACTAATACCAAACTCTTTATGTCATACGAACGTCCAACCCCACCAGAGGAAGGATCTTTCCCCGAGGATTTGAGCGCAAGAGACCGCGAGGCCTACTCGATCCTCCGGCAAGTAATGGATGCCTATAGCGCTGCAGCGTGGGAAGAAACCCCACGACTTCAAGAAGCGGGTGCGGCACGCCGAGCAGCGATCGATCAAGTCTCTAGGCTGCTTGTCAATGAACGGCAATTCGGACAAGACCAGAACATTCCGCCGAGCGAGATGCCGTATCATATCATGCGTCGAATCACTGCAGAAGCTGCGCAACATTCGCCTGAACGCCGAGGCCTTCTCAAGTCCGCTTTGTTCGCCGAACTGGATGAAGTAAGGCGAGCGCAGGAGAAAGCGATCCGTGAGTATCGATCGGAACACCGCGATTCTGAAACACCCCGCGAAGAAGTCATTGCGCTCTTACAGAAAGGAATCAGTGATCGCATTAGATTTGCCCGAGAGTTGCTCGAGGGCGCGTCAGAGCAAGGAGCGCGTCCGGGCTATCGTGAATGGTTAGAGAAGGAGGTCGCAGATCAAATGAGGGCGTCCGAACTTCTGAGTCCTGCCGCAGTAGATAAAGCTCTAGAAAGGTACCGGAGCGTTCTCGGTGACGAGGGTATCGCGCAGGTAACCGCTCGAGTCTTCAAGTAAGTTGGTGCGCGATACTTTTCATCAAGTACGTGATTTGGATATGCAACACCTGTGATCATTTTCCTCGGGGCCGACCACCGCGGATTCAAACTCAAAGAATCGTTCAAAGCGCATCTGGCCGAGCGCAGGGTTCAAGTTGAAGATCTCGGCAACGCCGTGGAAGACCCGGATGACGATTACGTTGACTTCGCTGCGAAAGTCGCCGCAAAGGTTTCCGAAAACCCCAATGAAATGAGGGGCATTTTAATTTGTGGATCCGGACACGGGGTGGATATGGTGGCGAACAAATTCAAGGGTGTAAAATCCGCCCTTGTGTTCAACGAAGCCGTGGCCAGGCAGTCGCGTGAGCATGAGGATGCGAACGTGTTGTCGCTTCCATCCGATTGGCTTTCGGAGGAAGATGCGAAGAAAATTGTGGATATCTGGCTCGCCACCCCTTTTTCGGGCGAAGAGCGGCATGCGCGTCGGCTTAACAAGATAAAAGAAATCGAGGGATAGGCGCGCGAGCACAACCGCTACAATGTATCGATACATTGTAGCGGGCGCGAAATTGCGTCGGTGAAACAAGAGGCGAGTGGTTATGAACGACGTTATCGAAATCATTCCCGCGGTCATTCCGAAAAGTTTTGCCGAGCTTGAAGCGGCGGCAAAACTCGTAGCACCTCACTGTTCGTGGTTGCATGTGGACGTGATGGACGGCGTGTTCGTGCCAAATACGACAATCCAAAATCCACTTGAGTTTCATCAACTAAAAACCTCGCTCAAGCTCGAAGCGCACTTGATGATTTGGGCAACGCCAGAGGCGCGCAACGCCTGGTTTGATTCGCCGGCCGAACGGCTGATTTGGCACGTTGAGGCGTTTGACTCCCCTGATGAAATTAAACGCACGGTGGAGTCCACGAAAGCGATCGGCAAGCAGGTGGGACTGGCTCTCAATCCCGAAACCCCGCTTTCGGCGGTTGAACCGTATCTCGACAAGCTCGATACGGTGCTCGTGATGACTGTCAAACCCGGCTTTGCCGGTCAGAAATTCGAAGAATCGGTTATCCCCAAAATCGCCGCCTTACGGCAAATCTGGCCAAATGGTACGATTAGCGTAGACGGCGGCATCCGTGTCGGTACCGCCCGTCAGGTGGTGGCTGCGGGCGCAAGACGGTTGGCGGCAGGGTCGGCGTTGTTTGGGGTCGGAGACTTTGTTGAAGCATTACGGTTGTTGCGGGGGACTACAGTCTAGGGCTTATAAGTTAGGGTAAAGTTTCAATTTAGACACCTGATTGTTCTTTGAGAAGTCTCAAAAGTCGCATTAGCTTGCGGATCTGCGGCTCACGGCGATGGTTGTAGCGCCACACGTACTCTCCGAGGTAGATCGGGAGGCGCGATTT
>JACPXH010000017.1 GCA_016196625.1 Candidatus Parcubacteria bacterium | reverse complement strand
CTGGCATCTCGAAACCGTAATCGTGATCATCTTGATAGAGCGGAATTACGACAACTCGCGCGCGCCGATAAAGTTTTCGGAGCTCCTCTGGCGGCACATTATAATGAACAATTACATTAGACGGCACGGCAAGTCCCTGAATTTTTGAAGCACGCCCCACAAACACAAATTGAATCTCTGGCAAGCGGCTTACAGCTGCAATTAACGTTTCAAAATCCCGGCCGGGATCGCCGCCAACTGAAAGCACGAAGTCCTCTGTGGCGGTGCCGTCAGGCCGAAAAAAATCGCGATCGCTTCCCAAATACACCACAGGACTATCCTTGCCAAAAACCGCCTTGGTAAACTTGGCGTGATACAATGACTGCGCAATGATAACATCGCATTTCCGAAAAAGCCGTCGCTTAAGCCAATGTCTGCCCGCTACTTTTTCGGCACGATCGTTGTAGAAAAAAACTTTCAGGCGCGGGGCAAAGAGAGCACGAAGCAAAACCGCGCCAATCACCGCGTCAGCATTCATGAGGAATAATGCGTTGTAACGACGAATGATGAACGGAAGTCGCCACATCGAAACGAGGGTGCCCAGCTCCCGGCTCACGCGACGCAACAACCCCATCACAGCTCGACTTATTCGGCCATGCGCCGGGACGAAAATGTCTGCCTGAATACCGAAGCGCTCGAAGAGCGGAAAACCGTATAGGAAATTCGCGGGCGCGCGACCCTGCAGGTACGCCTCGACGATACCAGAGGGATCTTTTCCGTAGAAGACAAGAATTCGAATCACAGGGTTTACGATACCAGAGAGCTGTCGCCGGCCGCAACCGGCTCGCCCCGTTACTCCAAAAAACCAGAGAATTAAGGTAGTGAGGATGACTTAACATTGATTAACTCCTAGGCAGAGACGCTCCATCGTGTAGGTCGGGGAGTAAACGGGGCTCACCGCGGTACCATGCCAGGAGCTGACCCAAGTGGCGCTCCAGGGTGAAGTGCTCAGCGATTCGGCAGCGCGCGCGTTCGCCCATAGCCGCAGCTTCTTCGGGTCGGTCTAGGAGCCAACGCATCGCTTGAACGAGCGCGTCACGATTGAAGGGATTCACGATAATGCCAGTTTCTCCGTTGAGCACCACCTCGGGCGTGCCGCCGAAACACGTACCAATGACTGCCCGGCCGGCCGCGCCTGCTTCAAGGTTCACCGTGGGAAACGGATCAGGGTAGATTGAGGGGACCACCACGAAAGAAGAAAGTCCATATACCGAGGACATCTCCTGGGGCGCAAAACTCGCCCGGATAATCGCCCCCTCACGCGTAATGCCCGAACGCTGGAGAGAGCAAACAAGGAGCACCGGCTGTGTGGGATGGTGCTCGACCCGCTGGAACGCTTGCCGGATTACTTCGATTCCCTTTGCCCGCGTAGGACGGCCCGCAAACAGGATAACCGGCCGTTCAGCTACTCCGAGGTGTTTGCGCAGCTCGGCCACCCGACTCGGGTCGGGCCTGAACGCGGCCACCGAGATCCCGTTGTGGAGGGTCGAGACGCGCCCAATACCGCTCGCAATCAAAATCCGACCGAGGGCGTCGCTCACCGCGAATACCCGCGTTACACCCGCGAGCGTCCAACGGATGGTCGGACCTCGAAACGGATTATAGCGCCAGCGCGCGGCCTGGAGCTGATCGACGAGCGAAACGCGCTCGCGCACCCGCGGCTGCGAGGACAGATCTGATGGGTCTACGGCTTCGCTGAACTTGTCGTAGTGGACCAAAAGCGGATCGTGCGCGGTGAGAAACACTCGGCGCGCGTGACGCGCTGCCGCCCGCAAACTTGCAAACGAAAGCTGGGTGTGGAGGTTATGCGCGTGGACAACGTCGGGCGGGTCAACGGCCAGAATTTCGTCCACGGCGCGTACTACCGCAGGATGATACGCGCCAAGCCATGACCGCAAGCGCGGCGAAACGTTGCTCGGAATCGTCACGACCGCACATCCGTCGCGCTGCCCGCGCTCAATCGTCCGGATGTTAGGCGAAGTGGTGAGTACGGTTACCGTCTGGCCAGCTGCAGCGAGCGCAGCAGCGCTGCGATGCGCAATTACTTCCGCGCCTCCGACCGCCGCGGGCAGAAATCCATCGGATAGAATGACGATTTTCATGATGGCCCTATCTGGTAAACACAATTTAAGTTGGCGGGGTGGCGGTACCGCTCCACGACCCCCGGTACCGCCGCGCACGTCCGACTCAAAATAAACCGCGCGCCGTATCGCCTGGCCACTGCCAGCAGTGTTTCAGGCGAAGCAAACGCTGTCTTCACCTCGTCGTACCGACGCACCCACTCGCTAAGCCGATCCGGCCCCAACGAATACGCAATGCCGTTGTCCCGACGCAGCACCACCACGGCGCGGCGCGTGCAAGGCCGCACGGCTGAAAAATAATCAGGATCCACCAAGAGAACATCACCGGAATGAGATAAGCTCCGCACCGCCTCATATACTCCGTCGTCGCATGTCACGTATGAAAATCGCGGGGTGATATAGGCACGGTACCTTCCCGCAAGCCACGGTCCGCGGAGAGCGACGAATCCCGCAACCAGCACAATTGCCGCGACGCTTAAGGCAACGAGACGCCGAGACGGTACGCGGGCACGAATCCATGCAATAAGCTGCGCGAGCAGGATACCGACGAAGAGAAACAACACCACGTACAGGAAATGCATCCCGCGCGGAATCTGAAAAAATGGTGCGGCGCCGAAGCCGTAAAACTTTACCCACTGGCTGATCGAGATGAACGCATTTACCGCGATGACCGCGCCGACAAAGCAGATACTCAACCGATCGAGTCCGTCTCCCTCGCCGGCGCGCCGGCGCAGCCAGAGCATAATGACGAAAATGGCGACGAGGGGCCAAAAGAGATACCACTCTCGCCCCACCCACTGCCAAAGTCCCTCCCAGTGGCCGGCGGGGAGGGTGTGAGCTGCGACAGTTGCAACTACCGCTCGGTACGCCGCCGGGTCAACGCCGGCAAGTCCCGTGGGGAGAAGGTGGCGATACCGATTGTACGCGAGAAGGTATGGTGCGGCGCCGGCGAGCGCGAGCGCCCCGCCAACGGCGATCCGCCGGATATTCTGCCACGTGATGCCGCCCCAAAAGATAAGGGTAAGTCCTAGGATGAGCGCGAAGTTGAATGCCGAAATGAGGTGCACGTTCCCGAGGATCCCTACCGCAGCGAATGTAGCAAAGAGGAGCCAATCGCGCCGCTCAAGCATGCCGCGCACGAACCCAAGAAAGAGTAATGGCACGAACATCGTGAACACCTCCCGCGACCCCACCTCGGACGGTCCGGCAAGCCCCCAACTCGCCATAAAAATGTAGGGCACGTAGAGATTCGCAGTAAGCGCCCCAAGCACGCTCGCCAGCCATTGGCGCGTCGCGTACCACAGTAGCGCGTACATCCCGAGAGTAAACGTTCCAACAAACACTGGCAGGAAGTACCAATAGATGAGTTCCTGGTGGCCGAGGCGATCGCGCAACCATTGCATCGCGCCGTACAAGAAGTAGTTGTTGTGGGTTTCGATGCGGTCGTCGCCGAAGAGATAATCGCCTTGGAAGGCGGTGGGATCATCGAGTCGCGCGATGAATGTACCATGCACGATCTGATCGTGCGCGAGCCGGTTTGGATTCGAAAAGGCAAGTACTGATAGTGCCGCAACTATCGCAATCGCAACTGCGATGGCATGTAGAATCGCGGGGCGTACGATCATGGGAGTTTCTCGAGCACGATGTAGAGCGATGTGCCGAATGGGAGCCGACCGAATATCCGCACGAGCCACATCTCGATGATCGAAAGAGCCTTGAGCGCCGCGTTGAACGGTTCGGGCACAAAGTCGAGATCGGACGTGCGCGGCCGGTGATCGAAGCACTTCAGCCACCGGTACGCGACGACGAGCGGGAAAATAAAGAAAAAGAAGTACGAATGTTCGCGAACCCGCCAGGGTTGCGCGCGGGCAAACCGTAGGAGATCGGCCATCTCGTAGCGCCGGAAATGCTGGAGCACCGTGTCGTGGCGCGACCACAGGAACCGGAACGCCGGGACCGTGATGAACGCACACCCGCCCGGCCGGAGCACCCGCCAAATCTCTGCAAGCACTGCCGCATCGTCTCGGACATGCTCGAGCACGTCAAGACACAAAACCGCATCGAAGGAAGCGGCCGCGTAGGACAGCCGTGCCGCATCGCAGCGCTCGACAGCTAACAGACCCTGCTGGCGGCAGAAAGAGATGGCCACCTCGGCATTATCGAGGCCGAGGACGCGATGGTAGCCGAGCCGGGCGGCAAACAGCATGGCCTCTCCGGTGCCGCAGCCGACGTCCAAGATTTCCGCGTTGCGCCCGGGAACGTACTGCATAAGAAACTGCCGCAAAAACAGTTTTCGGCCGAAGAACCACCAGTGCTTGGCTTGGAACGCCGCAATTTTATGGTACTCGCTCACGTGCATAATCAGGCGCGGGTGAGGCGCTTAAAGTGGTAACCGACCACCGCAAAGGCAGCGCCGGTTGCCAGAGCGGTATAGAGCCCCAAGAGGGCTGCCGCCCCGTAGACATGGAACGTGCGCACGAGCCAATAGCCGATGGGGGTCACAACAACAAGAGTGGCCACGTTAATGGCAATCACCGACCCCACTCGATCAATGGCCCGGAAAACTGGACCCATGCCCACGGAAAAACCAGAAACGATTGCAAATGGGGCAAGTACATAGACAACCTTCGCGGCTGCGCCATAAGCCGTCCCATAGACCAACGCGATGATCGGCCCCGCCAAGATGAGCGCACCCGCCACCAGGCAAAACGACAACAGCCCCGAATAGATAGTTACCTTCCGGAAATGTCTAATGAGCGTATCCGCACCCGTAACGTACGACTCCGGCAGCTGAATCTGCAAAAGCCGCGACACCGACCCGGTCAGCCGCAAAGGAACCTGCAGGTAGTTAAACGCAAGCTTGTAGTACCCGGCGAGGTACACCGGCGCCAAACGCCCCAAGAACACGACTGGCAGCGTGGCAAAAAGGTTCGCCACGTTCTTGTCAAAGGCGATTTTAAAACTGAAACGGAAGTAGCGACCGAGTTGCATCCGGCCGAAGTGTGAACAAATTTCGCGAGCACTGGGGAGCAACGGATCCGATGCGCGAGCGCCGCGATAGAGAAACGTTGCTGCGAAGAGCGAAATAATCGTTGCGGCAAGTTGTCCGCCGACGATCCCCGGCAACCCCTGCCCCAAAAACACGAGAGTGACCGGAAACACCATGCTGAGCACCCGGTTACTATTCTCTATGAGCACGAGCGCTTTCAACCGGCGCTCAACCTGGTAGACAATCGTAATGAGAATAAAAAAAGCCATCAGTAACTGCACGGCGAGTAGTGGAACAACAAGGAGTCCAAGGCGAGAACTGTGGTAGATAGTCGCCGTAAACACCCAAGTCCCCATCATGACCGGTAGGCCAAGCCCAAGGGTAATAAAAGCAGTTGCCTTGACGAAAAACGTGATGATGTCCCGCACCTCAGCGCGATCCCCGCGCGCGTGCGCCGCGGCCATGAGTGTGAGTGTCCCGTACCCCACGCCGAGGTCAAGGGGGATCGAAGCCACCGCCGCGATCGCAGAGATGAGCGCATACTCGCCGAACCCCTCCAGTTGCAACACCCGCGCGAAGACAACCGAAGAAATAAACCCAAGGCCGAGCGAGACGAACGTCCCCGCCTGCAGTGTGGCGGTGTCGCGCACGAACCGATGATGAAAAAACTCCTGCGCGCGTTCACGCGTGCGGCCAAGCAAATGCGTCATGGAAGCACGGAGGCAAGCCCCTCACGACTGATGAAAGCCTCAATCTCACGCCAAACCTGATCCACGGTAATGGCTATTATGGCCGGGTCGCGCTCCGAACTGTCGGGTGCAGCCATAAGCGTGAGCAGTGGCGGGATGCCGTCTGCTTGAATCACGAGCGCTCGACCGGCCGGCGCCTGCGAGCGAACGTCAGCCGGCCCCGCAATGTCCACGACCGGCACCCCCATCGCATCGGCCATGTAGAGAGGACCCGTGTCTACGCTAACAAACAGCTTAAGGCGCCCAAGCAGTGCTGAGAGCTCGGCGAGCGTGAAGGCGCCGGCGGATGAGACCGCCCGATCGCGCCGCCGCATGGCCGCTTCGGCCTCGGCAATGGTGCTTGCGTCGCCGCTGGATCCAACCCATACGATTCTCGCGCCGTACTGTTCGATGAACCGGTCTGCCAATGCCCCAAAGCGTTCGGCTGGCCATTCCTTGTTAAACTTCCCCGCCGCCACGGAGATGCCAACGACGAACACATCCGCTCCGATCCCGTGCGCGGCGAGAAACTGCTCGGCTTTTGCGCGCGCCGCCGCATCGGGAAAGAGCTCCCGCGGCTCACGACAGTCCACCGAACCCACAAGGTTTACCATCCGACAGTAGTGCTCTGCCCCAGCCGCGCGCAACTCATAAGGCACATAACGGTTCGCAAAAATGAGCGCCGAGCGGGTGTGACGCGACAACTGGGGGATCACGGTGAGCGCCCGATTTGGGATGCCTGCAAGCACGCCGATGATGACGCCGATCGCAGCCGGGGTGAGGACGAGCACCCAGTGGTACCCGTGCCGCCGGATCTCGCGGATGAGCCTGAATTTGCCCGCGAGCCCGGGCTTGCCGTTCAGCGCAAACACCACATCAACGTAGGGGTTGCCCGCAAGTAAGGGAGCTACGAGACTCGTTACCGCAACGCCGAGATCCGCTTCGGGCCAAGTCTTCTTGATTGCCCGGAAGACGGGGGTGGTGCACACAAGATCCCCGATCTTACCGGTTTGCACAATTAAGATACTAGGCCGCCCCTTGGCCGTGGGTCGGCTGCGCACGCGCGAAAACGGCAGCAGCAGATACGCGAGTAGAGTCAAGATAAAAAGCTGCAACCGTTCAAACATAGCAGAGCGTACCGTACCACGAGTCATTGATAAAATGAAGGGTGCGAAAAACCGATCTTGACATGCCACAAACGCATATGTTATAAGGCAATCCGGAGAGTCCACCGGGCAGTTCGCCAGACAAACGCCCAAGGAGGGAGCCATGGGAATCGTCTATGATGGTTATGTCAGGGTTGAACGCGACGAACGAGGGTACGAGATCGTGCGAACGCCAAATCAGGCAACAGTTGCG
Organism: Candidatus Parcubacteria bacterium; assembly: GCA_016196625.1. GTDB lineage: Bacteria > Patescibacteriota > Minisyncoccia > JACPXH01 > JACPXH01 > JACPXH01. Next base: position 45,580 of record JACPXH010000017.1, on the reverse strand, counting down.
TTCCTCATTTGTGTGTCCGCCCATGCGCGAGTTCCTTACCCCCACAGAACCCGATTCGACCGATACGACGGGAGCGTCGTCCTTATCACCCAGCCGCGTCCGCCCATGATAAGCCCGGAGCACCCCGACGGTGCAGTGCTCGACGTGCCGGGTGAGCGGCTCGATAAACCGCACCTCACCATTAGGCAGCACGTTGTGGAGGGAGCGTGGGAGGAAGTCGGGGTCCACATCGGCGATAATGATCTTGTTGCGATACTCAACGACCGACGCCACCTCGCTGCATCTCCGGGCCTGCTCACCGAACGCACATACCTTGCTTACGCAGAGGTACGACCGGATGCGGTGGCCGAGGGTCAAGAGGAGTTCGGCCTGCGCAAGGAGGGAGAACGAATCAAACGTTTGATCGTGCCGGTGCGCGAGTTCAGTAAGATGCCGTGCGAGACCATGGCCGCGTGGGGCCTCCAACAGTGGTTCCTCCGATACCTTCTTTCAGATGAGCCGGTGGGATGTTTCGACTAATACCCGGCTCGGCGCACCACCGCCGCGGCGTTTGCCGCGGCGGTTGCTCTTCTGCAAATAAAATGAAGTGTACTTGCTACGATTTGGTGGAGCCCCGCCGACGGGAGTCGGCGGCACCTCGTATTTCGGTGGCGGGGCGGAACCCCGCACCGAAGGCCTACACACCAACCATTCATCCACCAGCAGGAGACGATGGCCTTCTGGTGCGTTGGGTAAAAATCAATCAGCGTTTGGGCACAGTGCTTCAAAGCGGGAACGCGGCGATGACCCGGCGCAGGATATTCATGCGGCGCGGTTTCGACCGGTGATGGTCTTTACCATGTTCGTCGTTGAGTAACCAGCGAGCAGCGGGAAGACCCTCACCTCGATCTCGGGTGGAATCTTATCGCGTCGGCGCACCTCCGCCGCGGTCCACTCCCCGCCTTTGACCACCACATCCGGCTTGATTTGTTTGATGAGCGGAAGGGTGGCGGTGTCATCGAATATGATCGCTTGATCTACGAAGCCAAGCGACTCGATGAGCTTCTTGCGATCCTGTTCGCCACAGACCGGCCGCGTTGGGCCCTTAAGGATGCGCGTGGAGCGATCCGAGTTGATCCCCACGATAAGTTTGCCGCCCAGAGCTTTCGCGCACTTCAGGAGGTGAACGTGCCCCGAGTGCAAAAGATCGAAAATCCCGTTTGTGAACACCACTTTCTCGCGTCGCGGTTCGGTGAACTTGGCCACGCGCCGGATGTGACGGTCTTCGCCGAAGCGTTCGCCAAACCACGCCCGCACGATGGCAAGGTTGGTCCGCACGGGATTCACCCACGCACCGAGGCACAGCACATTCGCATCGTTGTGCTCTCGACCCTTGCGTGCCACCTCGGGGCTGCGCGCGAGCGCTACGCGCACGTTCGGGAACCGGTTGGCTACCATGCTCATGCCCACTCCGGTTCCGCACACCAGCACTCCGCGGGACGCCTCACCAGAATTCACGAGCTGGCCAACCGTACGAGCGTAATCAGCATAGTCAACCTTCTCGGTTTCACTATAAGATCCCGCGTCCACACATTGATAACCGAGTGACGCTAAGAGCGCTTTGATTTCGGTTTTAAGCTTGACGCCATTATGATCCGCGCCGAGCGCGACGATATTCGCCGCAGGGCCGCGGCGGCTAACCGATTGCTTTCTCATAAGACACGGCGGAAGTTGAGTAGGCAGCAAGATAATACCCTAACACTATCGACGAGCCCTCTCCATTCGAAAACGCATCACATCCTACGCTAAACGTTTCGCCACCATTTTTACGGCGTGCTGCCAAAAGGCCGGGTTCAACGGATAGAGCTTACCGAACCGAATCTGAAACTTGGCATGCCGCTGCCAGAAGCGCGCGGCCACGGGCGAAAGCTCGGTGTCCACCAACCCCGCATAATCTTCCACATTATCCCAATTGACTTCGGCCTGCGGCTTGAGTTGTTTCAAGCGTTCATGCATCTCGGTGCCGAGATATGGAATTGTAAGGTTAAAATTCATCGCGTCAATGTGGTGCTTGGCCAAAAACGCCATAGTCTCGCGAATCGTCTCTTTCGTTTCCCCGGGCGCGTTGATTAGGGCGTACATGCCGAGTTTAATGCCGAGCGCGCGCGTAAATTCGATCGCGGTTTCCAAGTCCTGAATCCGAATGGCTTTCTTTATCGAGTTCAAAACCTTCTGGCTGCCGGACTCAAACCCGATATTCACCCGCACGCAGCCGGCATCCGCCATTTTCTTGATCAGGTCTTTGAAGAAAAAATCGTTTGCGCGCACGTTGCACCCCCACCGGACCTTGATCCCCTCACGAATGAGAGCATCGCACAGTTCGTGGACGCGGGGTTTATTGATCACAAACTCCCAGTCTTGAAAGTAAACCGATCGCACGCCGAAATTCTGCTGCAGATACTGAATCTCATCAATGACGGATTTGGTCGAACGCCAAATAAATTTGTCTTTCGACATGACCTTGAGGCAGAACGTGCAGTGGTAGGGGCAGCCGCGGCTGGTCAACATAATTGAAAAGGGTTGCGGGAGATCGCTGAACGAGTAGCGGTACCGCTCCATCGGCAAAAGATCGTATGCCGGCATTGGCATCGCGTCGAGATTTTCCACGCGTGGGGCGTCTTCGGTGTGGCGGAACCCTTCACCTTCTCGAAACGAAATCCCCTTGACGGTCTTGGGGTCGCCGCCCGCGGCAATCGTCTCCACAAGGTTTTTCACGATCATCTCCGGTTCCCCACGAACCACATACTTCACGTTGCATTTTCGCAGCATCCACTCGGGCGTCACCGACCCGTGCGAGCCGGTCAAAATCGTGTTTTCAATTCTGGCCCGGTTGATCAATTCATACACCGAATCAATGTGCGAATTCGGGCATTCCCATCGGTTGACGGGCGTCGAGGTAAGCACGAAAGCATCCGGGCGAAACGCCTCGATCTCCTCAAGGGTGCGGTCCACGTCGTACCCAAAAATGTTCGCGTCCAACAATCGCACCTCGTGATCCGCACGAAGGAGTGCGGCAATATACGCCATGTCCAACGGCTGACGGTCGCGTACCGTCATGATATTTGTTTTGCCCGCGTAAATAGCGGGGTTGAGCACGAGAATACGCATCGTATTGCCTCCTATCATAAAAGACCGCGCAGTTCCTGTAAACCCCGTTAGAGATGGGAAACGAGACGATCTTGGTGGCATGAACGTAAGACGCGAGATGTGTTCGTAACCCATTGCAGTACTATATAAATCTCCAACGGGGTAAACCCCGGCAGAGTTTGCGATCTGCCCCTACAAAAGTAGAGATGCCCAGCGAAAGAAAGTAGCACCAGGAATCAAAAGTTATCCACAGAGTGAAAACAGAGATGCTCTGGACACGCTATAATTAGAGTGCTCTTGACATGGTGAGAGCAACGGTACCTTGACACAACGCCTCTGGGGGAGGAGCCATGCGCATATTGCTCGCGGCCGCCTACTCGATCATCGAACCCCTAGGACTCATCTACCTGGCCGGGCTCGCCAAAAAGCTCGGCCATCAGACCCGCATCGTGCTGGTCAGAGATTTTGACTTCCGGCCGCTGTTTGAACGCGTTGAAGAATTCCGGCCGGACCTGGTTGGCTTCAACGTCTATAGCGGCGCGCACAAACCCGTCTACGAAGCGATGAAGCGCCTCAACGCCATGGGTATTACGACGGCCATGGGCGGACCGCACGCCACCTACTTTGCCGAAGACGCCGCCCAATACGCCCGGCACGTAGTCCGGGGGGAGGGGTTCACGGGGTTCCGGCACATCTTGGGAGGGACGGCATCCACTGGGGTATTCTTCGACGAGAAACTCCTTCGGGAGGGATTCCCCTGTCCGGACCGAGCGACCTTCTACGACGAATACCCGCGGCACCGAGACAACCCCATCAAAAACTCGATCACGGCGCTAGGTTGCCCATGGGGCTGCACGTACTGCTACAACGTGCAGTTCTTACAGCTCTATGGCGGCTTCAAGTTGGTTGCCCGACCGGTTGAAGCCGTCATCGCCGAGCTCGAAGAAATCCGCCGGCGCTGGCCGACCCGTCTCATCTTCTTTCAGGACGACGTGTTCGGCTTCAACATCCCCTGGCTGGAAGAGTTCGTCCGCCAGTACCGAGATCGGGTTCGAATTCCGTGGCACGCCCAAATCCGACTCGAGCTCACGCGCGACCCGCGCCGGCTCAAGCTGTTCAAGGAAGGAGGTTGCTGCGGGCTTACGACCGCCATCGAATCGGCCGACCCGTGGGTGCGCAAGCACATCCTGGACCGCGACGGCATGACGAACGATGAGATCGTCGAGGGATGCGCCAAGATTAAGGCGGCGGGGTTGCGCCTGCGCACTGAACAGATCATGGCGCTCCCGACGAGCGATCTCGACTTGAACCTTGCGACACTGCGGCTCAACGTCGCGATCAGGCCCGATATGGCGTGGAGTTCCATCTTCGCCCCTTACCGCGGCACTACGCTGGGAGAGCTTGCGGTCCGGTGGGGCTACTACGGAGGCAATAACGACGACCTCTCCGAGACCTTCTTTGATCGGAGCGTGCTCACGTTCTACTGGAACGACCGCTACCAAACCGACCCCACCAAGCCAAACCCTGCGCGCCGACCATTCAGCCACGAAGAGAACGAGCGCTACCGCGATCAAACCGTGGTGCTCCAGGCGCTCTTCAACTTCTTTGGCCATGTGCCGCGCGGAGATGAGCTGGCGGAGCGGTATCTGCGGACGGGCGACTTCAGCTTCGCTGCCCTCGGACGGATGACCATCGAACATCTGGCCGCACTTGGGGAAACCGTCGAGCGCACTACGCGCAAAGCGGCGTTGCGGGCAGCGCTTGGGGAATTGAGCGCCCATCGAGCCGAAACCTTCGAGGCGCTATGGCCATACTTTGCACAGCTCCCCCGCGGCGAGAAGCTCGCGAAGCGCTTCTTCGCCCAAGACGACCTCACGCTTCGTACCTTGAGCACCACCACACGTCACCACCTCTACGACCAAGTGGTGTATAACTCAGACTTGCTACCGGAGCCAATGCTCGCTCCGGTTGACTAGGAACGCTCTTTCTTTCCGACTGACGCCCCCGCGCATCGCGCGGGGGCGCCTCTTCTCGACTTAGACTGCGAGTAGGGCACGCGATCTAATACATCGTCTTCAACATCTCGCTATCGTACGGGATCAAATGTTCCCCGCGCGTGATTTTCTCGATGAAATCGGGGTTGGCCAGAATATATCGGCCATAGGTAACGAGATCAATCACGCCATCCCTGATTTCTTTGTCGGCCGTTTCGGGAGACAAACTTGCGCCGGCCATGAGTATGTGCGGCCACCTAGGCCTGATAAGCCGCACCATCCTGCCCGAGGTCTGTGCGTAATCGCTCCGAGCACAGCTCACGTCCAATATCCGCACACCCGCCGCATCTAGTTCAGGAATTAAATAATCCAGCATGGCTTCAAGATCAGGCCACTCGTAGAGGCCATTCATCTCGCGCGACGGGGAAATGCGCGCGCTTGTTCGCGTGGGCCCTGCAACTTCGAGAACTCTTTTTAGTATCATGAGCGCAAACCGGCACCGATTTTCAACCGAGCCGCCATATTGATCGGTACGGTGATTGACGCGGCTGTCAAAGAATTGATCGATGAGATACCCGTGGCCAGCGTGTATTTCCACGCCGTCAAATCCGGCGCTCAGCGCCTGTTGGGCAGCTCGGACAAACATCTCTACAATCTCCGGAATTTCTTGCGTTTCGAGCGCCCGCGGCGTAACAAAAGGTTTTTTCAGCCGGCTATGATTGCCCTCTGGCGCGATTGCTGATGACGACACCGGCAGAGCACCATTCAAATAATCCGGGTGCGAGATGCGACCACAGTGCCAGAGCTGGCAGAACATTTTTGCGCCGTGCGCCTGCACCGCGGCAACGACTTTGCTCCACTCTGCTACGTGCTCGTCCGTATACATATACGGCACCGTAGGATACCCGTCCCCGCTCGGATGAACAATGGTGCCCTCGGAAAGAATGAGGCCTATGCCGTGAGCGGCACGCCGCTCATAATACGCGCGCATTTCGTCTGTGGGGCAATGGTTTTCATCGGCAAACTCCCGGGTCATGGCCGTCATGACCAGACGATTTTTCAGAGAAAGACCTTCTTTCTCAAATGGCTCCAAAAATAAATACTTCGTCATACGAGTCCGGCAAACAAATTCTGAAAGTAAGGACGCCGGAGATACTCCTCCAGCGCTAGCCGCCAATGGGACATCTGGTCACGGCCTTCTGCTTGAAGGCATTTGTTCTCCATCGTGCCGTTTTCCGGCCGCCGGCATTTTTCTTCAAAGTAATGAGAAGGAACTTTTTCGATTTCGATGCGTTTCTCAAGACCAAAAATTTCAACCATGGCCCGGGCGACATCAAAGAAAGAGGCCGACCCATGACTTGCCATATGGTAAACGCCCGTGGCGTGCTGTTCTATAAGCTGCGTGCAATTGCGCGCGAGTTCTTCCGTAAATGTCGGCTGCCATACGCGCTCGATGCCTTGCAGAGATTTCTGGCCTTGCGCAACACTTTTCTTGAGGAGATACGCAAACTTGCCTACGAAATTCTTGTCTTTTTCGTAGCCGCCGAAGAACCCCCCCATACGCACAATAAGTGCCTCCGGCAGACGCTCACGCACCATTTGCTCTGCGCGCCACTTTGCCTCGCCGTACACTGAAAGCGGACGAGGAGAAGTCTCTTCGGTGGCGGGTACTTCGGTGCCGTCAAAAATGAGAAATGTTTGGGGGTAGAGAAGCTGAGCACCGGTTCTGCGGCACAGTTCAATAATGTTTTCGGTGCCGCCGACGTGACTGGCGAAACACTCGTCTCTGTGTTCTTCGCAGTAGTCAGCGTTGACAATCCCTGCGGTATGGATCACCACATCCGGCGCGAATGCCGCTTCCTCGAACACCCGCGCCCGGTCTCGCACGTCGAGATCGGTATGCGCGAGAGGCCTAACACTATAGTTTTCCCCACGAAGGAACTCCGTGAATGCAGAACCAAGCATCCCCGACCCTCCGGTGATCAGTATTTTTTGTTTCTGCATGGCAGTAATTGATGCAAGCTAGGTGTCGTCCCCTTTCAGCAACTCGCCGCCGTATAAACGATGCCACTCTTTGAATCTGGTTAAGCCCTCTCGCAAGGAAATACAGGGGTGGTAACCGAGTTTCTGGATCTTGCCGAGATCGGGAACTAATCTCGGCTCGCGAGGGGCTGGCCCAGCAGGAACGCTCTTGATGACGACTCCCGGAAAGAGCTCTGCGAATAGTTGTGCCAAGTCTCGAACCGTAATCTCTTCGTTACTGCCAATGTTATACGCCTCGCCCGGCGCTCCATGCAGCAACACCCGCAAAAGCCCGTCAATCGCATCCGTCACGTAGCTAAACGCATGGACCGCTCCTCCCTCCCCAAACACCGGAAGATCTTCTCCGGCAAAACCGCGGCGCATGAACTCGGGTACGATCTTGCCATCGTTCAATGAAAGACGCGGGCCGTAGACCGAAAACGGCCTCGCGATTTTCGCCGGTACGTGATGGACGTGATGAAAAAGGTAGCAGAGCGTCTCTCCGAAGCGCTTCGCCTCATGGTACGCAGCCCGAAGGTTGAGTGGACTTACCGTACCGCCAAAGTCCTCTGGGATGAGATCGAACGCTGCTCCCGCATCGCCATACACTTGAGCAGAGCTAATGAATAGAAGTCCCTTCGCACGGTTCGCATACGCCAGCTCGAGGAGCCGCCGCGTCCCTACTGTATTCGCGTCAGCGGTCTCAATCGGATGCGCTGCCCACGCTTTCGGTGAAGCTTTCGAAGCCGCGTGGACAACGTAATCAACGCGTGACGGCAACGCAACCGGCTGGGTGATGTCTCCCGTGATGAATGTTACGTGAGGATCTTGCAAAAGATGGCGAAAACCCGTAATCTTTTCTGGCGACGTACGACTCAGCGCAATCACCGTTGCCGGTGTTGAGGGCATCAAACGCTGGTTCGCCGCGACGATCGTATCCACCAGATAGGAGCCCAAAAAACCGTTCGCCCCGGCGATGAGAATTGAGGATCCTGACAACTCCCGCACCAGATCTCCGGATGAGGCGAGAATGCAGCGGATGTCTTCCTCTACGATGGGATCGAGGACTCCCATACTACGATTTGGATAGGTCATTGAGATAGATTCGCCGCACAACGCCCCGAGGGTACTCCAAGGCTTTCTCGCGGGGTATACTTGCAGGTACGGGAATCTTGACACGACTCCACATGAAAATCAAATCAAAACGCGGCTTGGGACGGATCCTCTATGCGAAGGCCGTCTACGGCCGAGAAGAGATAGCGGCGGTGGTCAAGTGCCTCAAAGCCGGATGGCTGGGGCCGGGCGAATACACTGCCGCCTTCGAGAAAAAGGTAGCTACGCGGTTCGGCAAACGCCACGCGCTCTTTTTAAATTCGGGCTCATCGGCAAATTTCTTTGCGGTTGAAATTGCGAATCTCCCAAAGGGCTCCGAGATCATCACGCAAGCCTGCACATTTCCCACTACCCTTAGCCCCATCATCCAACACGGCCACATGCCCGTATTTGTGGACTCACACGTCGGCACCTACCAAGCAAACCTCGATCAGATCGAGGCCGCAATCTCAAAGCGCACGCGGGCGATCATGGTCTCCCACCTCTTGGGGAATTTGAACGACATGGTGCGGCTACGCGCCATCTGCGACAAACACCACCTCATCTTGATCGAAGATAGCTGCGATACGATCGGCAACACCTTCCGAGGTAAACCCACCGGCCAATGGTCAGACATCACGACGACGAGCTTCTACGCCGGACATCACATGACGAGCGGCGGCGGAGGCGGAATGGTCCTGACCGATAACGCCGCGCAACTCAACGAAGCGAGGGTACTCACGGGCTGGGGCCGGGCACTACCAGAAAAGGACGACCGGAACATTCGACAGCGTTTTGGTTTTCGGATAGGTAACGTTTCTTTTGACGGTCGCTTCACGTTCGTTGCCATCGGCTACAACTTCAAGGGAGTGGAGATGCAGGCCGCCTTTGGGCTCGTACAACTCGAGAAGCTCGCGCGTTTTAACAAGGTCCGCGAACACAATTTTGCGCGGCTCCTCGAATTCTTCCGCCGCTACGAACAGCACTTCATTTTGCCTAAAACGAGTCCTGGCTCGCATGCGTACTGGCTCGCCTTCCCGCTCACCATTCGAGAAACATCACCCATTGAACGCCGCCATCTGCTCGCCTATCTTGAACAACACAACATCCAAACGCGTCTGCTATTCTCGGGCAACATCCTGCGCCACCCCGCGTATCGGCGCATTCGCAAACGAATCGCCGGGCCACTCACGGGCGCGGATATGATACTTGAACGATCCTTCCTCATCGGCTGCCATCATGGATTGACCGAGGCACACCTTGATTACATGATTTCCGTATTCGACGCCTATTTGCGCGACAAATGAATGCAACTTCGCCACATTAACAAAACTGATCCTAAGGTAGCGAAATTGGTAGCGGCCGAGGTGAAACGCCGGCGCGCAACCATTAACCTCATCCCATCCGAGAATCTAGCCTCGGCGTCTGTCCTTATGTGATACACCGTCTGGATGCCATCAGCCGGCAAAAACCGCTAACGCAAGGTATAAACATCCACGGTTTTCAGCGACTCACTGACAGCATATAAGTCCTGCACGCCAGCAGAGAAGTACTCCACCTGGTCGTTTCGATAGTTATTCCTACCGACTATGAGCATAGCCGGTTTTTCGCTTCTGGCCTGGTCAATATATTTCTGCATCTGGGAACGAAAATAGATCGTAAAAATATAGTAGAAATCAAAATAATTAGCTTTTTTTGAGTATGTCAAAAGTTTTGTGTCGTTGAGGGAAATTATCGGCAAGCGCTTTTGCTGATAATGTGCCTGTAAATATTTCGCATCATAATACGTATCAAGCTCTTCGGCCCTTACGTTGAACAGACTTTCTCCGGCCTGGGTATAGTGCCGGGTGCTGAATTCTACCGGCAATTTAAAAATTGCTAAAAACGCTGCCATAAAAACCAAGCAGGCCAAACCCGTGGCCACCAATCGCTCATACGCAGGCTGATAATTTTCTTTCCAAAAGTTATCTACAGCGTACAAAATGATCAAAACAAAAGGCGCGGTCACGGCGGAAAAAATCTGCCCGGTGGATTCGCCAATGTAATGAACCATAGAAAAAACTCCGTAGACGGAAAGAAAAACCAAAGGCAGATCAACGGTCTTTCGACCGACAAGCTTATAAAAAATCACGGCCAAGGAGAGCAGATAAGTATAGAAAATGATCTGATACAAGCCTAACGGCGGGAGCGGGTGCATCGCGGCACCCAAGACGAAGTCTTTGCTCTCGCGCAAAAACAGTGACCAGTGCGGCCAGGATCCATAGACCCCCCGGTTGATGAGACTAGTGAGGGCAAAAAGCGATAGGCCATAAAGGAAAAAATGGAGTAGAATCTTGCCGGCCTCCCGGATATTCCAGCCGGGATTAAGCTCCTGGTACATGAAAGTTGCCAAGGTCGCCAAGCTCAAAAATATGCCTGTGTCAAAATTCCAAAAAACGGCAGCAGCAGAAATTACCATGGCCAAATGTGCAAATTTCCTCTTACCACTTCTGGCGTACGCCAAAACAGAAAACAGGACGGGCAGGTACAACCCCCACCGCAATGGACTCAAGGCGGGCAAGAACAAGGCTGATTGAGTATCGCTGGTGCGAATGAAATAAAGCATCGGGACGATAATACTCACCCCCAAAGTCGAGAGTGTATAGGAGTTTAGCCATCGACGCAGGAAAACAAAAATGCCACAAAAAAACAAAAAATAAGCCGCGGTGATCACCGCCGCAAACATCGGGTAAGAAAACGGAATGACTTTGAACAGCAGGGCCAAAAAATACACGTCAAAAAGCCCGTAGAGGTGGGAGGTTTCATACAGCAATCCCTTCCCCTGATAAATATCATTTACCGCACCCAGAAAATAATGATAATGATGCGGGTCGAGGGGTAACCCAGGGTGGTACAGTAAAAACGCTAAAAGTATGAGTCCGAACGGCCAAAATTTATTGAAAAACCGTTCGACGCTCCCGCGGTAGAGCACACCCAAATCGCTCCGGTCGAAACAGTAATAAACTGCTGCAGCCACGACCGCTAGAATCAGTGCCAGGTGGGCCACAACCATGCGCTGGGTGGAAATCAGTGACAGCGGGTGCGCGATGCCTGGCGCAGACACAAGGTCTGCCACCCGCGTAAAATATTGCTTCTGCGAAAGCCACGACGCCGCAACGAGCGCAGCCGCCGCACCCAAAGGAATAAAAAAATGCCGCCGCAGTTTTCTCATCAGGGGGAGTAAACCGTATGCCGCCATCGGAACCACGAAATAACCGAGCAGGTAAAGAAAAATTTCATACGGCTCGCCGCGGAAGAACGGTCCGAAGCTCTCAAACAGCCCGCCGGGCCGCTGGTCAACGCCGAGACTCCGATACAGCCAATCCTGGAAAAAACGAATGACAACAAAATAGGCTAATACCTTGGGTATGGCGCCGATAAATCATGAGAAAATTATCATATAAGCTATACAGCCGCTGGTGTCCGGACTGCAGGTAAAAATAGTTGATTTTATCAGCCATCACGAGGAGCTTGCCGTCGGTTTCGTGCAAAACCGCCAAGCGCGTGTCGGGAAAGTGTCCCCGTAAATAGATTGCGTCCTGGTACAACGGCTCGTCTGCGGCATCAATACTGGTCAAGCTGATGTCGGCATAGTTCCGATTCGCAAACACCACCGGGATTTTGACCATCGTTACGATCGAAGCAAAAAACAGCAATGCGCCCAATCCGGCTGCCATCAAACGCCGCGGAAGAAAATCAGATTGTTCGCGGAAAAATTGATAAAAGAAGTAAAGCAGCAACATGAGCATGGGAATAGAAATAAAGTTGAGATAACTCCAGGCAGAGTTGCCGACATAATAAATAAAGGAAAAAATTCCATAGGTCGTCAGGAATACCACGGGCAACGGCACGACCTCTTTTCTCACGAATTTCCAGACGATCCACGCCAGAAACCCCAAGTAAACAAACAGGTAGATTTCAAAAATGCCAAATTGAGGCATGAGAATTTTACCGTACCCGGTGTTAAACGTGGAAATGTCGGCAATCTCCAACAGCCAGTTGGGCCACGAATGATACATCAAATAGTTGACCAGAGAAATAACGGCGAATACCCCAAAAATATAAAGGAATTGATGCACGCCGAGGGAAAAAACTTTTTTAAATTTCTGAAAAGTACTGTCGGGTGAGCGTGCCGAACGAGTGGATCTTTCCGTGAGCAGCACATAGGCAAGCGAGGCAAAAGTGGCAATCGCAATGTACACACCGGTATCGATATTCCAAAACAAACCAAGGGCAGAAAAAAGAAAGATCAGCTCCCGAGTCGCTCGGGAATGTGTTTGCCACCAGCGCACCAAAAAATAAAATATAATTAGGTAAAAACCTTGCCGGTATGCGGTTTGACCGATATAACTCGTGGCTGCTATATAGGGAGACACGAGCAAAAAATACCCGACCACGACCGCAAGCCATGTGCCCAACAGCGAAAAGACAGACGATTGCGTCCAAATTTTCAGCGCTTTATACAGCAAGAAGTAAAAACCAAAATACGCTACCATGATAATCAAGGACATGGATTTATAGGACAGCGGAAGAAAAAATTTGATCAAAAACGCAGTCAGGTAGACGCTCAACACGCCATACACCGAGGTAGTATCATACAGCAGGGGTTTGCCGTTCAGCATTTCATGCGCCGGGCTCAGCACGAAATTCGTGAAACCCTCCTGCGAAGTAAAATTCGGATCAAACACAACGACCCCGAGCATCACCAGCAGCAGGAAGAGTAATGTTTTCAGCCGAGGATTTTCGCGGCTGGTCAGCCAACGGAATTGCAACGGCTTCCAATAAAAAAAGATCAAGGCCGCCACGCTGGTGGCCATTGCCAGCCTCACCGCGTACAGGCGTTTCGTGGTCACCAGCCATAGGACGTGGCTGGTGCGGCGCGTCGCCAAATAGTCGAAAGCTGTAGCGACACTCGGCCAGTGCATCTGGGCAATCTTTACCAACAGGGCCACTGCACCCGCGCCGACCAAGAGGCCAACAGCAAACCGTATAGCTGGATAACTCCACAAGCGGTAAAAAACCAGCGTCAACAATGGAACCGCGATAAAACTTAATAAATACAAAGGAATCTCATACGGTTCAGGCAGAATCGGGTACCCGGGGTACGCATCAAGCATATCAAAGTTGGTAATCGTCAGGCGGCTCTGGAAAACATTGGAGGCGAAGAAATAAATCAAAACGGCAGGAATCAAAAAAACCAGATATTTTCTGAAATCAAGATTTTTTATATAGTCCAAAAAGTTTTTCATTGCTGCATGCAAAAGTGTCGCACAGGTTGCCTGAGCCGGACGGCCGCTAGAGGTTTCCACTCTCGATTTGATCATGGCAGGCAACTCTTGAGAATATTCCCAGCGTACTCCAAGAACTCTACCTGTCAATGCTAAAAACATCGCTTCATTACCTGGCTGGAATAACTACCCCAATCCTCCGTGAAAAATCGCTTTGGTCCCCGGTATGTGGGCAGCGGAAGTGCGCGTTCGGGAACTTGCGCCGAGCGAAGAAATGGGTGGGAGGGCTTCGAGATAGCGGCCACAAAAATCCGCGGCCTCATACATCTGATGGCCGGGGAAGATCACGATTAGCCGTTTTCTGGCAACGACGCCCTTGGGGCAGTTACGTTAAGTAACAGTTTGGTTGGTTTCAAGACATTTTCTTTACCGTGTTGGCTTGCCGCGTTTGCATAATGCGATTAACTAGGGTATAATTTCCAGATGGCCCTGAAAAATCGCATCATGAAGAAGATCATTAATATCCCTTTTGTCCTCAATTTTGTACACAATTTCCTCGGGGCAAACCAGTACAAGGTAGCCCTGTATACATCGGTGTTTGAGGGAAAATCCGGAACCTTGCTCGACTTTGGTTGTTCCTACGGCAACACCACTCCGGGATTTTTGAATTTTGAATATTACGGCGTGGACATTGACGGCGAAGCGATAACGGCAGCCAAACAGAAATTCAAAAATTATCCTCATGTCCACTTTGCATGCGTTGATGTTTTACGACAAGAGTACAAGCGTAATTTTTTTGATCACGCGCTATTTGCCAGCACCAGTCACCATCTCTCCGATGAAGAATTTAAGAGTATCCTCGACAAACTTTTAGTGGCTCTGAAACCCGGCGGGGCACTGCACTTCTTCGATATCATCCACAGGCCTGATGACCGGTGGACCACCAAGCTTTTGACCAAGTTTGACCAGGGCAAACATATCCGGACCCGAGAACAAACAGAAAAAGTTTTTAAAAATTATCCAGTTACCGAAATGAGAATTTTTCCTAGTCCGAATAAGTTTATAAAACTTTGGCATTTTTTGTACATAAAAATCGTTCGGCCATGAGGATTTTTATCGCCACGACTACTACGCTTTGCGATCTCAACGGTTACAACCTTGGGCTTGCGGCTCAGAAAGATCCGTCTCGCAGAACGTACATGTCAACCGTCCGTAGGGATTGCGCACGCGCGTAGCGTTCGCGCACGCCTTTGAGGAAAAGTTCAACTTGGTCGTTTCGCCGGCTCCCCGTACCGACAAAGATAACCGGCGTCAGGTCGCGGCGTGCCTGGGCGATAAACCCGCGTACCTGCGATTTAAAAAGCACATCGCGCAGGTAGTACGTCGCGAAGGCATTCGGCCGGCCGGCCGCAATAAGGAGTGGAGTGTCGCGGGTCGAAATGACAGCTAGCCGCTCAAAATTCGGATACGCCCGGCGAATCTCTCGCCCATCGGTATACTCATCTGCCACCGAAAGTTCCCGGACGCCGTAACTCTGAAAGCTCTCGCTAATCTGGGCATAGTTGCGACCCGCAAACTCAACGGGGAGCTTTGCCACAAGAAGTAGCGCGGCGAAGACCGCCACGGCGTATCCTGACGCGACAAGCAACCGCTCGGCCCACGGCGGACCGAAGGGGTCTGCCAGGGTAGCACGGTAAAACACATAAAGTAAGATGAGGAAGAACGGCCCCGTGACAAGATAGAGAGTCTGCCAGGACGAGTTGCCGATATAGTAGAGGAACTGGAAGGCGCCATACGCAAGGAGGAAGACGAGCGCGAGATCAGGATTTCGGCCGCGGCGCGCCTCGTCGGCGACCGCAAGCCACGCGACGACGTATCCAAGTACGAGGAACACGAACACCCCCACCGCCGGCAGAGGGTTCATCACCACGCCGCCTACAAAATCTAGGAACTCCTTTGTAAAAAGGCTCCAGTCGGGCAGTGCGCCGAAGACGGCCGCGTTCGCCGCGGTGATGGTCGCTACGACCGCGCCGACAACAAGAACGAATACTGCCCCAAGCCGGAACGCAACCGCTGCCGCCGTCCGGAGAACAGCGCCGCGTGCCGGCGCTCTCTGCAAAACCTCCGCGATGCCAAGCGTGATGAGCGTCGCAGCGGCAACGTATGCGCCAGCGTCAATCGTCCAAAAGAGCGCGATCGCCGCGAGCACAATCGCCCCCCACCATGCTTTGGCGCTCCGCGTGACGCCGTAACGATGAATGAGGAAAAGAATTGGGAGGTACCAACCGTAACGGAGCGGGCTCATCGCCGGAAAAAACAGCGATGAACGCGTCGGGCTTGTTTGGAATAGATAGAGTGTCGCCACGAGCGCCGAGACGCCGATGACCGCCATCAGGTGCGAGCCGAGCCAACGGCGAATAAAGAAATACATCCCCGCGAAGAATGCGGCGAAGAGCCCTGTCACCACGAGGACGGCCGCCGGGTAGCTCAACGGCAAGAGCCATCGGAAGATCGCCGCAAGCGCATACACATCGAGGAGCCCGTAGAGGGCGTACGTTTCATAAAGAATCGGCTTGCCGTGAAGAATGTCATTCACCGGCCCGAGAAAATAATTGTAATGGTGCGGATCAAAGGGAAAATTCGGGTGGAAGACGACGATGGCGACGGCGAGTAGAAACAGAGTCTGCGCCCAGCGAGACGAGAGCGCGTCGCGGTGCTGCCGGATCCACGCCAGGAACGGCCGACGCCCAGAGGCAAAGAGCCAAACAAACGCGACCGTCGAGATGCCGAGTATAGCACCCGTAACCACGATACGTTTCGTTGTTGCGAGCCAGAGTACCTGGACGAGGTCGTGCGTCGCAGCGTACTGGACCGCCATGACACCCATCTCACCAACGCGCCCCACCACATGCCACAGTGCAGGATATACGAACCACAACATGACGACTCCCCCAATGGTCGCAACCACCGCGATCAGCCGGCGCCACTGGCTAGCGATAAACCAAAGACCGAGGGCACCAAGGGGAATAAGAAGATAGCCCGCCAGGTACAGCGGCGCTTCCAGGGGCTCTGGCTGAATGAGGTTGCCGTGGCTTGCGAAGAGATCCGGGAATGACCGGAGCGACATTCGGTACACGACGTCCTGCCCGAGACGAACGCCCACGAAATACGCGACCGCACTCACGGCAAGGAACCAACCGAAGCGCGGCTGGGAGAACACGTCAACAAAGAATAACCGGATACGGTTCATGGACCGGTGTGCCGGTAGATATCGCGCGTCTGGAGCGACGCTACCGGTTCGTAGTGGCCACGCATACGTTAGCGGCATAGAGGCACCACCGGAACCCGCGCCAAACGATAACGTTATCGAGGATGTGCATAAGGAAAACTCAAAGCGCAAAGCTCAAAGTTCAAAACGAAATGGATTAAACTCGAACATTATTTCGTGCCGGCCAACGGGCACAACAACAGCCTGATTTAGAAAGTTTGCGCGGTATGTGGGGACTAACTTGCCGTCAATCGTAACACGCCAGCCAGGGAGCATATTTTGCCCAAACACGAACCAGCGCGGCGCATCCGTCTCCACCACAAAAGTATAGGTGGAACCGCTCGATGAAACAACCGGTACTGCCTCACGCTTCCCCACCTGAACCGCAGAACACTGCTCGCAGGCGATGAGATCGCCATCGGGATCTGCCGCGACGTGCCGGAGAAATTGTTCCCATTCTATCTTTTCATCCGCAGGCGGAACAGTCCGAACGCGCCCCGCGAGGTAGTAGCGCGGCCAAACTGCCGAGTTTTCGTAGAGCATGAGTTCGATCTCATGACGCGTGGCGCGCATGCGGCTGACTGCGCGGAGTTGAGGGTGTTCTAGGGGGAAGGCGCTTACGATGTACCGCACATTGAATCGGGAGAGTATGGGAAGTCGTTCGAGGAACAGCGCACGCTTCTCTTCGAGAGAGAGCTTCTCCCGAACGAGCAACTCGCCGTAGGTTGCCCGATCGCTCCCGAGATGGCCGAGCACGCGAGAACTACGCCGATCCATAAAGTTATCGTAGTTATCGAGCGTATCCACGCCGTATGAGAGCCCGATATTGGGTGCGATGAGCTCGCGTTGAAAACTAACATTTTCCGCGGGTTCGTAGCCGAATGGGGTATCGAGCTTCGTAAAGACGGTTACTCCTGGAAAAAACGTCCAGACGCGGAAGGGTTCGGCGCCGGCATCTACACGGACTCTACGCACCATGGCCGGCGTCTGGCGGATAATCTCCGAGGGCACGAACGAAAGTTTTGCTGTGGCGAGCGGAATAAGGTTTGCGAGGACCAACGAAACCGCAAGCATGCCGAATCCCCGCGGCGAACGTTCCCGTCGCACCCACCACGCTAGGAGCGTTGCGGCGGCAATGAGAGACAGGAACGAAACCGAGAACACAACGTGAGGAAACGTCGTTCCGTCCCAGACCGCCTCGACAGCGCGGCGAATCACGGCGTGGTAGTGCTCAAGGGGAAGTTTCGTCGTGCGTGGATAGATCGTGGTGTCGAAGTACCGCGTGAGCGCGTCGTACGTGCGCCCCTCAAGTTTAAAAGCGATACTCGCAACGTTCCAGAAGAGAAATGCTATCCCAAACACCATTACTCCCCGCATGATCCACCGGATCGATCTACTCAATCGGTCGCGGCCTTCTGGCGAGACAAGGAATGCGAACCCGTACGCGGCGAGTACGGCAAGTGCTACGTTAGAAACGTAGAGCCAACGGCTCGGCCCACGAAAGAAACTGAGGCCCGGGATAGCGTTCAACGCTAGAAATACCGGCGAGTATTGGAACAATGCAAGAAACGTAAGAGCAAAGACCCAACGGAAGAACCGCAACGGTGGAGATGTTGGCGCTGCAAACGAAAACAAGAATAAAAAGAATGGCAGCGCGCCCACATACGCGATTCCCGGGTTAGCCATGAGATACGGCACATTGAGCCCCGGGACAATATACGCGATCGGATCGAGCAGCGTGAATCCGCCACTGAACGCTTCGGCCAGGTTTAATCCGCTTTCGCGCGACGAGAACGGCAGGTATCGAACAGAAAACAGCAGCTGCGGAAGTGCCAGCGCTGCGCCAAGCGCAACCGCTCCGATAAACCAGAGAGCGGTACGCACAGATCGCCGCTGCCACGAAAGGTATAGTACCCACGCGAACCCGACCGCGATCCCCTGCGCTACCCACTGCGGGTGTGCGCCGAAAAACCCTAGTGCCGCCGCGACCGTGGCCACGCCAAACCCGAGCAAAAACCGACCGCGCGACTCCGCCTCGTGCATAATAAGGATCGCCGAAAACAGCACGAGCAAAAGCCAGTAGCCGTTCGAAACGGTGATATTGGAGGCAAACGAAACATACGCCACTGACCACGGCAGAGTGACGCCGGCGATGAGAGCCGCAGCTCGACCAAGCCCGAGCCGACGGCTAAGCCAGTACGTCGCCGCTCCCGCCGCGAGGATGTTTGCAACTGTCACGACGTGGTACGCGTTAAGCACGTCGAAGAACCGAAAGAGCGCCAGGTTCACGGGTGAGAGCAGGCCGCCCACCACGCTCGCGGCAAGCGGGAAACCAGTCATCACACCAGACACCCACAGCCACGACTGACCGGCGAGCAGAGCTTCACGGAACACCTCGTAGAGCGGGTAATACTGGAGGAACACGTCGCCGTCAGCGAATCCTGCTCTGCCCGAAAGAACCGGCCAGAAAACGATGAGTGCCGGTAACACCAGTGCGGCCGCAACCGCGATCCGGATGCGTGCCTCCCTACCCATGATCCGACGGTCGGCGCTTGAACCGGTAGTAGAGAAGGTTGCGCAAGAATTCGAGGATGGCCGACGGTGACACGAACGATGCCCGCCGTTCATTTTTGAAGAAAGTTGTCGAAACTTCCCCGATCTTCAGGTTTATCCGTAGCGCTTCGATCATGATCTCCGCATCGGTGAACCAATCG
Source organism: Candidatus Parcubacteria bacterium (assembly GCA_016196625.1). Taxonomy (GTDB): domain Bacteria; phylum Patescibacteriota; class Minisyncoccia; order JACPXH01; family JACPXH01; genus JACPXH01. The sequence continues at coordinate 26,097 of JACPXH010000017.1, read as the reverse complement.
CTCGATTCGAGGCGCATCCGATCGAAGGCAACGCGAGTCATAACTTTCGGTTTCGAGTTGACATCGCGAAACTTAGCTTTCGGCCTAAATAGCAACCTGAAAAACCAGTTGTACACCGCTGAGATGACTCGCCGATATGGCCCGTCGAAGCGCTGCGCTCGGAAGGTTTTCACGAGATCGTAATGCCCAAGCTGCAGCAACCGGTAGACTTTGACGATATCCGAAGACGGCATCTGACCGTCCCCGTCAATGACACAAATGTGCTCGCCCGTGGCCTCATCAAGCCCGGAGCGCATATCCCACCCCATCATTCCCTCTTTGGCTTTTGCCACCACGCGGCACCTCGGGTTTGCAGCCGCGATGGTTTTCACAATCTCGGGGGTGCGGTCGTTCGAGCCGGGCCAGTAGTTGGCGACCAACACTAGTTCGTAATCGATTTTTGCTTCCTCGAGCTCACGGACAATTTGCGCCACAAACTCGCGAGCAAGGTCTTCGGCTCGATAGCACAATGCCACCACCGAAAGCTCTGGTCGATTACTCATATCTTCTTGCGCGCGAAGCATACCACCGTTGAACCAACGGGCAACCGGCCGCCCGCACCAAGAATGCTCGCTTCCACCTTAGAAAGCCACGCCAGGAACGCACCAATGAATTTCGGGAACTCCACGTACGTAAATTGAGGATAGGAACGCCGCTCTTGAAATTGACCCACGACCCGGTACATAAATACCAGTGGGAAAACGAAAAAGAACAGGTAGCTCGACTTGACAATTTCAAAGCCAGTTTTTTCCAACCTCATCTCAAGCTCCCGTCGTTTGTAACGCCGGCGGTGGTACAACGCTTCGTCCAATTCACTCCAGAGCGTCTTGAAAGCCGGCACGCTTATCAGCGTATAGCCACCCGGCTTCAAGATCCGGTTGATCTCCGCAAGCGCCCGCACATCATCATCAAAATGTTCGAGCACGTCAAACATGGTAACCAAATCCACAGACCCGACGTCGAGCCCCGTATCGTATACTCCCCGCATGAGCGCCACGTTCGTGAACCCCTTCTGGCGACAGAAGGCGAGAGCCTTCTCGGAAATGTCGAGGCCAAGCACCGTCCCGAAACCACCCAGCATGGGGAAGTTCCCACCGGTGCCGCAGCCAATGTCCACGATTTTCGCCCCGGTCCGGGGCGAAAAGAACCGCTCGAGCACTTTTCGGAAGACGTAACGGCGTCCCACGTGCCACCAGTATCGGTTCTCTAGCTCGTAGGTCTTGTCGTAAGCTTGATCTTGCATACTGCTGTGAATCTTACATGAATGCCACCCGGTCGCAACATCCCCTAGCGCCGGAACGGTCGCGTGAGTGCGGCGAACAGCCAATCCGGCAACCACCAGGTGAAACGCATGAGGGCCGTCGGGAACCATGGAAAATACACACGGTTACGTCGGGACGTCATGGTTCGGACGATCGCTCTAGCGGCAGCGCGCGGCGACGCAATGAAGAGTGCCCGCAGGCCTCGGGGCGGCTCAGGCGCGAACCGCGGGTTGATGCCGGTTGCAATCGGCCCAAAATACACGACGGAGAATCGAACCGGGGCGTGCTGATACCGAAGCTGGAACCCCCGGAACGCTACGGCGAGCGCGGCCTTGCTCGCGGCGGAAGAGATGCTCGTTTCGTTGGGCCGGAACGCAAAGATGGACGAAACCGCGATGAACTGCCCCGACCCACGCTGGAGAAACTGATCAAGGAAACACGAAACCCACGCCAGCGCACCCGATACGTTCGTCTCAAACGTCTTGCGCGTGATGTCGTGCCGATACGTCGGCCAGACGTCATCGCGTTCAATGGCAGCGTTGAGCACGACCACATCGGGGAGAAACCCCGCACGCTTGAGCTCATCGTGGACGCAAGCTATATCAGCTGGGTTTGCCACGTCGCAGACCGCCGTATGGAGACGATCCGTACCGAGCTCGCGCTGTAACTCCGCGAGCCGATCAGCGCGGCGCGCCACGCCGAACACCTCGTGGCCGGCGTGGATGAGTTGCCGCGTAAGTTCCCGACCCACACCTGAAGAAATGCCGGTGATGAACGCTTTCATCTTGTTTGATTAGACGTATACACCCCATGCCAATCGCGCCACAAAACCCGAAACATCCCCCAGAACGACCGCCACGACTCACGCAGGGGCCGGATACGCGAATCGCGGTTGTCTGACCAGTCGACCGGCAATTCCTTGACCCGCCAACCGCGCCGCTCGGCCACGTACACGACCTCGGCCTCGCCAAAGAAACTCGACTCTCGCGTGAAGCTAAAGATATCGCGAGCAACGTTACGCGGAAACATCTTGAATCCGTTGATCCTGTCATAGAGAGGCCAACCAAACATGATCCGTGTAAGCAAGATAAACGCCCAACCGAGTGCGACCCGCAGCCACGGCTGGGGGACGATGACTCTTGCGCCTTGAATGGTGCGGCTGCCGGTAAGCATATCTACGTCGCGGTGCGTTCGGAAGTAATCAAGGAAGCGCACGATCGCCTCTTCGCCAACACTCCCGTCCGCATCTGCCTCCAACACAAACTCGCCCCGCGCGGCAAAGATGCCATCTCGCACCACCACGCCCCGTCCTCGGTTACGCTCGAAGGTGATGAGTCGAAGCTGCGGGTAAGATGCGGCAAGCTGCCCGACCACCTCGCTCGTCCGATCCTGGCTTCCATCATCAACCACGACCACTTCATACGCGCCGCGATAGTGCGTACCGAGGTACGAGAAGATTCGTTCGAGCGTCCGGGGAAGCCGTTTCTCCTCGTTGTATGCCGGAATGACAATCGAAAGTTCCATGGGTGATATGCTACCGAGCACGTTCGACTCGATCAAGAAGCTGAATGACCCGCAGCCCGTGCTCGATGCCCGTGCGCGGTTCGGCGCCGATGCGGATGCACGTGAGAAAATGTTCGAGCTGGCTTACCAGCGGTTCGCGCGCCGCTTCGACCGGTCGGCGCACGCACTCTGCCGGCGCGGGACCATACCGATCGCGCAACGCGCCGGGGGGTTCGGTGAAAATCGTAAGCTCCTCGGCGAAGCTGGCGCTTCCCGCTTCTCCGACTACGATGAGCCGACGCGCCTTCTCGGGAGCATACCACGAGGTGATGATCGTGGCCGTCGGCCCATCAGCGAATGAAATGGTAGCCGTGGTCCAATCGTCGAATCCATTGCTGGTCAGATCGAACGACCGAGCTGCCACGTCGGTCACAGCATCAAGCCCAAACAAGTAATCGAGGATAGCGGTTTCGTGGACCGCCGTCTCCCAAAAGCATCCAACTCCCTGCCGGATCGGACCATGGTAGAAGTGCTCGGCGAAGACCGCACGCACGCGTCCAAGCTCGCCTGCCTTGATCGCCTCCTTGAGCGCCTTAATGTGGTCATTGTACAAGTACTGGTGCCCGACCATGAACACACGGCCCGAAACGCGCACAGCTTCGGCCAACTCCTCGGCCTCGCGTAGGTTCGCGGTCATGGGTTTTTCAACGAGCACATGTTTGCCGGCCTGGAGTGCAGCCGCAGCAAACGCAGCATGCGTCGGCGTGGGTGTTGCAATGATGACCGCATCAATCGCCGAATCGGAAAACACGGCACCCACATTGGCCGTACGCTGTACCGATACGGGGAGGTTCGGGAGTTCAGCTAATGTTTCTGCCGAACGGCTCACCACTGCCGCAAGTTCTAAGCCGTGGAAATCCGAAAGGAGCCGGACGTAGTGCCGACCGAAGTGCCCAACCCCGATGACCGCACACCGCACTCGCTCCATACTCCTAGATGAGCTGAACGCGCACGGTGTCGGCTTCGTAATCTGCTTGGTTGCGCGGCTCGGTCGCGAAGGCTAGGAAGGTCGTATCTTCGAGAAACTTAACCGCGTGGATGACCATGGCCGGCGTATAGACCATATCCCCCGCTCCGAGCACCTCGGTTTCGTGTGCGCCGCCCTCAACTGGCTTTTCGTGCCACTCGGCTTTACCGGTCAACAGATAACAGTAGTGGGTATCGCGCTTATGGTAATGGTTCGAACGGATGGTGCCGGCTTTCGAGGTAATGTATAAGACGCTCCGGATCGCCGCGCCTTGCTCGTCGAGGAGGCGCGTGATGCCACCCCGTTCGTCAACGAACTCCGGCGAGATATTTCGAAACACCTTAATCGACATGGGGTTAGACTTCTTTAGGAATAATCCGTTCATCACCGATCGGCATGATGAATTTGCCGCCTCGATCCACGAACTCCTGTTCTTTGCGCAAAATCACATCTTTATAGTTCCACGCAAGCAAAAAATAGTAATCCGGCGGATGTTGACGCGACCAAACGATGTCCACGATGGGCAGCCGCGTGCCCGGCATGAATTTACCAATCTTGGAAGACTGCTCGTCCGTGGCGTAATCAAACTCGTCGCGGCCGAGACCGTAATAGAGCAAAATGGTATTCCCCTTCGCACCTGCGCCGTAACCGGCGATCCGTTTGCCGCGGGCCTTGAGCTGTCGGACGGTAGAGACCACGTCGGCCTTGAGCGCTCCAATGCGCCGGGCAAGAGCGGCGTACGACGTCATCCGGTCAAGGCCGAGTGCCGCCTCGCGGGCAAGACATCCGGACACCGCCGGCTGCATGCGGCGACGACCACGGCGCGCGACGTACGCGCGCAACGAAACTCCCTGGACGGGCAGGAGCTTCACGTCAAAAATCTCGAACCCGAATTGACCGAAGAGCCGCGTAAGGGGGCGCACGGCGAGCGATGAGAGATGCTCATGGTAGATGGTATCAAACGTAAGCCGCTCGAACATATCGGAAAGGTGTGGCGCTTCCATCACAAACACTCCGTCATCGGCCAGCAGATTGGCGATGCCCCGTACAAGGTCTCGGTGATCGTCAATGTGGGCAACGACGTTGTTAGCGATGACGAGCTGGGCCGGGCCGTGGGTGCGCCGGATATCGGCGGCGAGTTTGGAGGAGAAGAAATCGACAATGGTGGGCACGCCGCGTTTGTTGGCAACGGCGGCAACGTTGCGAGCCGGGTCCACGCCGAGTACGCGCGCACCAGCTTGCCGGAGAAGACGCAACAGGTGGCCGTCGTTGCTTGCAATCTCGCAGACGAACGCACCCGGGACAGGAAGAAAACGGCTCACCAGCTCTTGGGCGTAATCGGCAAAGTGCGCCGCTGTTGGCACGCCGGACGAAAAGTAGGGATAATCGGCAAACAGAATCCGCGGGTCAACCACGTGCCGGAGTTGCACGAGGCCGCAATCGGTGCATACCTGCGACTGAAGCGGGTATCGAGGCTCGGGGGAGTCGAGCGCGTCGCGGGTGAGTAGCGCATTCGCGAGCGGTTGCTCGCCCAAATCAAGGAACGGCTCGAATTGACGGCTGCCGCAGATTCGACAGTTTGTGCGCGCCACGCACGCACCCGCCTCAACACCACTGGCCGTTGGACTGACGCTCATAGTGCTCAACAAATCCCTTTTTCAACCGGATGGGCTGCCACCACGGTTGGTTATCCGTGTACCACCGCACCACCTGTTGGATACCCTCTTCGAAGGCATACCGCCGCGACCAACCCAACTCCTGTTCGATGCGGCTTGCGTCAGACGCATACCGAAAATCTCCGCCGGGCCGATCATTGATGTGCTCGCGGTGGTCGCGCAAATTCTTGCCAAGGTGGCGGGCGAGCAATTCGAGCACTTCAAGATTTGTCCGTTCCTCGCCGGCCACATTGTAGATGCCATAGTCAAGTGCCGCGTGAACAGCGATATCAACCGCGCGACAAAAATCGTCCACGTGTAACCAACTCCGGCTCTGTTCGCCCGTGCCGTGGACAGGAATTTTCTTGTCCTCGATCAGGTTGGTGATGGCGATGGGAATCAGCTTTTCAGGGTACTGGTAAGGGCCGTAGTTGTTGGAACCTCGGACGATTACAGCCGGCAGGCTATGCGTTTTCATATAGGACTGCACGAGTAAGTCTGCTCCGGCTTTCGAAGCCGCGTAGGGGTTGGAAGGTCGAAATGGAGTATCCTCGGTAGCGTAACCGTCCGGAATTGAACCATACACCTCATCGGTTGAGATATACACAAAACGAGTCCCACCATTCTTGCGAGTGGCCTCGATGAGCGCACGTGTACCCTCGATGTTCGTACGTACGAAATCCACGTCGCTGAAGATGGCACGATCAACGTGCGATTCAGCCGCAAAGTGTACGACCAGATCGAAGTGATGCTGACCGAACAGTTCATAGAGAAGCGCCACGCCACACACGTCGCCCCTGACGAACGTATACCGGCGTTGAGCGGCGGGTTTGTCATCCTCGAACGCTTCGATGTCTCGCAGGTTTTCCGGATTGCCGGCGTAGGTCAGCAAGTCGAGGTTGACGATACGCCAATCCGGGTGCGCGTGGTAGGCGTATCGGACAAAGTTTGAGCCGATGAATCCTGACCCGCCGGTGATGAGTACGGTTTGGTATTTTCGCTGCGGCATACGTCACTGGCTACAAAAAGGCCCCACGCACGATCGCCTAGAGGCAATTTCACTCTACCACGCGTACGAAAGCAACGAAAGAGGGCCGGCATCGCAAAGCGATGCCGGCCCCACTGAACGCGTCAGGGCGCGATTCCACTGAAATCGGGCCTGGGCCAGCAATCCCGCCACCGGAGGTACTGAAAGAACTCCGCAAAGGTCGCAAGGTCGCCCTTGGCTTGGTAGATCGGGATCCGCCGCAACTCCTCCCAGATATGATCAAACCGCGGCAGAAGCTTCTCGCTCTGCGGACCGTACACCTCTTTCCACCAAGGCGTGCCCCGCGGAGCCACGGCATACACCCGCATACCGCAACCCTGCTCGTCCATGGACTTGACGAGACCGAGCATTGCCCGAAGCAGCTGGTGCGGCTGAGTGAGCACCCCTACGCTCCGCCACCCTTCAGCGCGAGCAATCTCGAGGAACGCGTTATTCTCATCCTTCGTATTGAATGCGGGCCGAGTCAGAATCGGATCGCGCCAGCCGGCAACGCCGAGTTCGCGCAAACGCTGAATATAGAACCCTTTACCCGGCCAAATCGTACCTGCCGCTCCGCCCGGCTCCCGCTCGCCATCCGACCCATTGATGGCAACGCGCTTAACCGCACTAGCCCGGTAAAGCTCACCGGCAAGCTCAAAGAGCCCGTCATCATCGTGCGACGCCCGCGAATGGAAGAAGAGTACGTCCACGGACTTGACCGACCAATCGCTCAACAGCATCGTCGTTGCCTGCAGGTAAGGCAACACTACGGCCAACGCCTCCTCTACCGACTCCATCCCGCACCTCCTTACTCTGCGGTTATTGAACGCTGTCTGTTTGCGGTATGAAAAACCATACCAGAACGGATAACGTTAGTCAACTGTTCCGACGGCGTGCGGCGAGGTAGTAGCCGGAGACCAAAACAGGGTGCTTTGCCTGCTCGGCGTGCGTAACGTCGCCGTACTCGACGCGAACGAGCCAAGAAAATCCCTGCAACAACCTCGCTCCCGCCAGAATGAAAAGCTTCGTCAGACGTCCACCATAAAACTGTACCTGCAAACCCAGCCGCTGCGCAAGCACCGCCAGCGTTCCCAGCGACCCGGCCTCTTCAACCAGTTCAACGATCTCCCAATCACGAAAAAGATGTTCAAGGCCAAAGCGCGTAAATCGCCAGTAATCGTGCGGCGCGTCGTGGATCGGAAAGACAAAGCGCGTCGTGAGAATGAGCAGACCCCCGGGCTTGAGCACACGGCGCATCTCGGCAACGGCCTTGGGCGGATCAATGAGATGTTCGAGCACTTCGGTGCAGAGAATCCGCTCAAAATAGTTATCCGGAAATAGCAGCGCATGCGCATCGCCAACGACATCCACGCCCGGGCCGGCTGCGTGGTCAAAACCGATCCGGTGCGGAAAATATTTGGCATAGGGCGCGCCGCCGCAGCCAATATCAAGCGTTTCTTGTTCACTCGCATACCGTGCCACAAACCGCGCGAGGCGCTCGCGGGTCATTTTGTTCGTGAGGCCGAGTTTTTGCCAGAGAGACATGGTCGTAAACTGATGAGTATGGCATGTGACCGACCGCCGCGCTCCCTCAGCGATCGTTCGCTCTTCCAGCGACTCGCTCACTCTGTCCTCGCCGGCGGCCGAGCACTCAAGACGTTGAGTGCTCGGACCATGCCCGCCGGCTGCGGATGTCGCTTCGGGAACAACGGCGGCCGGTCTTTCGATGAATGAGAGAACACTAACGTCACTTTTCTAGCCACTCTCGCCACCATAACTGAAACATAAGTAGCGTCCACAGCGCCTTGCGATGGTCATGAGCGCGTCGGTTGTGCTCGTCGATGAGACGGGAAACCTCGGCTGGTTCAAAAATTCCCTGCTGTTTGAGCGCCTCGGGTGAAAGCAACTCGCGCACAAGGGGCCTGAGCTCTTGTCGAAGCCATTTCGCGACCGGAATGCCAAAGCCCTTTTTCGGCCGATCCGCAACGCCGTCCGGGAGCTTATCGCGCATAAGCCTTTTCAAGAGGTACTTCGTCTGGAACCCTTTGAGCTTCTGTTGAACCGGCAGGCTGTTCACAAAATCAACCACGGTGTAGTCGAGGAACGGCGCGCGCACCTCCAACGACGCCATCATGCTCGCGCGATCCACTTTCACCAGAATATCGTCCATGAGGTACGTGCGCAAATAGACGTATGCAAGCTGCTCGAGCGGCTTGCAATCGCGGACATCGTCGAGGTACTGCCGCGTCTGCTCGTAGGTAATTTCGGGTCGGGCTGCGGCGCGAAAATCGGGAGTGAGCAGCGTTTGTTTCTCGGCGTCGCTCAATGCACCCAACCAGAGCGCGTCACGCTGCACCGTTCCCTGCCCCACTGCGCGGATAAAACGCTTCAACTTAAAATCGAGGCTGATGTTGCGGTCTGAAACCGGCAGCAGCCGAATGATCGGCTCAATCAGATACTCCCGGACCACCTTCGGCAACCTTAAATACCACGCCGCAATCGTATGGGCCTGGAACGTGGGATACCCCAGAAAGAGTTCGTCTCCCCCGTCTCCGCCGAGCGCTACGGTTACGCGCTCGCGAGCAAACTTTGAAAGCAGATACGTCGGCAGAATGGACGGATCAGCAAATGGTTCATCGAGCAACTCGGCAACCTGCGGCAACGTGTCGAGCAGCTCACGAACGCCAAACTGTTTTTCGTGATGCTCAGTGCCGAGCGCTTTGGCCACGCGCCGCGCTTCGCTTGATTCGTCAAAAGACGGATCGCCAAACCCAATCGAGAATGTTTTCTGCCGCTGCCCAGAATGCTGGGCAAAATAGGCCACGGTGCTCGAATCAATCCCGCCAGACAAAAATATGCCCAAGGGCACGTCAGAGATGAGCCGCCGCTCAACTGCCGCTTTCAAGAGCTCGTGCAGCCGCTCACGATTCTCGGCTTCCGAGCCGACTCGCTCGCGCCCGAACGCAAGCTGCCAGTACGATCTCACGCTGACTTCCTGACCGTCCCAAACCAAAAAGCTTGCGGGCTCGAGTTTTGAGATATTTTTGAAAATGGACTTGGGTGTCGGGACGTATTCAAACGTCAGGCACTGGGAGAATGCCTCGCGGTCGAGCTCGCGCGGCACCACCGGATGCTGCAGCACAGACTTCAATTCCGAACCAAATACCAATGTGCTTCCCTGTCGAGTCCAATAGAGCGGTTTTTTGCCCATCCGATCGCGGGCTAACACAAGCTTGCTTGTTCGCCCGTCCCAGATCGCAAGCCCAAACATACCATTCAACTTAGCAAAACAATCAGTCCCCCACTGCTCGTACCCGTGCGCGATAACTTCGGTGTCCGATCTGGTTGCGAACCGATGTCCGCAAGCTTCCAGCTCGCGACGCAACTCCTGAAAATTATAAATTTCGCCGTTAAAAACAACCTGGATATGACCGTCTTCCGTGCCAATCGGCTGATGGCCGCCGGCCACATCAATGATCGAAAGCCGGCGGACGCCCAACCCCACGTTTTCATGGACAAAAAAACCCTCGTCATCAGGGCCGCGGTAGCGGATGGCATCCGTCATCCGCTTCAGAGTTTCCCGGTCGCCTTTGCCAACGTAACCAGCAATACCGCACATATCAGTTGGAATTTCTAATGACTAATGACTAATTTCTAATAAACGATGACGGCAAATGACACGACATCAAAAAATCGAAATTCGCTTCGATATTAGAAATTAGGCATTAGACATTGACAGGAATCTCTGTGGCCTCATTTATTCTCGCGGGACAAAAGGAGTTCAGATATTCATTGTCTCCCGGATCCGATAAATCTGCTTTCCTTGCGACTCGTGCCAGGTGCGGGTGATGACTTCTGCCAAAAGACCCATGAGGAGAAACTGCAGCCCGACGAGCAGAAAGAATGCGGTAAGGAGCGGCAGGGGCGTTTCCACAAAATCTTTTTCTCCCGTCACCTTGAAGTAGACGGCGAGTAGCGCAGTTGCGGTGCCAAGCCCCGCCATCCAGGTGGCAGCTCGACCAAAAAAGTGCATAGGTTTGGTGGCATATTGCGTGATGAAACGAAACACCAAGAGGTCCACGAGAACGAGGAGGGTGCGCCCCAATCCGTACTTTGATACACCATGCCGGCGCGGATGGTGGCGCACTTCGATTTCGGCGATGCGCGCGCCCAAGCTCGCACCGTAGGCCGGCAAGAACCGGTGCATCTCGCCGTAAAGCTCAATGCCCTTCAAAAACTCCGCCCGATAGGCCTTAAGCGTACAGCCATAATCGTGAAGTTTGACGCCCGTAACCCGAGAAATGAGCGCATTCGCAAGCCACGACGGCAAGAGTCGCTTGAAAAACTCGTCGTGGCGCTTACGCCGCCAGCCAGAAACAATATCAAAACCCTCATCAAGTTTTTGCAGCATTCGCGGAATATCTTCCGGATCGTTCTGCAGATCTGCGTCCATGAGGATGATAATTTCGCCGCGCGCCCGCTCAACGCCAGCCGCGATCGCTGCGGTCTGACCGTAGTTGCGCTGCAACCGAACCGCCTTGAAACGCACTTCGCTATGCGCGAGCTCGCGCAGCTCCGCGTAACTTTGATCGAGCGATCCGTCATCCACGAAAAAGCACTCCCAATCGGATGTCAGGGAATTGAGTACTCTCGCGAGCGCCTCAGCGAGCGGCCGGAGGTTTTCTGCTTCGTTGTAAACCGGGATGACGATGGAAAACTTCATTGATGGTTGGCTAGTTATCTCGTTGCCTCATTATCGAACGAAGCAAGGATGAATCGAACGCGGTTTGCCCAGCTATACGACTTGACAACTTCATGCGCTTTCTTAGAAATCTTGGCAGAAAACTCTGGGTCGCGCAAGGCTCGCCCGATGCCTTCGGCCAGACTGCTGGGGCTATCAGCCCGGACAAAAATTGCGGTCTCTCCAGTAAGCACCTCGCGGCTCGATGGCACGTCGGATGCCACGATGGGCCGCCCGACAGCCATGTATTCGAAGAGCTTGAGCGGAGACGTAAAGCGGGCGCCGATCGGTTCTCGGGCGCTCGTAGGCAGCACGAGCACGTCAGCTGCGGCCAGGTACTGTGGCACATCGGTGGGCAGTTGGTGGCCCACGAACTGCACGTGATCGATCGCGCGGCTCTGCACGAAGCGGCGCGCGCGCGCAAGCTGGTCGGGCGAACCACCCACGAAGATAACCTCGGTACCTTCCGGCAGGTCGGGTGTCGCTTCGATAAGGGTATCCACCCCTTTCCACGGAAACAGGTTGCCGGCATAGACGACGAGGTGTGCGTGAGCCGGCAAATTCAGCATCGTCCGCGCTTCGGCGCGGTTCAGCGTCCGCTCGAAAGAAGCAAGATCAACGCCGTCTGGCGCCACCGTAATCTTTTCGGCCGCGACCCCGCAGACCAGAAGGGCGTCTTGCACCCCGTGCGAAATGGCGACCAGCCGCCCAACCCGGAAGCTGAGTGCTCGGTAGAACCGCGCGCGCCGAGGGGAAACACTATGGATCTCGACACCAACCGCACCGCGCCGGCAAAGCCGGCTGAACCAAGACGCAGCCAGGAGATCTCGAAAGTAGTATACGTCCGCGCGCTGCCCCAAGAGCCAGACGGCAACGATGAACGAAAAACTGATCTGTTGGAGCACGAACGCCGGATGCCCGAACAGTCGCAGCCGGGTTACATCGAGCGACGGAAGGAAACGGATCGGGAACCGGCGGTTGAGCCCGTAATACGCAAAAGGGTCCAACCCCTTGAAGCGGTTGTGCCGACGCGGGAGCACGAGCTCAACTCCAACGCCCGCCGCGGCAAACGCTTCGGCCGTCTTCATAATCTGGATCCCGTGGGCTTTTTCCGTGGGAATCCGAGCGTTCGCGATGTAGAGCATTTTCATAGCGCTTTCAGAACACGCAACTCCATGGTTGGCCCCAGACGCTTGAGCGAAAAGAGAGTTGCGGGCGAAGTGATGTCGTTGCCAAGTACATCGGGCGAACCGATAAAGCTTTTCACCAGCTCGGAACGCTCACGCAAGGCTTTAAATGCTTCGGCTAGGTCGGCGGGCGTGCGGTACTGCAAAAGCACATACTGAAATTGAGACGCCTCGAATGCCGGCCGCTGTTCCGGGGCGACAAAGTGGGCGTTGAACGTGGCAAAACGGGGGGTGGGCCAAGTGTCTTCAGGGCGCCTCAACAGCGCTCGCTCCGGGGCGCGCAGCGATGCGGGATCTAGCAGCGCTTGGGCCTCCAAACTTGCTCGGGTCGGGGTAAGTCGGACCTCGCGCACGGTGGTCAAAATTGCCGCACCAACAGGTATGTTGTTTTCCACGAATGCCTTGGCCAGCAACCTGGTGTCGTCTTGCAGCAGTAAAAAATCGAGGCGTGCAGCAGTGACTCCGGAAAAAGCGAGCGCTGCCACCACGAGCGTAAACGCGAACGTCGGCGATCGACTCCAAAACCAATCAAGGACAGCAGCGCCGGCAAGCGCCAGAAACGGCACAAGTAGCAACACATAGCGCACTTCATCGTGGAAGAAAAGGTAAAGCGCAGCAAGATAGACAAGCATGAAGGGCGCCAAGAACCAAAAAATGCGGCGCCGAGCAAAGAAGAGGTAACCAAAACCAAGGAGACCGAAGATAACCAGCGCCGGCTCATAGACGATGAGGGCCTGGCCATAATAGCGTAACCCTCCGGCGAAGGCCGACGCAGATTTATGAACAGAGAACGAGCCCGCTTCACCCACTAAAATCCGAAAGAACGCGTTCGGATGGAGCAGCACGATGGCGACACCTATAGCCGCGGCAATGCCAACGGCCGCCCAGAGCGTTCGCGAACGAAGTTTCGTCCAGAGGGTGCCGCCGTGTTTTAGCAGATGCGCGGCAAAAAGCAACAGGAGCGCAAGCATTGGAACGTAATTCACGCCAAAACCGAGACCGGCGAAAACCCCAATCCAAAGATACCATCGTCGGCTATGCCCTGGGGAAGCGGTGAGCAACCGGCTGCTTGCCCAAAGCGCCAGCAACACCACCAAGAGCGCTGGCACCCAGTGGCGCGCAAAGTGCGAAATACTGCTGGCCATGAAACTCGTTGCCAAGAGCGCCGCGGCAAAAAGTCCGGCGCGGGACGAGATGAGATCGCGACCGATTATATAAACGAGCCACACACTCACCGTGCCCATGAACACGGACATGACTCTTGCCGAAAGCCATATCCACGTGGGATCGAGCGCTATAGAATCGCGCAATACCGCCAGGCTGCCGGCGCCAGAGGTAAGGTACTGCACGCCGAGCACCGCCAGAAACACCGGCAGGAGCGCGTAGTACATGACCGGCGGCAAGTAGAACGGCTCAAAACCGGGCCCGGCGAAGGCCGGGATAAACGTCTTGAGTTCCAACATCTTGAGCGCTCCGCCCACGTACGACTCTTCGTCGCCCACGAGCCGGTACGGCAACCCATACTGCAAGCCGACCACCCGAAGCAGGAAGGCTCCGATCAGAATCGCGATCAGTACCCGCGAAATGCGTTCTCTGGTCATAGGAAGCGCTCAACGAACGGCTTCAGGCGCTCGCCAATTCGAACGGTCGTCAACTCCCGACAAAATAACTCATGGCCAGCTGCGGCCAAACGCTCCCGCAGTGCCGGATCGGCCGCCAGCTGCCGGATGGCTGCGGCGAGCGCGGCCGGATCATTGGCGGGTATAAGCAGCGCATGCACGCCGGACACAAGAATCTCGCGACTGGCCGGCGAATCTTGGGTGATGAGCGGCCGGCGGCAAGCCAAAGCCTCAAAGGCTTTGTTTGGCACCACCCGGCTTGACTTGGGAGTGGCGCCAAAAATCCCCAAACAAATGTCAGCCTGCGCCATCCACCGAGGAAGTTCCTCATACGGTACCGGCTCGAGAAAACTCACGTTCGTAAGCTGCGAGGCCCGGGCTTGAACTCGCATCTGGTCATACTGCTGCCCGCGACCAATGATCTGAAAGCGAATGGGCTCGGTGTTAAGCAGCCGAGCCGCGCCAAGAATTACCGCCACTCCTTGAAGCGGAATAAAATTCCCGTGGAAGTGCACGAGGACTGGCTCACCGGGCTGACGGTTCGCCAGAGGCTGGGGCTGCATGATGCCTTCCACCGATCCCACCGGCACCACGCCGATCCGTTCGGGCTTGAGCTTGAAGGTGCGAACATAGTACCGCCGTTGCGCTTCCGTGTCGACGAGCACGAAATCAGCGAGGTGCAAAGAAAGAAAGTCCAGGCAGAACCGCCAGAGCGCTCCCCAACCGAATGGCGCCACCACCGCTCGATCGTATACGTCGGAATCATAGAGCGACGTAAACGCATCGAAGATGACGGGCTTCAAGCTGGTCAGGCGCGCCAACACCATCGCGGTCTGACCGGGGAAACAAACGAGGAGCACGTCGAACTGATTGGCAGCCGTTTTGAGCTTACGTCGCAGATTGACGTATTTGCGCCAGCCGGGCGTTCTGTCTTGAACGATCACCACGCGGCAACCAAAGCTCTCGAGGCCAAGTCGCATCATGCGGCTACGCGAGTAGCCGGGATTAAAGATACCAAACGTACAGATGGTCGGCTGACGAGTCATACTGAAAACGCTTTCAAAATGCGAACTGCTAATGTTGCGAGGTTGTGTTGGCGAACCACAATTTCACGCAGACGGCTGCCCAGCTCGCGCCGTTCCGTTGGCGTAAGCCGACGCAACTGGCTCACGCGCTCTGCCAACTCGTAGGCACTCGCTGGCTCAAACACCAAGAGTTGCCTCCAAGGCGCGAGCATGGCCCGAAATGCCTCGGAGGAGCTCACCACTGGCAAACCGCACGCCATGGCCTCCAACACCACCTTATCAATGCTGCCGGTCTCAGATGTATGCACAAACGCATCGGCTTCTTGGTAGGTCGCCCAGATCTTTTCGTGCGGGACCCCACCCAAGAACTGCACCATTGATTCCACCTGCCGTTCGCGGGCAAGCCGCCGGAGCTTATCGCGATAGCTGCGCTGTTCCGACAGGCCGGGATCGCCCACAATGGTAAACGTGAGCCCGGCGCGATCCTCTGCCGGGAGCACGGCAAGTGCCGCAATTACAACCTCATAGCGTTTGACCGGTGAAAGACGGCCGACCGCAATGAGACGGAAACGCCCGCTGCGCGAGGAGTCGTCCCGCGAAAGCGCCGGCGTGAATATTTCGGTATCAATGCCGTGGCCGACAATCCACACTTTCTTGCTCTGCAGCCTGAAACTCTCGGGCGAAGCAGTAAGCACGCCATCAGCAAACCGGTGCATGAGGCGCATTTTGAGATCCACCGATTTATGGGTGTACCACGCAATGAGGCGCTTGTGCCGAAGTTTCGCCCACGGTGCGACCAGAATCGTGTAAATGGGGTTTTGGTGGCAGAACACGCCGTCCACCTCGCGGGTAAGGCTCTGGCAGAATCGGAGAAGACGCCAAAGTTGTCTAAGCTTCCCAGCACCAATTTCCTTGCCGAGCGAATACACGCGCACATTCGCGGGCGCGGTCCAAGCGCCGCGCTCCTGGCAGATGACATTGAGCTGCTCCACGCGCGCCGCGAGGGCCTCAACCCAACCGATGGTAAAGCTGGCGCGAGGATCGGCGGGGTCAATTTTGCGGGTAATCATGAGGAGTTTCATGTATGTTTGGTCGTCGTTCCGAGAGCCCTGCCTCGTCCGGACGTGTCGGCGGTCCCAGCGAGACCGCCGCACTCTCGCTCGACCTCACTCGCCCACCTACATTTTGTGAAGCAAAATGTAGGTGGGCGCCATGCCCGCTCGGCCTGCGCGACGCCGGTCTCGACCGGGCTCTCGGAACGATCTCTCGTAGAAAGACGACCATTCATAAGGATTTTTGAGAGACAACCCGCTGCCAAAACGCGATCATGCTATTGATAACAGTCTCCGGATCGAACTTTTGACGCAGCACTGCCGGCGCCCGCTCGCCGACCGCAGCCGCCTCCGCTGGATGATCGAGCGTCCAGGCAAGTCGTTCGGTAAGTGCCGCGGTGTCCCCCACCGGCACAAGCCAGCCCGACTCGCCGTCCGAAACGATATCCTGCGCACCGGTCGTGGCGGTCGCAATGACGGGCGAGCCGGCCATCCCCGCTTCAATCAACACTTTGCCCAAGCTCTCGGCGTAGGAAACGAGCACCGTTACCGCAGCGGCCCCGTACAGCGCCGCGAGTTCGTCCTGAGAGAGTCGGCCGAGGAACGAAACTTGAGCCGCGACGCCCAGCCGCGCTGCCCGGCGTTCGAGCGCGGCGCGTTCGGGGCCGTCGCCGACCATAACGAGGGCGGCGCGATGGGTACGACGCACCGCCGCGAAAGCCTCAAGCAACATGGGCACGTTTTTAATTTTCACGAGGCGTCCCACGAAAATCACGATTGGTATCCCAGCCCAGCGCTTTCGAATGCGCTCGATTGCCGTCGCCTCCGGCTTGGCAAACCGGTCAAGCGCCACCGGCGTGGGAATCACTGCC
This sequence comes from Candidatus Parcubacteria bacterium, assembly GCA_016196625.1. Taxonomy (GTDB): domain Bacteria; phylum Patescibacteriota; class Minisyncoccia; order JACPXH01; family JACPXH01; genus JACPXH01. The sequence continues at coordinate 9,088 of JACPXH010000017.1, read as the reverse complement.
AAGCGTTCGTCTGGAATTCCGGAACGCCGCAGCGCCCCGGCAATACCCGCAGAAATCGGCCGCAGGCCGTCGGCGCGCTTTACCACATATGAGATAATCGGCCGGCAGAAAAAATAGACCGGGGATTCACGCCAATACTTCACGTTCCCCCAGAAATCGCCGTGCAGATCCACCACCAGCGGCACTGCGAACCGTCGCTTCAGCCACAACCCGACCAGACCAGTAAATAACGGATCTTGCGCCACAATCAAATCCGGCCGGTGACGCTCGCTGATGGCGCAACCAATTCGCCACGCGTCAGAAATGCGGCTTAAGCGCAAACGCGAATTCGTGGGCCATATATCCACTTTCTGGCTTGCGTTTTTCGGCACGAAGCCACGCGGGGAAAAAACGATAATATCGAACTTGTTCACGCGCTCGCCGTATTTGACGTGCCGCGCCAAGACATCCCCGGCACCGGGGGCGCCGAGAAGGCCGCGATCTAAACTGATCATGAGAACGCGCATGAGCGGGAATGACTAATGACAAAATCCAAATGCCAAATCAATGTCAAAATCCAAAGTCCAAAACACTTTGACATTTGAGCTTTGGGTTTGATTTGTCATTTGGGCTTTGACATTTGAACTTTTTCCAAGACACCAACCGTTTCCTCAATCATCCGCTCAAACGAAAACCGCTCTAGACCCGCAAACGCGTTTGCGGCCAGCCGTTCGCGCAACGCGGGGTCGGCCAAGAGCCGGGAAATCGCCTCTGCCGCGGCCGCAGGTGTCGGCTCAACCACTAGACCATTCACGCCGTCTTCCACGACCTCACGGTTGCCGCCGGCTGCGGAGACGATAACCGGCGTCCTCGCAGACATAGCCTCAAGCACCGTGTGCGGCAATCCCTCATATGCGGAGAGCAACGCGAATACATCCGCTGCCGCGAGGCGCGCGAGCACGCGCTCGCGGGGCAACCGACCGACAAACCGGACGCGCTCGGCAACGCCGCGCTCATCCGCGATCCGTTCGAGCCGCGTACGGTCAGACCCGTCGCCAATGATAATCAGCTGAACCCCGGCGAGCTGCGCCAGTGCCGTCAGGAGCACGTCGAACCCTTTCCACGGCACAAGCCGCCCCACCGAAATAACCATCTGCCCAGAAACCCCAAGCTCACGGCGTGCGACGCCGCGCTCGGGAACAGCCGGCGCCTCAAACCCATTATAAACCAACGAAATTCGCTCCGGCTCGACTCCCCAGCCCGCAACGATACGGGCAAGGTAGTGGCTCGGCACGATGACGCGGCTCGCGCTACGCGCGACCAGCCGCTCAAAGAAGCGAAGCAGCCTTACCCGTAAACCGCCTACACTCCGGCGCTGGAACTCGTCAATGCCGTGGAGACCGCCCCGCTGAGCGGTTTCGCCCGTGTTCTGGTACGCCTCCCACGCGTAATCCCCCACCACTTTGACGACATACGGCACGCCGGTCTTTCGGCTAACCCACCAAGCGGGTAGGCCCGAGCCAATCGGCCCCTGAGCGTAAATAACTTGAGCACCTGCCGCAGCGCGACCCAGAGCCTTCGCGTAGGCGCGGTAGTGCCGGAACTTGCCGCCGCGGACAATGCGGTGCACCGGAAAGGGCTGGGCCGGACCGTCGGGACGGTCGCTGTAGCAGACGACGGCAACCTCAAACCCCCTCGCCTGCAACGCCTCGGCGAGTGCCTCCGAGTAGCTCGCCGGCCCGCCGATATCGGGCGGAAAAATTTCAGCGGCGATGAGGATGCGCATAGCTACGCGAGCAGCCGTTCGTAGATGGTATGCATGCGCTGTGCAATCTGGACCCAGTCGTAGTGGCTCACGACCAGTGCCCGGCCTTTTTCAATAATCGCGCGGCGCAGCTCGTCATTCGCTAGATACGTCTCGATGGCTTTCGCAATGCTTGCGGGGCTGCGCACCTCGCACAATAACCCGGTTGTGCGATCCTCCAAGAAATCCACAATCCCACCAACAGGTGTTCCGATAATGGGCACACCGGCGGCCATGGCCTCAAGGAACGAATTGCCCAACCCCTCAGACAGCGACGGACGACAGAAGATATCTGAAATTTTTAAATAGTTCGGCAGCTCTGCGTGGACAATCTGACCCAAGAACAAAACTTGATCCTGCACTCCCAGGTCTTTGGCAAGCGCTCGCAACATTGGCTCGTCCTGTCCCGTTCCCAAAATTAGGAGCTTGACCGGCCGGCTTTGCCGAGCCTCGGCGCTCACGGGGCGACGTACCTGCGCCACGCCTTTAATGAGGTCGTCCACCCCGTTTTTGAGCACAAGGCGGGAAGTGGTGATCACAACGGTATCCTCGGGTTTCAGCCCCAGTTTCTCACGGAGCGCCTTAAGATCTGCCGCCTGAACCTCCCTCATGAAATGCGCCACATCAACGCCGTTTGGAATTACCTCGATCGGACCGCGATAGCCCATGCCTTGCGCGAACTTGGCGAGGTACTTGGAGATGGACTGCACGTAACTTGCCTTAAGAAAAATCTGTCTAAACAGCAATGGGGTCACGACAAACAGCCGCACGCGGCGCTTGATGTAGTCGATGGGATCGCCTTCCTGCAGGGTCAGCAGGAAGGGAATAATCGGGTGCAGCCACTTGAAAAAGAGCGCGGCGAAACCGGCGTAATTCGCCATGATGGCGTGAACCGCCTGGTAGGGATTGTGCCGGTGGAGCCGGTGCGCTTTGAAAAGCGCGAAGACGGGATAGAAGTATTTGAGCGCGCGTTTGCCCCGGTGAGAACCCGCAAAGAGCCGCGCGAGGCCACCCATGCGCAGCCGGTGAATTGTCACGTTACCCATCTGCTCAACCCGGGGCAAGTTGCCAGCGAGATCAACAGTGAGTAAGTCAAAGTGCCAATCCGGGATGCGGCTCGTGATTTCTTTAACCGCCACCTCTGCCCCGCCCACAAAGGGAAAGTACGCGACCGAAAAAATGAGCACGCGGCGCATACGTCCCAGGTGTTCGCGCACGTAGGGAATGGTGCGTGCGAGCCCGTCTTTGAGCGAGACCTCCGGTTCCCAACCAAGTTTCTCTTTCGCCAAAGTGATATCCGGCTTGCGCCGCTCCGGGTCGCCTTCGGGCAAGGGGCGGACGAATTTCACTTCGCTGGTAGAACCCACGGCCGCACGGATCTCATCAATAAACTGCAGAATCGTATATTCGTCGGGGTTGCCAATGTTGACCGGCCCCAACAGTTCCTCCTGCTCCATCAGTGTTACCAAACCCTTCAGTAAATCCGAAATGTACATGAAACTGCGCGTCTGCGTGCCGTCCCCCCAAACGGTCAGCGCCTCGTTGCGTTGAGACTGTACAAAGAAATTCGGTACGGCCCGACCGTCGGTGAGCGACATGCGCGGACCGTACGTGTTGAAAATTCGCACAATGCGCACAGGCACGCCATACTCACGGTGATAATCCATGACTAGCGTTTCAGCCGCGCGCTTGCCCTCGGTATAGCAGGACCGGCGTGAAGTGGGGTTCACATTGCCCGCGTACGTTTCCGGCTGCGGGTGGACCGTGGGATTGCCGTAGATTTCGGAGGTGGAAGCGAAGAGTACCTTGGCGCGTTTGGCGCGCGCGAGTTCGAGCACGTTGAAGGTTCCAACCACGTTGATCCGCATGGTTTCGACCGGATCGAACTGGTAGTGGAGCGGGGCTGCCGGACAAGCCAGATGGTATATCTCGTCAATGGGGCCGGAGATGTCAAAGGGTTTGACAATATCGTATTCGAAAAGGCGGAATCGAGGTGAGTCGAGCAACTGTTCAATGTTACGCCGGGAACCCGTAAAAAAGTTGTCCAGACAAATCACAAAATTTCCTCGACCCACGAGGTATTCGCATAGATTTGACCCAATAAAACCGGCTCCGCCGGTTACTAAAATGCGCTTTGGCTTTCGTTTTTCATCAACCACCATGCTCAACTATTGTAGACATCTGAAAGCCAAAAAGTCAATCATCACGTCATCATTCAATTCGCGAGACCACGAAAAGGGAAAAGCGCAGCCCGCATCACGCGGACTGCGCCTCCTGAAAACCTCCCTCCGCTAGACCGTTTCTCGGGCCCGAACCACCGGAACTTCTCCTGCCTCCTTCGCTTGCGGCTCCTCCCGAACCCAGTCCGACTTGAACTGCTCGGACGAGATCGTACGATCAGCTTGTACCGTCGTGATGATACAGTACCGCTCTGGGTCGCGGTTCATCACGGTATGCCGCACTCCGGGCTCCTCGAGCACGGTGTCGCCTGGATTAAGGACCTCGCCTTGTGTCACGATCAGCGCCCAGTCCTCCTCGGTGAGATCCGCGCTTTCGATGGCGATGAGTTCGCCTTCATCCACATGCGTGACCTCATGGATGAGAAGGTGTGTGTGGAAGGGCTGCACGTGCCCGGGCGGGATCTCGGTGATGATGACCTTGACCGGCACTGACTCACCGGCCATGCTCGTCATCTTCCGGTAGTAGTACCGGATTTCCATGCGTTCTGCCCTGGCGGCCGCGAGGATCCTGACGATGTTGAGTTTCGAGTCCTTCTTGGTGCATTCGTAAGACACGTACTGCCCAGACTCACCATACTTCTTCCGCGGGTCGATCACGGCGATCTCTTCCATGCCCCTACGAATCACCCGCATCTTTCTCACCTCCTCTCTGTTCAGAATTCCCTTTTGGCAACGATGCGGTCGCACTGCCCATCGGGTCCACCAACGTACAGCATGAGCCGTTGGAAAGTCGTCTCACGAGGCGGGGGGCAACCAGCGAGGATCGCGTCCAGTTCCCCGCGCCCGACTCGGGATACCGTCCGACCGAGCGTAATATGAGGCCAGAACGCATCCCCGCAGAATGGATAACCAAACTGCTTTATGTTTTCCGTTTCGCGGATGGAGAGCCCCGTCAGGCTCTGCCGGGCTGCTGGCGCTTCGTCTTGCGCGCGATGCGGCGCAAGTGCACAAACCACCGATTGATGCATCGCCATGAGTTCTGGCGACGACTGAAGATCTGCGAAGATGAAGGACTCCGCAAAAATCTCCAAACCAGATACGGCAACTGAGTATGCCGGCCACCATTCGATTTTCTGAAGGTGCGACCCAAGCGACCCCGGGTCCAACCGGAAACTTGCCTGGTAGAGCGTTATATGGGGCGGGTACCGCTCAAACCCGAGCGTGAATCGAAGCGGTAGCCGCCGCCCCAATTCCATGCTCGCTGAAACGGCCCAATGGGATGTGAGTACATCCGGCTGGATTGCTACCCCGATCGTCAAGGGCTCATTCACCATGAAACACCCTCCCATTTTACGATCACCGTAACTGCAAAGAACGCACCCAATACACCCCTATCAAATTATTGACTTTTCGTCAAGTGGTGCTACAGTGTGAGCGCTCATGCCGAATAGAACAAAAGTCCTCTACGTCGTCACCCAATCCGAGTTTGGCGGGGCGCAACGCTACGTCTTGGATTTGGCGTCCAATCTGCCAAAAGACCAGTACGAGACAGCAATTGCCTGCGGCGAGGATGCTACTGTTCAAGTCGGAGACGATCTTATCGCCCGCGCGCGTAAACGAGGCATACGAACACATGTACTTGCGTCGGTTGGTCGCGCCATCAATCCCCTACGCGACAGTGCCGGATTTTTTGAACTTTTTGCGCTTTTGCGCACAGAGCGGCCGGATGTAGTACATCTGAACAGCTCAAAAGTAGGCATCCTCGGCGGGCTCGCCGCCAAAATGACGCGGGTGCCCAAAACGGTGTTCACTGCTCACGGACTCGTGTTCCACGAACCATTGCCGCATTGGCAAAAAATGTTTTACCGCCTGCTCGAACAGCTCGCGCGTCCGTTCCGCGACGCCATCATCACGGTCTCAAACGCTGACCGCGAAAGCGCGATTGGAGAGCGCCTCGCTCGGCCGGAACGCATCGTGCACATCCCAAACGGCATCGGCACTCTAGAATTCTTGGATCGCACCGCCGCGCGCGGAGCACTCGAACAAAAAGTCGGCCACGCATTGCCCGAGCGCACCATCGGCACGATCGCCAATTTCTACCCCACCAAAGGCCTCCCGTACCTATTGGCCGCGCTCTTCGAGGTTCGCCGTACTCATCCCGACATCGCAGGCGTAATCATCGGCGACGGCAGCCAACGCCCGCATCTCGAATCGCTCATCGAACGAAATAAACTCGCGGACACGGTTATCCTCGCAGGCGCCCTCCCTAACGCCACCCAATACCTCAAGGCGTTCGACTTGTTCGTACTGCCATCAGTCAAAGAAGGCTGGCCCTACGTTATCCTCGAAGCCATGGCCGCCGAAGTGCCGATCGTTGCAACTCGCGTAGGCGGCATCCCGGAGATGCTCTCGCCCGACGGCGGCCCACTCGTGCCGACAGCGAACCCGGCTGCGCTCGCAGGCGCCATCGCCCACGCCCTCGCGCACCCGGCCGAAACCGCCGCAACGGCCAAGCGCACCCAAGAAATAGTCCGCCGCGACTTCACCCTCGAGCGAATGGTACGGGAAACGACGGCGGTGTACCGCGGTTGATACGCGTCATCTTGCGGCGACCGCCGCGAGATGATACGTCATCGCAACCCCTGCCTTTGACCGGGCGTATTTTTTATCTTTTGGAGCGATTCAAGAAATGCTTCGGCTTCCGGGCCGAAACTGCCGTCGAGTTCAACCGCATGATTGACCGCCGCAATCGCTTTGTCTTTCTCTCCCAATTCCATGTACGTTGCGGCCAGCGACGCGTACGTCTGGGCTGACGGCTCCAACACGACAATCGCCTCGTAGGTCTTCGCCAAATTCGCAAAATCGCGCCGGGCGTTATAGACGCGCACGATGCGCTTCAAGTGCCGCAGAGAATTTAAATTGAGCCCGAGCTCGGCTGCTTTTTGAAATTCAACCTGCCCCTCGGCGTCGCGGCCGGCCACCGTGAGTGCTGCGCCAAAATTCCAGTGCGCCTCCATCACGTTGGGCGCCAACTCCACGGCTCGGCGAAACGCCGCAATCCCCTCGTCGAACTTGCGTTGACTCATCTTGGCCTGACCCAATTCGTAATAGAGTGCGGCCCGGCCCGGAGAAAGCTGAACGGCCCCCTCAAACACTTGCGCAAGCCGATCGAGCGCGGCCGGGTCAACCTCATCGCTCGAGTTATACAGCGTGAGCAGATACACCAAGTGGAACACGTCTTGTGGCTCTTCAGCCACGCTGCGCTTGAGTTCGTCTTCTGCTCGTTGAAACAGGGTAAGTTTCGTATCGCGGGGGAGGTCGGGGCTGCGTTGGGCGCTCTGGACGAGTTCGGCGAACTTCTGTCGGGCTTCAAAACGCATGTAGGTGCCGAGGTCCAGCGATCGTTCGATCGCCGAGACCGCCTCGGTTAAATCACCGGAACGCGCGATCACTCCGGCTTCGGCCACGGCGCGGTTGGCCAGAGCCGGCCGGAGGTTAAAAAAGTAAGCCGCCACCACCATGCCAACCGCCACCACCGCCGTAGCCACCCCGGTCGTGCCCACGGAATAAACTTTGGCCGGTGTGTTTTCTTGAGCTGCTGACTCGTGCCCGCCACTTGCCACAAGGGCCAGAAGCGCAAAAAACAAAAGGTAAGTGCCCAAAGTATCAAACACAAACAGGTTCTGGAACACGTACGCCGTAAGGCCACCGACGAGAACGATGCCGAGAATTCGCCCCCGTGGCGTCTGCCGTCCCCAACGGCGCAGAACCGTGAACGCCGCCGCAAAAATGCTTGCGTATGCCGCCAACCCCACGAGCCCACTCGTAACACCAACGTCAAAAACTATGTTGTGCGCCCGATCAAACCACACCTGCGACCCTTCGTCGCGGTAGATGACCCCGGGGAAGTGCTTGTTGAAGGCTACGTTGTAATTTTCATAGCCCCACCCGAGGAAAAACCGCTCCCGCCACGCCGCCCACGAAGCTCGCCAGGCCGCCAGGCGGGACTGCGTGGTAATGTCCGCGGCTGAAATGGTGGCGAGCCGCCGGAGCGTGCCATTCGCCTCTACCCAGTCAGCCTCACGGTTTACAAACACAAAAACCGCAGCCAGCACGAACACTAAAGCTGCTGCCGACAGGGACAGGCGAACTTTCCGTGACGGTACTGAAATAACCAGCCACGCGCCCACTACCGCGAGTCCCACCACCAGCCCCAAGACGGCCCCGCGTGTCTCCGTGGCAAACAAGATGAGCAGATCAAAGAGACCGGCCCCAGCCACGGCAACTTTCCAGCCCCAGTTCGCTTCGCGCGCAAACACGACCGCTGCCAGCAGCACGTGAAGCAACAAATACCCGGCAAAGAAGCTCGCGTTACCAATGGTGGAGGCAATGCGGCCGGACCCGAGAATACGAATGAAACCAAAAAGTGTCTCCTGGCCGGTGAGTTGCGCCAAGCCGTAGATGCCGGTGAGCACCGACACACCCAGCGAAACCAACATAAGTCTGCGCCAGTCGCGCCACGACCGCAGCGTAAAACTCAATATAAAAAAGTAGGCCACCAAATGGCTTAGCGCGAGGAGCCCCTCGCTGCGTTCGGCATTGCCCCAGAAACTCCGGTAGAGGTTTACCCCGAGGAGACTCGCGAGCACTTGAACGCCCCAATACCCAAGCACCGCCCAGTGCACCAGCGTGAGCCGCGGCCGAACATCAGGGACGCGGAGGGCCAAAAGTATATAGAGCACCACCGCCGCCTCAACGAGGAGCCGAAAGGCCAGGGCTTTTGAAGTGATGAATGGGAAAAAGAACTTTGAGTTGACGTAGAGCGGTGTGGCCAGCATGCCGGCAAAGAGTATCCACAGCAACCAAAGTAAAATTCGCCCGCGCTGGCCCGCGGGAGACACGCCAGTTCTTTGCGCCGTCAATTGCGTATCGACCATGCCTATGTAAGATTTACGTGCATTGTTTAGGAAAAAGCACTACGGTCTCACCCCAAGCGCGCGAACTCCCGCTTCGCGAAAATCCCCAGCGAGGATTTTCGCTGGCCCTCGGCCTCGCTCGCCTCGCTCCGCTCGGCACCGTGCCCGCTCGGCCTCAGATCCCGCGGAGAGCTCGCGCGCTTGGGGTA
>JACPXH010000015.1 GCA_016196625.1 Candidatus Parcubacteria bacterium | reverse complement strand
GTGCTTTGGGTCCAGGAGGTACCGGTGGTGGAGTACCAGACTTCGTTGCACTCGAATGTCGCCACGCAGCCGCCGGAAACGTTGTCGTCATATCCGCCTATAACCCACATTTGGTTGTTGAAGACAAGGGAGGTGTGATAGTAGCGCTCGGACCATTGGGCCGCGGCAGTGCTTTGGGTCCAGGAGGTACCGGTGGTGGAGTACCAGACGTCGTTGCACTCGGATGTCGCCACGCAGCCGCCGGCAACGTTGTCGTCATATCCGCCTATAACCCACATCTGGTTGTTGAAGACAAGGGAGGTGGGGGAGTAGCGCTCGGACCATTGGGCCGCGCTCGTCGCGCTCGTCCAACTCGTCGCCGAATCCAAATCCTGCCACCCCACGCTGAACGTCACCGCGCTCCCGACCCCCACCGGATCGGGCGTGTCCGAGATGGTGGTAACATTGGGCTGGGGATCCACCGCAGGGATTTTCTCGGCGTAGATAACGGTGAAGTATTGGGGTTGGTTGTCTGTGTTGGCGGTGAAAGATGCCGTTTCGGTATGGAGATGCCCGCCATCCGCCTTATCGTTGGCAGGATTACCCTTCAAGGATGATGTGGCGGAAGGCGCGCCGGAATTGCCACTCGTGAAGTCGGCATGACTGTGGGTATTGGAGCCCGAGGAACTGCCGCTGTACGTGGCGGCTCCGCGCATCATCTGGTCGTTGAAGCTATCGCTGGAGTCGGAACGGAGGTCCCATGAGGGGCTTGCCGGATCCCCGTCAAACATAGCAATGAGGCCTGTGGGCACGGGGTCATCCACATTATTCGCCTTGCCGATAACGGGCTGAATGTATTTGGGAAGAGCGGTGATCGCCGTGGTGCTGCTCGTTGGGGGCGCTGTATGGGTATGGAGGTCATTGGCGGTGGAGGCGGCGGTGCCGGTGGAAAGCGCGGTGCCGGAAGAAGCTGCCAATGCTCCCCATGTCATGGCGTGCTGATGGGTATCGCCGCCGCCGGTGGTAACGACATCGTCTATGCACAGAATTCGGTTATCGGCGCCGGACTGGCGGGTG